>DATDAV010000215.1:0-9500 GCA_036525235.1 Chryseolinea sp. | reverse complement strand
GAGCAAACATGAGCCGGTTGATGATGAGTTGGACGCGATTGTCAAAATCCAGCAAAGGAAGCAGCGAGCGACGAAGTTTCGTCAGCATGTGATAGAGGATTTTCTTTTAGGGCGCTTCGATCGTGATATTAGCATCGTGCTTATGGATTCCAGCGAACAAAGCTCCGTTTGGCCCAGAACGGGAAGTTGAGAATAGCTGTCGCGAGGGACTTGATATAGCGTCGCTTATAAACCGTATTGAATGGAATGCGAAGGGATTGACCTTTGTTGGTCCCGTCGGCCTTCCAAGCATTCACGTAGTCAGATTGCATCACTTCAAGCTTGTCTGGAACATCGCCTATTCGCTTGCAGATTGCATAGAGCAGGGCTGGCATGTTCGAGCATAGCTTGTTTCGTTGTTGAAGCGCGGCCGGAGAGATTACTTCGTAAATTGGCGCACGAGCATAATCCTGAAATATAAACATCTTGGCGACATTGTAACCGTTGCTTGGCGAGAATAACGAGTAGAGCAGTTCAGCGCTGAATTGATAGAAACCATGCCCGAACATTCCATCGGCCGGAACACAAACAATGAGATGGCCATCCTTCCGCACCATCCTCATGGCGGACGAAATAGCGTTAGGGAAATTGAAAACATGCTCCAGTGTGCCTCCGTCCAGGACAAGGCTGTATCGATCGTGGAATTCAGAGGAGACAGGTGTGTTCATGTCCCACAGGTGGGTGGCATTCTCATAGCTGCTGGCGTCAAAGCTCTCTACCAACTGCGCTCCGAGATGTCTGAGTAACGGCTCAACGTATCCAGTAGGGGTAATATCTGGCTCCCTGAGCGTCGTGTACCCTGCTTTTGCGAGCAGTCCTGCAACATCGGCGTCAGTTACACCCATAAAGGATAATCTTCCCAGCATCGCGCATTTCGAAATTTCAATGCCCGCCGTTGTGCTCCAGATGAGCAGTTTTATTGAATTGAAATCGAGCCCCATGGTTTTGAACTGGCACAATCAGGTAGAGGCTGCCACCGCGATTTTTGGGGACCGGATGTTGGTGCGGCGGATGCACTATCGTCCGCGGGGGCACTCACGGCATCCAAACGGCTCATGGCCAGCGCGGCGCCCAAGAGGCTCCAATATATAAGATTATGTGGATTTGTGTTCAGGTTGCCGCCGCCGATGAACGAGAGGAAAATCATCGGAAGAACGCACGCGACCAGGATCGCAGCGAAGGATCTGGAATCGGCATCGTGCGTGCGAAGCGCAAGCCGGTGCAGGCTACGCAATAGAAACCAGGCGGTGATAATGATCGTTATCAACCCAACAACACCGAAGTTAATCAGTATTTTGTTAATGATGTCGTGATTGTATTCTTGTGATGCCTCAGCTGTAGTCTCTGGTCCCGTCCAGCCGCCTCCCAAGCGCCCTACGAGTGAATACGATTCTGGCTCAGCGAGCCGTTGCCACCCTTTGAGCCGATCAGAAAACGTTTCCAATGACAATGCCGTCTGCCCCCACTCGTTGGGTACCAATGATCTCGTGAAGTCAGATATTCTGGCGATGTTCTGGTCAAGGTAACCCGCAAAGCCGACGCCGAGGACGAACAAGCCGAGCCCAAGCACGTAAGCGGCAACCGTCCGGCGTGGACGCAGGCAAAACCAGTAGAAGGCGAGGGCAATGAACGGAAAAAATAGAACCGTTCGGTGTTCGGAAAAGATACATCCCGCGTAGTAGACGACGGCAGCTAGGAGATAGAGTAGCCGCCGTTTGGGATAGTGAAACGCATGCCAAAGTCCCAGCGGCACAAACAAAGTAATGATCGAGTAAGAACCTGGGTTCGAGCCAAAGCCTGTCGGAGCCGGATCCGCAAAGCTTAGCATGAAGCTGGAAGTTGTTGGCGACAACCCCGTAAGGGCGTAGTCCCATTCAAGTTGGTTAAAGCCCCAAAAGTGTTGTCGAATACCCCAAATCGGCCAGGGCAGGAGGGTCCAGAAAAGAAACCGGACAAACTTCAGAACTTCCTCTTTTTCTTTCAGAAGGATTGCCACCGTTGGTATCAGACCCACGAAAAGGCCGGCGTTGATGGCCAATTGGGCCGCCATGGCGGTGCCTGAATGACGGTTTAGCCCAAAAAGAATGGCGCAAATGCCCGCTGTGAGGCCAAACAATGCCACGTCCGAACGCTGCAGTTTCAGCGTCCGGAATACAACGGCGCGGAAGAAAATACCTAGATAGGTACCTCCAAGGCAGGCAATGGAAACCAGCAGGACCTGAATGATTGTGAGTTGGGACACTTCCCCGTAATAAACAGCGACTTGCTTGCCGAAGTCCACATAGGCAGTGGAAATGGCTGTCAGATAAAGGCCGGTCTTTGGGTTGACCACTGCCGCAATCGCTCCGGCAATTCCCACGCAGGTGATCAACATTGCCACACCACCTGTGCGGCTATAGAGAATTTGGTAGATGAGGAAGACCGACAGCAAACAGCCAACGATTGCGGTAAATAATTTCGCTATCGAGTTTGAATGCATTGAGGTTTATCGGGCGTTTATCCGGAACGTGTGTCTCAGTTTCATCAAATTCATCAAGACCCATGTCATGCGGAATGATCTTGTGCGGGAGCGTATGGACTCGACATCGAGCTTGTCAACCCGAGCAATTGTCTCACCATGCAGCCAAGTCATCCGGGGATGAGACCACCGTGGCTCCTTCACGATGGACTCGTGAGAGGGCAGCTCATGAAAACGTCGGAAATGGACTGGGATTCGGTTCGCGAATGTAACCTGACTGGATTCGGGCACCGAAGAATGATGGCACAATATCATTGACGCCGGATCCACAACCAAAATCCGTGCGAGAACGTTTGAAACACCCTGGCGCCAGAGTTGTAAGTGAAATACGGGTTTTAAAGGGGAGGCACACGACCATAGTCTAAGCTGTAGACTGGCGGTATGCGGCGATCACGTTATTCGTGCAGCGCTCCCAGGAGAACATGAATGCCTGGGCAACTGATTGCTGCGACATGGTGTTTCGCAAATTCCGATCCGTCGCCACACTTAACAGGGCCTGACAGAAGCCGTCAGCATCCCTCGCGTCAAGCGTAATTCCCGCTTTACCAACCACTTCTGGTAGGGATGAACTATTCGAAGTGATCACGGGAGCCCCGCATTGCATCGCTTCCAAAGGGGGAAGGCCGAATCCTTCGTACAACGACATATAAACAAAGGCCAACGCCTCCGAATACAGTATCGGCAGGTCGGCATCCGGCACGAATCCGGTGAAAATGACGCGATTTCGTAGGGCACCTGCCTCGCACAATGGTTCGCTGATTCCCCGATATTTCCATCCGATGCCGCCAACGAGGACGAGTTTCAAATCCGGAAGGTTTTGCTCTTGAACGAGCTTCAGGAAGCTACGAACGACAAAGTCCAGATTTTTTCGGGGCTCCAACGTGCTGACACTCAGCAGAAATGGCGAGTCCCCAATGCCGTATTTTTGCCGGCATTCCGAAGTGCGCTCCTCATTTTGGTTTGGAACAAACTGTCGGCCCGCTGCAAGAGGTGTCACGAATACTTTTGCCGGATCGCAACAATCCAATTCGAGCAGATCATTCCGAGTGCTCTCGGAGACACAGAGGTACCAGCGCTTGTGAGAGAGTGCGGCGCGCGTGCGTTCTTTTTCGCCCGGTCTTACGTCTGTAAAAAACTCAGGATGACGAATTCGGATCAAGTCATGTACGTAAGCGAAAACCGGCAGACGGCGTTTCGCAATCTGGCCTGGAATCGGTCCAGTGTTTCCATGAAACAGATCCACGTCATTCCATACAGCATCGGGAACGCTGCGTAACCAGGAACGAAATGGCGCAATCACACCCTTTGTAGCCAAACGACGAAGCCGGATCTTAAATTGGTGGGCCCGTTCCGCGTCGAACATGATTTGTGGGTTATACGCTTTCGTCAGTACCCTGGAAACGAACTGCTGCGCGGGAGAATGAACAAAAGCGGCCTCCGGAAACTTTTCGGCAATCCATTCGCCGGCGAGACCTTGAAAAAAGGATGCCATTAACCGTAGGTCGCAATCCGGCGAGGCTTGAAGCCCTCGTGCGACCTCCTCAACGACCCGGCCTACGCCCTGCACATGGCCTGTGAGCTGAAACATCCCAAACTCAGGGGCATCGTAAAGAACGCGAACTGGATTCATCGTTTGGCACGTGAGTTTGGACGGACGTCGATCATTGCGGAATGGGCTTTTGCGAAGGATTGCGTTATGGAGAGGGACTGATGGAATATCCAGCCATATCAATCGTCATCCCAACATGGAACGGGAAGTTCTTATTGAGCCGTTTCCTGAAATCGGTGATGGAAGCCCTTCAGCGGTATCCCGGAGAAAACGAATGTATTGTGGTGGATGACGGGGGACAGGATGACACGCCGACACTGATGGCGACCGCTTTTCCAGAGGCTGTTTTCGTCAGGCGGACAGAAAATGGCGGCTTTTCGACTGCTGTGAATACGGGAATTGATCGAGCGCGCCACCCCTGGGTACTCTTGTTAAACAATGATATCGAAGTAAAAGCTGATTTTCTAATCCCGTTAGGCGAGCGTGTTGCGGCGGATCCGGAGCTCTTTGCGGTGAGTGTCTTCCAAAATCAACCCCCCGACGGAGGTGAAACCGAGTCTGGAAGCTGCTCAATTGGCTTTGTTGCTGGGGAGTATCGGCGATTTGATCGGACCAAAGACGCTTTGTCTGGTGAGCAATATGTCCAGGGCTTTGCAAACGGCGGTGCGACCCTTTTCAACCGGGAAAAGCTTCTTTTCATAGGAGGTTTCTGCGATTTGCTCAATCCGTTTTATTTCGAAGACATGGAGGTTTCGATTCAGGCCTTGAAGCGGGGATGGCGTTTGGCATTTGAACCCCGGAGTATCGTTTGGCACCGGCCGAACTCCACTACCCGAAAAAAAAAGCGCAGCCACGTGGCAAGAATCATCGCTAGGAACTACTTTTTCTGCCACTGGCTGACTCTTGATAACTCGGGGTTGTGGGTGAACCATGTCGCGTGTTCGCTGCTCCGCCTGACAAGCCGCACAGGGCGTGGAGATTTGGATTTCGCGGCTGGATTTGGGATGGCACTTCTATCGATTCCGGCTCTGTGCCGGCAGCGGCGAGAGCGGTCGGTAGGCTGGTGCTGTTCTCTCCGGGATCAGCTTGAAGCGATAGATCTCATGCCGCGCCGCCAAACTACAGGGACAACTGAACGAGTTTAACTTAACGGCAGATCATCGATCATCGACCTCACGGTACACTTTCCATACGTGTTTGATTCCACGCGAGCCGGCGTAAATACTCTGCACCCGCGGACTCCGCCTTGAAGTATTGGTCGGTTCGGTTATCGGCGACCAGCAAATTCTGTTGTTGGTCCTGGCGATAGGTTCTGCTTTCCAGCCAACGGTGAGCTTCGTACCCCATGCCGTCTTTTCCTACCACGACAGGACGCAGTTGCCGTTCGGCGAGTTGAGCGGTCATCCCGGATTTACCAGATTCGAACTCCAAGCAAGGTTCTTTTCCTGTTCCACTGGGAAAGGTGAGAGAATTCCACAGCGTTCTCTCGATCATAAAACTATTTGTTCGGAGATGAGCGTTCGGAAACGGTGCAAATTTCGCCCCGGCCTGACGGATCAGGTTCCAGCGCCGCGCCGTGCGGACCAGTCTGCAGATCGAGGGGCTTTTCCTTTCGAAGAGTGTCCCAGTAAGCAAGCCGCTCAAGTGGCTCTCCCAAGAGCCCGTTGCGCCCACGACGCCAACGCCAGGCTCGTCCAAGTATCGGGAGAGCTTTTGGAGCCATAGTGGATCGAGGGGACGGCTGTACGAGTTCACAAAACAGAGCCGGTCGGTTGTCACAACCTTGCCTGCCACAAAATATGCGGGGATATCCTGAATGGGATTTGGAAGAACAATCGAACTGTGCGTGATGCCGGTGAGCACGTTTTCGAATGCCGAAATCTCGTTTTGAGCGCTGAATCCATTATAGAGAATGAGCAGGTTGTGGTCGACCCCTCCCCGATTCCTTTGATAGGCCGCTACGAACTGACCAAGCATAGCGATTTCTAAGGGACGCCACACCAGATGGACCACGGTGATTTCGCGAGTCATACTAGCTCAAATAAAGGTTTTACGTGCTCAATTTTGTACAAGAATGACAGCTTTATCCGGATAACAATTTGCGCTTCAGACCGCCAATATTTTGCTTTAGAGCCTGCAGCTTGCGAATCACCGTAACCGCAACAGAGTAATGATCTCCGAAATGACGCCGGATAAGTTCCGGGCGGTCTGCATAGAAACGCTGATCTATTGCCTTTGACGCCCCTGGAGATTCATAGTTTGCAACCACAATGTCGATGTAGCGACGGCGAATGCTCGGATCAGCAAAACAGCGGAAGTTAAAATGATAGTCGGCGCACAGTGAATATTGTGTGTCAAAATTTCCAAGTTTTGTAAAAATGCGTGAGTCATAAAATATTGCTTGTTGACAAATGTTGGTATCGGCTAGCTTTAGTTTGCTAAAATGGCCATCGTAACGTCTGCCCGTTTCGCCCCAAATCACGTCACCATAGAGCAAGAGCGGCCTTGGGTGACTAATATCCCGGTTTTTTGTAAGCTCTTGGGCAATAGTTGATAGAATGTTTGGACGCAATCGGTCTCCTGCGCCAAGGACGTAAACAAACTTTCCGCGTGCCCGTTGAACTCCCTTGTTCATTGCGTCGTAAATCCCTTTGTCGGGCTCCGACAACCATTGCAGTTTGCTCTCATTCTGAAGAAGATGATTCACGGTTCCGTCCGTCGATCCACCGTCGATAACCCAGTAGTCCCAAAGAGATTCATCCTGAGAGAAAATAGACTGGATTGTCGAGTCGAGCTTTTGCGCGCAGTTAAAAGTGGGTGTGATTATAGAGAACAACGGCTGATTTTGTTCCATTGCCTTGTTAGTGAATACCTTCGCAATCGAAGCCAAACGGCTACAGCGGTCGGCGTAGATGATAGCAGCCCGTCCCGAATCCCGGTTGCAGCTTGTCACCATAGCAATTGCCAAAAATATATCGGCGTTCGCATATATCGAAAGGAGCGAACAGTTGATTTAGATATTCCTCGGTAAAAGCGCGATGAGCGTTGAAGTAAATCCGATTTGCGTCATCCAGTGGAACCGAGATATAAAGATCTCCGCCTGGTTGCACGATGCGCTTGAGTTCGTTAACAGCTCTTTCTGTCCCCAAGGGATCTATAGGGTCTCCATATCGTCCAAGACCGATGTGTTCGACAACGCAGAGGCTTGATACGGAAGGCATGCTTTCATTTTCGTAAGGCATATTCACAATGGTCCCTTCTTTGAATTTTAATGTATCCAGTTTTACAGGAAGAGGGCGGAGATCGACCATCGTCGTTGGGACAACCTTAGATAGCAAGGACACGAATTTGTGATGAGATCCTACATCTAGATGACATGGGGGATGCTTTGTGACAATTTTTTCAAAGGCCCAAGCATCTTGATAATAATAGCTAATTTCTATGGCCGTTTCTCCGGTATTGTCCCCCAAGCACGGATAAATGTGTTTATACTCAGGCAACGGCCCGCTTTTTGTCAGCCGTGTATATTCGTGATAGTCCTTCCAGAATTTCAGAAGGTTTTTGAAAGTGAAAATTCTCGCGCGCAATCCAAGCCGAGGCGGCCATAATGTGTCACGAACGGCTTCAGCTATATGGATCATATAAGAACTTTGTTGATTAGTTATTAAATGCGTTCGAATGGTAATATAGGCGCTAGCAAGCCTGGACGGGCCTCATTCCAAATCGGTGAATCGCTTAAACCTCCTTGAACACGTAAGTGAATTGCTGGAGAGTTAACTCCCGGCTGTATGAGCCAAGAGCGGTAGTGTAGACTAACCATTAGTTCCAAACGGTAATCACCTTCATTGAGAAGGTGCTGAGGTAACCACGTTAGCAATCGGTTGTGACCTTTGGTGATTTGCGGCCACTTTTGCTCTTCGATGTCAGTGTGATAACTCCAGAAAAGAAGCACCCCGGACGAGGTGAATAGAGCAAATCCTACGGTAAGGGCTGAATCGGAGATTTCTGTGACACCTTCGATCAGGACACCGACCCGTTCGTTGCCCCGGACGGCCCGCGTGACTGGCGTCAGGTTTTCGTCGACGATGGCCAGTCGCGCGGGTGAAAAATACGGGTTGTAGTATGGCGACGGTTTGTCCGGTTCAGCGGTCCATATGCTAGCAGTCGCGTCGTTTCTCAAATAGGTCGAGATAATATCCGCGGGTGTCCCGGCCGCCTGCAAGGCTCCTCCACGCAATAAGAAGCATTGTGTGCAAAGTTCCTCCACGGCATTCATCTGGTGGCTGACAAACAAAACGGTCCGCCCCTCTTTAGCGGCCACATCATGCATCTTTCCAAGACATTTTTTTTGGAACTCGGCATCGCCGACGGCGAGGACTTCGTCCACGACGAGGATTTCGGGTTCGATATGGGCGGCGACGGCGAAAGCCAGGCGGACATACATGCCGCTGCTGTAACGCTTGACGGGCGTATCCAGGAATTTCTCGACTTCGGCGAATTCGACAATCTCGTCGAATTTGCTTAACATCTCCGCCCGGCTCATGCCGAGGATGGCGCCATTGAGGAAGATGTTTTCGCGTCCGGTCAGTTCCGGATGGAAGCCGGTACCGACTTCCAGCAAACTGGCGACGCGGCCTTTGAGATGCACCCGGCCTTTCGTCGGTTCCGTAATGCGGCTGAGGATTTTCAGCAGGGTCGATTTCCCTGCGCCGTTGCGCCCGATAATGCCGACGACTTCGCCGCACTTCACTTCGAACGAAACGTCCTTTAAGGCCCAAAACTCCTGCGGAGTTTTGGAGTTATCGGTTGTCCGGTTATCGGTTATCGGGTTGGAGCGGGGGCGAAGGAGGGATTTGGCGCCTTGGACGAGGGTTTCGGCGAAGGTTTTGTAACGGTATGCGCCGCCGTTGTTCTTCCCCTTGGACGCCCCGAGTTGGTAGCGTTTCCCGAGGTTGTCGACTGTGATTATCGCTTCGCTCATTTATTTACCGGTTATCGGTTAGTGGTTATCAGCTATTGGTGTGGCTGTGTATCTGATGTCTTCTGATACCGATTATCAGATAACTGATAACGATGGTTCGTCTCCTGATAGTGGATAACTGATAATCTCATCTGGTCAGAGGTTAGATGACGTCTGCAAACGTGCGTTCCATTTTGCGGAAATACCAGATACCGCTGAAGAGGAGGACGGTCATGCTGACCAGGCCAAGCCAGAGGCCAGGGAGATAAAAAGGGGTGTTGCCGCCTGAAAGGGCCCAGCGGAAGCCGTCGATGACTGTGACCATCGGGTTCAGCGCGTAGAGAAGTTTCAGGTTTTCCGGGACGATAGAGCTGCTGAACCCAACGGGTGAAATGTAGAGTCCGAACTGGACGATGAACGGGACGACGTAGCGG
>DATDAV010000214.1:0-45404 GCA_036525235.1 Chryseolinea sp. | reverse complement strand
AATGCAGGGAGGCTGGGGAACCCTTTCCCAACCCAACCCTGCATTAAAAAGTCAAACCACACCTTACGGCGTGGTTCAACATATTTCAAACAAAAATCAATACCCATCATTCTGTTGCCAGAGGGGATTCCTGTATATCTCGTTGAGCGGGATCGGTGCGAGATACTTGTCGCTTAGATTGCCCGAGGTGTTGATCGCATTCTCCTTGTCGCTCCGGGCGGCAAGGACTTCCGGCAGCAATTGCAGTCGCACGATGTCGAACCAGCGGATGCCGAACTCTCCGGCAAATTCGTAGGCCCGTTCATAGACCACAGAGTCGCGGAAAGCGGTGGCCGACAATCCGGTGGTGAGATCCTTCAGACCGGCGCGGTGGCGCACGGCGTTGATGGCATCGTAGGCTGCCTGGTCGGGACCGGTTGACATGGCTTTGGCCTCCGCAAAATTCAGCAACACCATTGGGTAACGAATAATGTCAAGCGCCTTGTTGGTGCTGGGATTCATGGTAATGATGGAGTTGTCGGTCTCGGATACTCCGTCGCCATTAAGGCCTGCACGGAACTTCTTGAAATAGGGGTGGCGGGCGTGGGTTGCCTCGTCATCCCAGTTCACCAATTTATAGGTCACGTTGTCCGCCTGACGTAACTTGATCGTTGTGTAAAACGTTTCGTCGGTGCGTTTACACTTCGGAGCGTTCAGGTAGAAATTGATCTCGGGATAGTAGTCGTCCCATCCGCTGGAACCGTTCAATGCTACTTCCTCCAATGGAACAGAAGAAGAACCGAAGCTGCGTTGGGGTGTTCCACCGGCCACGTTGTATTGCAAGGCAAAGATAGACTCCGAGTGGTTGTTGGTTGTGAACACGGTGGCGTAGTCATCCAGCAACGTGTATGTGCCGTCCATCAAGCCTTGTGCTTCCTGGGCAGCCAGTGCGTAGTTGCTGGTTTGATTCAGCGGCCAGCCGGCCATCGTTAGGTACACATCGGCCAGCAAGGCGCGTGCAGCCATCTGGTTGGCTTTGCCCGGTGCGTTCTCAAATTTCACCGGCAACAAAGATTTTGCGGTTTGCAGATCGCTGATGATGGCGGCATAGATGTCGGTCACCGGCGCGCGATCGGGACGCGCGTTTACATCGATGGGTCCGGTGATGAGCGGCACAGGGCCAAACGTGCGCACCAGGTTATAATAACCCCACGCTCTTAAGAAGTAAGCTTGTCCTGCAGAAGCGTTCTTCGCATCCTCGGAGGATTCCACTTTCTGATAGTTCGTGAGTACGTTGTTGGCTTGGTAAATACCTTGCCACGGTCCCGACCATTCCGCGACCATGCTGCTGTTCCCACTGCCGCCGGCAAGGCGATCGAAATCACGGAAGTCGGCTTTGTTCAAGGCAGGGTCCGTGGTCAGATCGTCCGCACCGAAGTACGAGGTCATGCGGCTGGTGAATCCATAAGCACCGTCGATGGCAAACTGCACATAGATCGCCGATACGGCCGCATCAAGATCGGATTGCGTTTTAAAATAAGTCTGTGGCGTAAGATTCGCTTTCGGGTCTTCGCTAAGGTCCTGGCAGCTTGCCAGGGCCAGCAGCCCGACGTAGGCGAAGGGTATGAAATATTTCTTGTTCATAGTTACGTTTTTAAAAATGTTCGTAGTGGTTAGAAGCCGGCTCTCAAACCGATGGTGTACGTTCTCGGGTTGGGGATCACACCCATTTCGAGGCCTTGTGTAACCGCGTTCTGAGCGTTGTTGATCTCGGGGTCATAGCCCGGGAATTTTGTGATCGTGAAAAGGTTCTGGGTGCTCACATACACTTCCAGGTTTTTCATCTTCACTTTGTCGAGCAGGTCGCCCGGCACGTGATACGACAACGAAATGTTCTTCAACTTGATGTAGCTGCCGTTATACACATAGCGGCTGCTGTTGATGAAGTTCTTGCCATTGCCTCCAAACGACGGGTTGTCGGTTTCGTTCGTGGGCGACCACATGTTCATCGCATCGCTCGTAGTAGCATTCTTGGCTTGTCCTTGTCCGCCCCACAGATAGGCCATGGTCTGCGAATAGATCTGATTGCCGTGTGTGCCCTGGAACATAAAGCTCAAAGTGAAGTTGCCATAGGTCACGTCGTTGATAAAACCAAAAGAATATTTGGGTGTACCGTTTCCGATCGGCTTGAGGTCGGCAGAGTTGTAAGCATGGTCGCCGTTGACGTCTGTATATTTAGCCGCGCCGGGCAACAGTCCGAATTTAGCTGCCTCATCGGCTTCGCTGCTTTTCCAGGTTCCCAAGAACTCATATCCATAGAATTCGCCCAACGGTCTTCCTACGCGCAGAAGCGAGGCGCCGTCTTGTGCCGAGCCGATGTTACCCACCTGCACGTTGTCCAATCCACCCAGGTCGAGCACCTTGTTGCGGTTAAAGGAGAGCGTGAAGAAGCTGTTCCATTTCAACTTGCCTGTGTTCACCGGGGTTCCGCGCAGCGCGAATTCGAGACCTTTGTTTTCCACTGTTCCGATGTTGCGCTGATAGTAGCCACCACCCATGTAGAAAGGCGCCTGATAGTTATACAACAGGTCGGAGATTTTCTTTTTATACGCATCCACGCTAAGGGTCAAACGGCCTTCCAGGAACGATGCATCCAAACCGATATCGAACTGAGCGGACGTCTCCCATTTCAGCACCTGCGAAACCGGCGCTCCCAACGGTGTGGATACACTGGGTGTGGTGCCATCAAAGTAGTAGGAAGGGTGCGGGCCACCGGTCGTGATCTGCGCGATGGAAGAATAGGGAGGCACAGCCTGGTTACCCGTCTTACCATAGCTGGCGCGCAATTTCAAATCAGCAAACAGCTTGGAGGATTGCATAAAAGATTCGCGGGAAATGTTCCAGCCTACAGCCACCGAGGGAAACGTGCTATACTTTTGCACCAAATGCGACGAACCGTCCGTACGCACACTGGCAGTCAAAAGATACTTCTGACGGAACGCATAATTCACGCGGCCCATGTACGATTGTATCGCATCGTTCCAGTAGCCGGTGTTGATCTGTTGGGTTTGACCAAGGCTCAGACCATAATACGTCAGCGCATAGCTCGACAAATTCGATGAGCGTCCATCCAGGTTCCTGTTCAAGCGGTTCTGTTGTTCATACAGCGCCGTTACGGTCAGTGCATGTTCTCCAAAACTGTGATTATACGTAAGGAAGTTACTGTTCTGATAAGCCCTGTAGCGGCTGGCCGAAGTGGAGGCATAAAAAGCAGATGTGGGATCTGTGCCCGGACCGCGCAAGGCGTCGGAGAACTGCGACTGTATTTCATAACTGTTGTTTGACGTAAACGTCAGGTCTTTGAAGATTTTGTACGACAACGTAGCCATACCCGTCACGTTGGTGGTCGACACATCTTCTTGTTGACTCCGCGCTTGCGCGATGGGGTTGAAGCCTGTGGAGCCATAGGACGAGTTGTTCACATACTCGCCGGTAGCCGGATTGCGTACGGGCGATGTCGGATCCCAGATGTTGGCTTGCGAGAAGGGATCGGTAAGATCGCCCTGGTATTTTGTGTTGCGGCTTTGGGGAAGCAGTGCGGTTATTTTGAATTTAAGATCGAGCCGGTCGTTTACTTTCACGTCCACGTTGGTCCGGAAAGTAGTACGCTTATAAAACTGGTTTACAATGAGACCCGGCTGGTCGAGGTGGTTGAAAGAGAAATAGTAATGCACCGCCGACGTACCCCCGGTCAAATCGAGCTGGTAGTTTTGTATCCAAGGCTTTTGTTGGAGTTCTTTCTGCCAATCGGTTCCACCATTTTCTTTTAACGCCTGCAGTTGCGCATCGCTGAACGCGGCACCCTGGCCGATTTGCGATTGCTGCAGGTTTACGGTCCGTGCAAAGTCGTAGGGATTCATGAGATCCAGTTGTTTGCCGATCATGGACTTGCTGAACCACGTGCTAAAGTTGAGTCGGGGTGCTCCTTCTTTGCCGGTTTTGGTGGTGATGATCACCACCCCGTTTGATCCGCGCGAACCGTAGATAGCGGTGGCCGAGGCATCTTTCAGGATTTCCAATGACTCAATATCATTCGGGTTGATCGACTCGATGTTGCCACCGATATAACCGTCGATCACATACAAAGGATCGTTGGAGCCGCTGATCGAGTTAGAACCACGGATGCGTACACTCAACGGAACGCCGGGCTGTCCGCTGTTACTGCTAACGACCACACCGGGAGTAGTTCCCTGCAAGGCTTGTTCCACCCGCATGATGGGGCGTTTCACAATTTCGTCTGATTTAACCGTGGAGGTAGCGCCCGTAACGTCGCGCTTTTGTTGCGTACCATAACCCACCACGACCACTTCTTGCAAAGTGGAAACGTCGGGAGCAAGCGAAAGGCTGATGGCCGATTGCGATCCTACACGCACTTCCTGGGACGAATACCCGATGAACGTAAACAAGAGCACGGCATCCGGTCCGGATACATTAAGCGCATACTTTCCTTCCACATCGGTTGTCGTACCATTGGAAGTTCCTTTTTCAATCACATTCACGCCGGGCATGGGGTCCCCGCTTTCAGATGTTACCACCCCCTGCACGGCCTGTTCCGTCGTTGCGGCGGTCAGTGGCTCCTCATCGGGGGGAACCGTGGTGTCAAGAGCAGTCGCGTTGGCGATCCGCCCCACATTGCGATCTTCGTTCAAAGCATCTTTCGAACCGGCATTGCCGGCTAGAAGGGTACTTGTGCTAACGAAGAGCGCCAAAAACGTGTAGATTTTGATCATCGTTTTGGATAGTTAGTTAAGTGGAACATTGGGTTGGTATAATTATCGTTTGCGAAGACAATTCAATCGTTTACGATAAATCAAATCTATCCGGGGGGAATTAATTATCTCTTAAAAACCTATTAACAGCGATTTTTTTGAAGGTTTTTGCTTTTTATGATGCAAAAAAATTAAGCCTCATCTTATTCGGTTGAACCGCAAGTCTGAAATCTGATCCAGCCCGGTTACCGAACATTTCATTGGAAAAAAGCGGGGGAGTTGGATTGGGATGAGCTGAACGGGTTTACCGGTACGCATTCCACGCCGCCATAACAAAATCCACGATGGGGGTTGGATCCGGAAGGCTATGGGGATGATGCGCGAAGCCCGGTTTATGGATCACCGTGATATCGCCGCGAAGCGCCTTTACTTTTTGTTCGAAGGGTATCGTATTTTCGATCATGGGCACATCGCGGTCCGCATCGCCGCAAACGTGCAACATGGGATAATGTCCGTTTACGATCAACGACACCTTGTCGATGGGACTTCCTTGAAACGCCAACGCCGCCTCATCCGAAACCAGCCCAAAGTCCTTTTTGAAGATCTCCCACTCCGGCCGTTCGGTTTTGGTGCGCTGACTACCGGGCCAACTCTTCAGGTCCAGCACAGGGTTATCCACATAAACACATACTACCTTCCCCGGATTTGCGGCGGCCCAATTATAGCAGTACACCGCACCGCGACTCATGCCTTCGAGCACCGCTTTATGAAAGAGTCCATTCTTGATCAGCAGATCATAAAATGCATTCCAACGCTGCACGGCTTCGGCATTGCCGAACAATTCGGCCACATCGCAATAGACCACGTGAAATCCGCGCTCCAACAATGCAATATCCGTTTGCGGTTCGTGACCCCAGAAACGCGCGCGCCAAATCCATGGGTGATGCTTCGCGGCGCGTTTAGGTTGGACGATCTTGCAGGGATGCCCTGCTACGCTAAATTCCGAACACGCATAACCATAAAACGACTGGAGATTTTCGGGTTGCAGCGTTTTGAAAATATCGAAACGGCTGTCGTTGTCTTGGGTGAGGAATGCGTGAAGCCGTTTTGCGGTCAGGGCCGCACCCTCGGCATCGGGATGTATTTTATCCGGCATGTGCGCGGATTGGTTTAATAATAGAGGATGCATATCCAATACTTCGCAACCCGCTTCGAACGCGACGTTGCGCAAATGCGGGATGATGGTTTTCACGATGGCCGCATCCCATATCTCCGTTGTATCCGTCACAAACGAGACGACCGGCAACAGCAAAATAACCCGCGGGTGTGAGGGAAGCTGCCGAAAGGATTGAATGAGGTCACGACCATCCTGTTCCAGCGCACCGGCATGTACGCGGTTCACCAGCTTGCTGTCGTTGCCACCCAGGTCGATGAAGACAATGTCGGGGTTGCTGGCCAACGCGGATGTGTACGCTTTTGTATTCCAATACGGATGATCGCCGTGGCGTAGCAGCGTCGTGCTGTTCACGCCGTAATTGGTCACGGAGTAATGGTCGCCCAACAGGTTTTGAAGTTGCGCGGGATAGGATTGCTTTTCACGATCGGCGAGACCGGCGCCATAGGTGATGCTGGCACCAATGCAAGCGATGCTGATCTTACGGTTGGGCTGGGCGCCAACAAAAGAAACAGAAAGCAGCGTCAGCAGGATTCCGGTCATTATAATATAAACACGCGCGATCATGGAATAAAAATGAACATAACCCCTTGAATGAATGAACTGAATTTATGTTAACGGCGAGAAATGAGCGGTTGTTAATCGCCTTCACGCAGTCTCCTGCGCCAACACGCCATCCAATATCCGCTTCCGTTGATAGCTGATGATGTCTTTCATTTTGCGAATACGACTTTTGGCCAGGCTTAGCTTCTCTTGGGTTTTGCGCAGTTGAGTGTTTTTCTTTTGCATCTTGTCGTGGGTCAGGGTCAACAGCATCACCAGGTCTTCCTTCTCCAGCTTGGCAAGCTCCTCTCGTCGCATAGTGTTTTCGATGTATTCTTTTAAGATAAGTTGAAAAAAATTAAGGCGTTATGGCCGGATGTGCCGACATAACAAATTCCAACGTGCCACCCTTTAAAATATCTTCGTGCGTGATGAACGGGGTCTTGAGTGGCGTCCCGTTCAAGCTCACTTTGGCGACGTATTTATTGACCACGCTATTGTTCTGCGCTTTCACCACAAAGGTCTTCCCGTTTTCGAGATGCACCTTTGCTTCGCTGAAAAGCGGACGCCCCAGGGTGTAGGTCGGGTCACCCGGGCTCACCTGGTAAATTCCCAGGCTGCTCAGAATATACCATGCCGACATCTGTCCACAATCTTCGTTTCCGGATAAACCATTGGCGTCGTTGAAATAGAGCGTGTTCAGGATCTTGTCGGCAAGCTCCTGCGTTTTCCAAGGTTGGCCTACGTAATTATAGAGATAGGCAATGTGGTGACTGGGCTCGTTGCCATGCGCATACTGTCCAACCAAACCCGTGATGTCGGCCGAAGAATTGTTGCCTTCGATGTCCGATTGCACCGAAAATAAACTGTCAAGTTTTTGAATGAACGGTTTCCGGCCGCCGTGCAGCGCCATAAGGCCATCGATGTCGTGGGGTACAAACCACGACCATTGCCAGGAGTTGCCCTCCACATATTCGTCGCGGCGATGGTTGGAGAAACGTGGGTTGAAGGGCGTCTTCCACGAGCCGTCGGCATTCACGCCGCGCATGAAGCCGACGCGTTTGTCAAAATATTTTACATAGCGCCGTGACCGCTCCATAAATTTTTCATAGTCCTTAGTTTTACCCAAGGCCTTCGCCATTTGGGCAATGCACCAGTCGTCATAAGCATACTCCAGCGCTTTACTCACCGATTCATTGTCTTTGTCGCACGGAATAAAACCCAGCGTTTCATTATAATACTTGCCCACGGGCATCACATTGTTCTTGATTTCGGCATCCGGAAAATGAACCGACACGGTGTCGTAGTGTGGCGCGCGCAACAAGCCTTCGTAGGCTTTTTGCACATTGAAGTTGCGATTGCCTTTCAAATAGGCGTCGGCAATGACCGACGCGGAGTGGTAGCCGATCATGGTGCCCGTTTCATTGGCGGCCAGTTCCCACATGGGCAGCACGCCGTCTTGTTCATACTTTGTGATGAGCGTCCTCACCCAAGCCTCGTTGCGCGAGGGATTGATGATGGTCATCAACGGGTGAAAGGCGCGGAACGTGTCCCACAGCGAAAACACGGTATAGCTTTCCGATCCCTTTTCGGCGGTGTGTATTTTCTTGTCCAGGCCCCGGTATCGTCCATCCCAATCCGTATAGAGGTTGGGACTGATGGCGGAGTGATAAAGGGCCGTGTAGAAAATGGTTTGCTGGTCGGGCGTGCCACCTTGCAGGTCGACTTTGTTCAGCCATTCGCTCCAGGTTGCGGCGGCGGCATCTTTTACCGAAGTAAAATTCCAATTGGAAATTTCGTTCATCACATTGTTGCGGGCGCCTTCCATGTCCACTGCCGAGATGCCAACGCGTACCTGCAACTGGCGGTCCTTCAGGTTTTCAAATTTCAATACGGCCTTGGCGCCCACGGCGTTTATGCTGGATTGGGATGAGGTGGCGTAGGCGTCGCCGCTCGCCAGCCGGTAGGTAAAGGGTTGCGAGAACACCGCATGGAAGTAGACATGATGCTCACGGGCCCAGCCGCGGGTGAACTTGTGACCCCGGATTTCGTGGTCGTTCACAATTTCGATGAGATTCTCCGCATTTTGATGACTTTGCAAAGTATGGCCCACATCGATGATCAGGCCTGGGATGCTCCCTGCGGGGTAGGTATACTGGTGCATGCCGGCGCGTGTGGTCGCGGTGAGCTCTGCAATGATGTTGTCGTCTTTGAGGGTGACACGGTAATAGCCCGGTGTAGCCGTCTCCGACCCCTCCACCTTACGGGAACAATAGCCGCTTTCCGGATTGTCGGCCGTGCCCTGGTTTAGCCAGGGTTGTCCGGCCACGGGCATAAACAAAATGTCGCCGTAGTCGCCAATGCCGGTGCCGCTCAGGTGGGTGTGTGAAAATCCGAGGATGACCGGGTCGGAAGCGTGGTAGCCGGAGCAGGCGTCCCACCCGTTCAATCGCGTGTCGGGACTAAGCTGCACCATACCAAAGGGGACAACGGCGCCGGGAAACGTGTGGCCATGGCCGCCCGTGCCAATGAAAGGATTGACAAGTGCGATTTTGTTTTGCGGCTTTTTCTGTTGCGCTTTCGCGGGATGTTGCGTCAGGACCGTGAGGGCCACCAGCATCAAAAAAGAGAACAATACTCTCATGGCCATGCATCTTTTATTTTGGATTGCCGTGAAAGTAGGAGCGCCCTCTTAAAATTGAATTAATAACGGCTTAAACAAGCCGTTCAAACGTTTTTTTATCTCGTAATGAGGATTTTTTTGACTAAATTCGTTTTTAAAACAGTGATGGAGAAATACAGGTTGCGATGCTTTCTTTAACTCGAACTTTTCTTCGCGTACTCCCCCTCCTCTTCTTCGTTACTGGTCTATTTGCGCAAAAAGTATCGACCGTTCCGGACTACGGATTGTCCTTTGCGTCGCACGAAGTGATCAAGGATCAGCGCACATCCCTCAACCTCACCCCCGAAGACCCCTTCGCCTTTAACGGCGGTTTCGAACTCGCTTTCAATCTTTCCTTTCACCGGCTTACCAATGCCTATGGTTACGTGGTGCGCATCATCGCCAACGACTCGGTGAACATCGACCTCTTGTCCAGTCCCGAACACACCGAGTTCCACGATATGGGCATCATCGTGAACAACAAACAAACGGACATCCAATACGAATTCCTCGACGTGAAACTGCAGCCCGGCTTGTGGACGCCGGTGCGGATTGCCTTCTCACCCCAAACCAACCAGATCACCGTGACCTGGAACGGCGTTAAGAAAACGCAGTCTTTCCCCGTAGCCCAGCTCAAGACCTTCCGCTTCTTTTTTGGTGCCAACGACTTTGGCAGATTCAATACCGCCGATGTGCCCCCCATGAGCATCAAAGACGTCGTCCTCCGCGACAACGACAAGGTGGCGGCACAATGGGAACTGAAACACCACGCCGTCAACGAAGTATATGACAGCCAAAAAGAGCGCGTGGCCCTCGTGAAGAATCCCACGTGGCTCATCGACCGCCACATCAAATGGGTGCACCGGAAAAATTTCGTGATCGGTAAATATCCCGGCGTAGCCTTCAACGGCAAGGACGGGATTTTATATGCTTCCGATGTGCACGGTATCTACGCCTTGAACCTGCAGCATGGCGAAATACAATTCGAAAAAAATACGACAGGCAATGCCGTACACACCGATGCCAACCAGTTACTGTATGTCGAGCAGCACCATGCGTTGATCAACTATGACGTGTTCACCAACACCCTCTCACGCTACAACGCCGAACGCCATGCCTGGACAAACCGCGACACGGCCTACCACGAACCAACCTATTGGCACAACAACAAATTCTACAACGCCGCCAATGGCATGCTCTATTCATTCGGTGGCTATGGATTCTTTTCCTACAAAAATGTCTTCTGGCAATACGACACCGTCGCGGAAAAATGGGTCAATCTGAAAACCAAGGGCACCATTCCTCCCCGCTACCTCGGCGCGTCTGGCGTTACGGCTAAAGGCGACAAAGTGCTGCTCTTTGGGGGCTACGGAAGTCAAAGCGGTAAGCAAGAATTGTCACCGCAAAGCTTCTACGACCTCTATACCTTCGACATGAATGATCACAGCGTGAAAAAGCTGTGGGAATTCCCGGAGGGACACAGCGCGGAAGACCTCGTGTTCTCCAATTCGCTGGTCATCAACGAAGCCGATAGCTGCTTTTATGTGCTTAGCTTCCCAAAGAATAAATACGAAAGCCACATCAAGCTGCGCCGCTATGCCCTGCGAGCACCCGAAACCGAAGTGCTGGCCGACTCCATTCCCTTCCGCTTCCACGACGAGCACTCGTTCTGCGACCTCTTTCTTTCCCGCGCCACCAATGAACTCGTGGCCGTGACGGCCCACAAAGAAAAAGGCCAGTACAAAGTCGATGTCTATACCATCAACTATCCACCGCTGCGTACCCAGGATGTTCTGCAACAACCCGTAACGGCATCTGCCGCGGGATACTATGTTGTGCTCGCGTTTGGCCTCGGTGCCGTTGTGCTCTTTATTTTACTTCGGAAGAAATCGAAAACGCCCTCCGTACCCGCAAATGTCCCCGCGCACGATGCAGGGCATGATACCGACTTTTTAAAAAATCTTCACGAAGAAAAACCCGTGGCTACCGTCAATCTCTTTGGCGGATTCCAGGTTTTCGATAAGACCGGCCACGACATCACCGGCAAATTCACCATGACGCTAAAGGAGTTGTTCGCGCTCATCCTCTTGCACTCTGTCAAAAATGAAAAGGGCATCTCCACCACCGAGCTACAGGAATATTTGTGGCCCGACAAAGACGAAGTGAGCGCCCGCAACAACCGGAACGTAAACATCAAGAAGCTGCGCACATTGCTGGAAGAGATCGGCAACATAACCATCGAAAACAACAATTCCTATCTCCGGCTCGACATCAGTCCGGAGGTATTTTGCGACTACCAGGCCGTCTTCAAAATTCTCAACGCGGACAGCAGCGCGGTTCCCGAGAATCAAAAAATAGAGCTGCTTTTAAAATACGTAAAGCGCGGCAGCCTGCTCCCGAACCTGCAAACCGGGTGGCTCGATAATTTCAAATCAGACATCTCCAACAGGGTCATCGACGCGCTGCTGGCCTATTCGGCAAAACTCGACACCTATAAAGACGACAAGATCCTGCTGGACATTGCCGACGCCATTTTCAATTATGACACCATCAATCAGGAGGCGTTGGTAATCAAGTGCTCGGTACTCAACAAGAAAGGAAAATACTCATTGGCCCGTACCTGGTACGATCACTTTGTGAAAGAGTATAAAAATCTCTACGCCGAAAATTATCCCAAGACTTTCGACGACGTGATTTCCTGAGCGCCGGAAAAAAAATTCATCCTTTCATCCCTATCCAGCGTCTTTAAGATGAATTTAATTCATTTTTAAGTTCAGGAACGTAGTCTTGTATATTATTCCCCTGACGCATGAAAAACCATACCCGTTTGCCCGCGCTAAAATTTATCGGACTTGCCTGCCTGATGATGATGGCTCCCGTCCATGCCCCGGCGCAAAGCGACCCTACGAACTTAAAGCTTTGGTACAACGCCCCGGCCCAAAACTGGAACGAAGCACTGCCCGTTGGCAACGGACGCCTCGGCGCGATGATCTTTGGTGATCCGGGAAAAGAAAGATTGCAATTGAACGAAGAGACAGTTTGGGCCGGCGAGCCCGGCAACAACATTCCCAACACCGGCTTCTATGAGGCCTTACCTCAAATACGCCAACTTATCTTTGCCGGCAAATATGCCGAGGCCCACGACCTGGCCATGCAAAAGATCCCACGCCAGCCCGAAAACAACAACTATGGCATGCCCTACCAAACCACGGGCAACCTCTACATCGAATTTCCCGGGCACGAAACCGCCACCAACTATCGGCGTGAGCTGGACATCAGCCAGGCGGTGAGCACAACAACGTACACCGTAAACGGCATCACCTTTCGCCGCGAAACGATCGCCTCCCTGCCTGACCAGGTCATCATGGTGCGGCTAACGGCCGACAAACATTCAAGCATTACCTGTACGTTAAAAATGGATAGCCCTCAAAAAAATCACGCTGTTCACACACGCAACAAAATGCTCGTGCTCACGGGGACGTCGGGTGCAAAGGACAACAAGAAAGGGAAGATCAACTTCGAAGCCCAGGTAATGCCCATAGCAGAGGGTGGCACGCTGACCGCTACAGACACAACCCTGCAGATCGTCAAGGCCACCAGTGTTACGCTTTACATCTCCATAGCCACGAATTTCAAAAACTACAAAGACATCAGCGGCGATGCCAGCGCTAAAGCCTCATCCTATCTCACCCCTGCGGCGAAAAAGAAATATGCCGAAGCAAAGAATGCGCACATCGCTTTATATAAAAAATATTTTGACCGCGTATCGCTTACGCTGGGGAATGCCGACAGCAAGCCAGACAGCCCCAACCCTACCGACATCAGGCTGCAACAATTCAGCGCCGGTCAGGATCTGTCGCTGGTGTCGTTGTATTTTCAATTCGGCCGATATCTGTTGATCTCCAGTTCGCAACCCGGCACACAGCCTGCCAACCTGCAGGGCATTTGGAACGATAAGATCGATCCGCCATGGGGAAGCAAATACACCATCAACATCAACACGGAGATGAACTATTGGCCGGCGGAAGTGACCAACCTGACGGAAATGCACGAGCCCCTGTTTGCCATGTTGCGCGACCTGGAGCAGACCGGCCGGGAGAGCGCGACAACACTCTATCACGCCCGGGGATGGAACGTCCATCACAACACCGACCTTTGGCGCATAACGGGACCGGTAGACGGCGCCTTCTATGGACTTTGGCCCATGGGCGGCGCCTGGCTCTCACAACACGTTTGGCAACACTATTTATACACGGGTGATAAGAGCTTTTTACAACAACACTACGACCTCCTGAAAGGCGCCGCCTTGTTCTATATGGACGTGTTGCAGGAAGAACCCGCGCATAAATGGCTGGTCGTGGTTCCCTCGATGTCGCCAGAGAATGCACATCACGGCGAGGTGTCGATCGCCGCCGGTACCACGATGGACAACCAACTGGTGACGGACGTTTTCTCAAATTTTATCAGGGCAGCCCAAGTACTGGGAAAAGATCGATCCCTAACCTATGTCGCGGTGGCAAAAATCAAACGCCTCCCTCCCATGCAAGTGGGCCAACACGGGCAATTGCAGGAATGGATGGAGGATTGGGATCGTCCCGACGACAAACACCGTCACGTATCACACTTATACGGCCTCTATCCCAGCAATCAAATCTCACCCTATCGCTATCCTGAATTATTCGATGCAGCACGCACTTCACTGGTCTCCCGGGGCGACAAATCTACGGGTTGGTCTATGGGGTGGAAAGTAAATTGGTGGGCGCGATTGCTTGAAGGGGACCGTGCTTATCAATTGATCCGGGAGCAGCTTACCTACGTGGGTGAACATGGCACGGAGGGCGGAACTTATCCCAATTTATTGGATGCACACCCACCGTTTCAGATCGATGGAAATTTCGGCTGTACAGCCGGCATGGCCGAAATGTTACTGCAGAGTCACGATGGTGCCGTGCATGTTTTACCCGCCTTGCCGGGCGCATGGCTACAAGGCAAAGTTACGGGGCTAAAAGCTCGCGGTGGATTTACCCTTGACCTCGAATGGCGCGACGGCAAGTTGTCGGCCTTGGTGGTACGGTCAGCGCTGGGAGGTCTTCTCCGTCTGCGTTCATTCGCCCCGCTCACACACACTTTGTTGAAGCCGGCCAATGGCCCCAACACAAATCCATTCTTTGAACTTGCGGACATACAAGCCCCTCTCCTGTCCCCCAACGTGCAAAAGACCACAATCACAAAAGAAAAATTCGAATACGATCTACCAACGGAAGCGGGAAAAACCTATTCGTTCAAATTTTGATCTTGTACCTCATATTGACCTTTTCCCGATTAGGAACATATTCTGTTCTTTAATTACCACGACTGACCAGCACGGGTTAAGAGCAAGTCCCCGTAGACATCCCGCACCGTGGGTGAACGTGATCTGCACGCAGACCAAAACAACGACTGCAAGCAGGATAGTCGCTCGCAAACCCGGGCACTTCCTTTAAAAGTAGCGACGCATTAATAAAAAAAAACGCGCCTTTGTACAAGGCACCCCACCGGCGTGCGTTGCTATAATGACCGCCCTAAATCAAACTCACCTCTTCAAAAAAATAATCCGTAACTTCCATCTCCACAACCATCATCCTTCCCCCTATGAGCACTTCCCGCATCACCTTCCTTCCCACGCTTTCCGTCAGAAATTGTGTGGGCGCCATCGAATTTTACAAGCACGCTTTTAATGGCGTAGAAGTCATGCGAAATGTGAGCCCCGATGGCGAGGCGGTGGCCGAGATCGCCATTGGCGACTGTCATTTTATTGTGGCCGACGAAGCACCGACCTATGGCAACTACAGTCCCGAGACCTTGGGTGGGACCACCATCCGTATGGGACTCCAGGTAGAAGATCCCGATGCTGTTGCACGACAGGCCGTTCATGCCGGCGCCCGGGAAGTTTATCCTGTAGCCGATCAGAGTTATGGCTACCGGCTCGGGCGCGTAGTCGATCCCTTTGGTCATCATTGGGAAATTTTTAAACCACTGAAGTAAATTCTAAAAGGTCGTGATCTAAATAAATAACTGTAGCGCGTTATGAAAAAAAACAAACAGGTCCCCGTGGCCCGGCATCGTGGCGATGCTCTTTGCCCTGGTGGTATCGTCCTCATTGTCGCTTTGCTCCTACTCCGACGTGCCCCCAAGAAAATCGCATAATCACCGCGACGATCGTCAGTGCGTCGATTCATCCAGAATCAGCCAGGATGGAACTTGCATCACGCTGTACGCACCGGTGTGTGGATGCAACAACGTAACTTACTCCAACTCCTGCCTGGCCGAAGCCAATGGCGTTCTCCGGTGGACAGATGGGGCGTGTAAAAAATAGCGCGTGGCCGATCCCCCCTGGACATCCTGGGGAGATTTTTCAAAGCGTTGTAGGATCGTTATCTTGTAACATAACCCTCCATCTATGCAAAAAACAAACACCTCCTCATGGACCAGCACACTCATGGTGATGTCGGTCTTGTTTGCGTCGCTTGTATTGTCGGTCTGCTCCTCCTCCGTGCAGACAAAAAAAACGGGCAAGACCCAAAACGGTCCTTGTATCGATTCAACCAAAATCGATTTGAACGGCCCCTGCATCATGATCTATGCCCCGGTGTGCGGATGCAACAACGTAACCTATGATAACGAGTGCCTGGCCACACGATCCGGCGTGCTCCATTGGAAGGAAGGCAAATGCAAATGAACGTGACTTTTTAAATCGATATTTATGCAGGATGCATCACGGGTAATTTCTCCTGAAAATCTTTTGCTGCATCGAGCACCGTGCTTTCATCCCCTGCCCTGCCCACCAACTGAAGTCCCGAGGGCATGTTATTTTTATCCATACCACACGGAATGCTGATCGCCGGCAAACCAAAGTAGTTGGCAAAAAAAGTATTGTTGGGTGACACCGCTTGCGGTCCCAAAGCTTGCGCGGCGTCAATCGTCGGTGTCAAATCTGTAGGGGTTGGTAAAAGTAAGAGGTCTACATCCTTGAAAAGTTTGGCGTTGATTTTTTCGCGATCGGCATCGATCGTGCGGATATCAAAAACAGCCGAAGCAAACGGCACATCCGTTTCTGTGAAAATGTGTTTCGATTCTTTCAGCTCTTCAACCGTTGCATAAAACAGTTCACGAACGTCGGGCGTGGCTTCGAAATTACGGACCACCCCAATCCTGTATTTTTTACCGGAAGCAAAGGCCATACGATAGTCATCTTTGTATTCGCCCTTGCTGCTATCGGCCAGCGCATTCAAAAGGATGGCCGTATCCGCGACCCAACGCGTGGTTATTCCCACATGGGCCAGCTTTAGGATGGTGTCGTCCGCACGCTCGCCTTCCAGGATGCCTTGGCCACTCATCAGTCCGTAGGTAGCTTTGAAGCCCGTAACACCACAGCACGAAGCCGGCAAACGGCAGGAGCCCACGGCGTCGGTATCAACCGTAGCATAACACAACCCGGCAGCAACAGCAGCGGCCGAACCACCCGAAGAACCGCCGGCCACATAGGCTACATTCCATGGATTGTGGACGCTGCCAAAATAGCTTATCACAGACGTTGTGCCCATCCCCAACTCGTGCATGTTGGTTTTGCCTACCAGGATGGCGCCGGCCGCTTTTAATTTTTCCACCATCACAGCATCCTTCGCCGGCACGCGGTCTTTGAAGTGAACAAACCCGGCCGTGGTGCGAATGCCGGCCGTATCATAAAAATCTTTTACGGCCACGGGAATGCCATGCAGCGGTCCCCGCCATTGTCCCTTTTTTATTTCCGCTTCGGCCACGGCAGCCTGCTTCAAAGCTTCTTCCGCCAGCACGGTTATGAAGGCATTTAACGTTGGGTTCAACTGCCCTATACGCGTCAGACATTCGTTTACCAACGCAACCGGTGTGACCATTCCCTGCTTTATTTTTTCGCTCGCTTCCATGATACTCATGTAGCCATATTTTTCTTTTTCCATAGCACAAAGGTTTGAAACGCCTCAAAGTTGCATATTTCAGGGCACGGGAGGGACATAGATCGCGACAACAAGAGGGTCATTTGAGACAATCGGGACGGCCTGTAAAAAAAATGGTTGCTTACGGTCACCCCCATCTCCCCCTCCCTTCGGGAATCTTTCTTACTTTTGCCGCGTTTGCCGGGAAGCTTCGGCTAAAAGTCATTCTATGTTCGACATCTGCTGCATCGGTCACCTTACACACGACAAGGTGGTGACCACCAAAAAAGAAGTACACATGGCGGGAGGCACCTCCTTCTATTTTTCCAATGCCATCCGCAACATGGACCTGTCCTATGGGCTTGTCACCGCGCTGGGTCAGGATGAAATACGCTTTGCCTTAGCCCTCCGCGAAAAAGGAATCGACGTGCAGGTGCTCCCCAGTGCACACACCGTATACTTCGAAAACATTTACTCCGGTAATCTTGATCATCGCACGCAAAGAGTATTGCAGATTGCCGATCCCTTCACAGTAGAACAACTGGCCGATGTACAGGCGACCGTGTTTCACCTCGGGCCCCTGCTGGCACACGACATGCCGCTGGAACTTATCCAGTCTTTGGCCGCACGCGCTAAAGTCTCCCTCGATGTGCAGGGGTTCCTTCGAAAAGTCGAGAACCAACAAGTGCTGCCCATCGACTGGGCCGACAAGCACGCCGCGCTCCGCCACATTCATATCCTGAAAGCCAACGAGCACGAAATGGAAGCCTTGACCAAACAAACCGATCCCAGAACCGGTGCGCGCATGCTGAACGAATGGGGCGTACAGGAAGTGATCATCACCCTGGGCAGCAAAGGTTCCATCATCTACAGCGAGGGCATCTTCTACGACATTCCCGCCTACGTGCCGGCGGCCGTCACCGATGCCACGGGTTGTGGCGATACCTATATGGCCGGCTATCTCTACCAACGCCACCACGGCGCAGGTTTCCAGGAAGCCGGGGAATTTGCCGCCGCCATGGCCAGTCTGAAAATTGAATCGTCGGGTCCTTTTTCCGGCACATACAACGACATCCTGGCCTTGCTGAAACAAGGTCAGAAAGTGATGCCGGTCGCTTAAACAAGAAAAACCTGGCGAGTCCGTCGTTACCGGAATTTTTCCATTCAAAACTTTTATCCCGATGGGCATGGAAAAAACCGCCAAAACGTTTGTTCACCAAGATTTTACGCGATAGTATTGTTATGCCCCGGAGCGGCTCTCCAAACACCGCTCCCCTAAACGGTACTTTTATGAAGCGATCACTTTTGATTTTTATTTTCGGCTGCCTCCTCTGCGTCACCCTGAAAGCCCAGGCCCCAAAGAAAGACAGCATCATGCTGAACCACATGGCCATGTACGTGCACGACCTGAAGAAAAGCACGCTATTCTACGAAACCATTCTTCGCTTTAAAAAAGCTGACGAGCCCTTCAAAGACGGCAAACACACTTGGTTCGACCTCGGCCCCACCAGTCGCCTCCACCTCATTGAAGGCGCACCCAACGATATTCCCCGCGACAAAAATGATCACTTATGTTTCAGCGTGCCTTCCGTGGATGACTTCATCGCACGGCTTGAGAAAAACAATGTGTTCTATTCTAATTGGAAAGGGGAACCCAAAACGTTTACGCTACGCGTGGATGGGGTGAAACAGATTTATTTCCAGGATCCGGATGGGCATTGGATTGAGATCAATGATGATGGGTTTAAGAAAAAGTAGGGCGCTTTAAAATCTGACGTAACGTTGATGTGGGTAGCTCCGAAGCTTGTTGGTGAAGAACACCAACAAGGGCGATGGGATCCGGATGGGCATTGGATGGAGATCAAGGATGAAGGGTTTAAGAAAAAATAGTGCGTTTGAAAGAAGCTTGCTGGGTGCTGAGTGGGCTTGTTGGTGGGACACCAACAAGAGTGATGGTGGTTCCTTCATGAAGTGTGTTGGGCGCTGAATGAACTTGTTGGTGAAGTGTACCAACAAGGGCGATGGAACGATGGGCGGTACGTCAGGCGAGTATCACCCGGTTGTATTTATTTCTGTATTGCATGGGCGATACGCCGGCAATTCGTTTGAAGGTGGTGCGGAAGGCTTTCATGTCTGTGTAGCCGACGTTTAGCATGACTTCGTTGATGTTTTCTTGTGATTTTTCAAGGCTGATCTTTGCGGCTTCTACTTTCACGCGCTGGATGTATTCTACGATGGTGTTTGCCGTGGCCTTTTTAAATCTTCGCTCCAGATTCCGGCGTCCTACGGCGAGCATTTCGGCCAGTTGATCGACCGTGATGCGTTCGCGGAAATTAGCTTCAATAAATTCTTGTGCTTTTTTGATCGACTCGTCGTCGTGGTCGCGTTGGCCTTCGAACATGATGAAGGGTGACTGGCTTTTGCGGTCGATCTCGATGGCAAACAGCTTGGAGGAAAGGATGGCCATGCTGCGATCGGTGTATTTTTCGATGAGGTAGAGAATGAGGTTCAAATACGAATAGGCGGAGCCGCTGGTGTAGATGCCGTCTTGTTCGGTGAGGAGACGATCGTCCACCAGGTCGGCGTTGGGAAACATTTTGCGGAACTCATTGATGTGGGCCCAGTGTGTAGCGCATTTTTTACCCGTCAACAAACCTGTTGACGCCAGCAAAAACGAGCCCGTGCACAGGCTGGCCACTTCCGCACCGCCTTCGTGTTGACTCACAATCCAGGGCACGAGGTCCCGGTTCAGCGACAAACAATGATGCATCTCGCCGTGCATGGCCGGAATGATGACGAGGTCGAACTGAACGCCGTCTTCGATGAGCACGTCGGCGTGGATGCTAAAGAAATTGTTCTTGATGCGCGAATCCCGGCGAGGGCCCACGAGATGGATGTCGAACAAGCGGGGTTTTCCCGCGCGGATCAGCGCCTTGTTCACTTCGGTCAGGATATGGTGGGTGCCTTCAACGTTGCTGACGCTGATGTCACCGGAAGGAATTAAAATAGCTACGTTTTTCATAGAGCAACGATAAAGAAACACGATGTCGTAATCAACCCCTTTTATTTTCGGGATCTCCCCCTCTCATTGCGGTTTTCTGAACCTAAGTTTGTTCCATCAACACGCGTCTATAAAAGAAAAATAAAGCTGATGAAAAAGCAAGTACTATTCGTCCACTGTGGCGGCACCCAAGGACCCAATTGCGGCAGCCGGGACCTGGTGGATTACTTGAAAGGCGAATTGGGCGCTTCTTATGACGTGTTGTACCCGCAGATGCCCGATCCCGACAATCCTCAATATGCGCTGTGGAAACATACCCTCCAGCACGCGCTCCACTACGTCGACGACAACATCATTCTTATAGGCCATTCGCTGGGGGGATCCGTGCTGCTAAAATTTCTTTCGGAGGAAGTCTCTGAAAAAAACATCGCAGGCCTTTTCCTCATTGCCCCACCCTTTTTTAGCACGAGGACCTGGCACGTACACGACTTCATCATACAGGATTGCCTCTTCCAACGCCTCCAACAAGTGGGACACATTTTCCTGTACCACAGCCACGACGACGAAGTGGTGCCCGTGGGCCACCAGGCCCTCTATTCCGACAAACTGCCTACAGCCGCGGTACGCGAACTGGCTGAAGGCGGCCACTTGTTCACCGGGGGCATCGTCGATCTGGTTGCGGACATAAAAACGCTTCACATTCCCGAAACCCATATCACATTTCTAAACCCCCAACTTAATTAAATCGCAAACATGAACGCGCTCATCATTATCCTGCTCATCATCGCCGTGCCGGTGGCCCTATTCCTGCTTCTCGGCCTGTTCGTGAAAAAAGAATATTCCATCGAACGGCAGATCACCATCAACAAAACAAAGCAAGAGGTCTTCGATTATGTGAAGTTCTTGAAAAATCAGGAACGCTATAACAAATGGGTCATGGTCGATCCCACGATGAAGAAGAACTTCAAAGGCACCGACGGCACCGTTGGGTTTGTGTTTGCATGGGATGGCAACAAGAAAGCCGGCAAAGGCGAGCAAGAAATAAAGCGCCTGCGCGATGGCGAAAGTGTTGACATGGAGCTCCGTTTTGAAAAACCTTTCGAGGGAGTTGCCACGGCATTTCTAACCACCTCGACAGCACAAGCTGGCCAAACGGTTGTGAAGTGGGGCATGAATGGCAGTAGCGCATTCCCTATGAATGCTATGAATCCACTGGTTATCGGCATGCTCGGCAAAGATCTCGAACAAAGCCTCTTCAATTTGAAGACGACCCTTGAAAAAGTGTCTTAACACTCTGCGCCTTTGCGCCTCCGCGGTTCAAATTTTTTTACCGCAGAGGCGCAAAGGCGCAGAGAAAGGCGCTAAGATTTTACTGAATGAGTTTGGCTTTAGACGATAGAATAGCAGTACCTAATCCGAGGGCTGCGATGACGGCGAAGGAGTAACGCAAGCTTGCCTCTTCTGCAATGAAACCGATCAACGGCGGGCCAATAAGAAATCCGAAAAAGCTGATGGTCGACACAGCCGCCAGGGCCATGCTTGGAGACAACGTCGGCGATTTTCCCGCGGCACTGTACACCAGGGGCACCACCGAAGAAACACCCAAGCCCACCAGCAAAAATCCAATCGTTACGGGGACAATGAATGGAAAGAGCACCGACACCATCAATCCCACAGAAATAAAAACACCGCTCAACTGAAGCATCTTCTTCCTGCCAATGGTGTTGGCCAACCAATCACCGGCAAACCGCCCGCCTGACATAGTGCTCATAAACGCCACGTAGCCCACCGTGGTCAGTGCCTTGGGCGCATTCACTACTTTTTGAAAATAGACACCGCTCCAATCAAACATGGCGCCCTCGCAGGCCATGCCACAGAAGCCGATGAGGCCCAGGGCCAGCAGCGCATTGTCGGGTTTGGCAAAGAAGGGCTGGCTGCCGCTGCTGATGTTGCCGCGCAACGTGAAGCGATGGGCGATGAAGATGGCCAGGTAGCAAAATAGAGCAACACCCAGAAAATGGAAAAGCGGTGGCACACTGTTAGAAACCAGCACCGTGCCGATGGCCGCACCGGAAAATCCGGCGAGACTCCACGCACCGTGGAACGACGCCATGATCGATTTCTTATAAATATTCTCCACACCGATCGCTTGCGTGTTCACCGCAATGTTTACCAGGTTGCCGGTCAGCCCAAAACAAAACAGCGCAGCCACCAGGTGCCAGGTGGTACTCACCAACCCGATCGACACCATGGCCAGCACATACAGCATGGCCCCGAACAGCAACACGCGTTTGCTCCCTAAGCGTGCCACCACCCATCCCGACAACGGCAAGCCCGCGATGGAACCGGCGGGAAGCGCAAACAACACGCTACCTAAACCCGCGTCGCTGAGACCTAACAAATTCTTGATGTCGGGAATACGACTCGCCCACGAGGCAAAGCAGAGCCCTTGCGTAAAGAAGAAGGTGCCCACCCCTAAGCGGATCGATCCCTTGATGGAGATGGCCCGGCGGATGTTCCAGATTCGCATCTTGGCCGCGGGCATCACGGGCAAGTCTACCGTTCCAGGAAGGGATTGTTTTGAGACCGGCTTTTCATTTTCTGCGGGAGGGTTCATGAAGGGTATGCGTTAAGATTCGGTTGGAACACGTTGAAGCGTTGGCGCGGCTTCTACCGCACGGGCCATACGCTGGGCGATGAGGCTGACAAAAATCAATTGCAATGCATGGTACATCATGATGGGAAGCAACATGATGCCGGCTGCAGCCGACTGCTGAAACAATACCTTCGACATCACCGTGCCGTGGACGATCGATTTCTTCGATCCACAAAATAAAAGTGTCACCCGCTCCTCGCGCTGCAACCCCGCGAGGCGTGCCACCGCCGACAAGATGAAGTATGCCGTGAAGAACAACAACGCCAGCAATGCACCCAACAAAATAATCTGCATCGCGCTAAGCTGGTCGAACACGTGTCCGGCAAAAGAGTGGCAAAACGAAGTATACACAATCGTCAGGATCACGGACTGGTCGAAGTAGCGCAGTTGCTTTTTATATTTCAGCGCCCAACCTCCAAAATACGAATGAAGCGAAATCCCCACCAGCACCGGCGCCAACACTTGCAACGCCAGCTTGAAAATGATCCCGCTCGTATCCATACCGCTAACATCGGCCGAGAGAAACAATGCCATCCACAACGGCGTGATGAACACTCCGAGCAGGCTGGAAATGCTGGCGTTGAAAATGGCGGCGGGTATATTTCCCCGTGCCATCGACACCATGACCACCGAAGAAGATACGGTTGACGGCAAAGCCGCCAGGTAGAACGTGCCCAACCAAAGCAAGTCGGCTTGCTGCGGCACCAAGGGTTTCACAGCTAACAGCAGGAGCGGAAATAAAACAAACGTTGCCGCCTGCACCAGCAGGTGGAGCCGCCAGTTGGAAAGACCATCGCGCAATTCCTTCGGGCTTAGTCGCAAACCATAAAAGAAAAAGACGGCCGACAATCCATAGTTGGCCAGGCTACCCAACGATGCCGGTCCCGTGACCAGGCCCGGGCCGGGCCACAAATAGGCCAGCAGGATCAGTGAAAGGAGCGCCAATAAAAAACCGTCGAGCCCCACTTTGTTCAGGAGCGTTTTCGGGGACAGGAAAGTTTGCTTCATAAAAAGAAATCGCCGGATCCGGAGGCTACATGAGATTCAAAGGTAAGGAAGTAACCGCACATTGACGCAGCCACTCATCCCCCGCTACCCATAAAAAAAGTTATCGCGAAAGCCGTGGACGACTTTCGCGATAACTCATTTTATCGAGCACCCAATCCAGGGGCGGGAAGCAGGCTATCGTTGCACGATCGCCGTTTTGCCCGTGTCTATCTTCCTTCCATCCTGGAAAACGTGATAGATATACAATTCACCAGGCGTGAAGGTCTGCGTGTACATATCCGGGCTCCATTTGCCTTGGAATATGCGACGACCGGAGCCGTTGAAGATCATGACGGTGTAGTCGTAACCACCGGGGTAACGATTGTCAAGGAACACAAAGTCATCTTCCGAAGGCGTGGTGACCGTTGTCGTCGAGTCCTCCGCAGCGTCCGTTGCCGGCGCCGTGGGCGCCAGGTCTACGTTGATCGTGCGGGCGACGGCGAGGCCCTTGGAGGTAAGTGCTTGTTCTTGTGTCAGGTCAATGACCACGACCCAACCGATGTAGCCGAAGTTCATGGCGCTTCCGGCCATCTTGCGTGCGCTGATGCCGATCTCGCCGCTGGCGTTCGGTGTAAGCGAGGCATATTCCACTTGGAGCGTGGCATTGTTGGTCACGTTCAAGGTCTTCACTACGCCGCCTACACGGTATTCGAACGTACCGTATTGATCGGCCGTACCGTTACCCGTGGCGCGCGAAGCACCCATCTGGATCGTGTATTGGTGCGCAGGATTGAGCCTGGTCAGTTTCAGGTTGTCGCCTTGCAGCGCTCCGTTAACGGTAGTGCCATACGCCGCGTTGTAGTTGAACCAGTTGTTTTGCACTACGGCAGCCGGTTGAACCGTGCCGTTGCTAACACCACCGGCAAACGAGCTGGTCGCGCTACCGTAGATGGCCGGATTCCATTGGGCCGTAGATACACTGCTCACCGTGACGTTAGTCGACGGGTCCGTTGCCGTGATCACACTGGCGTGAGGTGCCCCTGCCACGCTAATCCAGCCACTGATGCTGGCTGCTGTTGGCCTAAAGCTGAAACGCGTTATGGCGCCTTCTGAAACACTCACCGAAGCATCGGCACTGGCCGCAGCACCGGCGTTGTCTTTCACTGTCAAACGGAAAACATAAGCGCCTTCTGCCATGCCGCTCACCGACGCCGTCGATGATGCTGCGTTGGAAAGTGTACAGGTACCTCCGGAAACTTTGGACCATGTGTACGTGGTGATGGTACCATCTTGGTCAGACGCGCTTCCCACCAGGGAAACGGAGTTCGTGGGCAACACCAGGTCTTTAGCACCGCCCGCGCTAACGGTTGGAGCTACGTTGTTGGTGGTTATCGCAGCAACCACCGTCTTATCTGCATAAGCCGTGGCACCGCCATTGTCGGTTACCGTGAGACGAAATACGTAGGTGCCTGTTACCAGTCCGCTAAGACTTAGTGTGGCTGTGTTGGCATTGGTCAGCGTAGCCGCGCCGCCGGATACTTTTGTCCAGGCGTATGTTGCAATGGTTCCATCCGTATCGGAAGCCGTGCCGGTGATGGTGGTTGTCGCCGTGGTGATGTTTAGTGTTGTGCCTACGCTTACCGTCGGCACTTTGTTCGCGTTAACCGTTACGGTCACGTCGTCGCTGGCGGTGGCGCCGGCATTGTCTTTCACGGTCAGGCGGAACACGTAGGTGCCGGCTACAAGGCCAGTTACGCTCACGGTGGCTGTGCTGGCATTGGTCAATGTAGCTGCCGTACCGGATACTTGTGTCCAGGTGTAGGTGCTGATGGAGCCGTCCGGATCGGAAGCGGTGCCTGCAATGGCAACAGAAGCTGTGGGCAGGGTCACGGTTTTATCCGAGCCTGCATTGGCCAGCGGGGCTTGATTCGTTGAGCCTCCAAATTCAAAGGCACCTTGGTCAAACGTTCCCGTGCGCACCTTGCCGTCTTTGTCGTCGGTCACGCCATAGGCCTTCAAGTCTGTACCCGCATCGATGGCCGGTGAGCCCGTCAGCAGGTGATAGTCCATGGCGGCGGCGTTTGCAAACTTCACGCTGGCGATGTTGTTGGTCTTCAGGTTATTGGCTTCCACGGTGCGTGCCTGCGCGGTGGGACTGTTGTACTTCACATAGGCGTAGCCGGTGGCTTGATTCGTCACAAAAATGTTATTGGCGATGCGCGACGTGGGCGGGCCTTCGCTGTACATCAGAATATCGAATTGCGGGCAGTTCACGATGGTATTGTTCATTACCATGAACCCGGTCGGAGCATAATTGCCGGCATAGTCTATTAAAGAGAAACCTCCCAGCAAACCGTTGCGGGCGATGTTGTTGGTATAGATACCACCCCCTCCGGAATCCCAGAAGCAATAGCCGTTACCGGTATCGATGATGTTGTCGTACACTTTTGCCTGTGTGGTACCGCCGCCGGCCTGGAAGCCGTTGGTGTGTCCATAATTATTGAGTGTGCCGTAGTTGGTCACGGAGTTGTGGTGCACTTCGCAGCCCGAGACCGCCGCCCCGATCTGGATGCCGTCGTTACCGATGCTTTGCAATGTATTATTATAGACTTTCACGTTTACCACATCGTGTTCCATCACGGTGAGGTTGGTGCCGTTACAAGTCTTGCCGACGCCGCTGTCGTAGTGTGAATTCCCTATGTAAAATCCTTCGCATCCAGTATTGCTGATTAAATTGTCGTGAAATGATGTATTCTTCATAACGAAGTTGCCCTTCCAGGTGGAAGCGTCGCAAGTGGGGTCGGTCTTGGCCACAATACCCACACAACCCGTGTTATGAACATAAAGGTGATCTACCTCGAAATCGGAGCTCAGCTGCTGGAAGTTGATCCCCATCTGGCCGCCGGTGATTTCGATCCCGTATTGCACCGACGGGTTGTTGCCACCCGTAAATTTCACATACGTGAGGTTGTCGATCTCGACCGCATTTCCGTATGAGGACGGGGCGCTGATGAGAACCTTGCTGTTGCTTTCGTTTGAAATGATAACCGGCTGTGCCGCCGTACCGTGGATATTTTTCAATAATATACCCGTCCGTGTGCCCCCGGCGAAACAGATCCTGTCCCCCGGCTTTACCCCCTTTGCCGCCCCATCAAATTGCCACTCCGTCGCCGCGGTAGAAATTGTGAAGTTACAGCCACTCTGGGCCATAACCGCCATCGGAAATAGCAGTACAGCCCCCAACAAACCTAAAATCCTTCTTCTCATTGTACATTTATTTATAGGCACAAATGTATAATGGAATGTACGCCGTGTACCATAAACCGGACATTGGGTAATAGTTAATCGTCACCCTTGTAACTTTATCTGTTTTTTGTTTAAATTAGAGTGGCTTTAAACTTTACCTCAGTATGCCTAAAACGCTACAGGAATTGCAGGTTATCATCCGGAAAGAACCTATCCGGCGGGTCAAGGATTATATAGAAATTCGTCACGACGCCAAAGTCTTAATCGACGCTTCGGGCGAAAAATTGGAAGACATAGCGAATGCGCTTTGCATAACCCGGCAAAGCCTCTACCGAAAAAAAGAGGGTGAAGCGTTGTGGAAACCGGAAGAGCTTCTGATGCTTTTTGAGTACCTCGGAATTTGATCATGTACCATTTTTTGGTGTAGGAAATTTTTTTGGCGCAGATGTTCCAATCTTCGTCCAAACCGCTCATGATTTTCAGTTTTTTTTAAGTTAAAAAAATTTTTCTCCGCCGCAACGGTATGGCTATGCAAAAATGAATTCCACACTTTTTAAGGAGTTTTTAAGGGAATACCCCACAACGATCAAAACGCAACTCACCTTTTTTTATTACGTGAAAATTACACAACACGAAAATTTATTCCGCGAACACATCACACACAGCGATGATGCGTTTTTCATTTTTCATAGAGCAAACGTGTGCGAAAGCAACAAATATGTTGACACTATTTTTCGTTCCCCAACGCTTGGGGCAGATAACAGAATTTAAACTCCATCCCAAGTCAACTCACATCGTCATCACGCGCTTCATCGACAAGCACTGGCGAGTATCATCACCGTGATGTTTCTTTGTGTTCTCTTCGCGGCATCATTTCTTCCTGCGTTTTTCTGGGCTCACTTTCGGAAATTGAATGTATTTTTGATGATGCCGCGCATCACCAACCGAAGCGATCACCGTTTGTCCATCCTGCTGGTTGTTCTTTGGTTTGGGATACACATAGCCCTCTTTCTCCACTATGGCGTCCGCGACCTCCTCGATGCCCACCGCTATACGCTGAAGGCGGATTTTCTTCTTACTCACGGCCACCTGGAGGAAGCCAGCGATCTGTTTTATGTGGTGCACATCGCACTTTTGGCCCTTTTTGGAAGGGTGTTTCACCCTGCCATCATTCCCTTTATCATTTTCCAATGCATCCTTTCGGGATTCGCCACCGCGGCCCTGTATAAGGCCGCTTCAAAGCTCTTCGACCATCGTATGGCCGGTTTCTTTGCCGCGGTCATTTTTCTCCTGTGGATCGACCAGCTGCAATGGAACCTGGTGACCCTCACCGAATCGCTGGCCTGCAGCACCGCATGCTTCGTACTTTATGCCCTTGTTCATTTTGATGGGAAAGTAAAATGGTTCCTCGGGCTGGCCCTTCTGGTTGCCGTGAGTCTTTTCATCCGGCCTACCGGGTTGCTGACCCTCGCCGGCGTGCTTGCGTTTTTTGCGTGCTACTATCGCTCACTGTGGAAGACGGCGCCCGTGGCCATGACGGCGGCTAGCGTTGTGATCGCGGTCCTTGGAATTTGGATCGGTCTCACCGTGTTGGACCAATGGGACTTCACCGACCAACATGCCCGGGGCAACATTGTTACCTACATGGACACACTGAAGGATGGTCCGCTCTACGACGAAAGCCTGCGCATGGATACGGCCGATATCGTCCCGCCGCGACACGTTCCATCCACCGTTGGCAAATTGTTTTTCTTCTTCCGCGACAATCCATGGCTTTCCGCGAAGGCGGCCTTCTTGAAAGCTTTCTATTTGATCACGGCGGTCAGGCCTTATTACACAAAATGGCACAACGCTTTTTTATTGGTGTGGATGGCGGGGATCTATTTCTTTTTCTTCGCAGGATGGTCGATCATCCGGCGCAACCCGGTGGTGTATTTTGTGAGCGCCGTCATCTTGTTGAATGGTATGCTCATCGCGATCTCTACGGTGGATTGGGATAATCGTTTTTATGTTCCCATGGAGCCGGGTATTGTCTTGCTAGCGGGAGGTGGGATGGCGTTTATCCGGAGGAGATGGATGGAAAGAAAATCCAGTGTTGTGCGCACCGATTGACCTCACTCATTGATATGGGATTTGCTCACACGGGCGCCCGATTTTGATAAGTGGCGTGGGAGGTGTGCTTCACCCGTTACAACGATCACATCCATCCGCTGGCCACTGCGCGCAGGATGATTTCGCGCGCTTGCCGGCCTTCCGGCGTCGGCATTCCTGCGTAGTTGTGTGGCTGTCCCTTTCGCAGATGAAGTTCGACCGGCACTCCTGCTGCCCGCGCCTTGGCCGCCAGAGCGATACTGTCGGGATAAAGCAGGTCGTACGTGCCAGAGAATACGAGCATTGGTGCAAGTCCATGGAAATCGCCATTCAATGGGCTGACATACGGATGCGTGAGATCCAGATCGCCAGCATAGAGACGAGCCCCTTCCATTGTGCCGGGAATGTCCAGCACCGGATCAAGCGCAACGATGGCCAATCGCTCCGGGCGATTGATGGCAGCATTGATTCCGGGCGAGATCAGTACCAGTCCGCTGGGTTGTTGATGACCACCATCTCGTAGCCATTGCACGGCTGCCAGCCCCAATCCGGCGCCAGCGGAATTTCCGACCACCGTGACTCTCGCAGGCCCGGCATCTTCCAGAAGCTTACGCAACAATTCGCCAACCACGGGCACTACTTCTCCTGCCGTAGCGTGAGGCGCCAGCGGATATATGGGGACGATGCACCGGGCGGGAGCCTCACGCGTCAACCAACCGATGATGCGCCAATGGGCGCGAACGATCTCGTTGATATACCCTCCGCCATGCAGGAACACCACATAGTTGTTTACGTTTGGATCGGCCGTCGGCGCGGTATAATAGACAGGCCATCCTGTCCAATTTTTCAACGTAACCGCTACACCGCGACCCAGACCGGTCGGCTCATGGGAAGGCTTTTGCAAAGTTAACTTGCGAACGCGTTCCCGCACGGCATCAGCCGACGCCGTCTGTTTCTTTATCGGGAGCAGTCGTAGCAGACCATTGATGCAGCGGCTCTGCCAACTTGGTTCAGTGCTGTCCGGAAGCCAATCGCGCGTAGTTCTTCCATCATCATTTGAGACACCAGTCATTTCCTTCATCACCTGTTTTTTTTACTGGCAAAAGTATTTTGTCAATAAAAAATAAACATTGACAAATGATAAAAAAGCCTGATCCAATCCATCCTATGGTGCGTTATTGGCAATGATGGATTACCCCAGGGCTAAAGCCCGAGGTTATTAGATACATTGGGTATCATCGTCAAACATCAACGGCCATCACGACTCATTTCTATCGTACCTCTCCCACATACCAATAGGCCTATCGTTGTGAATACAGGGCCTGGCGAATGGCTTCTTCCACGGGAGCATATGCGCCCTGGTGGTTGTGAATTGAAAAGGGTGTCTTCGGCATCAAGGGAGGTTGGGCCATGAAGCGGGGTTCGGTGCCGTTGTGGGGTTGGGCCGCGTGCGCGAGGAACGGGTGGCAGAGGTATACGGCGCCTGCTTCGCCGGTGGCGAGCACTTGTTCGCAGCCTTCTGTGGCATTGAGCCGGCCGGCCAGTTCCATGAATGACATCCCCTCCTCTCCTTCCGGTTCCAGCATTCGCGCCACGATGTGATGCGAGCCTGTGCGAATACGGGTGGGCGCATCGCGTTCGTTGACATCGGAAAATAAAAAGAGCATGAGTAGCGCGCGTCCTTTTGAATGTAGGTTGATGCGCCATGAGAAAAAAGATTCGTCCTCTCCCGGAAAGCTGGCATCTACGTGCCAGCCGGCATCGCCTGGATCTTCATCGCTGGGAAATCGCACGGGGAAACTGCCCAAGCTGCCGCGGGGTACCCAACGGCCCTCGCCCACCAGTTGATCGAAGGCGGCATGCAATCGCGGCGTGTTGGCGGCTTCTACAAACGGCGCGTGGGTGTAATCGCCAAGGCGAACGACAGGACGTGTCCAGGTGGACTTATCCTTTGGATCGCACCCGGTATCGCGCCATAGAATATCGCGGGCGCGGGACGCTACGTCTTTTGAAAAAGCACCTTCCACTTTGACAAATCCTTCCGCAATAAATTGTTGAATCTGATCTTTCGATAAGGCTTCCATCTTTGCATTTTCTTGTTCTTCTGCGGCGCAAAAAAATCTACCGCTCCATGATCATCGTGATCCCCTGTCCTCCTGCCGCGCAAACGGAAATAAACCCGCGTCCGCTTCCCTTCTCCTTCAACAACTTCGCCATAGTGGCGATGATCCTCCCCCCCGTAGCGGCAAAGGGATGGGCTGCAGCGAGGCTACTTCCCTTTACATTCAGCTTGGTGCGGTCTATACTTCCCAACGGTGCATCGAATCCAAATGTTTTCATCCACTCGGCGCTTTCCCATATTTTCAACGTCGCCAGCACCTGTGCGGCGAAGGCTTCGTGGATCTCATAAAAATCGAAATCCTGTAGACGCAACCCCGCCTTCTTCAACATGCGGGTCGATGCATAGATGGGTGACAACAGCAGGTTGCGCTGGTGCTGCACATATTCGATGGCCGCCAATTCGGCAAACGTGATGTAGGCCAGCACGGGCCATCCGTTCTCGCGTGCCCAATCCTCGCTGGCCAGCAATACGCACGATGCGCCGTCGGTCAAGGGTGTGGAGTTGCCGGCCGTCAGGGAGCCGTTCACTTTGTCGAAGGCGGGTTTCAACTTGGCGAGCTTCTCCAGGCTGGTGTCCTTGCGCACATTGTTGTCGCGATCCAGGCCCATGTAGGGTGTGAGCATGTCGCTGAAGAATCCTTCTTCGTAGGCCTTCACTGTTTTCTGATGGCTTTGCAAGGCCAGCAAGTCCTGGTCTTCGCGGGAGATGCCGTAATATTTTGCCGTGATCTCGGTGTGCCCTCCCATCGATAGTCCGGTGCGCGGTTCCACATTCAACGGCGCAATGGGGGCCAGGTCTTTGAATCTTATTTTGGAAAATGCTTTCAACGTGGCGCCCGTGGTTTTTGCACGACGGGCTTCCAACAAAATTTTCCGCAGGTTTTCTCCCAGGAGCAGCGGCACATTGCTGGTGGAATCCACCCCGCCTGCAATGCCCACGTCAATCTGACCCAGGGCGATCTTGTTCCCGATATACACGGCCGCTTCGATCCCGGTGTCGCACGCCTGCTGCAGGTCGCAGGCGGGGGTCGACGGATCGAGCGCGGTGCTCATCACGCTTTCGCGCATGAGGTTAAAGTCGCCGCTGTGCTTGATCACGGCACCGCCGGCCACCTCGCCCATGCGTTGACCGTGCAGCTTGTAGCGGTCGATCAATCCGTTCAGCGTCGCCACCATCATGTCCTGGTTGCTGGCGGTGCTGTAGGCGGTGTTTTGTCGTGCGAAGGGGATACGGTTGTAGCCGATGACAGCTACTTTTCTTCGTTCATTGGGAAGGAGCATAGTTCTTTGATTAAGGTGGTTGAAAGATAGGAATAACGAGGAAAATTCAGGAGCCAGGAGTCAGAAGCCAGAAGCCAGGAGTCAGGAGTCAGAATTCAGGAGCTAGGAGTCAGAATTCAGTAGTCAGAATCCAGTAACCAGAATCCAGTAACCAGAATCCAGCAGTCTGTAATCATTTCTTTTTGGAGATGGGATTGAGAGTAAGCGGGGGTGTATTTTTTGATGGGACTTTTCTGTTGGGGGATTCGTTTGCGGACGTTTGGTTTCGTTTTCGGGCAAGGAGGGTTCTGGGGAGGTCGATTCCGTGGGGTTCTGCTGGGGGAATTGGATTGGTCTGATAGTTGGATTGGGGTGGGGACGAACAAAATGCGGATGGGTATGATAAAGAATTATGTATTGGTGGCTTGGAGAAGCTTTTTGCGCCAAAGAGAATATTCTGTGTTGAACGTGGTGGGGCTCACCATCGGGTTCACGAGTTGCATGATCATCATGCTCTATGTTATCAACGAGCGGAGTTTCGATCGCTTTCATTCGAAGGCAGACCGGATCTTCCGGGTGGTCCAGAATCTTCCGGCTAACCAGGGTTGGGCATGGACCGGTGGGGTGATGCCTTCCTTAGTGAAATCCGAATTCAAGGAGGTAAAAAAAGTAGTGTCTATTCATTGTGCGACCAGCTGGAATGCAAAGCGTGCCAATGCGCAATCCTATACGTATGTGAGTTATGAAAAAGATAATCAGGAAGCCGTTGCCTTTGAGGAGACAAAGATCTTTTATACCGATCCGGAATTTTTTGAGGTCTTTGATTTTGAATTTGCTAAAGGCTCGCCCGGCACGGCCTTAAAGGAATCCGGGCAGGTGCTAATCACCGCGTCGACGGCGAAACGCTATTTTGGATCGGATGATCCCATTGGAAAAACATTGACGCTGGACAACTTTCTACCGGTGACGGTAACCGGCGTGTTGAAGGATGTTCCTTACAATTCTCATTTCCGGTTCGACTTCCTTTGCTCGTTTGCAACTTTCAAGGCTTTACAAAAAATGCCTACCACGGCCGAGTTCACCAGCCACTGGTGGCCTGTAGTGTGGACCTATGTGTTGCTGGATGAACCGGAGTCGGCAGAAAAGATCAATGCTGCTTTCCCGGAGGTGATCCGTAAACACCGGTCGGCGGAAGAGGCCAAGCTCTTTGTTCCCCAGCTGCAGCCGCTCACCAGCATTCATTTGTTCAGCGATTTGCAAAACGAGATCAACCCGAACGGAAGCATCACCAATGTTTACATCTTCACCACCGTGGCCGTTTTCAGTTTGGTGCTGGCGTGTATCAACTTTATGAACCTGGCCACGGCGCGGGCTGTGAAGCGGGCTAAGGAGATCGGTGTCAGGAAATCGATTGGCGGTCAGCGGAATCAGATCGCGATCCAGTTCTTCTACGAATCGGCGCTGCTCAATGTGATGGCCTTTACCTTTGCCATTGTGCTCACGGAGATCCTCCTACCGCTGGTGAATTTGTTGTTGCATCAGCAGCTTGCTCTCGGCAATAGCCTGCTTTGGTGGGGCATGGCTGCGGGCGTCGTGGCGGTGTCGACTTTGCTTTCGGGGTCCTATCCGGCGCTCTACCTTTCGTCTATGAAACCGAGTGAGGTTCTCAAAGGTGTTCAGGTGCAAGGTGGTGGAGCGGGGTTGCGCCGTGGGCTCGTGGTGTTCCAGTTTGTGCTTTCGGTCACGTTGCTCTTCTGCACGGCTGTGGCCTGGTTCCAGGTAAGCTTTCTAAAAGGCTCCAACCTGGGCTTCGAACAACACCGGGTTGTTGCCGTCCGCACGGGACCTTCCGTGACGGACCGCTATGGCGTTTTGCGCGACAAACTTTTGCAGGATAAAAACATCGAGCGTGTGACCGGTGTCAGCGACCTGCCGGGCATCGATCCGGGTTGGGGCCCGCAAGTGGAGTTCGAAGGATACAATCCCCAGGAATTTCCATTCATCTTTCAACAATTCGTTGACTATGATTTCTTCTCCACCCTGAACATCTCTCTCCTGGAAGGCCGGACCTTTTCGCGCGAATTCAGCGACGAAGGAAAAAGCAGCTTACTGCGCAACCAGTTTCCCGCCCACGAGGGAAGAAATTTTGTGATCAACGAAAGCGCGGCCCGCTTTTTTTTAAAGACCCCGGCGGCGGCGATTGGGATGCCTTTGCGTCTGTTCACCGAAGAGAACGGTGAATTGTTTAGCGAAACCAAAGGCATGGTGGTGGGCGTCGTAAAAGACTTTCATACGGCCGATCTGCACAGTCCCATCCGCCCCACGGTGTTCACCCTGTTGAACCCGAATGAAAATGCCGAACTGTCCTACGCGTTGATAAAGATCGCGCCGGGAAATTTCTCCAACACACTCGAGGCCATCAAGAAAAGCTGGCGCGATGTGAATGGAAACGCTGCGTTTGAATTTTCATTCCTCGACGAAGACATCAACAAACAATATTGGCAAGACCAACAGTTGGGCGACGTGGTCGGCGTCTTCGCCGGCATCACCCTGCTGATTTCGTGCCTTGGATTATTCGGGCTCTCGGCATACACAACCGAAGTGCGGACAAAAGAAATCGGTGTGCGCAAAGTTTTGGGCGCCTCCGAGCAAAGCATCGTGCGGTTGCTTTCACGCGAATACCTGGCGCTGGTCACCTGGGCTATCGTCATCGCGCTCCCGCTCGGTTGGTGGATCATGACGCAGTGGCTGGCAAAATTCCCTTACCACACCTCGATGAAAATAGGATTGTTTTTTTCGGTGAGCGCATTGGCGGTGGGCATTGCCCTGGTGACCGTGAGTTTTCAATCCATCAAAGCAGCCACGCTCAATCCCGTAAAGGCTTTGCGAAATGAGTGAGCGTGCGAAAATTTATTTCAATCCCCGGATCATTTTCTCCACCGACTGCATGACGGCTTTCCTGTAATTTATTTTTCCGGTCACTTTGGCCACCATGATGCCACCTTCGATCAGGGCAATAATAGCGATGGCCGTTTGTTCGGCATCGACGGTGGCGCGAATCTCTTTTGTTTTTATGCCTTTCTCCAGGAGACTCACCAGGCTGTTCTTCCAGGAAATAATGGCCGCCGCCACTTTCTTCCGGAGTTCGGGATGGGTGTCGTCGGATTCGGTGGCCGTATTCAGAATGGGACAACCGCCGAAGGGAAATGGATATTTTTCGAAGCTATCGTATACGGACACATAGACCAATAATTGGTCCAGCACGCCCGTGCGTTTGGCCATCTCGGCCTTCACAATGTTTTGTACTTTTTGAAGATTATGATCGAAGGCGGCGAGGGCCACTTCATCTTTGCTGCCGAAGTTGCCATAGATGCTGCCTTTGGTAAGACCGGTCGCTTCCGACAGGTCGGCAATGGAAGTGCCGGCATACCCCTTCGTGTTGAACACCGGGGCGGTCTTTTCGATGATGAAGGCCTTGGTTCGCTCGGCTTTTGACATGGTGCTGGGGTTCTTTCGTGAAAGATAATAAATATACCGTTCGGTACAATTATAACAAGTCACGGCTTTTTTGGTTCCCTAAAAACAAGGGATGGCGGATCATGATTCCCCTTGAAATAAGGGCAGCTGCTCATTCCCCTCATCCCGTCGCGACCTTTCCCCGGGCTCGCCGAAGTTGGACAGGGAAATCCCCAACAACCGGATCTTTTTCTCTTCGAGGTCGGTGGCCAACAACAACTGTTGCGCTATGTCCAGAATGGTGGCTTTATCGTCGACACCTTGTGTGAGGGACTGGCTGCGCGTGACTTGTTTGAAGTCGTGGTATTTTATTTTCAGGGTGATGGTGCGCCCCTTTAACCCGTAGCGCTTCAGTCGGCCTTCCAGGACGGTGGCGATTTTGTCGAGCTCCTCCACCATTTCGCCAGCCTCCTCCAGGTCGTAGGGGAACGTGTCTTCTGCACCCACCGATTTGGTTTCGCGGTCGGGCTGCACGGCGCGGTCGTCGATGCCGCGCACGATCTTGTAAAAGAACTTACCGGGCTTGCCAAAGCGTTTGACCAATTCTTCTTCCGAAAGTTGCTTTAGGTCGGCCCCCTTGTGCAGGCCCATATTACGCATCTTCTCCGCCGTCACACGGCCCACGCCAAAAAATTTCTCCACCGGCAAGTCCTCCATAAACTTTTCGATGCGCGAAGGCCCGATGAAAGTGAGGCCGTCGGGCTTGTTCATGTCGGAAGCGATCTTCGCCACAAATTTATTAATAGACACTCCCGCCGAGGCCGTGAGCTGCAACTCGTCGCGGATCGCCTGCCGGATGAGCTTGGCAATGTCGATGGCCGAGCCGATGCCTTGCTTGTCGTGCGTGACGTCGAGATAGGCCTCATCCAATGACAGCGGCTCGATGATGTCGGTATACCGGCGAAAAATTTCGCGGATCTTTTGCGACACGTCTTTGTAGACATCAAACCGCGGCCGCACAAAAATAACCGCCTCACAAAGCTGCCGCGCCCGCTTCGAAGGCATGGCCGACCGGATCCCAAACTTGCGCGCCTCATAGCTGGCCGTGGCCACCACACCCCCACGCCCTTCCGGCGAGCCACCCACCACAATGGGCTTACCCCGGTATTCGGGATGATCACGCTGCTCGATGGAAGCATAGAAGGCATCCATGTCGATGTGAATGATCTTGCGGAAATTTTTGGACGAAGAAGTCATAACGCGGGGATCAAGCTAGTAAACGGGCGGCTTTCTTGAAAGTCGGGAGTCAGGAGTCAGAATCCAGGAGCCAGGAGTCAGTAGCCAGGAGCCAGTAGCCAGTAGCTCAAGCTCAGTAGTCAATAGCCAGTGTCTCATTAGTCGGTAGCCAGTGCTTAGGTGTCAGTAGTCAGATGTCAGTATTCAGTTGTTAGGGTCAAGTGTTTGGGGACCGATAGTTTGGTGTTGGTTTTGGGTGGGGAACGTTCACAAACTCAAACCTCCACACTCGCACCCACTCCCGCACCCTCTACTGGCTCCTGGCTTCTGGATTCTGGCTCCTGATTGCGAACGCTGATTTTTTTAGTATGTTGTTGCATGAATAAGGTGGCTGGCGATACTTCGGGCAGAGAAACAATAATCATCCCCAGTGACTTCCGGCTGGAAGATGACCTGACAGCGGCGTATCACATGATGGAATTTACCAGCGAGACCCTTTTTCTGACCGGTCGTGCGGGGACGGGGAAGTCTACGTTGTTGAATTATTTCCGGAAGACTACTACGAAAAAACATGTGGTGTTGGCTCCTACCGGGTTGGCGGCGCTTCACGTGGGTGGGGGTACGATTCATTCTTTTTTTGGGTTTCCGTTGCGGACGTTGGTGAAGGACGATCCTGAGATACAGCCTTGGGGGAAGGGACATCCCCGGTTGCGCATTCTTCGCAAGATGGAGACGCTGATCATCGACGAGGTGTCGATGGTGCGGGCCGATGTGTTGGATGCCATCGACTTGTCGCTTCGGCTCAATATGAACAACGACCTGCCCTTTGGGGGTAAGCAACTTATTTTCATTGGCGATGTGTTCCAGCTTTCACCGGTGGTGAGCTCACAAGATTTTCAAAGCACCGACCTGGATGCGTATGAGAGCCCCTATTTTTTTAGCGCCGATGCCTTTCGTGCCAGCCGTCCCAAGGTAGTGGAGTTAAAAAAAATCTACCGGCAACAGGATGATGATTTCATCTACCTCCTCAACCGTATCCGCATGAACAACGCCGATGGCCACGACCTGGAATCCTTGAACAGACGCTACCGTCCAGGAGAGGATGAACATGAATTTGCCGTATCCCTCACCTCGGTCAACGCGATCGCCGACCAGGTGAATTTGCAGAAGCTCATGGCCTTAAATACACACGGTGAAGTGTACCGCGGCAAAATGGATGGCGCATTCGATCAGCGTCTCTTCCCGGCAAGCCTGCAGTTGAGCCTGCGTGAAGGCGCGCAAGTGATGATGGTGAAAAACGACATGCAAGGACGGTGGGTGAACGGCACCATCGGCATCGTGGACCAACTGACGCCGGAGGCGATCATGGTACGGTTCCCGGATGGGGCCATCCATCGCATCGAGCCGGTGACCTGGGAGCGCAAAGCCTACACCTGGGACAAGCAAATGAACACCATCACCTTCGAAGTGCTGGGCACCTACACGCAATACCCCATCCGTTTGGCGTGGGCGATGACGATCCATAAAAGTCAGGGCCTGACCTTTGACAACATCGCGATCGACATGGGGCGCGGGGCCTTTGCCCACGGGCAACTGTATGTGGCGCTGAGCCGGTGCAGGACCTTGGAAGGAATTACCTTGAAGTCGAAGATCAACGCCCGGGACATGATCGTTGATGAAGCCGTGGAGTACTTTGCAGGGCGTTGCGGTCTGGGGTGAGCTGGATTTGCGGCATTCCGCCAGTTTAGGATGGACGGTGACTCCATCCTAACCCAACATTCCTGGAAAAGGCAGGGGCAAGAACCCGGCCGGGGCGTTGTAAGGCGCCTATTGTTTGCTTACTTTTATCTCCCGTTCGCAAAAAACGGGTCATGAATTCCGGCATGCAACCTGTGGGATTCATTCCTTGTATGAATATGATCAGACGACTGCTTACATATGCCTGGTGCTTTTGCTGCGCAACGGCCTGGGCTCAAACCTCGATATTGGAGATCGCGAACCCCGCCCCCCGCGCCGGCGAGGAAGTGGAGATCATCATTACGGTGAAGAAAGAAAGCCTGGAGGCCATTGAAACCAAGGAAAAAAAATCCACCGAAGACTTTGCCGCGTTGCGCAAGAATAAGATCGCCTATGGCAATCTGAAAATATCGCAAGTACTACCCGACACGGGCAAGGTAAAGATCGGACCGTTTCGTTTCTCCATCGCCGACCGCGTGTATGAAACCAACAGCCTCACGTTGCGCGTATATCCCAGACTTCCCGACACAGCACGCGAAGGACTTTGGATCCGGCACGTAGACTACAACGGACAGAGCTACCTGATCATCGAACAACGCAGCGAAAGCGAAGACGCGAAGTTCGCGCAACTGAACCGCGACAAGCTGGAAGCCTCCGGCCTCAACATCGTGACCAGCACATCAAAATCGGAAAGCCAGTTCCTGGAAAAGAAATCTACCGCGGGCTCCGTGCCCGTCAACTACAGAATATCGACCTACAAATTCAAGCGCACTTCCGCCTTCAAAGGAAAAGTAAAGATCGACAAAAGCGTTTTTCTTGATTTCCCCCCCAACGTTTCGATGGACGAACTTTGGATCAAAGGGTAACGGGATCGACACCCGTCAGTCGCTAAGCATGAATATCCTGCTGCTGTGAGAATTCGCGTAACACTTCAAACGCATAGCCTTTGCGGTGGCACCAGGAAAGCCAGCCATCAAAGGCCTCGATCATCTTTGTTCCCGTTTTACGTTTTACGAATCCCGGAAAGCCAAAGCGCGGCAGGGTGAGGTCTGTGAATTCCCAGGGGTGAAAATAGATATTGAGGTAATGATCTTTCGTCATCGTGATCGCACACAAGCTGCGGTAGAGCCCTTGCGGCAGGTTGTGGAACGACAACCAAAAAAGCGGGAACCTCACAAAGGGTGTCGCCGATGCGGGAATCTCCAACAAAGCACCGTTGCGAAACCACGTTCTGTTTTTGAAATAGTTGTTGTACCGGCCGGGGATATAAACCGGGTTTAGCGACGAGTTATACCGATATCCCGCCTGAATGATCTCACCCGTTTCCACCGGCATCATCCGCGCCATGCGAAAACCATAGATGCTTTTTCCCGACAGACGTTCAAGCTCCAGCCGCGATTGCAACAGGTGCTCGTTTTTAAAATCGGAATGATAAAAACCGTGAGACGCTAACTCGTGTCCTTCATCAAGGATACGCTGAATGACATCGGGAGCGTTTTGGGCAAACACGACCGTGCTAAAAAAGGTGGCTCGCGCCGAATGCTTCTTCAGCAAATCAAGGATGTGGTGACAACCTGTTCTGGATATAGCAATCTGTTCCTCGAACGAAATGGATTTTCCATACTCCAAGGGCATGTCGAATTCCTCTATATCAAAAGAAAGGTAAAGAAACGGTCTAGACATAGGTTGCTTTAACAACAGCGGGATGGTTTGTGGTCCGGATAACATATTGGGGCCTTCCTTTTCCCTGAACAACAATACGCCCGAGATACAGGCCGATTATGCCCAGCATGAGCAGTTGCAAGCCTCCAAAAAATATCACCGTCATGATGATCGAAGTCCATCCCGAAACGGCATGGCCCGTAAAATAACTGATGAGTGCGTAGGGAAGGTAGATCAACGAAATAAGAAAAAACAGGATTCCCAGATAGGCCGTGAGCACCAGCGGCTTCGTGCTGAACGAGGTGATGCCTTTGAAGGCCAGGGCCACCATGCGCATGAGGCTGTATTTGCTTTTTCCGGAATAGCGGTCATTGGGAAAGTAGCGCACAGAAGTTTGTTTGAAACCCATCCACTTCACCAGTCCGCGGATGAAAAGGTCGCTCTCGCCAAAACGAATAAACACGTCCACCATCGACCGGTCCATGAGCCGGAAGTCTGCGGCGCCTTTTTCCAATTCGATGCCCGACAATTTATTCAGGAGTTTGTAGAAATAGGATGAGCTCTTGCGCTTGAACCACGAAAGACCGGGATCTTCTTCGCGCACGGTGTAGACCACATCGTATCCTTTTTCCCACAGGCCCACCAACTGCGGAATGATCTCCGGCGGGTGTTGCATATCACAATCCATAGAGATCACGCCGTGTCCGCGGGCCACGTCCAGGCCGGCCTTCAGCGCATGCTGGTGCCCAAAGTTTCGCGACAGTTCGATGAAAAATACGTTCGATTGACCCGCCGCGATCTCTTGTACGAGCTCCAGGGAATTGTCGCGGCTTCCGTCGTCCACGAAGATGATCTCGTAATCGTAGGGAAGGGTGTCGAACACTCGCAATAGTTCCGAGTAGATCTTCCGGATGTTGCCCGCTTCGTTGAAAACGGGCACCACCACGGAGATGAGTTGTCGGTTCATTTGGTTCATGATCATGCGATTGTTTTTTGCCATTTCGACGATGGACTGTACTTCAAAAGCTCAGCTATCAAATATAACCACACAAACACACACGGCACAGCCTTCAATGAATACGAAGTGATGAACGCCCTGACCGGCCGGGGCACCAGGTCCGTCGGCGACAACGACGTTAACACGAAGGCAAAGATCAGCAATCCGATAATAATTTTCGCCGGCGGTGGTTCATGCAACAAGAACCAGAGCGACACCCCCGTGAACGCAATAATGTAGGTCGACGACTCCGTACTGCTGCTGAACAAACAAATGAATAGCAACACCGAACACAACATGAGCTGTTGGAACGTGGTGTCGTCGTAATATTGAATTTTAAGATACGGCAACAGAAAAAGGATGAGACCGGGAATCAAAAAGTAAAGCATCGGTATATCGCGGTGGCCCGAGACACGCCGCACCACCCCCGACAGGGAGATGTCCTGGTGGCGCGACTCCTTAGCATTCAGCTCATCTTTGGTTTTGATGGAAACATACCAATCCCGGTACGACTGCACCACAAAGGCCGGCCCCGAAACGACCATCGGCGCGGTGAAACATACGATCGCCCAAAACACGCACGATGCCACCAGGCGCGTTTTGTGTTTCGAGAAAAAGAAAAATGCCAGGCCGGCAATGCTATACAATTTTATAAAGGTGCCGGCCATGATCACCGCCGCCGCCCAAAAATCTTTCTCCTTTCGCATCCACGTATAGGCCAGGACGATGGAGGCCGCCACCAGCGGATTGATCTGCTGGTTGGAATAGGATGTGTATAGCTCGTTGGTGACGAGCCACAGCAAGGCTATGCCGGTGGACTCTTTCAGCGGAAGCTGACGGATGGCGTAGAACAATACCACACCGTTGAACATGATCCATAAACAAAGCCCGAGGGCATCGGGCATCAGCGCAAAAGGTGCGAACACCACACTGAAGAAAGGGCCGTAATGATTGGAGTCGTCGTGTTCGTCCGGGTAGAGCGCGTAAAGGTTCTTGCCTTCCACGCTGTTCCAAAACACATTTTTAAAAATGCGATAGTTGTTATAGTGACCCCGTGCATAATGCTGGAGGCCCGCCACCGTCGCCAACGAGAGCCATACCACCAGGATGAATGCGGGCTTTCTAAAAATCTTTTTTATGAGGGGCACAACATGGATAGAGAGGCTCACTTTACACAGGTTTATGTTTTCGATCCTTTTTTTCCTTAGACACCAAGATACGACAAGAAGATGCTTTCTATTGAAAATTTAAATCCAGGAATCTGTATCGTTCATTCCAAAACGCCTGTCGATACAATCGTTGAAACTGCTCACCGTGACAACATTTAAAAACGCAGTTGGGGGGCGACCGTTCTATGTTCCCGCAAGCCAAAACTACAACCGGAACCTGTCTAAAATGCAGGGCGCCTCCATCCTATTATTTTGTTTGCTCCACCCACATTCCCGAACAGTTGTTCAGTAAAACCAAGGCCTCCACCCGAATCCAATGAGAATGAAACGAATGAAAGGCCCGAGTGTTGCCTTGCCGGTGATAACGGAGAGGGTCCCGGTTGGTTTGCCGCATAAAATTTTTTTGCGCTTGTCAAGTTTACAATGTTCCTGTTATCTTGCGGCCAATGGAGAATTTTGTCGTATCGGCACGGAAATACCGCCCCACGGGGTTTGACGAAGTAGTGGGGCAGGAGCACATCACCACTACGCTCAAAAATGCCATCGACAACAACAAACTGGCGCAAGCCCTGCTGTTTTGTGGGCCCCGCGGCGTGGGTAAAACCACCTGTGCCCGCATCGTTGCCCGCCTCATCAACGGGTTTGAAGAAAAGGCTGAAACCAACTCCCTGAATATCTTTGAGCTGGATGCCGCCTCCAACAACTCGGTGGAAGACATCCGCAACCTGATCGACCAGGTGCGCTACCCTCCCCAGTTTGGAAAATTCAAGGTCTATATCATCGACGAGGTGCACATGCTTTCCAACGCCGCCTTCAACGCTTTTTTGAAGACGCTGGAAGAGCCACCCTCCTATGCCATTTTTATCCTGGCCACCACCGAGAAACACAAGGTGATCCCCACCATCCTCTCGCGGTGCCAGATCTTCGACTTCAACCGCATACAGATCAGCGACATCGCGCACCATCTCAAAAAGATCGCGCAACACGAAGGCATCCCCGCCGAGGATGAGGCCCTCCACCTGATCTCGCAAAAAGCCGACGGCGCCCTGCGGGATGCCCTCTCCATCTTCGACCTGATGGTGACTTACTCCTCCGGCAAAGGCGTCACCTTCAATGCCACCCTCAGCAACCTCCACATCCTGGACTACGACTATTATTTCCAGGTGGTGGATGCCCTGTTGACCCAGAATCACACCCAACCCCTGCTGCTGCTGGACGAGATCCTACGCAAAGGGTTTGACGGTCATAACTTTATCGTAGGCCTCAGCGAACACCTGCGCAACCTGCTGGTGTCGCAAGACGCACGCACCACCAACCTGATGGAGGTGCCCGAAAGCGTGAAAAAGAAATATGCGCAACAAGCGCAGTCCTCTCCCCCGTCGCTCCTGCTCACCTGGCTCAACATCGCCAACCAGTGCGACATCAACTACAAAGGCAGCAAGAACCAGCGCTTGTCCGTGGAGCTTGCGCTCATGAAAATGGCAAACGTGGGGGCTGTGCTCCAACTGCAACAGTTGAACCACCTGGGAGATGGGTTAAAAAAAAAATTAGTGTAACGTCGGAAGAAACCGGAGCCACTCCTGCAGAACCCACCCCCGTAGCCGAAACACCCGCTGCGACAGCTCAAACCATTCCCACACCGACGCCTTCCACTCCGAAAGAGACACCGCCGCCGGAAACACCGCCGCTCCCCGGACTTTCACAAAAGCCCGACTTCTCCGAACGCTCCCGTTTCAAAACGGCCCCCAAAACCACGGTAAAACTTACCGGCCTCACCAAGGTAGAGCCCAAACAAGAACAGACAGAGCAACAGCAAGCCGAAATACAATCGAGGGCCAGCCAGTCGTTCACACCCGAGCAAATGCAGGCCGCCTGGAATACTTTTGCCGAGCAGCGAAAAAAATTCCAGGCCGAATACCAGCTCCTCTCCCAGCCCTATGAACTCCGGGGCACCCAGGCCATTGTTCATTTGTTGAGTCCCGTCCAGGACACCATGCTCAACAACATCAAAGCCGAACTCATCACCCACCTGCGCGACACGTTGCAAAACTATTCCATCCTTGTGGTGGGCGAAATGCGCGAAATGGAGGAGAAGAAAATGATGTACACACCCCGCGACAAGTTCGACTACCTCGTGGAGAAGAATCCCAACCTGAAGGAACTGAAAGAAAGACTTGGGCTTGACCCCGATTTCTAGGTAAATTGGTCATACCCAAATCCCTTGCCTATGAAACGGATCCTTGTTGCATGCCTGGGCATGACCCTGGCCTCCCTTCTTGTTTCGGCGCAAAATTCTACGTCACCCCAAACTTCTTCTGTTATGTATGTGGAACGCAATGTCTTCACCCTCAAGTTCGGCGCCAGCAAAGAAGCCATGCCGATGTGGAAAGAATATCTGGAACGCGTGCAGAAGCGCGATAAGAAGATCCATGCGCGATTGTTGACCGATGTGTCGGGGGCGGCGTATAGCCTGGTGTTGGAGCTGGGGTATGAGACCTTTGCGGAAGCGGAGCCGTCGCAGTGCAGGCTTACGCATCAGGAGGATTGGAAGGAGTTTTATGCGAAGTTCACTCCTTTGTGTGAGCGGTCGGAGCGGACGTATTATAGGTTGCAGGTGGAGTTTTAGAATTCATGGTTCACCGCAAAGACGCAAAGGGCGCAAAGTCAGCGCAAAGGCGCTTCGCGGTTTATGTACTGACTTTGCGC
>DATDAV010000213.1:0-1065 GCA_036525235.1 Chryseolinea sp. | reverse complement strand
CCGGACCGGTATTTCACAATCCAATCCAGCAAGGCGCGCTCAAAGCCGATGTCGTGTCCAGCTTTCTCGCTTTCGATCCATTTGTGGCGGAGAATTTCCTCACGTTCGGCAAGAAATTCCTTATACAACACGGAATTTTTGACGAGATCTGCGCCCTCTCCTCTCTGGGGATTCATAGCAGAGACGAATAAGAGAAAATCCAGGCCATGTGTCAAACCGATTTTCAGACGTTTTTGCGCAACAGCCTGTCAGTCAGAGAGATAATTTATTTAATCTTATTAAGGGATTGGCTTCTTTTTGAACGAAAGCGCGAACGATTTTCGATTCGTCTTCGCAGGCAGCCGCGTCGGGAGGAAATTTTCGACCTTCCAATCGACTGGCTATTGACGCCATTCGGCCGACATTTGCATCATGGGGGCTGCCATGCGAAACCAAGATCAGCAAGCCGACAGGAGGCTCATCAAAACCGTGCTTTTGTTCGTGGCGGGTTTTCTGATTGTTTTCGCACCGGGATCCGCGCAGGCCGGCCCGGAGAAAAGGGGTATCGACTTTTCGGATTACGATGTGCCGTTGGCCCAACAGGTCACGAATCGCATCAAGGCCAAGATCCTGGCCCGGCTCGGAGAGGGAAAGAACACCCAGGACCGCTATTTCATCATCCCTTTTGCCTATGAGAACAAAGGGAATGACCCGGAATTTTCCCATTCATTTATCTCGGTCATCCGGGTCCTGGCCGATTCCAAGCAGCCACGTCTGACCTCTGGCTTGAAAGTACGCAGGGAAGCGGACCGGAATTTCGAGGCCTATACCATCAGTTGGCTGCCTGAGGATTTTTTGGAAAATCCCAACTTGCACGTTTTCGAGGGATTCGGAGCGCGCCTTTTCCCGAATTGCAACAAGTGCCCAATGTTACCGGGAAAGAGTTTCAACCTGGCCGATACGCTCAAAATGGCGGTGGGAGCAAAAGTTGCCGTGGGGATGTGGGGGCCCTACGAGATTAACAAGCAGGGATTTGATCTGGGTGTCCGGCGTCTGCAATTGCTCGAAAAGAAAACCATCAAATAC
>DATDAV010000212.1:0-1135 GCA_036525235.1 Chryseolinea sp. | reverse complement strand
AACGGACTGGTAAGTTTAGATCCTCCTCTCAATTGAAACTTACATTCAGTACCGAACCTCCCGATGTCGTTGAGCTTACCGGCGAGGAAGCCGATAAGTTCTATGAGGAAATCATAGGGATAGCTGGATTTGCCAAGGCGTGACGAAAGCCGACAGCTAAGGCGTGGTCATTAAAAGACCGTCGCCACCCTAACAAGTTCAAGAATCTGTCGGGCCCTTTGTGCCAAGCGCCTGCGGAGGGGGCCCTTGACACAATCCCTGTAAAGTTCTCACCGCGGATCGAGTGCTACGCGCGGCGCCGGCGGGGCAAACCGAAACCCGCATGTTTCTTGGGCGGGAAAGCGTTTCCGCGTTGATTTGATCCGGGAAAGCCGGATTTTTGGCATGGATTCGAAAGCAAAAAAGAAACCGGGAAAGCGTATTGCCCTCGTTTTGCGCGTCGACCTGATCGACCGTATTCTGGAAAAGGCCAAGCTGTTGCAGCAGGGACTGAACAATTTTGTGAACCTCTGCGTGGAAGGTATTCTTGACGCGATGGACGCCCCCGGAACGGGCTATGACATCCCCGTTTTGGCCCTTTACAATCAGGTCAAGGGTAGAACCTTTCTCACTTCCAAAGCGGTCATGACTCTGGTGGGCGCCCTTTTGCCCGAAGTTTCCGACATTGACGCCCAGGAACAGAAGTTCCTGATGGAGCTTGTCAACAAGCACGAGGGCCATCTGACTGCGGAGGTTTTCAAAGGCTACCGAAACTGGCCCAACGCATGAACATGGAGCGAATAGCCCATGAAAAGGAACTCAGGAAGCTCCAGAACAAGCCATGAGCAAGTCCCGGAGGCCCAATGAATATCCCTTCCACCCAAGAGAACCGACTGATTGACTTCAAGGAAACCGCCCACTTGCTGGGCGACATTTCCGAGCGATCGGTGCGCCGTTTGATTGCCAGCGGCGAATTGCCGCAGCCCGTCAAGGTGCCCAGCGCACCAAGGCTGTACTATTCCGAAGTAAAGGCGTATTTGGAGCGTTTGAAAAACAAGCGTCCCTCCCGGAAACGCTAGGGTTTATGCGCCTCGGCGGGCCACTTGTTTCACGAAAACGATTGCATTTACCGTGAACCGTGATATGATTCACGTGC
>DATDAV010000211.1:0-64715 GCA_036525235.1 Chryseolinea sp. | reverse complement strand
TTCGTCGAGGAAGAAATATTCATAGGGGTGATTCGGATCGAATTGCGCCCACTTCTTTTTGATGTAGGCCATGGTCTCGGGCAGGTTTTCACCTTTCACACGCAAGTGTAGCCAACCGCCTTCGGTGTCGGCCTTGACGATGATCAACGGCTCAATGGCGTTGTGCAATGAATTGAAATTAAAATCTTTCACTACACCAATCACCTGACCATCGGTCTCGGCGTGAAACCATTTCAACTTCTTGCCAACGGGGCCGTGTTGATTCGTGGAGTCCTTACCCCAGCCCATCAGCTTCACGGCGGTCTCGTTCGCGATAAATACATCGCGCACATCCGCCTGTGGCCCGGTCTGAAAGTCCCTGCCGTCCACGACGGAGATGCCCATCGTTTTCAGATAGTCGTCGCCCACAAACATGGCCGTGAACCGTTGCTGGGTCATGCCTTCTTTTGATTCGGCCATCATCACGGAGCCACCGTCTACGTTCATACCTGGAATGCTATACGATGTGGTCGCTGCGATGATGTTCGGATTTTGAAGAAACTCATTCTTGATGCCGGTCAATTGATGCTGTACTAGTGTATCGAGGATGGGCAACACCACGACGTTTTCTTTGTTGAATCCCAGTTCGCGCGACCGCATGAAGTCGATCTGGTCCTGCATGAAGAGCGTGCACACTACCACAAAGATGGAGATGGCAAACTGCGTGGTGATCAACACGCGCCGCAGCACGTGGCTCGACTTCCGGTTTTTGAAGGCGCCTTTCAAGGCCATGATCGTGGGAATGCCCGGCAGGTAGAACGCGGGATACAATCCCGAAATGATGCCGATGCCCAACGCAATGCCTATGGATCCGAACAACAACAATGGGTTGTGCAGAAAATCGGGCGAAAGATTTTTGCCTACGAGCGCGTTGAAAGATGTTGCCTTCAGTACGAAAAACACCAACCCAATGGCCAACAGCAAAGAGAGCATCGACAAGAAAACGGATTCCATCAAAAAGGAAAATACCAGCGCGCGTTTGGAAGAGCCCAGCGTCTTCTTCATGGCGATCTCCCCGGCGCGGTTCACCGATTTTGCCGTCGATAAATTCATGTAGTTGATGCAGGCCAGCAAAATGATGAAGATGCCGATGCCGGTGAAGGCATAGAGATAGGCCATGTTGCCATGGGGCTCGTCGGCCTGGAGTGTCGAGTTAAAATGAATGTCGGCCAGCGGTTCGAGAATGGGGGTGTACTTGCCCCCGACCTGGTCGCCAAACGACTTGAAATATTTGGTGTAGATGGCCGGGAACTTGGCCATGAAATCTTGTGGGTTGTAGTGATCGGGCACCAGCAGATAGGTGTACACGTCGGGATTCCAAAACGCTTCCGACTTCACCGCACCATTTTCGATCACCCACTCGCGGTCTACCAATCGCGAGAGCAGGATGTCGAACTTCAAGTGGGTGTTTTCCGGAACGTCTTCGATCACAGCCGTCACTTTCCAGGGTGTGCCGTCGATCAGAACGCTTTTGTCGAGCGGGTTGTCGTCGCCAAAATAGCGCTTGGCGGTCGATTGGGTGACGACGAGTGTCCGCAAATCGCGCAGACACGTTTTCGGATCGCCGGCGATGAAGTTGTGGGTGAAGACCTGGAAGTAGGTAGAGTCGGTGCGCACGATGTTCTCTTCGTAAAACGCTTTCTCTTCGCCGTCCTTGGGTTCGTATTTCACCAGGGTGCGGTCCCAGCTGTTGGCTCGCACCACTTCCTGCACTTCGGGAAACTCCGCTTTCAGGATGGCACCCAACTCGCGCGCCGAACGCGAGCTCCGGCCATCGACGCCTGTGGCCTGCAGGTGGCCACCGAGCCGGTAGATACGCTTGTAGTTGGCGTGATGCTTATCGTACGAAAGATCGTTTTGCAGGATCAACAATAAAATAATGCTGACGGCGATGCCCAGCGCGAGGCCGAGCATGTTGAGGATCGAAAAGAATTTGTCCTTCAGAAAAACTCTTGCAGAAAACCGGAGCTGATTGCGGATCATATTTTTTTATTAGGTGAGGTTAAGAATCATCTTATGACTACCGCGCAGGACTGGGATGGTTACATCGCCGGGAACCGGGAATAACGACTCGCTACCCGGCCGCCGCCGCTGATCTGCGAAGAAACCTGGGGATCGCCTTCGTACAAAATGTCTCCGCCACCGATAATTTTTCCCTCCAGTGCCTCGCTCACCTGGAGCATCACCTCGCCGCCACCAACGATCAATATGCTGGCCTTCTCCGCCATCAGGTTCAACGCTTCCACGGTGCCGCCGCCACTCACGCGGCCATAAAGGTTTTGTACGCGCGACTTTTCCTCGAATTTTATACGACCACCGCCGGTAATGCTGGTCTCCAGGTCCAGGGCGAGGTTGCCGTCGGTTATTTGCACGTATCCACCGCCGCTCAGCGAAATTTTTCGGAGGACCGGCAACTGGATGCAGATCTCTATACTACCGTCGTCAAAGTTTTTTTCATCGAGGTGCACAGTCAGCGTCGTGCCGGTGACAGAAGTTTTTATTTTGTCGATCCATGCGGCATCGGCCTTGATCGCGATCCCCGCAGTTTTCGATTCGTGGATCTGCACCACGGTGTGGTCGGAGGTTTCCAACACTACATTTTCGAAGAATTTGACGGAGCGGGCCTGCTTCACCGGTTGTCCTACGGCTTTTTGAATGCCCTCCGTCAGGTATAGAAGGGCGATCAGGGCGAGGATTCTGAAGAGCGTACTCATGGGGGGGGTGTTTGTCGCGCGAAGCCATTCAAGAACAATGCCGGGCGACAAAACCGCGTTTTTTGTTTCCCCATGAAGGTTTTTGGAGCGCGGCGCTGATCAGATTTGAACAGTGAAGTGTACGTTACCGTCCTGCGCTGAGGCTGGATTGGGGTGTAATGGGCAGGATCAAGTGGAAGGTGGCACCCTTGTTCACCTCGCCGCGGGCATAGATGTAGCCGCCATGGTTCTCCACGATCTTCCGGGCAATAGCCAACCCGATGCCGGTGCCTTCAAAGTTCCGGCCATGCAGGCGCTGGAAGATGCCAAATATCTTTTCGCGGTATTCGTTCTCAAACCCGATGCCGTTGTCGCTCACTTCCACGCAGGTGAAGTTTTCGGGAGAAATAGCCAGCATTTCCACATACTCGCGGGTCAACGGCTTTTGTTCAATGTTGATGACCGGCTCACGGGAGCCCGCAAATTTCAGTGCGTTGCTGATGAGGTTTTGGAATACCTGTCGCATCTGTCCGGGCACAGCGTCTATATAGGGAAGATCGCCGATCCGGACCACCGCGTTCTTGTCGCGAATGGAAACCTCGAGGTCACTGCATATTTCCTTGACCAACGCTTTCAGGTCGGTGGACTCTTTCACGATGCCGTTGTTGGAGAGTTTGGAGAGTGTCAGCACATCGTCGATGAGGAACTGCATGCGGCTGGAGGCGTTTATCATTTTATCGAAATAGCCGGCTTCGCTTTCCGAGAGCTTGCCGTTGATCTTGGATTGCAACAAATTTCCAAACGCCTGGATCTTGCGCAGCGGCTCCTTCAAATCATGTGAAGCCACGGAGGCAAATTGCATCAGGTCGAAGTTGGAGCGTTCCAATTGGGTGTTGCTTTCGGAAAGCTTTTGAGAAGTGATCTCGAGGTCCTCGAAGTTGCGCGCGATGATGTCGGCATCTTTTTTTCGTTTAGTGATGTCGGTGTAGGTGGTCACTATGCCGTCGAGCATTTTTACAACGGTGGTGTCGTACCACTTGTCGGAGGCCTCCTGGTAAAATTCCAATCGCGCGGGCACGCCGGTTTCCACGACGTTCACGTACATGTCGAAATAGGTCCTGTCGCCGTTGAACATATGCAGCAGTTTTTGACCTGCCAGCGCACCGGGTTTTACTTTGAACATTCTCTCTGCGGCCTCATTCACGGCCAGGTATTCGAAGTCTATGATCTTTCTTTGCTTGTCGCGAACGGCACGCTTGGCGGCAATGCCGCTGATCGAACTTTTGAAGATCCCCTGGACGATGCTATCGAGCCGCTTGATCTGCGAAATGTCGATGAAATTGATCACCACGCCATCAATGGTCTTGTCACGCCGCACGTAAGGACTCAGCCGCATGAGATAGAAATGATGATCGGTCGTCTCGATCTCCTTCGCCACGAGCTCGCCCGTGCTAATGACTTTCCGGATCTGATCGACCATATCCACGCTGGGGATGTTGGTCGTGATGTCAGCCAGCGAGCGGCCGATGTCGGAATCGATAAAATTGATCATGCGGCGCGAGGAGGGGCTAAATTTGCGGATGACCATTTTGCGATCGACCAAAATCTGTCCGATGTCGGAGTTGTTGAAATAATTGTTCAGGTCGTCGTTCAGTTCATACAATTCCTGGATCTTCGACTGGTGCTCGGCGCTTACGGTGTGCAGCTCTTCGTTCAGCGACTGAAGTTCTTCGTTGGTGCTTTGCAGTTCCTCGTTGGTGGAGATCATCTCCTCGTTGTTGGCCTGCATTTCTTCGTTTGCTGTCTCCAGCTCTTCGATCACGGCCTGTAGATTTTCACGGGTGTCGATCAGTTCGCGTTCCAGTTCGGTGACGCGGATCAGGTCGCCGGCCATTTCCGGATCGATGGATTTCGCTATGCGGGGTTCCGCGTTGTCTTCTTCCAGGATCACCGAGAGGAAGGGCTCCTGGAATTCCTTTTGGGTGAGATACGGTTTCACGATGATATTGACAAAGCGGGGCGACGCATCGTGGTGAACTGCCACGCGTTTCAGCACACTTTTCTCATTCAACGCGATGGCACGGCGCACCGTCACGCCCAGGGCCACGGCCAGGTCTGGCGCCACCAACTTCAGCAAATTGAAATTAAAGATGTCTTCCGGGAAGTGAAGAAAATTCTTATAGCTGCCCACCGCTTGCTTCACTTTGAATTCGCGGTCGATCACGAGGGCCACAATCTTCCGGTCTTCCAACAGTGTGTCTTTAAAGATCTCGGCCATATTGGCCAGCGGATTGCGCGCCGTGCGGGTGGCGACGTGAGGAAACGCGGTCCTTTCCAAGGGTACCAGCATGGTCTCGCCGTCGGCCATGGTGGCTTTGGTGGAGCACTGATAGAGTTTCCATTTGCGGCTCAACTCGAGCATGGAATCCTTCAATTGCCCGATGTTTTCGCTGGGACCCAGCATTAAATAGCCATCCATCTTCAAGGCGAAATGAAATTTCTTCAACGCCTTGCGCTGCAACACCGGGTTGATGTAGATGAACATGTTCCGGCAAAGGATGAGGTCGATGTGGCTGAAGGGGTGATCCTTCAATATGTCGTGGTTGGCAAACACCACGTGTTTGCGCAGCTCCGGCGCGACGCGATAGGATTTTCCTTCCTCGATAAAATATTTCTTCAGCAAAGCAGGAGGCACATCGCGCGCGATACTCTCGCCATACACACCGCGCGAAGCCGTTTCCAGCGCGTCGGCGTCGATGTCGGTGGCGAATATCTTCAGGTTCGGGAACAGCATACCCATGTTATCCATGCATTCGCGGAACAGCAATGCCACCGTATAGGCTTCCTCGCCACTGCTGCAGGCGGCCACCCAAACTTTTATGGTGTCTTCTGCCGACTTCTTTGAAAGTATGTTGGGTATGGCTTGCGTGCGCAAACAGTCGAACGCATCGACGTCGCGAAAAAATTTCGTGACGTTGATCAGAAATTCGCGCCCGAGGATCTTCAGCTCATCATCATTCTCCCGGACGTACTGACGATAGGCCTCGAGATCGACGGCGCCCACTTCCGACATGCGTTTGGCCAGGCGGCGCAGCAGCGTGGGCCGCTTGTATTGGTTGAAATCGTGTTTTGTATTCTTGTGGAGTTGTTCCAATAGCTCACGCAAATTCTTTTCGTCGTGCCGGCTCATGCTGTGAAAAGATTGCACGAGGGGCTCGTCCTTGATGAACTCCAGCATTTCTTCGCCGATCATTTCGGGAGGCACGATCAGGTCCGCATAACCGGAGGCGATGGCGCTGTTGGGCATGCCGTCGAACGCAGCGGTAAGCGGGTCTTGTACGATCACGATTCCGCCGCGACGCTTGATGGCCTCGATGCCTTTTGATCCATCGGTACCGGTGCCCGAAAGCACGATCCCCACGGCTCGCTCGCCGATGTCTTCGGCCAGGGAGGTAAAAAAGATATCCACTGCGTTGTTGGGGCCCGTTCCCTTGAGCTTCTCGACAAGACGAAGCTTTTGGTCCTGGACTGTCATTAATTTTTTGCTGGGGATGACGTAGATGCAATCCGGTTCGATCTCGCAACCGTCGACGGCCTCGCGCACCCGCATGGCCGTATGCTTCGACAGCAGATCGGCCATGAGACTTTTATAGTCGGGCGATAGATGCTGCACCACTACATAGGAGAAGCCCGTGTTGGCGGGCAGGTAATCGAATAGGTCGTGAAGCGCCTCCATGCCACCGGCCGAAGCGCCGATGCCAACAATTTTAGGGTCGGAAAGTTTTGTTTCCACGACCCCCGTCATTTTAGCCATATCGGGAGAAGAATTACTCAAAATAAAATTTACATTTGGTATGGTTAAATTTTGTGCCGTTTTTATCCCCAACCCTATTTTTTTGTGGACCCTCTGAAAATACTTTTGGTAGAAGATGATCAGGACGACGTAGAACTCATGGAGGACGTACTCCGTGAAAAGGGCGTGTCCTTCACACTGGACGTTGTAAAGCAGGGTGATAAGGTGATTTCATTTCTCAAAATGGGTAAAAATTTCCCCAACATTATCCTCCTCGACCTGAACATTCCCAAGCTCCACGGCCGCGATGTGCTGGCCCGTTTGAAGGCCGACGACGACCTGCGGCACATACCCGTGGTGATCCTCACCACCTCCTCCACCCCCGCCGAAAAAGAATTCTGTCTCAACGCCGGCGCCCATCAATTCCTCACCAAACCCACCACCGTCGACGGCTTCGATTCCAGCATCCGCACGATCCTGTCGGTGGCCACAAAGCCGGCCTAAGGGATAGCGCGGCGCTACTGAATTCAAATAATGCGTATACTTGTAGTACACGCTAACTTCCTTATTTTCCCTATGGAAAACTCCGTGATCGTCGCTCGCAACCTGTCGAAAACCTATACCGAAACCGTTCTAAAAAACATCGACCTCACCATCCGGCAAGGGGAGATCATCGGCTACATCGGGCCCAACGGCGCCGGCAAAAGCACCACCATCAAGATCCTAACCGGCATCATTCCCGATTTCGATGGCGAGGTGACCGTGTTGGGGCTGGACATCCGCAAGCAACCCGTGGAGGTAAAGAAACAGATCGGCTACATTCCCGAGAACGCCGCGCTCTATGACACGCTCACGCCGTTGGAGTATTTGTATTTCGTTGGCCAGCTCTACAAAATGGACCTGAATGTGGTCGACAAAAAAGCCCGGGAGCTGCTGGATCTTTTCGAACTCAGCGAACACCACGATTCGCGCATGACCACCTTCTCCAAGGGCATGCGACAAAAAGTGCTGCTCATCGCCGGCATGATCCACAACCCCGCGTTGCTTTTCCTGGACGAACCGCTGTCGGGTCTGGATGCCAACGCCGTCATCCTGGTCAAGGAAATTCTCTCACAGCTCAAACAAGCCGGCAAAACCATCTTCTACAGTTCACACCTCATGGACGTGGTCGAAAAGATCTCCGACCGCATCATCATCATCAACAAAGGCGAAGTGATCGCCAACGGCACCTTTGCCGAACTGAACGCCCAGGCCACCGGCTCGCTTGAAAAAATATTTACCGATCTCACCGGCAACCGCGAACATGCCGCGGCCGCGGGTCACTTTATCGATGTGTTGAAAAGTTAATTATGGAAAAAGTTCTCCTCACCGTGCTGGACGCCTTCGCCTGGATATTCAGGTTGCTCGGTGCTGACTACGAACAAGTGCGGGCCATCGTGGCCATCAAGATCGTGATGGACAACCGGCGGCAATTGGTCACCTTTCAGAAAAATGCAAAAGAATCGGGCAGCACGTTTTGGCAAACCGTGTTCGTCTATATCATTTTCGGCGTGTTTGTCGGGTTCCTTCTCAGCGCCATCCCGTCGTTTCGCTTTGCCATGACGGTGTTCTTCAGCTACCTCATGGTCATGATCGTGATGACGCTCATCACCGACTTCTCCTCCATCCTGCTTGATACCAGCGACAACACCATCATTCTCCCCCGGCCCGTCGACGGTCGCACGCTCTTTGTGGCGCGCATCACGCACATCATGCTTTACCTTGGTCAGCTGGCGGTTGGACTGTCCATTGTGCCGTGTGTGGTGGTGTTCTTTATGCATGGATGGGCCGTGCTGCTGGCGTTCTGTGTGGGGGTTGTGCTGGCCATCCTCACGGCGGTGTTTATCACCAACGCGTTCTACCTCCTGGTCATGCAGTTTTCCAGCGAAGAAAAATTAAAGAACATCATCAACTATTTTCAGATCATCATGGCCGTGGCGGTGATGGGCAGCTACCAGATCCTGCCGCGCATGATGGGAAGGCTTACGGGCGATCTTTTTGATTTCACCCTCAGCGCCTGGAGTTTCCTCATCCCGCCGCTGTGGATAGCCGGCGCGTTGGAAATGGTGAAGCTTCATCTTTTCGATGGTCTTCACCTGGGGTTAACAGCCTGCGCATTGGTCGTTCCTTTCGCTGGCATGTATGCTGTGAACACGTTTCTAACGCCCATTTTCAACCGAAAGCTCAGTGCGCTTAGCGGGGGCATGGACGAACCAAAAGCAAAAGCAAAAAAAGTGGTTGTTCAACGTGCAACGCTTCCATCGCGGCGCTGGTTCACGGCCTCGTCTGTGGAGCAGGGCGCCTTCGATGTGGTTTCCAAATTGTTGTCGCGCGACAGGAAGATCAAACTGAAGATCTACCCGGCCTATGGGTATGTGCTGGTCCTGTGCTTCATCTTTATTTTTCGCAGCAAAGATTCCCTTGGATCCACACTGGCCCATCTTTCGGAATCCAATTATCATTTGGTGCTGATCTACCTCATGTTCATGGTGCAGCAGGTAGCCTGTCACGAAATGCCCTACTCGGATGACTTCAAAGCAAGCTGGATTTATTTTTCTGCGCCCTTACAGGCTCCAGGTGAAATTTTGAGCGGGGCGCTCAAGGCGATTTTTGTTCGATTGTTTGTGCCGGGCTATACGGTGATCAGCGTCATCATTCTATATGTGTGGGGATGGCGCGTGTGGCCTGATTTACTTTTCGGCCTGTTCAATAATATGATCATGGTGCTTTTGCTGGTCACGATCTCCAAACGTTATCTGCCGTTTTCAATGGCCCCCAGCCTGCGCACACAAAGCGGCAACCTGGTGCGCGGCCTGTTGACCGGTCTCATGATCGGGTTGCTGGGATTGATCCATTATGGGGTTACCTATATGCCGGTGTTGTTGTGGGCGGCCATCCCAGCCCAACTGGTGGTGGTGTACTTTGCCCATCGCGACTACAAACAGACGTTGTGGGAGCAGCTTACTCTTTGAAGCGGAGCTTGAAGAAAAGAAGGGTGGAGGCCAGCATGAGCGTGAGCATGTTGGCGGCAATCACGGGGATGTCGCGCACCAGGATGCCATAGGCCAGCCACAACGCCACGCCCAAGCAAAAAAGCGAAAACATACCCAACGAAAGGTCCTTTGCCGAACGGCTTTTCCAGGTTTTGATCACCTGGGGAAGAAAGGCTATCGTCGTTAACATTCCTGCAGCGAGTCCAAGAAGTTGTACAGTGTTCATATCGTTTATTTTAGGGCAGACCCATGGTTTATTTAGCGGGTCGTCCAAGTTATTTAACTCCCAAAGCTACCGAAACGTTGCGGTGATTCACCTTTCATGTAATTTTATTGACGCTTTAGCAGGCTATAACGATTGCGGAAATTTTAACAGATCGAACGTTGCAGGAGCTGGGTTAGGATGGGCGCCGGCATAGGCCGGGGGTTGATGAGCGGGTTCGCGCTGTGGCCGTTCTGCCGGAACACGTTTGTTGCATTCTCGTTTACTTCAATAGGTGGTTCAATTTTTTAACATTCATCTCATGAATATTCGTCAGGCCATTCGGGAAGACGCCGCCGCGCTGGCGGTTTTGCTTACGCAACTGGGATACCCGCCGCCTCAGGAGAACCTGGATTTTGTGCTTGGCAAAATTGAAACCTACCGCGCCGAAACATACCGGCTGCTCGTCTGCGAAATGGAAGGTGATGTGGTCGGATTCATTTCCTTGCACTGGTTTAAAATCTTTCACTCGCCCGGCATGATGGGACGCATCACCGCCTTTTGTGTGCATGAGCGGGTACGGAGCCAAGGCATCGGCCAATACATGTTGACGGAAGCTGAAAAATTTCTGGTGGCACAGGGATGTACATCCGTGGAAGTGACCAGCAACATGCGGCGACTGCTCACGCACGATTTCTATCTCAAGCACGGCTATGCGGAAACGTCGAAGCGGTTTATAAAATCCCTCGCCCCGAAGTAAAGTAAATGGGCCTTACCGCCACTCACGCATCAACTTGCCCAGCGTCTTCAACCCCTCTTCGATTTTTGGATTCCACGGCTCACCATAGCTGATGCGGAAGCAATTCTCAAATCTTCCCTGGGAAGAAAATATCTGGCCTGGGGCAATGCCGATGTTGTGTTTCAGTGCGCGCTTGTGAAGCTTGTACGCATTTATTTTTTTGTTCATCTCGATCCACAGCGTGAACCCTCCCTGAGGGCGTGAGATACACGTGTCTTCGGGGAAATAGTCGCAGACGGCCTGGACATAACGGAGGGCCTGGGTGTGGAGCGCCTTGCGCAGGTGGCGAAGGTGCAACTCGAAGCGGCCTTTGCTGAGGAAGTCGGCCACGGCAGCCTGGGCCAGCGTGTTGGTGGAGACGGTGTGCATGCGCTTGAGGCGGATCACTTTGTCCTTGAATTTGCCGGGGATGGCCCAGCCGATACGGTAGCCCGGCGCCAGCGATTTGGAAAACGACGCACAATGCAGCACGAGTCCTTTTTTGTCAAAGCTCTTGCAGGTCTTGGGACGGGTTTTACCAAAGTAGAGCTCGCCATAAATGTCGTCTTCGATGAGGGGGATCTCTTTTTTCGCCAGCATGTCCACCAGCCGCTTCTTGCGTTCGTCGGGCATGCAGCTTCCCAGGGGATTGTTGAAGTTGCTCACCACCAAACATGCCTTGATGTTGAAGCGGGGAATAGCTTGCTCGAGGTAGTCGATGTCCAATCCCAACACCGGGTCTGTGGGAATCTCCACCACCTTCAGCCCATGACTTTGCATCACTTGGAAAATAGCAAAGTACGTGGGGCTCTCTATCGCGATGGCATCGCCCGCATTGGTGATCGCTTTGATGCAAAGCGACAATGCCTCCACGCAGCCGGCCGTTACCACAATGTCGTCCTCACTCGGTGTGCCTCCCCAATTAAAAGCTTGTCGCGCGATTTGTTTTCGCAACGCCACGTTGCCCTGGATATGTTCGTAGTGCAGGCAGCTTGTTTTTGATTCGCGCAGCACATGGGTCACGGCCTTGTTGAGCTTCGCCGTGGGCAGCAGCTCGATGGCGGGTGCGGCCATGGAGAAATTCAGCAGTGTGCGCGAGTTGAGGTCGACATACACGCTGTTGATCATGTCGTCGATGGTGACGGGAAGGGCATCGTCGGGGGGTTCGCTGGTGCGGGGCAGGTCGAGCACATGCTCGGGGGAGTACTTCACGTAGTAGCCCGATTGCGGCCGGGCTTCCACCAGCCCTTTGCTTTCCAATAAATAGTAGGCCTGGAACGCCGTGCTCAGGCTAATGCCCTGCTCCTTGCTGAGGGCGCGCACCGACAGCAATTTGTCGCCGACCTTCAGCACATTTTTTTCAATAAGCGCTTCAATGCGCTCGGCCACGGAATTGTATTTATGATCCGGCTTTGGAAACACGTCGTTCATGATCGTTTTCTTTTTTAGTAAAGCGCCCAAATTGAACTGATATGGTCAAAAATACTAAAACTTCAACTGTTATGAACGAGGAAAAACGGGCAAAAGATTTACTTATGCCACAAAAAAATGGGAATCACCTACCGTTTGCACGGTAGGGATTCCCTCTCCCTGTGTACCTAAAACTTAAGAAACTTTCTTTTTGATTATCGGCCGACGCGCTGCACGCCCTTGGAGATGACCCACGAAGGTGTTCCATTCGACGCTACGTTGCCTTTGGCCATCATGCTTTCGCGCGAGGCCTTGCTGGCTCTCTTGGAGACAAACCAGTGTGCATCCATTGATTTCGCACGGATGTGCGATTGGCGCAGGCTGGGGTCACTCAAACTTTTCTTATTGGCTACTTTTTGCACGTCCTTAGAGATGGGCCATGCCGGGTCGCTGCCCGTTTGTGCGTTGGCGAAGGAAACACTTGCCACAAATAAGGCCACCAGGGCCATGGTCTTCGTCCACACGTTCAGTCGCTTTTTCATAACTCGTTTGTTTGCTGTTGTACAAATAAACGGCGCGAGGGCAAAGGCTTCCGTCAGGAAATGTACCATTTGGGCCCTATGATTTTCACGGAAACGTGTCTCGGGGTTTACCCTGAGTCAGGAAAGGATCTTCATTTCGATGGCCTTGCGGATCAGCTCGGCGGTGTTGTTCACTTTCATTTTCTTCAACATGTTGATGCGGTGCGACTCCACCGTGCGGATGCTGATGCCCAGCAGGTCGGCGATCTGTTTGGTGCTCTTACCCTGGGCCACCAATTCCAGCACCTCCTTTTCGCGGGGAGTGATGTCGCCCACCTCGGGAACTTCGGGACGGGCCACGGAGTCGGCCAGGATGGATGTGATGATGGGGCTGAAATATTTGCCGCCGTTAAAGACCACCAGGATGGCCTTTTCCAGCTCGGGTCCCTCGATGCTTTTCAGCAGGTAGCCTTCGGCGCCGGTTTTCAGGGCATTCATGATGTACTCCCGTTCTTCGTGCATCGTCAGCACGATGCATTTGATGGTGGGGTATTGCTTTTTCACTTTCTGCAAAGCCTCCAGGCCACTCATACCGGGCATGCTGATATCGGTCAGGATCATGTCGGGCGACAGCTCGGCGGTGAGGGTTAGGAGGTCGGTGCCATTTTCGGCTTCGCCCACAATCTCGAAGTGCTCGTTTTTTACAAGCATCGATTTGAATCCCGCGCGGATCAGCGGGTGGTCATCGGCTAGCAGCAATCTGATCTTGTTCATACAAAAAAAATCAAGTCCCTAAGGTACGCTATAAGTTAGACAACCGGAATGTGCACCTCCACGACCGTGCCTTCGCCGGGGGAGGAATGTATTTCGGCGCTGCCGTCGAGCAGCTTTGCCCGCTCTTTGATGTTGCGCAGGCCCTGGCCTCCCTGGTGGGCCGCGGCATGCATGTCAAAGCCTTTGCCATCGTCTTCCAGCAGCATGTAGACCTCGTCTTCGTTGTCGAGCAGGTGCAGGTTCACGTGGGTTGCCCCGGCGTGTTTCACCACATTGTTGAGACCTTCCTGGGCGATGCGGAAGAGGGCGATGTTCACTTCAAAATTGAGGGAGTGCTCGAACTCTTTTATGTAACGGAAGTCGATGGTGAACGTCGCATATTTTTTTACGGTGTCACACAATCCTTTCAAGGCTGCCTCAAGCCCAAAATCTACGAGAGCTTGGGGCATCACGTTGTAGGAAATTCGCTTCACTTCGGCAATGGTGTCGTTGATGTGACGTTTGATCTCTTCCTTCCAGGCCGTGTTGCCTTCCAGGGCGTCCACGCGCATGCGGATAGCGGTGAGCAATTGGCCCACGCCGTCGTGAAGTTCTTTGATGATGCGGCGACGTTCGTTCTCCTGGCCTTCCAGCAGGGCGGCGGCGCGTTCGCGGGCGCTTTTCAATTCGCGCTCATTCATGCTGCGCAAGGCATCGCGCATGTGGATGAGGGCCAATCCCAACGTGTCTTTGTCGCTGAGCGTAGTGAAAGAAGTATTGAAATTTCCCGAACCAATCTCCTTGGCAAAAGTAGTCGTGCGCTCCAGCCCTTCCGTGAGTTGATAGATCGCGTTGGCCATCTGACCCATCTCGTCCGACGACGTGATGCGCCGGCTCCCCGAAGGCATCATGCCCTTGGACAACGTGACGATGATCTCTCTCAATTGCAGGATGGGCTGGGCTATGGCGTTGGAAACAAAATAGGTGACCACCACGATGAAGAGCAGCACGATGAGCGTGATAGCGATAAGATAATTGCGCAGCCTTATGATCGGCTCCATTGCCTCGCTCAGGTCGATCTCCGAAATGATGGCCCACGTTAGCCCCGGCACATCGGCCACGCGATACACACTCAAGGCACGCTCGCCGCGATAGTCCGTCACGATGCCGCGGCCCGACAACTGTTTGAACGAATTGCGCGCGGCGTCGGTCTCTACGCGCACCGATCCCGGGGGTGCATCCAACAGGAAGCGCGACGTCGAGCGCATCACATAGTCATCGCCCACGATGTAGGACTCGCCGGTGCTGCCCATGCCGGTGGTCTCGAGCAAAATGCGTTGGATCTTTTCGAAGTTCTCCTGTACCAGCACGATGCCCACCCGTTTCTCGTTTTCCAGGATGGGGACATAATAAAAAAGGAAAGTTTGTTTGTCGCCAATGGCTGGCGAGGCGTCGATGATCCAGAGGCGGTTGGGTTCCTTAGCCACCACGGTCTCGACGCGTTGCATGAGGCCGTCGGGATACATGGTGCTGTCGGTGCTGAACAGTTGTGTGTGGTCAGCGTCGAAGAGGTGAAGGTTGCGAAAGTTGTAAAGGCGGCAGACGTTGTAAAGATCGGACAGATCGTGATCGCCGTCGTCTTTTTTCTTTTGGACTAAGCGGTTGCGCACATGCAGGAATTTATCTTCCAGCGAAAGCGCTTCCAGGTTTTGTTGCGACCGGAAGAAATGGTTCTCGATGAGCTCCTTTTTTAGGATGTTGATGGACGACAACTGGTCCATCGTGCGTTGAATGAGAATCTCACCGACCAACACATACACGATGGCCGACAACATGACGATGGCCAGCAAGCCGATGATGGTATGCGAAAAGAACAGCTTCTTAAAAATGTTCAGGTTCCTCATTCGCGTGGGGGTGAATCCACTTGCAAATGAAAGGTATCCTTCCCGACAAAAAAAATGTAGCGGCGAACCTCACCGCTACATCCTATTATAACGTCTTTTACCGTGAATTACTTCACCAGCTCCATATCCTTGATACCTTCGAATTTCGGTTCGAACACCCACTTGCCCGACTGGTCGATGACGCCCCACAGCTCGCCTTGCCTGACGGCGGCGTAGCCGTTCAGAAAGTCGCGGACGGCGTCAAACTGGGGTTGGATGACCCACTCTCCCTTGGCGTTGAAGAAGCCCACTTTGCCATTTTTGCGACCTTTGGCCAAGCCGTTGGAGAAGTCTCCCCACAAGTCGGTGTCGGGTACTTTCAGCACTTCGCCGGACGTGTTCACGTACGCCATGCCGCCGGCATCCTTTACACGGGCCATGCCGCTTTTGGCATCGAAATCTTCCGCGGTATCAAACACCGGCTTAATCACCCACTCGCCTTTGGTGTTGATGTAGCCCACTTTTTTATCGAACGTTTTTGCCCAGGCCAGACCACCCCTGAAGTAGCCTACGCTTTCAAATTGTGGGGCGATGGCGATCTTTCCGTCAGTGCCCAGGAAGCCTGTTTTCTTGTCGGCGGTCTTGCAAGGAGCCAGTTTTTCGGAAAAGGCTTTCACGTCTGTGATGCTGGCGTCTACCGGTGTTTCTTCACCTTTGGTGTTGAGGATAAAATGTTTTTCGTCCACTTCCACGGGCACATGGCCGCTGTTGAAGTCGGTTACGTGCTTGTATTTGGCAGGGATGGCCAGCTTGCCTTGTGTATTGAGAAAACCCCATTTGTCCTCGACCCGGATGGGCACCAGTCCATCCTCAAAGCCTTTGACATCGAAGCCAAAACCGTCTATGAGTTTAAAGCTTTTTACTTCAGCATTCAGTTTCTCGCCCTTCAGGTTGATGAAATAATACTGCTTGGCTTCGGTATCGTAAATGGGAGCCCAGCCCTCGGCCGAAAACTGGTAGCATTTTCGAAATTGTGCCGGGATGATGAGGTCGCCTTTCAGATTGGCGTATCCCCATTCCTTACCACCGACTGGCTTTACTTGTGTGACCAGAGTTTGCGTGAAGGCTGTGTACGACAGGGCGACCGCAGCCAAAACACTAAAGAAAGACTTCATTTTCATAAGAGGTAGTTTTTTTAAACAATGTACAAATTTTAAGGGTAAGCTTTGTCGCGAGAGTGTACGGAAATTCGTGTACTGAGGATGTAAATTTTGTAAAAAGATGAGCGTCTGTATCAATAAAATTTCCGGGATACTCAAATGTTTGGAGATGAACGCTATCTTGTCGGGACAATGGCTTGTCCCGAATCTTAAGTTTTCATGCCGCATCGTTTTTTAGAGTGATTATATGAAACAATTTGAACGCTGGAGCCTCGTCCTTTTGGTTGGTGGCATCGTTATGGAACACGTCATGGGGTTAGTCGGCAGCATTACCTTCATCATGTCGATCGTGTTGTCGATCTTTTACTTTATTCTGGGACCCTTCTATTTTAACGGGATAGCACTCCCGGACATATTCCAAAAATCCGCCTACGCCCATACTTCCTTTTTACGGTTCATCGGCGCTTTTGGGGCGGGGTCAACCCTAAGCACTTTGGTGGTGTCGGCTATTTTTTCCCTCTTTAATTATACAGGAGGACGGGAATTGTTTCTTATTGGAGCTTTTTCGGGACTTGTCATTTTAGTTGTATCCCTGATCCGCTATCTAAAATCCAAAGATCCTTTTTATATGCTCATCGTCACACGATTGACACTGCTCATGGTCCTCAACGTCGTGATTCTGCTCGTGTGAACCGGGCTTGCTTTTTAGCTTCTTAAAAATATATCTAACTTAACCCGCCCTTCATAGTTTATTCATCCTGAATCCACAGCAAGGATTTGTGATGGAATGTTCCAATTCATTTACTATTTTTTCGCATGCGTAACGTTTCCGGCATTTTATATTTAGCAGCGACCGATCTCTCCAACTACCTCGGCTGCAAACACCTGTCGCAACTCGATCGCGCCGTCGCCAACAAAGAACTGGCAAAGCCCGATTGGTTCGACCCTGCCCTGGCTGTGCTGGCCAAACGCGGCGCACAACACGAAGCAGCCTATGTGGAACACCTGCGCCAAAAGGGACTGACCATCGTCGACCTGAAAAACCAACCGACCGAAGAAACCGTGAAGGCCATGGCCGCTGGCGTGGATGTTATCACGCAGGCGACACTTTCGGAAGGCGTCTGGACCGGTAATGCCGATATCCTTTTAAAAATTCCAGGCACCAGCCGGTTTGGCAATTGGTCATATGAAGTGCAGGACACCAAGCTTTCTCAAAACACCCGCGCCGCCACCATCCTGCAACTGTGTCTCTATACGGACCTCTTGGCGCGGTTGCAAGATCACACACCGTGGAAAATGTATGTTGTGAAGCCCGGGGATGATTTTCCCACGGAAGCTTTTTTGTTTACCGACTTCCGGGCCTACTATGCCTTGATCCGCAAAAATTTCGAGACGGTCATGCTCGGCCCCGCATTAAACATCTATCCTGATCCCGTAGCGCACTGCGCCATTTGTCGCTGGTGGAAAAACTGCGATACCCGGCGCCACGACGACGATCACTTATCTTTGATCGCCGGCATCCGCACCGCCCACCGCCAGGAGCTGCAGCATCAACAGATCGACACGCTGGAACAATTTGCACAATTGAGCCTGCCCCTTCCCGAAAAACCAAAGCGGGGAAATGCCGAGGCCTACGTCTCGCTGCACGACCAAGCCCTCATTCAATGGGAAGGACGTGTACAGGACAAACTCCTCTACAAAACATTGCCGCCCGAAACCGGCCGGGGCTTTTTCCGTCTTCCCGAACCCGACAAAGGCGACGTGTATTTTGATATTGAAGGCGATCCCTTCTTCGGCAACGGCGGTTTGGAATATTTGTTGGGTTATGCTTTCCAGGACGACACCGGAACGATGACCTACCGCGCCCATTGGGCCCTGGACGTCGCGACGGAGAAAAAGATCTTTGAACAATTCATGGACGTGGTCATGGAGCGCTGGCGGCGTTATCCCAACTTCTATATCTATCACTACGGCATTTACGAACCCGGCGCCATCAAACGCCTGGCCAGCCGCCACAGCACACGCGCCGACGACGTAGACCAGTTGCTACGGGCCGAACGGTTTATCGATCTCCACATGGTGATCCGCGAAAGCCTGAAAGCCAGTGTGGAGCATTATTCCCTGAAGGACCTGGAAAAATTCACAACGTATCAACGTCAAATCGAATTGCCCACCGCCGGTGCTTGTCGCCGTGCGTTGGAGCGCGCGCTGGAGCTTAACGAAGTGCCCGCGCTTTCGGCCGACATCCGGGAGGTGGTGGAGCGCTACAACGAAGACGACTGTCGCGCCACACAAGCCCTGCACTTATGGCTCGAAGCACGGCGAAGTGAATTAATTGCTGCTGGCGTCACCATCATCCGACCCGAGGCAAAGACGGGTGAGGCCAGCGATAACGTGCGCGACATCCAAACCCGGGCGCTGGCACTTTTCAAAGGCCTAACGGCCAAGCTACCGGAAGACCGCGAAACCTGGACCGACATCCACAAAGGAAAATGGCTGCTGGCCCACCTGATCGACTACTTCCGACGTGAAGACAAAAGCGCGTGGTGGGATTATTTCCGTGTGCACGAGATGGACCGGGAGGCATTGTTGGAAGAACGAAAAGGGCTCGCCGGGCTGGACTATATCGGACCCGTCATCACGCCGGCCAAAATGAAAGTGCCGGTGCACCGCTACAGCTATCCGCCGCAAGAGGTGAGCATGGATGAAGACGACGAGCTACATGAAGTGAAAGGCGCCAAGATCGGCAGCGTGTATGCGATCCATCTGAGCAGCTACACCATCGACATCAAGAAGACGGCAAAGACAGCAGACCGCCATCCACAAGCCGTGCACGTGATGGAACGCATCGACCCCGGGGCGCTCGTCACTTCCATCATGGACCTGGCCAACGACATCATCGAAGACGGCCTCGACAACGAGTGGCCGCACCGCGCCGCCAAGCACTTGCTGCTAAAGAAAAAGCCACGCCTGTTAACGCCCGTCACCGGACCGCTGCTACTACCAAACGAAGATCCCGGGCAAGGGGCCATACGGCTGGCCCTGCAGTTGGATAAAAGTGTGCTCGCCATCCAGGGACCTCCGGGCACCGGCAAAACCCACACCGGCGCCGACATGATCCTGGCCCTGGTGCGCGCTGGAAAAAAGGTTGGGGTCACGGCCGTGGGCCACAAAGTGATCCGCAACCTGTTGGAGAAAGTGGTGGAGCATGCGGCAAAGCAAAACCTTGTCGTGAATTGTGTGCACAAAGTGACGGATAAAAGTGAAGTGGCTATTGCCGGCATTGCAGAGGTCACAAAAACCGAAGAAGCGATCCAGGCTTTAGGTCAAGGAAAAATTATTGGAGGAACGGCATGGTTATGGGCCGACAAGAAAGCTGCCGGCGCGCTGGATTATTTATTTGTGGATGAAGCTGGCCAAATGTCTCTCAGCCAGGTGCTGGCGGCCACACCATCGGCCCACAATCTTATCTTGCTTGGCGATCCCCAGCAATTGGAACAACCACAACGCGGCGCTCACCCCGAAGGCAGCGACGTTGCCGCCCTCACCTACTTGCTTGACGGCCATCAAACCATTCCCGACGACCGCGGCATTTTCCTGGGCATAACGCGACGCCTGCATCCGAACCTGTGTACATTCACCTCGGAACTCTTTTACGAAAGCCGCCTGCGATCGCTCCCCGGTTTGGAGAACCAACAGATCCATGGTCCCGTACCCTTTACGGGTGGCGGACTTTATTATGTTCCCGTCGATCATGAAGGATCTCAAAGCCGGTCGGACGAAGAGATTGCGACCATCACTAACATTGTGGAAACACTGACAGGCCGAGGCGCAACATGGACCGATGCCGAAGGTGTGGTGTCGCCGCTCACAAAAAATGATATTCTTATTGTCGCCCCCTACAACGCCCAGGTTAGCGGCTTGCGCGAAAAATTACCCGATGTAAAGATCGGTACCGTCGACAAGTTCCAGGGACAGCAGGCGCCCGTGGTGATCTATTCCATGACCGCATCGTCGACGGAAGATGCGCCGCGGGGGATGAGCTTTCTGTATAATCCCAATCGCCTCAATGTGGCCACGAGCCGCGCGAAGTGCATTTGTATTTTAGTGGCATCCCCCAGATTGCTGGAGCCCGAGTGCCATACGATCGATCAGATGAAATGGGCCAATGCGTTGTGCCGGTTTGGGGAGATGGCTACACGGGTGGAGTTGTAGGAGTCCGTAATTTTTTAAAGGCTGTTCAACTCGCGCCAGCTTCCCTGACAGGTGAACATGTATTTATCAACGGCATGCCTGAACGCGGCTTCCACTTTCTTCGCGCTCCGGCCTTCGAAGGTGATCACGCGGTCGATTTCCAGGATGCGGCCGGAAAGGAGTTTTTCTTCGGCGTCGAATTCGATGATGGCCTTGTAGCCTTTGTAGAGCAGTATGTTGTTCATACTTCAATTTCGCCAGGATGTGTTGGCTTGACCGTGTGAGGGTGCGTGAAAAACTTACATCGGTCTCGCGCAGGGTTTTATTGGAGATTCCTGGATCTAAAAAGTTTGATCATCGCCCATGGAAGTTCGTCCTGCTCATATCCCCAATCATCGAGGTGTCCATAGGTTTTGAAACCGGAAATATTGAACCCCTCCTCGATGTCGTTATAATAAATGGCGGTCTTCCCGATCAATCCCACAACCCAAAATTCGATTCTTTTATCGGGATAAGATACCTGGCTCCATTTTTCGGGAGTCATCTTTATCGCGTTCCACAACGTTAGTGTATCCTGCTCCATTTCTGTTTCTCCCTCAGCCACCAGGTTCATGATGGTGTCGAGGGAAATGGGGTTCATTGCCATCGTTTATACGAGTTTATGCGCTAAGCTCCTACGCTATGTGCCGTTCGATCCTGCAAATTTTTATCAATTCCCAGGATTTATAAAAAAGGGCACATACTGAAAAACAAGCTAATCTCTTTTTATTTACCTTTTCATATAAATCATCACCAAAAAAATCAACACCATGGGCCTCTGGGATAAGCTTAAGAATGAACTCATCGATATTATTGAGTGGAAAGACGACACCAACAACACGATGGTGTGGCGTTTTCCGCGCTACCAGGATGAAATCAAGAACGGCGCACAGCTCACGGTGCGCGAGAGCCAGGTAGCGGTGTTTGTGAACGAAGGCCAGATCGCCGATGTGTTCAAGCCCGGCCGCTACGAGCTTACCACCCAGAACATGCCCATCCTGACCACGTTGCGCGGATGGAAATATGGCTTCAACAGCCCATTCAAGGTGGACATCTTCTTTGTGAACACAAAGAACTTTACCGACAACAAGTGGGGCACCAAAAACCCTATCATGTTGCGCGACGCCGAGTTCGGACCTATCCGCCTGCGGGCATTCGGTTCGTTTGCCATCAAGGTGACCGACGCCGGAAAATTCATCAAGGAAATCGCCGGCACCCAGGCCCACTTCACCACCGACGAGGTGACGGAACAGCTGCGCAACCTGGTGGTGACGCGCTTTTCGGATGCCATCGGCGAAAGCAAAATCCCCGTGCTGGATCTGGCGGCGAACTATGATGAGCTATCGAAATTTATTAGCGGCAAGATCAATCCCGAGTTTGGCGAGTACGGTTTGGAAGTGACCAAGTTCTTGGTGGAAAACATTTCGCTTCCCACGGAAGTGGAACAAGCCCTGGACAAGCGCAGCAGCATGGGCATTTTGGGAAACCTCAACCAGTACGCCCAGTTCCAGGCCGCCAACGCCATGGAAGCCGCAGCCAAAAATCCCGGTGGCGACGCCGGTGCGGGCATCGGTATGGGCATGGGCTTTGCCATGGCCCAACAAATGGGACAAGCTTTCAACGCTCAAAATCAACAGCAACCGCCGCAAGGTCCCCCGCCACTTCCCGGTGGTGGCGTCCAATATTTTGTGGCCGTCAATGGCCAACAGCAAGGCCCCTTCAACCTCGCCGCCCTGCAACAAATGACCCAGCAAGGCTCGCTCACGCGCGAGACGTTGGTGTGGAAACAAGGCATGGCCGGCTGGACAAAAGCAAGCGACGCGCCCGACTTGGGAAGTCTGTTTGGCGCAATTCCCCCGCCACTCCCCCCTCAATAAATAAAAAAATATATCCCCTCACGTTTCCAGGCGTCGTGTAGAATGATGCCTGGAGCCTGAAAATGCGATCACAAAAAAATGAGTCTGTTCCATGAGTGATTTTACGGAAGCCACCAAGGCTGTGAGCAACGAGTTGGCCTGTGCCGGATGCGGCGCCATTTTAAAGTTCAAGCCCGGCACACTCAACCTGGTCTGCGAATATTGCGGGGCACAAAATCCCATCACCCAACCGGATGTAAAAAACGAAATCGAGGAGATCAGCCTCGACGATTTTCTCGCCCGCAATTTCAACAACGAAGAAAAGATCGAGGTGGCCACCGTGAAATGCGAAAGCTGTGGGGCCACGTCCACGCTAGACCCGCGGATCAGTTCGGATAAATGTCCGTTTTGCGCGGCCACGCTGGTCGTGAAAAGCGGTACCACTTCGACGTTGCACAAGCCGCAGTATGTGCTGCCGTTCGGGATCGACCTTCAGAAGGCCTCCGCCAATTTCAAAACCTGGATGAACCGGTTGTGGTTTGCACCCAACGATTTGAAAAAATATGCCGACAGCGCCGACAAGCTCAACGGCATGTATCTCCCCTTCTGGACCTTCGACTGCAACACTTCCTCCAGCTATACGGGCCAGCGCGGCGAAGATTATTATGTGAACGAATCCTACACCACCACCGAAAACGGAAAGACCGTTACCCGAACACGGCAGGTGACCAGGACGCGATGGTATCCCGCATCGGGCAACGTGAGCAATACCTTCGACGACCTGCTGATCGAAGCTACCCGCTCGCTCAACAAAGGCAAGCTCCGGGCGCTCGAACCATGGGATCTGAAAAACCTGCTGGCCTACAACGACAAATTCCTCAGCGGCTTTCGCACCGAAACCTATGCGGTGGACGTGAAGCAGGGCTACACGGAAGCCAAGCAACGGATGGACCCCGAAATACGCTCCACCATTTGCCGCGACATCGGCGGCGACCGGCAGATGATCCACTATGTGAACACCACCTATCGCAATCCAACTTTTAAGCACATTTTGTTGCCGGTGTGGATCAGCGCCTACCGCTACAATAATAAAGTATACCAATTTCTGGTGAATGCCCGGACGGGCGAGGTGCAGGGCGAGCGTCCGTATAGCGCTGTGAAAATTGCGTTGGCCGTGATCGGCGGATTGTTGTTGGCCATCGTCCTCTACAGCCTCTTTGGACAATCACAATAAGCTGGTTATTCCAGCGCTTAAAAAGGAAGACAAACATTATTTCAATATGGGAACCTGGGGACATGGAAATTTCGAGAACGACAGTGCGTTGGACTGGGTTGGCGATTTTGAAGAAAAGCCCCACAAGGCTTTCCTGGAAAAAAGTATCCAGGCCGTCCTGACCCCCAACTACATCGACGCGCACGATGCCAGCATCGCCCTGGCTGCGCTGGAATTCGTGGCCTGGGCAAACGGAAAGCCCGCAAAAGATTTCCCCAACCTGAACATATCCCTTAAACCCGCCGACCTGCGTCCGAAATTTGACAAAGATTTTTATGCTACCTGCAACAAGGCCGTTGACACCGTGATGCGGCCAACAAACAATGAAATTATGGAGCTGTGGGAAGAGTCGGGCGAGGTGGGCGAGTGGCGGAAAGTGCTGGAAGATCTAAGAAAAAGAATACAGGAATAGGGTAAGACCGGTCGTGGGTCAGCCTTTGTTTACAAAAAGCGACATGCCGCCATGCGCCGGCGATTCTTTTTGTAAAGAATAGTGCTACATTTTTTGAGTTTTCCAAAACTATTTTCAATATCGCGTGGCGTCCGGTATAGCGGGTTCCATGAAAAAATAGGATATTACGTTAGTATCGCAAACATTTGTGTTAGAACGCGTGTTCATTTAAGAAATAGCATTATGGAAGGAAAAAAACTAAGCCGGGAAGACCTCATCGAATTAGCCAAAAAAATTATCAACGCCGATACCGAGACGGAAGAAGAGGATGATGAGTTGATCGAGCTTTTTTTAAAGAGCGTGCCTGACCCCAATGCCAGCGACTATTTCTTTGCCGAAGAATACGACGGCCTCACCCCCGAACAAATTGTAGACAAAGCCCTGGCCTACAAGCCTTGACCCCTACCCCTTATCCCCCGCCTGCATAGCATCGCATACCGCGGACCGGTTTCCTCCAAAAATCATCGCTTTGTAATCATCTCCTCCTTTGCAGCCCATAGGCCTATGTCCTGCTTGCTGAGAGCGGCTGCCATGAGGTCGGGAAATTTATCGGGCGTGCAGGCAAACACGGGGATGCCGAGGGTGGCCATGTAGGAAGCATTTTGGTGATCATAGCCCGGGGCGCCATCGTCGTTCAGGGCCAGCAAGACAATGACCTGCACCCCGGCCTCGGTCAGGGCCTTAGCGCGCTTGCGCATTTCTTCAGGGTTTCCTCCTTCATATAAGTCAGTGATCAGTACAAGTACCGTGTCCGTTGGCCGCTGAATGATCTGCTGACAATATGTGAGCGCGCGATTGATGTCCGTGCCTCCACCCAGTTGAACGCCAAAAAGAAGTTCCACCGGATCGGAAAGTTCCTCGGTGAGGTCGGCCACGTTGGTATCAAACACGACCATCTTCGTTTGAATGGCCGGGATAGACGCCATCACCGCGCCGAAGATGCCGGAGTAGATCACCGACGTACCCATGCTGCCGCTCTGGTCCAGACAAAGCACCACATCTTTTAATGAACGCCGCCGTTTGCCATAGCCGATGCGCACTTCGGGGACAATGGTTTTATATTCGGGTTGATAATGTCTCAGGTTCTTGAGGATGGTAGCGTGCCAGTTGATCTCGTTGTGACGCGGCCGCCGGTTGCGCGTGGACCGGTTCAGGCTACCGGTCACGGCCTGTTGCATGGATTGTGCCAGTTTCTTCATGAGCTCCTCCACTACCTTGCGAACGACCTGCCGCGCCGTGTCTTTTGTCTTCGATGGAATGACGCGGCTCAGGGTCATCAGCGTAGCGACCAGGTGAACATCGGCTTCCACATTTTCCAACATTTCTTTTTCCAGCAACATCGACGTGAGGTCAAGTCGCTTCAGCGCGTCTTGTTGCATCACCTTCACCACGGTGTTAGGAAAGTAGGTGCGAATGTCGCCAAGCCACCGGCTCACGTTTGGCGACGAGGCTCCCAGTCCGCCTTTCTTTTCGGCGTCGTATAGGGCTTCCAATGTTTTGTCGATCTGGAGGTCGATGTTCTGCAGGGAATAATCCGTGCCGTCATTTTGACCGCCACCCAGGATCATGCGCCATTTGCGCAAGTGCTGTTGTTCTTCGTTGGAGTTGAGTTCGCTCATACGATGTTGTCTGATGTTGGCGCGCCCGGTCTATTTTTCAATCCCAAAAGTTGCATGACCACCGGCAGCGATGCGGCGCCGCGCTCGTGGTCTACCTGATCATCGCTTGTCGTGTTTGCCATCGTGTGCCCGCTGCCGGGGCGTTTGGCCTTCTCGCCGATCTTGCGTCGTTCGGCATGCGAGAATTGGGAAAAGGTTCTTCGCAAGAGGGGAAGGAGGGCAATAAAATCCTCTTCGCGAATGCCCCGCACCCAGTCGTTGACCAGCGTCCACAGCCTTTCGTCCAGCAACAGGATCGTACCACTGCCTTTCAAAAATCCTTCCATCCACGACCCTGCAACGGATGGGTTACCAGCCAACGTCAATGCAAAATGAAAACGGTCGGCCAGCACATTTCCTTCCATCACTTTTGCATCGGCCAGCAAACGGGTGCTGTAGCCGGCCACGAGCGGCGCGGTGTGGACGTTGTCGCAAATGACTTTCAAGGTTTCATTCCATTCCTGGCGTTGCTCGGCTTGGTTCAGGAGGGAGATGGATTCGCTAAGCTGATAGAGGTGCTCGGTTATTTTTTGAGCAGCATCATCATCCACAGCCACGCATGCTGGTGGGAGGCTTACGCAGATGCGGGCGATCATGGAATTCACAATACCCAGGAGCATCGTCTCGTCCGTCTGGCGAACGTTGCCATAGCGCGACACCGACACCAACGAGGGTAGCACTTCCAGCAATTGCATCACATCGCCCGTGGCCGCCGCCAGGTTGTTGATGGCATTGATGAGGGTCTCTGCCGCTTCGGGCAAGTCGGAGGGGATAACTTTTGCCAAGAGGTTACACACCTGTCCCAGGCTGGTGGCCTCTTGAGCTTCGTGGGCAACGTAGTGGGTCACGGCCTCCTCCAGGGTGTTGCCCCAGCTGCCTTTTTCTATTATTAATATAGAATACTCCGGCTCCCACCGCAGTTGCCATTGTTCTTTGAATGTTCCCTTGCCGCGCACATGGGCCAGGTGTCCCCAGGTGACGCCCAATAATTGGAGACGGTGTAAAAAAATGCTTCGTTCCAGGTGAAGTTCCTCGCGCAAGTCGAGCAGCAGATCTTTGTTCCCGGCTTCGGCGGGCAGGCGAAGTTTTTTCTGCGACCGTTCCACATCCTGCAATAGCGGGGGCTTGGGGATCTCGGCCGGCACAGCGCCGATGGTGTCGCTCACGATCAGCGCTTCGCGGATCAGCTCCAGCAAAATTTCATCGCCGTTGCAAAGTACCGCCAGCGTGGCTTCGTTCAACTCCGCCAATCCCGACTTGCTTATGCCGCGCAGCGACGACAACGCTTCGGCCAGACGTACGGCCTCGATGATGTGCGCCACGGAAGTATCCATCTCGTGATTTCGAAACACCTGCGCCACTTTTGCCATCCACTGCACACCGTTGTCGAGTGGATAATGCCACAGGTGGCTGTACCATCCCGGCGAGTTGATGCCGGCACCATAGCCGCTGGCAAAGGTGAGACGATTATAGGTCCACGGGATCCACGTGGTTTCGACTTTCACTTTTGCGAGACCTTTGAGCAGATCGACATCTTCCTTTGCTTTGGGCATGTCGGTCAATGCCGGGGCATGCCAGGCACCACAAACTACAGCGATCGTAGCAAAACCATCCTTCTCTGCCTGGCGGATCATCTTGCGCATGTGCGCTTCGCGAAGTTTCTCCACGATCTCTTTCTTTTCCGGAAGTTCTGAACGCAGTGCACGCATAGCTTCATGGACCGCTTCAAAGGTGCCCTGGTGATCCATGCGTTGCTCGAACATATATTCCCACCAACGCTCGCCATCGTCGAAGCCCGCAGCCACCGCCAGGTATTTTAGAGGATCGCGATATTCTTCTATGCTCGCCTCCGCATTCGAAAATGCCGCGCTGGAGATGCCATCATCCTCTTTTTTTTCTGTTTCTTTTTTATCGTCGTCTTTATCCAGGGCGAAGCGATGCGACAAGGGCAAGTCCATAAATCGCACGGGCACATTTTGTTTTGCGCCATATTGAATGGCCTGCCACTCGGGACTGAATTCCGCAAAAGGATAAAAGACGGCGCGTTGGGGTTTGTCCGGGCGATAGGCCAGGATGGCCACCGGTGGTTTCAGCTCGCTGTGGGCCGCCCATCGCAGGAGCTCGTCGCCTTCGGGCGGCCCCTCCACGAGAACGATGTCCGGTCGCGACTGTTCCAGGAATGCTTTCACATTCCGCGCCGACCCCGGGCCATGATGCCGTATGCCGAGTACGTGAATGCTCATATGCCCTGGTCGCGGCAGGCCCTGTAAATATCTTTCCACTCATCGCGGGGCTTCACCACCGTCTCGAGATATTCCTGCCAGATGATGCGGTCTTGCACGGGATCTTTTACCACCGCGCCGATGATGCCCGCAGCAAGGTCGGCTGCTTTCAGGGAGCCATCGCCGAAGTAAGTGGCCATGGCCACGCCGCTGTTCACCACCGAGATGGCTTCGGCCGTACTCAAGGTGCCGGAAGGTGTTTTGATCTTTGTCTTGCCATCCAACGACACGCCTGAGCGCAGTTCCCGGAAAATAGTAACAATGCGTTTTATCTCTGCTACAACAGGCGGCTCTGCCGGCAACTCCATCGCCTTCTCGAAACTTTGCACGCGCCGGCGCACGATGTCGATCTCTTCTTCGATGCTGTCGGGCAACGGGAGAATAACGGTGTTGAACCTGCGCTTCAGGGCACCCGATAATTCGTTCACACCTTTGTCGCGGTTGTTGGCGGTGGCGATCACGTTAAATCCTTTTACAGCCTGTATTTCCGTATTCAATTCAGGAACGGGCAATGTTTTTTCCGACAAAATGGTGATGAGTGTATCCTGCACATCCGACCCGATGCGGGTGAGCTCTTCGATGCGGGCGATCTTGCCATCTTGCATGGCCTTCATCACGGGTGTTTCTACCAATGCTTTTTTCGAAGGACCTTCCGCCAGCAACAGCGCATAGTTCCATCCATAGCGCACGGACTCTTCGCTGGTGCCGGCCGTTCCCTGGATCACCATGGTGGAGTCGCCGGAGATGGCCGCCGACAAATGCTCCGACACCCACGACTTGGCCGTGCCCGGCAGGCCGTATAGCAACAAGGCCCGGTCGGTAGTGAGGGTGGCCACGGCGATCTCGATCAGTCTTTTGTTGCCGATGTATTTTGGCGAGACCTCGAATCCGTTCTTCAATTTTCCGCCCAGCAAGTAGGTCACCACGGATTGGGGTGAGAGCTTCCAGTTGGGCGGTTTGCGGTCGGAATCATTCTTGGCGAGGGCTTCGAGTTCTTCGGCAAATTGATGTTCGGCGTGTTGGCGTAAGATGGTGCTCATATTTTTTCTGGTAAATGGCTTTTTGTTTTAACTGGCGAACGATTGGAGAATTTGTTGCTTCAACGTCAACACTCCCGATAGTTCGGCCGATTGGTTTCGCCAGTAGGCTTTCTTTTGCTCTTCCGATGGCATAAGGGATTCAAGCTCCTTTAACATAACCACCGGGATATTTTTGACGGCGGCGCGATAAAATGTTTTGTTGTAGGCATACACTTCCTGGGAGGTGAAGCTAAGCACGGCCTTGGCCAGGTCGTTGCTCCACTCGTCGTCGAAGTCGGTGAGCATGTTGATCAATTCCTGAGGCTTTTGTTTTATGAAACGCAATGCATAGCGATCGCGGTCCTTTGCCGGCAGCGATCCGATAAGCGATACCAAAGCGCTTTCCAATATTTCCTCATCGCCGTGATCCACCAACGCCTGGGTCCATACCGTATCCCGAAACTTTGTCGCCGCCAAGGCTATTGCCGGAACATAGAGCGCGGTCTTTTTTTCCTTTTGGAACAGTTTAATAATAGCTTCCGGTGTCTCCTTCAGATGATCGTTCCAAAACGATGGGGGCACGGATGCGATCAATTGGACAAGAATGTATTGCGCATCGCTCACGTTCTTGTCGCTGCTCAGCTTTTCGATACCACTTTTGAAAATTTGCTCGGGGAACGTGACCTTTTCATTTACTTCGATCGTCGTCTTGGCCAACATGCCCAATAACGCTTTCGAATTTTTCACGTTCACGCCTTCTTTTAGTATTGCCATGTAGGCTTGCACCGGTTGTGATGCGGGAATCCGTTTTATGAGGTCTTGTATGGCGTTGTTCACCTTTTGCCCTTTCTCCTTCAAACCCTCCAGCCAGGCGAGGTCGTTTTCCGACAGGCCCGTGGTCAAGATTTCCAGGAATGAAACTTTTTCATTGGCGCCCTCGGTGTCCCACGAGCTTTGTAGCAATTCCAGGGCGGCAGCGGGTTGTTGTAGGCGAAGAGATTTAAGCAGATTCTTTCGTTCCTCGGCCCGGCCGGTCTGCCACACCGTTTGAGCATCCGCTTCGGACGCCTGGAAATTCCATTGCGGGTTCAAACGCCCCAGCCACTCGCCTCTTTTTCCACATACCGATAGGATCAGGGATCTCAGTTCTTTTTTCGAAACGCTGATGTCGAGCAAAGCCGGCACACATTCCGGTTCAGCGCATCTATGGTTGAGTTCACATTGCGTCAGCCAAAGTTTTAGCAAGGCGTGGTGTTCTTCGGACAGGATCGTTCGCAACACCGCGGTCGCGCTCGCATGACAATACGGTTTTAACTCCGCCTCCGCTGCCGACGTGACCGCCGACCGGAGATTGAGGGGAACACAACCGGATTGCCGGTACTGATACACCAAACTTCCAAAACGAAGAAAATCTTCTTCTGCATCCGGCGTATCGCTCACCTCGACCTGTTCTGTAATGGCCTCCGGCAGATCGGCTGCGCGAAGGGGTAGCTTGGTGGTGCCCAGCATGGCGTTGTTCACTATGGATTCCCAGGCGTTCATGAAAAAAATGTATAACGATTGTTTACCCAAACCCCGAGCGGCTCAAAATCCTGGTCTTTGCCCATGGCAAACATCTTCAACGGTGCACCACCGCTCAAGGCCATCAGTTGCCAACCTTGTTGGAAGGTGGACGGAATAAAAACTCCATTGCCTTCCTCATCTTTCAACATCCATCGGTTGCCTTCTTTGAAAGGGATCACGTTTTCAACCACTACCGGCACGCTGTCCAACAGCGGATTCACGCGCAGTATTTCGGCGGCCACCTGCTCTACTGCATTCCAGTTTTTCAGGCCATCGATGTTGTTGTTGGATTGGCCATTATAATATTGTTTGATCAGCGCCCGCAAAGGGTAGGCGCCTTTGAAGAAGCTCACTTCGGCATCGATCCACGATCCGGCCATGAGATTCATTTCGGGAAATTGTCCTTTGGCATAAAACTGGAGAATCAACGCATAGCGTTGCGATGAACGTCCGAACAGCCAGTTGCGCTCCACGGTGATCGCGTCTTCCCGGGTCGTGCGTTTGGCCAGCACAAACCATTCGTCGCGCAGGCCGGCTTCGGCGCGCACGTCGTCCAGACTTTGGGTGAACCCCACCTGGGTGCGCAGTTCAACTTGCAACGCGGGCGACAAAGTTTCCAGCCGGGGAAATCCTTCGAGCACGAGGTAGATGCGCAGAAGTTGGTCGAGGAAAACGGTTTGCCATCCGTCCTGAAAATTGATGTCGCGGAGCGTGCGCACCATCGCTGCCAGTCCGGGCGCCTGCGCATCGACCATGCGTCGCGTCATGGTTTCGAAGTAGCCGGGGTCTTTGCCGGGAATCGAAACCAAGCCGTTGCGAACAATGTCTTTGATCCACAATCGCAGTTCGCCCATGCCTTCTTCCACGCGCTTTGTGCGGGTCTCCTGGCGCTTGGCTTGCGCGACAGGGTCGGCTTTCTTTTCTTTTTCTTTTTTTTCGGATTTCTGCTCTTCCCGCTCATTGCGTTTGTCGAGCCAGGCGACGACCCAATCGGGCTCGGTCGCTGTCTTGAATAATTTTTTGTCTCTGGCGTAGAGCAAGAGCAATCCCAGTCCATGTTTGCAGGGAAACTTCCGGCTGGGGCAAGAACATTTAAACGCAATGTTCACCAGGTCGATCTGGGTTTGATATGGAAGCTTGCCGCTACCCTGGCACTCGCCCCACAACGCGCGGTCGCTTTCTTCGCGCTTGCCCCACTTGGATGGATTGGCTAATTCCTTCCCCGACTTTTTTGAGGCGTCGTCGGGAGCCATGGACAGGATTTGATCTTCGGAAAAATGCATAGATTATAACGCACCAATCGTTAGGCGGTCCAATATAGCAAGCTTCTTTAAAAAACCTCAGCCTTTGAATGGGATGGATTTCAATTATTGGGAAGGGGCGGTGCTGAATTTGCGCAAGTTGCGTGTCTTGAATTCCTGCCAATGGCGCGTGCCCTCGAGGTTGTCCATTTTCATCATCTGCCGGTAGATGAAGATGGCATTGACATAACACTCCTCTTTTTCGTAGGCTTCTGCCAGGCGTAAATAGTTCTGCAGCGAGGGTTCGAAGGCCAGCACCACTTTCATTTCTTCAATGGCCGGTCGTTTGGTCAAGATCCGCAGACCGTAGGTGTCGTTGCTGGCGCGTTTGCGCGACGGGGTGGACGAGGAGATGATGAGGGTTCGCTCGTTAAAGTTGTCGAAACGAAAATCCACGATGGTGTCGGTGACTTGGCGGGAAATAAAAACTTCGTCGCCATAGACGTTCATGAAATGGACGCGGATAGGAAGTTTAGTGGCCGTGGGCACGCCGGCGCAGGTCCAGTAGATGGCAAAGCTGTCGGGATAGATGTTGGAAACCGCCGGCTGCCAGAAACGAACCGGTTGGGGTCTTTTCTGAAAAGAGAAGAAGGTCACAGCAAAGCATATGAAAAGAAGACTCCGCGTCATGCAGTCAATATAGCTTCATTCTGGGAGAAAAAGAAAACCGTGGAGCCGCCAAGTGCCATGATTTGGATGGGATGAAATGCATTTTTACCATGACGGCGCAAAGATTCATGGCGATCAATTCGTGGCGCCCGAGCCGCTATGAAAAAATGGAGGGATGATGAAGGAGGCGGAAAAATGGGAGGCGATGCCAGCGGTTTTGGATGCCGGATGTTATCAAAACGTCCGCCGGGATTTTGAAAAGCTAGGTTGGCGTGGGCTAAAAACGAAAAAGGCTGCCGTTTCGGGCAGCCTTTTTTCCAGCTATCGGATTATTTCTTCTTTGCTGCTTTTTTAGCAGTTTTCTTTGCTGCTTTCTTAGCAGTTTTCTTTGCTGCCTTCTTTGCAGTCTTCTTTGCTGCTTTCTTAGCAGACTTCTTCGCTGTTTTTGCCATAGCGTTTTTTATTTAAGTGAAACAAATCTATCCATCGTATGATGAACTTTCAAGTGCGAATATAAAGCAGTATTACTGGAATACAAAATCTATGTAATGTTCTCAGCATTAAAGCAGTGGATGCTAAAGCTCGGGATGAACATGCCACTCGTAAATTAAAGACCTTAGCATAGCTCCATAATGCGTCATTTGTCATAAATTCATCTGCTGTTTTACAAACTTTTGACTCCATCGCCATGACACTTACGGGAAAACAACTCATCGGATATACTGCCGCCGCCTCGGGCACGAAAACATTCAGCAACGACGACGTCGATGTAAGGTTCTTCGAAGCCACCGCGGCCGAAGTGGATCAAGCCGCCCGCCTGGCATCCGAAGCGTTCACCCGTTATCGCCAATTGAGCGGCGCGGCAAGAGCCACTTTTCTTGAACGCATTGCCCATGAACTATCGTTAGTCCGCGCACCGCTCAATGAAATGGCCCAACGCGAAACCGGTCTTCCCAGTGCGCGTCTAGACGGCGAGATCACGCGCACCATCAACCAGATAAAACTCTTTGCCACGCTCATCACGGAAGGCTCGTGGGTGCGCGCCATGATCGACCCAGCCCAACCCGACCGCCAGCCGCTTCCCAAAGCCGACATCCGGCAAATGCAAATCCCCCTCGGCGTGATCGGCGTCTTTGGTGCCAGCAATTTTCCATTTGCCTTTTCGGTTGCCGGCGGCGACACGATCTCCGCGCTCGCTGCGGGATGCTGCGTCGTCTATAAATCTCATCCCGGCCATCCGGCCACATCGGAAATGACCGGCGACGCGATCGTGCGCGCGGCGCGTGCCACCGACATGCCCGAAGGCGTGTTCTCTTTATTGCAAGGGGCCGGTCATGAAAGCGGTGTGAACCTGGTGACGCATCCTTTGATCAAGGCCGTTGGTTTCACCGGCTCACTTGCCGGCGGGCGCGCCCTCTTCAATGCCGCCGCCCAACGCGAAGAGCCCATCCCAGTCTATGCAGAGATGGGCAGCGTGAACCCCGTCATCCTGTTGCCCGGCATCCTCGCCGAAAAAAGCGCCGACCTCGCCAAGACATTGGCCGGGTCCAACACGTTGGGCACCGGACAATTTTGCACCAACCCCGGCGTCTTTCTCGCCCTCGACTCCACCGAAACCACCTCTTTTCTTCAAACCTATGCCAACACCATCGCCGCCACACCGGGCGACGGCATGTTGACGGAACCCATCTGCAAATCGTATGCAAAAGGCATCGCCCGTCTCTCCAATCATCCCGATGTGAAAACGCTGGCCACCGGACTGGCCACCGAAAAAAAACGGAGTGGCGTTCCGAATGCGTTCCAAACCACCGTCCCGGCATTTTTGAAAGATGCTTCGTTACAGGAAGAAGTGTTTGGACCATCGGCCCTTCATGTGGTGGTCGGCTCGCGGGAAGAGTTGATCGATGCCATTCGCCAGATGCATGGGCAGCTCACACTTTCGGTGTGGGGCACGCCTCAAGACCTGGTGGAATACAGTGATATCTTCACGCAGCTGGAACTGAAAGGCGGTCGCATCATTTGCAACGGCGTGCCTACAGGAGTGGAAGTGACCCACGCCATGATGCACGGCGGCCCCTACCCCGCCACGACCGACAGCAAGTATACTTCGGTGGGCACGCAAGCCATCTATCGCTTCACGCGACCCGTCTGCTATCAGAACTATCCACAACATCTTTTGCCCGCACCACTGCGCAACGAAAATCCGCTAAACGTGTGGCGATTGGTGAACGGCCAGCCTCAACAGGGACCTTTAACTACGCCAGCTTAATTTTTTAACTACACCCGTTCATGAATCGATCGATCCGCTTTTTCATTTTGTTGGGGCTAACCGCTGGCGTCCTCTCGTGCCGCAAGCCGCAACCCGTTGAAACCAAAATAGAGACCGCGCCGGTTTACACGCCGGGCATGTACGGCTATGATGCATCCTTCCTGCGCGAACATACCAACCAGGTGGTCGAGCTTTCGAATGAGGATCACACCGCAAAGATCTTGTTGTCGGCCGAATACCAGGGAAGAGTGATGACCAGTACGGCGAAAGGCGACTCGGGGGTTAGTTTTGGATGGATCAACTACAAACTCCTGGGATCGGAGAAAAAAATAAAACAATTCAACCCGGTGGGCGGCGAGGAGCGGTTCTGGCTCGGACCCGAAGGCGGACAATATGCGCTGTATTTTAAAAAAGGCGATGCATTCGACCTCGATCACTGGCAAGTGCCCGCCATCCTGGACACGCTGCCTTATGAAGTATCGCAGGCCTCACCCACGCAAGCCTTGTTCACCGCCAAAGCGTCGCTGACAAACTACAGCGGTACGCCATTCTCCATCGGCATCGAACGCCGGGTGAACTTGCTGGATAAAGAAACCATTGGCTCCAAATTGAACGTGAGCATTCCCGAAAACCTTTCGCTGGTGGGATATGAAACGGAAAACAAAATACAGAACCTGGGCAAGGAAGATTGGAAAAAAGAAAAAGGCCTGTTGTCGATCTGGCTGCTGGGCATGATGACGCCGTCGGATCAAACCACGGTGATGATCCCCTTTCACGCAAAACCCAACAGCCGGCAACTCATCACCGACAATTATTTTGGCCCCATCCCACCCGAAAGACTTCAGGTGACCGACAGCGTAGTGTATTTCCGGTGCGACGGCAAGCTGCGCAGCAAGATCGGTTTGTCGCCGCGCATCGCCAAGACGATGGCCGCCAGCTACGACTTCCGCCAAAATGTGCTCACCCTCATCCTGTTCCCCGTCGACAACACCGGTCGTTATGTAAACTCCACCTGGAAGTTACAAGATCAACCCTACCAGGGCGACGTAGTGAACGCCTACAACGACGGGCCACAAGCCGACGGCACACAGATGGGGCCGTTCTATGAAATTGAATCCTCCTCGACCGCCAACGAATTGAAGGCCGGCCAATCACAAACCTACCGCCAGATGACCTGCCACTTCCAGGGCGACTATGAAACGCTACACACCCTGATGCAAAGCCTGACCGGTATAGACATGAACACGCTCAAAAACTAACCCCTCTATCATAGCCATGCACCTCTACAAAACCAAACAAGGCATTCTAGTTCGACAAGACCAAAACCATTTCCTGCTCAACGAAGATTGGGACATGCTGGTGAACCAACGCTATCTTCATGCGCACCTGGAGGAGAGCATCGGCAAGGCCACGCCCTTTAAAGAAGATATCGATGTATTTTTAACCCACCACCTGTTGGCCCCCATCGGCAAGCAAGAAGTGTGGGCGGCGGGGGTGACTTACCTGCGAAGCCGCGACGCCCGCATGGAGGAATCGAAAGAAAGCGGCGGCGCCGATTTTTACCAATTGGTCTATGAAGCCGACCGCCCCGAAATATTTTTCAAGGCCACGCCCCATCGCGTGGTGGGTCACGGACACCGCGTCAACATCCGCAGAGACTCTATCTGGAATGTGCCCGAACCTGAGCTCACTCTGTTTATCAATGCGTATGGCGAAATCCAAGGGTACACCGTGGGCAACGACATGAGCTCGCGCAGCATCGAAGGTGAAAACCCGTTGTACCTGCCCCAAGCAAAAGTATACGACAAGAGCTGCGCCATCGGCCCGGGTCTCTATGTTCCGGCGGCGCCCATTTCGCCTGAAACCAAGATCAGCATCGTCATTCGTCGCGGGCAAAAAGAAATGTATGCGGCGTCCATCCAACTGAACCGCATGAAGCGCACACTGCCCGAGTTGGCCGACTATCTTTACAGGGGATGCTCCTTTCCGCACGGCTGCTATCTCATGACGGGCACCGGCCTGGTGCCTGGCTCAGATTTCACGCTGCAAAAAAACGACGAAGTGAGCATCACGATCGAAGGCATTGGCACCCTGGTGAATACCGTATCGGAGTTGTGACATCGATCGCAGGAGCAGGCATGTTCCTGCGATCTGCGTCCGTGCGCACCAGCCCAGATAAGTTTCGCTGTAAATTTTTTGGGAACCGTAGCGCTTACCAGGACCCGCCATTCTTTATTAAACGGGAAAAAATTTTTATCCAATTCAAAAACTAGTTTCCGCGGTTGCTACAGTGACCGGTTGAAGTCAAACGCATATGGTATACCATGTCTTAAATGGCGACGCTTTGGTCCCCGGTTTTAAGGCCACAGGCTTGCCCGGCGAAATTATCGTGGCGCGTGAATGCCTCATCGAAGGCGATCTGAAAGGCGAAACCCTTCCCGAGTTTCTCGAAAACCGTGCACGCTTTGTCGAGGACGAATTCAACGAAGCGCGTGTGCACTATTACGACAACGTTGTGCATGAATTTGAAAAACTTTTACATGCCGAACCCGGCTCGGAGTTCAACTTGTGGTTTGGGTATGATCTTTTTTGCAGGGCGAACATGTGGTTCGTGCTCTCGCTGCTGTCGCACCTGGAAGGCGACAAAGAAGTGAACGTGGTCTATCCATCCTTTCTCGACAAACACGACATCTGGTTGGAGTTCGGGCAAGCAACACCCGAACAATTGCAGGCAGCGTTCGACAACCGGATCAACTTTGCCGGGCGCGACTTCCGGTTAGCCGATGATCTGTGGACAGCCTATAAACAAGTCGATCTGGGACGTCTGCATGATCTCTCCATTTTTCAATCCCCGTGCTTTCCGTATTTGCTGGAAGTATGCCAGGCGCACATCGACCGGTTTCCCTACAAAGGAAAGAAAGGGCGGCCGGAGCGGGTGATGGAGGAGATCTTAAAAAAGAATGCACGTGATTTTAAAACCGCGTTCAAAGAATTTACAGCCCGGGAGGGGATCTATGGATTCGGGGATGTGCAGGTGAGAAAAATCTATGATAAGGTGATGAAGGAAAGGAATCCTTAGGTTACAAACGATCCCGTGATCCGTCGTTACACGCCGGCGAAAATGAGTTTTTATTCTGGCGAGTTGTTCATCGCCTTTACGAGTTCCACGATAGAACGACCATTGATCATCACATCCGTTAATACGGCATTGCCCGCACCTATCCGCACCACACCGTAGGCTACCTGCGCCGAGTCGCGTTGGGCTTCCCAGTAGACTTTCTCTGCTTCGGAGGCTTTGGATTCTTCAAGATAGAATCGGTCAAACGGGAGATTAAAGGTAATGGGCGCAGGATCGCCGGAATCAACATACAACACCGTGGTGTGAAGATAGGGTGCCGCGGCCGGCGCCGTGCTCGAAATGCTGGCCGGTTTTGCAAAGCCGGCTGAATCGGTTGTGAACGTAACGTAAACCTCTCCTGGTGATTGCCAATCGGCGCTATCCGCCAGAATGCGATTGGCATCAAACGACAAGGTGATGTATTTGCCGCGGAAGGGGTCGGAAGGATCTACGGGTTGTGTTTTAAACTTGAAGACCGTGCCGCCGGTCACAACGTCTTCACTGTCGAAGATCATTTTGCCGGGCACAAGCCATTGCGCAGCGCACATGAACACAAAAAGAATGATGGTAAATGTTTTCATGAGCTTTGCTTACGTTTTCGGATCATATAAAGATTTGCTGCAAAGAATCCTGCCCCCACACCAATGAAGAGCAGGCCCCGGACAACAAAACTGAAATCGGTATCGAAGAAACGACAAATAATGAGCGCGGTGATCATCAGTAAACCGTAATTCAATATGCCGAGATGATTCTTCGTCGCGCCGTCGCGGATCGTGTATACCGCAAATACAAGAATAACCAGATTGACCAAAAGCTGCGCAACGCCCGGTGACCCTACCCCCAATACAAAAAGCGCTATAAAGACGAGGAAAGCAAAAACTTTCAAATTGACCTCCGCTATCGGCTTGCTGCGAAGCAAAAGCACGAGGAGAGCGGCCGCCAGCAAGGTGAAAATTAGTGCAAAATAAAATTCAATTCCGCCGGTGGATAGGGTATCAAGTTCCTCCCAATACCAATCGAAACTAAGCAGCAGCAACAGCCCCATAATACCCAGGCTGCCCACTACCAGAAAGGCATTGGTAAGCACCCGGTTTGTTTCGAACATTTTCATTTGGCTTAGGATAACAAATGCACTGAAGAGGCTCATGTACGTAATAACTAGCAGTTCCCCGTTGTGGCTTTCGAAGCAGCCCAGGCAAATGGCAATGGAAAGTGTGAATAACCATGAAATGAAATAGTAGAAATTATTCTTTACACCTTTCAATGTGAACTCCGTATAGCAAAACGGCAGTATCAATAACAACATCGGCCAATATTTCCAGGGATGCGCACCCCCCGAGAAATAACTGAAATAGCCCACCTCACAGGCATACCAAGTGACCCCCACAATATATAGCATCGCCGTTGCCGGTGAACGGAGAACATAGATCACGGGCAAGGTGAGCAACATCCACACCATGAGAAAACGACCGAAGTTGCCCTCTATGTTATATACCTGGCCGACAATGGAGATACTTAAGGCAATGGCAAAACAAAGAAAAACGCCGCAGCCTTCACGCCACGCCCGGCTGGGAATATTTTTTATGACAATATATCCGCAAACGGCTTGTCCAATGAGCATTGGCAGCAAGCCGATCAAGAGCTTTATTCCTTTCGGCAATTCGTCCCAATTGTGCGCCACGATGAGCACCAGGCCCATGCTCACCAACAATCCTCCCAGAATACTGAACACAATCAGCAGCCGGTTGGTGGATGGATTGGGTTGGGCGTTGTAGTGATCCGCTATGCGTTGCGCGGTTTCTTCGCTGATAACGTTGGCCCGGACAAGCTCCGGGAGTTCTTTCAAGATCTGTTTGCTCATGCGGGTCGCCGGTGTCGTGGAGATGACCGGGGTGGGAAGGTACTCATTTTTTAAAAATAAAAAAGCTGCCCGGTGTGTTCCGGGCAGCGCCATATCTTTTCAGATCGTTTTGCTGTTTACTTCGCCAGGGTATAGGCCATCACGCCGTTGGCAAAGAACGTAGGCACATACAGTGTGTTGGTCTTTGCGTCGAACTCGATGTCGGCGGCGTTCCATTTTTGCTCGCGGGTATCGAGGAGTTTTTTCACTTCGCCTTTTGCGTTTACAAAGTCTACTTCACCGTTCCAGCTCGAGACGAGGTATTCGTCTTTGCCCACGGGCACTACGCCGTCGGCACCTTCGGCCGTGGTGGTGTATTTAGTGAATTTCTTGTCGGCCGTGAGTTTATAATTTATGCCGGTGGCAAAATCCACGACATAGAGATCGTTGCCTTGTGCGAGCAAGCCGTTCACGCCTTTCAGTTCTGTGCTTTCGAAATAGACTTCGGCTTTGCCGTCTTTGATGCGGTGGATCTTGTTGGTGCCCGTGTCGGAAACATAAACGTTGCCTTGCTTATCGACGGTGATGTCGTTCAGGAATTTGGCGTCGGGAATTTCCACGAAGCTGGTGATTTTTCCCGCAGCGATGTCGATGATGGCCACGCGGCTGATGTCGGCGACGTACAGGTTATTTTTGAACTGGCCCATGCCTTTAGGGGCATCCAATCCTTTTACCCAAGCCGGAGAAATGATCTTGCCGGCGGGCGATACTTTTGCGATGGAGCCAACGCCGTCTTTGCCATCGGGTTTGCCATCGATGCACGCCACGTAGAGCACATTATTTTTTGCGTCAAACAAAACAGACTCGGGCACGCGGAGCAGGGTGTCGGTCTTCCACTTCAACGTGAGGGTTTGTGCGGACGCTGCCAGCGCGAACAGCGACAGCATAAGGGTAAGCATTCTTTTCATAGCCGTATTTATTTTTTGGGTTGAGACAAAGTAACACATTCCGTACGGGGAAGTTCGGCCTCTCCGAAGAAATTCCAGGACCGGTAGATCAGCTTAGGGCCATCACAATAAAAACGATGTTGGCCAACACGTAAAGACCCACCACAATTTTGGCGCCTTGCCGGTTCACGGCCAATGCCATTGCCTCGTTGCCGCGATCGACCATCTTCAACGAGATGGCCGACACAATAAGTGTCATCAAAATGGCGACAAACGTCATCGCGTGCAACGTGTCCACTAAGGTAAACGACGAAGACTCTGGCAAAAGGGAATCGATAATATACTTGTTACCCACCGCAGCAAATAAACCACCGACCGGCAACCCAAAGCGGGGTTCCAATTCGGAAGGATGCGGTGTGAAGCTGACGATGGATATGAGAAAGGCAATGTACATGCCGATAAAGATCTTCATGAACAACCCCCAGGCATCGCGTTCGATATCCATCTCGATGTTGAACGATGAAAATACCTGGGAAGCACTGGAAGGGTCGCCGAAGCCGGTCTCATATGTATTTTCTTCACGGCTCACTTTGAAGTGGGTAATAGTCCACCCGTCGATGGCATCGTCGTGGTCGAACTGGCTACCTTTTACATCGGGTTGGAAGACCAGCTTTTTTTTGTCGAAGAGGGTATTCTCGATCTGCACCCGCAGGTGCTGCGAGTCGAAGGGAAAATCGCGCACGTCCCACTTCTCTTTCATGGTGCATTTCATTTTCATGATGGCCCACGACTTGCCCTCGATGCTGTCCATGATGATCTCCGGCGGCTCGATGGATTTGGCGTTGGGGATGTCGAGCTGATTGGAGAAATCGAATTCGGGATTGTCATAGACAAACCAAAGCCAGAAGCGGGCGGTGTATTCTTTGTCGTGAAAGTTGATGTCGTGAACGCTGATCACGTAGCTTCCCACTTTCACCGTGTCGGGCGTCGCGTCCGCGGTTTTTTGCGCGGGAGCCAGGAAGGGTAGATAAGAAAGGAGGAGAACTGTGTAAAGCTTTTTCATGTGCTTTTGAGCCGGCTTCAAAATTAATTTTTTTGCGTTGATTATCACCATCCTTTCGGGAAGACGGCAATTTTTCAGGCTACCGGCCAGGGATTGGAATGGAAAGCCCGAAGTGCGGCAGGGAGTGGAGTGAGATTTGTCGGCGGGGACGTCAACAAATGTTGATCAGGGGTTTGGGAATGGTGGGGGAAATGGGTTGGGCGGACTTGGAATGGAAAGCCCGCCCGAACGTACCGTGGGTATTCGTAAATTTAGAGAGCTAACCACACGTTCAGTACGGGCGGGCCCGACCGGAAGTACGAGGGGGCCGCCAAAAAAAATTTTGCCTTGGGAATCCTGCTTTTAACGGCCTTCCTAAAACTGCGCTTTTTGTACTATTTTCGTGCTCGATAAAACCAACACCTTTATGTACGAATTTTTGCTCAAAGCACACTCCGGTCTTCGCCACCTCGTATTGCTCGGGTTAGTGGTGGTTGTGGTGAAATCATTGATCGGTATGTTGAACAAACAACCCTACTCCAGCCTCGACAACAAACTGGGCTTGTTCACCTTCATCTTCACGCACACGCAATTGCTGCTGGGGTTGCTGTTATTTTTTGTAAGCCCGTTCGTAAAGTTTGGCGGCAACACGAGCGACGAGACCACCTACTGGACCTTTGGACATAGCGTGGGCATGCTGGCAGCCGTGGTGCTGATCACCCTGGCCCGCACCACTTCCAAGCGCATGACCAACGACGCCGACAAACACAAGCGCATGTTCATCTTCAACTTCGTGGCGCTGGTAGTGATCATTGCCGTGATCGCGATAAGCGGTCGCAAGATCCTCTGATCCTTCGCTAATTATTTTTCTGTTACTTTTTACGGATGGTGCAGCCCACGGGACGCACCTCCGTTGTGGCAGGCTTCTGGTTGCTGAGGAGGCTGTTGATAGCCTCTTTGAGATAGGCGTTGCGCACGTCGGCTTCCACCTGGGCGTTGTCGTCGATGGCGCCGGAATAGAGTACGGCGAATTTACCGCCGCTGTTCTTTAACACAAATACTTGGGGGCTCTTCGCAGCACCCAACGATTGCATCAAGCTTTGATCTTTGTCTGCCAGATAGGGTGCAGACACGCCCCATTTCTGAACCGCCTTCGTCATGTTCTCGGCCGACTCGGGCGCCTCCACACTGGCGTTCACCAGCAACACGGGCACGTTGTCCGGGTGTTCTTTCGCGAGCTTGTTGATGCGGGCGCGATAGTATTCATCGTAGGCACAGGCGTTGGTCGTGAAGATCACCACCACTCCTGCACTGGACGAATAGTTGGCCAGCGACACCTTGCTCCCGTCTACCACGTTGGTGAGGGAAAAGTCAGCTACCTGTTGGGCCATGATTGCGGGGAAACCGCTGAACAGGGCCACCAGGAAAAGAACGGTTCTCATTTTTTTTCGGATTGGTTGAAGACAACTACAAAGTTGGGGTATACGATATAGTGTAAAGATATCATGGTTACCCTATCCTTAACAATTATTCTGCCATGAATATCGCCCTCCATTTCCTCGCGAAACGGGCTAATTAGCAGGTTTTCCGAGAAAACCAGGTCCTTTTTGCCATAGACTTTCAGCAGGGCTTCCTTGGCGCACCAGTAGATGCAATGCTTGGCCAGGCTGGTGCCGGCGTCCGCCAATTCTTCCGGGGCAAACACCCGCGGGGCGATGCGAAACAACTTGTCTTTGGGTTGTTCCAGGTCGATGCCGACGGGTTGGTTTAGGTCGAGCAAGGCGCCAACGTAGGGGTAGGAATGGCTCAGCGACAGGTGATGATCGTATCCCTTGGGGTAGGGCTTGCCGAATTCGTCTTTGGTGATGCCCTGAAAAGCAAGCTTCATTTCCTCCATGAGCGTCTTCACCAGGGCGCGGCCGGCCAGGTACTCCAGGCGCTTGTTGGGGTGCACCAGCGTGTCGGGCACGGTTTCATAGGGAAGAACACGGGTGGAGAGCTCGCTTTCGGTCTCTGAAATTCGCCACAAGGCCCATGCGCGGCCGGGTTCCTGAACTATTTTTTCTAAAGGCATGCGGAATAACTTTTCGAAAGTTAGAACTTTCGGAAAGTTAATCGACGTACGTTGAAGGTAGAAGTTCAAAAACTGCATACGCTCACGGGCCACTCGGACTGCGTCTATACGCTGGCCCGCTCGGGCGACAGTCCCCATTTTTTCTCCGCCGCCGGCGACGGCATGGTGGCGCGCTGGGACCTGCGCTCACCCGAAACCGGCGAGCTCATCGCCCGGCTACCCAACTCCATCTATGCCTTGCATCATCATGGCCCGCTTGATCTTTTAGTGGTCGGTCATAACTATGACGGCATTCACTTGTTAGACTGGCAGAATAAAAAGGAGATCGGGTCGTTACAACTTACGAAGGCCGCCATCTTCGACTTGCAAAACTTGGGTGAGGATGTGCTGGTCGCAGCAGGCGATGGCAGCCTGACGAAGGTGGCCCTGCCTTCGCTCACGGTGAAAGACCAGGTGCAGGCGTCGGCACAAAGCGCGCGCACCATTGCCGTGAACGAAGCACGCAACGAAGTCGCGGTCGGCTACAGCGACAACAGCATACGCATCTTCGATGGCGACCTGCAATTGAAACAGGAGTGGGTAGCACATGCCAACTCCGTGTTCACGTTACGGTATAGTCCCGATGGCCAGTACCTCCTCAGCGGCTCGCGCGATGCGCGCTTCAAAGTGTGGGATGTCTTGGGCGGATACCGGTTGGCAGGCGAGGTGGTGGCCCACCTGTTTGCGATAAATCATATCGATTTTAGCCCGGATGGCAAACATTTCGTAACTTGTAGCATGGATAAATCCATTAAGGTGTGGGATTGGGAGGCGTTGAAGTTGTTAAAGGTAATCGACCGGGCCCGCCATGCAGGGCATGGAACTTCTGTCAATAAACTATTGTGGACAAACTATAATCAACAATTGATCAGTGCCAGCGACGACCGGAGCATCTCTGTCTGGAACTTACATTTTGAAAAACAACCTTTATGAGAATAACACCCCTGGATATACGGCAAAAAACCTTTGAGAAGAATTTCAGAGGTTACGAAAAAGATGAGGTGAACGCATTCCTCCTTTCGCTTTCCCAAGAGTGGGAAAGAATTGTCGACGAGAACAAAGAGCTGCGCATCAAGCTCGAATCCACGGAACGCGAAGTGACCAAGCTGCGCGAAGTGGAAAGCTCGCTCTACAAAACACTGAAGACGGCCGAAGACACCGGCGCCAACGTGATCGAGCAAGCCCGCATGGCCGCCGACCTCCACCTGAAAGAATCGCAGATGCGCGCCGACGGCATGCTGAACGAAGCCAAAGTAAAAGCCCGCAACACCATAGAAGACTCCGACATGCGCGCCAAAGAAATACTGGCCGAAATGGAAGACCGCCTGAAAATGTTGGTGGAAAATTACAAACAGATGGAAGCCACGCGCGACGACCTGCTCACCAACATCCGCCACATTGCCAGCGATGCACTGGACCGCGTAGAGCGCTCCCGAGTCGCCATCAAAGAATTTGATCCCGACAAGCACTTGTCCATGGCCAAACGCGAAGCCAAGCGTGTAGCCTTCCCCAATCATGTAGAAGTAGAAAGACCGTCGCGTGCTGAACTGCGTCCCGAGCCCATCGTGATCGAAAAAGAAGTGGTGTTGGAACAACAGACCACCACCATCCGTGTAGAGGCGCCGGTAAAAAAAGTACAAAGATCATTTTTTGACGAGATCGGATGACCGGAATCATTTCTCTGGAAGGCCTGCAGTTCCATGCCTTCCACGGCGTTTATCCGCACGAACGCGAATCCGGCAACTGGTTTGAGGTGGACGTTTCTGTGGAAACCGACTTCTCCAAAGGCGCCGCCGAAGATGAACTCGGGGGCACCGTGAACTACGAGACCATTTTCCAGATCGTGAAAGCCGAGATGCAGCTACCTTCCAAGCTGCTGGAGACCGTGGCCGAAAAGATCGTGAACGATATATTACAACAACTGCCCACCACACTGTCCGTGAAATTCAGAATATCCAAGCTCAACCCACCCATTGGTGGTAAATGTGCCAAGGCCAGTGTTCAGGTGGAGAAAAGACGATAGTTTATTTTTCGACCGGCCGATCTTCTTTCGACGGGTCCACGAACACGAACCCTCTCGCCTCGTCCCCCTCAAAAAAATCGACTTCTTTGCCGATAATGTACATGGTGTGTCGCTTGTCGATGTACACCGGGATGTCGCTAATGGTGTAGGCGATATCGGTATCCTTCTTTTTGTCGAACCCGATGAGCAGGGACACGCCACAGCCGCCACCTTTCACGCCCACACGCAGACCGTAGCCGGCGGGAATGTTCTTGGTTTGCATGATCTTGCGTATCTCTTCCGCCGCCCGGGGTGACAAGGTTACGGGTTGAAGGCTTTCAAACATCTGTTACAGGAAGTAATTTAGCGCTCAAAATTATTTAATTTCAAACACAAATAGCCGTAAATAAATTCTATGGATCCGCTGGTAATGTTCATCATGGTTTTGGTTCCCGCCGCCCTCGTGTTGTATGGGGCCTTTTTGCTGGTACGCACCTTTATTCAGAAAGAAATCGATCTGAAAAAGCTGGAAGTGCGCAGCCGCAGTATCGAAACCGTGTTGCCCAACCGCCTGCAGGCCTACGAGCGCATGGCCTTGTTCCTGGAACGCATGGCCCCTCAAAACCTCCTGGTCAGGCTCAGCACCGCGGGGATGGCCTCACGCGAGTTCCACCAATTGTTGCTGGCCGAGATTCGGAACGAGTATAACCATAATGTCTCGCAACAGGTGTATATTAGTGAAGGCGTATGGGAAATGATCAAAAATGCCAAGGAAGACCTCATCGTTTCCATCAACGACGCCGCCAGCGAAATGACCATGGATAGCACCAGCCTGGACCTTTCGAAAAAGATATTTGAGAAATCGATCACCAAGTCCGTTGACCCGCTGGCACACGCGCTGCTGGAGCTAAAGAAGGAAATCCAGCAAACTTTCTGAGGGAATTAATCCCCGGCAGGTTTCGTTTTCAAGGCACCCTCTCGCATTTGGAGCTTATAACTTTCGCCGATGAAAAATCGCTTTTTCGAGTTGGCCACGCGCCAAGCAGCCCGTCTTTTGGGCAAACCGGGCCGCATGAGGACCTTGCTGCTGCAATTCGCAGGGAAGGTCAACACGGTGAAGTGGGCTGACGTGCGGGTGCAGACTTTCCGGGAAAAATTCCTAGTACTGGGCCGCCTCGTGCGGGCCTATGTGATGGGAAATTATCGCGAGATCCCCTGGAAAACCATGCTCACGTTGGTAGCCGCCCTCCTCTATTTTGTGAACCCGCTCGACCTCATTCCGGATATGATCCCCCTCACCGGGTTGACCGACGACTTTGCCGTGCTGGTATGGGTGTACAACGCCATGCGCCTGGAGATCGATAAATTTCTGGCTTGGGAAAAAACGCGGGAAGTCAGGCTATGAAAACCGCATTGATTGCCGGGAGCACCGGATTGATTGGCAGTCAACTGTTGTCGCTGCTCTTGAAAAACACCGACTATGTCAAAGTGATCGCGCTCACCCGCGTGGACCTGCCACAGCATCCTAAACTAACCCAGATCAAGGTCGAGTTCGGCAGCCTCGGCGAAAATTCTTCGGCCCTCAAGGCGGACGATGTGTACTGCTGCCTGGGCACGACCATGGCAAAGGCAGGTTCCAAGGAGAATTTTTACCAGGTGGATTTCTATTATCCTTTTTTACTGGCGAAAACAACCCGGTCCGTAGGGGCAAAGAAATTTATGCTGGTGTCGGCTTTGGGTGCGAACAAAAGTTCTTCCATTTATTACAACCAGGTGAAGGGCGAAATTGAAGAAGCCATCTCCAGCGTGGCCTTTGATGCCGTTCACATTTTCAGACCTTCCTTGCTTCTGGGCCCGCGCATTGAAAAACGTTCGGCAGAAGACGCTGCTAAATTTTTCTACAAGGCTTTCGGATTTCTGATTCCAAAAAAATATAAAGCCATCGAGTCCGTTAAAGTGGCCCGCGCCATGCAGCACTTTGCGGCAGAAGATAAAAAAGGTATTTTCATCCACGAATCCGCGGACCTGCAACGATTCTAACGCAGGCGCGTAGATACACGGGTTAACTTTCTTTATTTTCATTATGATCGCAGTCATTCAACGCGTTTCGTCCGCGTCTGTCACCATCGAGCAGGTTGTCAAAGCTTCCATCGGCACGGGCCTGTTGGTTTTGGTAGGAATAGAGGATGCCGACAACGCCGAGGACATCGACTGGCTGGCGGCGAAGATCGTGAACCTGCGCATTTTTGAAGACGACCAGGGCGTGATGAACGTGAGCGTGAAAGACGCCGGCGGCGACATGATCGTGGTGAGCCAGTTCACGCTGCACGCCAGCACCAAAAAGGGCAACCGGCCATCCTATATCAAAGCGGCTAAACCGGATGCAGCGATACCGTTGTACAACCAGTTTGTGCAGGCCGTGGAAACACAGCTCGCCAAAGCGGTGCAGACGGGCGAATTTGGCGCCGACATGAAAGTGGCCCTCCTCAACGACGGACCAGTAACCATCATCATCGACACAAAAAACAAAGCATGATCTCCCTCGAATGCATCCAGGCCGACATCACCACCCTGGAGGTGGATGCGATCGTGAATGCCGCCAACACGAGCCTGCTGGGTGGCGGTGGTGTGGATGGCGCCATTCATCGCAAAGCAGGCCCCCAACTGTTGGAGGAATGCCGCGCCGTACGCAATCGCCAAGGCGGATGCCCCACGGGCGAAGCGGTGATCACCGGCGCCGGGCGGCTGCCTGCAAAATTTGTTATCCATGCCGTTGGACCGGTGTGGCGGGAAACCAATCCGAAAACGGAGGCGTTGCTCGCCAGCGCCTATCGCCACAGCCTGGAATTGGCCGTGGCCAATCATGTGAAGTCTATCGCCTTTCCGAATATCAGCACGGGGATCTATGGCTTTCCCAAACCACGGGCGGCCGAGATCGCCATAGCGGAAGTGACCCGTTTTTTGGAGACGAATTCCTCCATCCAACAGGTGTTCTTCGTATGTTTTGATGAAGAGAATTTTGATATTTACAAAGCGATGCTAGGCCAGGCCTGAACATGCATCGCAGTGATTTTTGTTTCATCATCATTATTTCCCCATGCAACGCCTGACACTTCTTCTCCTTGTGATGTCCTTGTCCCTTTCATCGTTTGCCCAAAACAAATATGGCTTAAAGGCCACCACGCTGGCAGAATACAAAGAGACCGTGAAGGCCAACCCGGAAAAGGAATTGATCAATCTCGAAAAATTTGTGCCTGGTCTTGTGCTGGACATTCGCTATGCCACCACCAACAATTTCACCGGCGAAAAAATCTACAACCTTGCCCGGGCCTATGCCCGCAAGCCGGTGGCCGAGTCGCTAAAAAAAATCCAGGCCGATTTGAAGAAACAAGGCTTGGGCATAAAGATCTTCGACGCCTACAGGCCCTACAAAGCCACTGTAAAATTTTACGAAGTCTACCACGACACCACCTACGTGGCCTCCCCCTATCGCGGCTCGCGTCACAACCGCGGCTGCGCACTCGACCTGACCGTGATCAATCTGAAAACCGGCGAAGAATTGAAAATGCCCACGGGGTTTGACTCCTTCAAAAAAGAAGCATGGCCCACGTCGCCGGTAAGCGATCCTGAAATTCTGAAAAACAGGACGCTGCTCATCAACGCCATGGAAAAACACGGCTTTAAGGTGAACGGCTCGGAGTGGTGGCACTATGATTTTATCGGCTGGAAAAAATATGAAGTGCTCGACATTGATTATGAAGCGCTGGAAGGAATCTGATCTTCCCTAAAAAAGTATTTCCCGAAAGTCAAGAATAGCGCTTACGGCAGCGCTTTGAGAAACGCGATGCTTAGGGGAATCTGTTCCTCGGATCGCGACGATTCATCTTCAATAAAGAAATGTTTGATGCCGTTCTTTTTTGCTTCCTTCATGATCTCGGCAATACCCACATCGCCCGTTCCCAACACCACGTTCGATTCAACATCGGCATGACCATTGTCGCTGCCGGGTGTGCCGGGCTTGCGGTCTTTTAAATGCAGCATCACAAAACGCGTGGGATATTTTCTCAATAAAGCCACCGGATCTTGCCCTGGTTGCTTCACCCAAAACACATCCATCTGGAAATGCACAAAACGAGAATCGAATTTATCGACCATGTTGTCGAACAGCGTGCCGTTTTGATAGGGCTTGAATTCGAAGCCGTGAGGGTGATAGCAAAGCAATAGTCCACTCTGCGCCATCACGCGGCCGGCGTTGTTGAAGACCGCTGCCGCCCTGTCTACATCGGCTACGTTAAAAGAATCTTCTTTGTGTGGTATCCAAAAACAAACGACATAGCGCGCACCAAAAGCCCTTGCCTCGTCGGCTACTTTTTGGGGAAATTTTTCGAGCCGGTCGAAGTCTGTGCCATAGCTCACCACGTTGAGGTCGTTCTGCGCCAGCAGCTTCATGAAGTCGGGGAAGGCCAGCCCGTAGGTGCCGCCGATCTCGATTTCCTTGATGCCCATGTCCCTTACCTTCGCCATGGTGCCGGGCACATCCTTGGCAAATTGGTCTCTCAGACTGTAAAGCTCCAAACCGATTTCCTGGGCCGTGGCCCGGATACTAATAAAACTTGTGCAGGCGAGTATGAGAAATGTGATCCTGCTGAAACGGCCAAAGGTCATGCTTTTGAATATTATTGAGCGATGAAGATAAAAAATATGCCCGAACAAACAATTTTTTTAGAATCGCTGAGTTGCGGCACAGGCCATAAAAAAGGGTAAAGCGTCATGCCCTACCCTTTTTATTGCTTTGCAAACCAATGCAATGCAGATTATTTCTGAACCAAAATCGGCGTGTTGGCCACCAGGGTGATGAGATCTTCATCCACCACGTTCTTCTTTTCATCGGCCACCACCAGGAAGTTGTCATAAAGCTGGTCCAGTTCCGATTTGTTGGGCTGATAACCCAGCAATTCAAGACGGTGTTTCAGGGCCGCCCGGCCGCTACGCGCGGTCAGGATAATCGAAGACGAAGGTACGCCTACATCCGAAGGGTTAATGATTTCATAGTTCTCCGAATTTTTCAGGAAGCCGTCCTGGTGAATGCCCGACGAGTGCGCAAAGGCATTGGCCCCTACGATAGCTTTGTTGGGTTGCACCGGCATGCGCATCATATCCGAAACCAGTGTACTCAATTCATACAGCATGGTGGATTTGATGCCCGTGGTGAGGTCAAGGTCCTTATGCGTTTGCAGGATCATGGCCACTTCTTCCAGCGAGGTGTTGCCGGCGCGTTCGCCGATGCCGTTGATCGTTACTTCCGCCTGGCGTGCACCGTTCATCAGACCGGCGATGGTGTTGGCCGTCGCCAGACCCAAGTCGTTGTGACAATGCACGGAGATGATGGCCTTGTCGATGTTCTTCACATTGTCGAAAAGATATTTGATGCGTTTGCCATACAGGTGGGGCAGGCAGTAGCCGGTGGTATCCGGAACGTTCACCACATCTGCGCCTGCGGCAATCACCGCTTCTACCAATTGCGCGAGGAACGCCAGGTCGGCGCGACCGGCATCTTCGGCAAAGAATTCTACTTCATAGCCCTTGGCCTTGGCATATTGCACGGCCCAGGTGGCTTGCTCCATCACTTTTTCACGCGTGCTGTTGAACTTGTGTTTGATGTGAATATCGGACGAACCGATGCCCGTGTGGATGCGGCCGCGTTTGGCGTGGTGCAGGGCTTCGGCAGCAACGTCAATATCTTCCTTGCGGGCGCGCGTGAGGGCACAAACGCCTACATGCTTCACCGCCTTGGATATTTCTACCACCGAAAGAAAATCGCCGGGACTGGAGATGGGAAATCCCGCCTCAATCACGTCGACTCCAAGCTCCTCGAGCTTTCGTGCCACCACGATCTTTTCATCGGTCGACAATTGACAGCCCGGCACTTGCTCTCCATCGCGGAGGGTAGTATCGAAGATTTGAATTTTGTTGCTCATACTTTTTTATTTTATGGTGGCCCGTCAACAACGGGCCGGGGGTTTTTACTATGCGTTTGCTTTTTGATCGACCGAGACCAGCATCCGGATCTGGTTGCACACCACGTTACCCATCACTTCGGTGCCCAATACTTTTTCATGGGGCGTGTTGGCGTCGGCGATGTCGCGCGTGCGGTAACCTTCTTTCAGCGTTTGCTCCACGGCCTTGATGACCGTGTCGGCTTCTTCTTTCAATCCGAAAGAGATGTCCAGCAACAAAGCAGCCGAAAGAATCGATGCCAACGGGTTGGCTATACCTTTTCCGGTGATGTCGTGTGCACTGCCGTGGATGGGCTCGTACAGACCTACCGTGTCGCCTACGGAAGCGGAGGCCAGCATGCCCATGGAGCCTGCAATTTGTGAAGCCTCGTCGGTGAGGATGTCGCCGAAAAGATTTCCGGTCACCACCACGTCGAAACTCTTCGGGTTTTGGATGAGCTTCATGGCCGCAGCGTCTACGAACATGTGTTCTACGGTGACATCGGGATATTGCTTGGCAACTTCCTGAACCACTTCTCTCCACAGGCGCGAGCTTTCCAGCACGTTGGCCTTGTCTACCGAGGTAAGTTTCTTTTTACGGGTTTGCGCGGCCTTGAAAGCTTTGTGCGCGATGCGTTCCACTTCATAGCGGGAGTAGATCATCGTGTCATAGGCCGTGTCGTTGTTGTCTTTGCGACCGCGTTCGCCGAAATACACATCACCGGTGAGTTCGCGGAAGAAGAGAATGTCGGCGCCTTTCAGGATCTCGGGCTTGATGCTGGAAGCTTCCAGCAACTCGTCAAAAAGTTTTATGGGGCGCAGGTTGGCATAGAGGCCCAGTTCCTTGCGCATCTTCAGCAAGCCTTGTTCGGGGCGGATTTTTGCCGAAGGGTCGTTGTCATATTTGGGGTGACCTACCGCACCAAACAAGATGGCGTCGGAGTTCCTCAACTTCGTCAGTGTTTCGTCGGGCAGCGGGTTGCCGGTGGCTTCGATCGCTTCGTGGCCGATAAGCGCCTCGTCGAAAATAAAATCATGTCCGAAGCAATCAGCGATTTGTTCCAGCACCTTTTTGCCGCTTTCGGTTACTTCTTTGCCAATGCCGTCGCCGGGAAGTATGGTAATTTTTTTCTTCATCTTTTTTAGTGTACTAATTCAAAATGACGGATCTCATCACGCAGGCTCAACAGGTAGTCGATGTCGTCGTAGCCGTTGGCGAGGCATGTTTTCTTGTAAGCGTTGATGTCGAACGATTCGGACGAGCCGTCTTCCAACGTCACTTTTTGTTGGGGCAGGTCTACCGTGATCGCCGTCGATGGATTTTTTTCGATGTTGGCGAAGATCTTTTTTAAGAACTCATCCGAAACCTGCACCGGCAACAGCGCATTGTTCAGGGCGTTGTTCTTGAAGATGTCGGCAAAGAAGCTGGAGATCACCACGCGGAATCCATAGTCATAGATAGACCATGCGGCGTGTTCGCGGCTGCTGCCACAACCAAAGTTTTTACCGGCGACCAGTATTTTACCGGTATACGTTCCGTCGTTCAGAATGAAATCCGCTTTCGGTGTGTTGTCGCTGTTGTAGCGCCAGTCGCGGAAAAGGTTTTCGCCAAAGCCTTCGCGCGTGGTGGCTTTCAGAAAGCGCGCGGGAATGATTTGGTCCGTATCAATATTTTCAATCGGCAGGGGCACCGCCGAGGTTTTCAATGTGGTGAATTTTTCTTTCGACATACGATTTCTCTTTCCTTATTTTTTCAATTACACCAAACTGCGCACATCCGTTACTTTTCCGGTGATGGCGGCGGCCGCGGCGCTGAGCGGGCTGGCCAGGAAGGTGCGTGACTTCGGTCCCTGGCGTCCTTCAAAATTCCGGTTCGATGTGCTGATGCAATATTTGCCGGCTGGGATCTTATCTTCATTCATCCCCAGACATGCCGAGCAGCCGGGTTGACGCAGTTGAAATCCTGCCGCCTCAAAAATTTTATCCAAGCCTTCTTCGCGTGCCTGATTTTCCACTTGCTTCGATCCGGGCACGACCCAGACTTCTACGTTCTTGGCTTTCTTTTTGCCTTCCACCATCTTGGCCACCAGACGCAGGTCTTCGATGCGCGCATTGGTGCAGCTTCCGATGAAAACATAATCCACGGATTTGCCCAGGATGGCTGACCCTGGTTCGAGGCCCATGTATTCAAGCGACTTGGTGAACGACGTTTGCTCGCTGATATCTTTCAGCTCGCTCAACGTAGGAATGCGGTCTGTTACTTTGATGCCCATGCCGGGGTTGGTGCCGTAGGTGATCATCGGTGCAATGTCGGCCGCGTCGTAAGACAACTCCAGGTCGTAGTGCGCGTTGTCGTCCGATTTCAATTGTCTCCATTGTTCCACCAGGCGATCGTACGTCTCGCCTTGTGGTGCAAATCTTCTTCCCTTGATGTAGTCGAATGTAGTTTGATCGGGTGCGATCAAACCGCCGCGTGCGCCCATCTCGATGCTCATGTTGCAAATGGTCATTCGCGCTTCCATGGACAGGTTGCGGATGGCTTCGCCGGCATATTCCACAAAGTATCCTGTGGCCCCACTGGCCGAAAGCTTCGCGATGATGTACAGAATAATATCTTTTGCCAGCACGCCTTTGCTCAACTTGCCGTTGATCTCGATCTTCATGGTCTTGGGACGATACTGCAGCACGCATTGTGTGCCGAGCACTTGCTCCACTTCGCTGGTGCCGATACCAAACGCAATGTTTCCAAACGCACCGTGCGTCGAAGTGTGACTGTCGCCGCACACGATGGTCATGCCGGGCAACGTCAACCCCAGTTCGGGGCCGATGATGTGCACGATGCCCTGGTAGGGATGGCCCAGGTCATAAAGTTCCACGCCGAATTCGGCGCAGTTTTTCCGCAGGGTCTCCACCTGGTGGCGCGACAACGCCTCTTTGATGGGGAGGTGCTGGTTTAGGGTGGGCACGTTGTGATCGGCCGTGGCCGTGGTGCGCGCAGGATTGAAAACTTTTACGCCTCTTTTGCGGAGGCCGTCAAAGGCCTGCGGGCTGGTGACTTCGTGAATGAAATGACGGTCGATGTACAGGGCATCGGGATGGCCTTCGCTGCTCTTCACCACGTGGGCATCCCAGATCTTGTCAAATAATGTTTTTTGTTGTGGCATCATGTCTGGTCGGTGAGCTTTTTGTAACAAGTGTTAGTTTGCTCTACGCTGGTTAAAATGAAACCGCCCCGTCCTGATTTTTTCGGGACGGGGCGGAATATAAAGTCGTTATGTTCTGGATCGATCTCCGGAGAGATTTTAGCCTTCTTTTTTAAAAAATTATTGCGAGAGGATTTGGATTCACGAAGATGAGGAAAGTTACGCCCTACATCAACGAATTGTTAAAAAATTTTTATCCGCGCTAACAAGTGTATGGTAGCGAAAAAGCGTTCACACGTTTGAAATTCAAAGGATTTGCCGTTCAAAATTTTTCAGCATGCTTCCTCCCGCGCCCGGCGTTTTTGGCATTAAACATCCATGGCGTCGTACACGATCACCTTCTCCCAAAGGTGCGAGCAGTTCTCGATAAATTTCAAGTGGATGGGATGCGTTTGGTAGGTGGCCTGTCCGGCGAGGTCATCGAAAAGCATGAGCTCAGAAGCACTGTAGCTGTTGTCTACTACGTCGCGTTTTTCGGTGCTGGCGGGCACGCCGATGTGAAGCTTTTTGATGGTCTCGATTTTTTCGAGCGTGCGCAGTCCTTCGAGGAGTTTTTGCAGGTCTTCTTTCGAGTCGCGGTTCTTCAACCAGAAGAACACGTGGTGCGCGAGTTGTTTTTTATCTTTCTTGGTTTCCATAGTAGTGGTCGATGCCGTAGCGGCGCCGGCGGTTAACACGGCGGCGCTGGCCAGAAAGGTACGACGGTTTTGTTTTTCCATAGCTAGAGTTTTTGAAGGAAGTAAGTTAGGCAATAATAGAAAATCTTTGGAAAAAAACACCACCGTAGGCCGGTCGTAGTGAAGAGGGGTACATTGTATATTTGACGACCAGCTCAATTTTAAAAATCTGCATACAGCGGCTTTCCGTTTCGCACTTGAGCGTAATGGTATTGCCACCGGTTCAGCTATGAAACGTGGCTTTATGAAGGGACTCTTCTGTTTTCTACACGGTTATTTCGATCCTGTTCCCATCGGGGTCGAGCACCACGCTTTCATAATAGCCATCGCCAGTGGTGCGTGGTTCTCCCGCGATTTTGTAGCCGTTCGCTCGCAATTGTTCCGTCAACGCGTCGACTGTTTCTTTGTCGCTTACGGCGATGGCAAAGTGTGTCAGTCCCATGCTTTCTTCTTCTTGGGCGCGTTGGGGAATGCCTGTCTTTTGCATGATTTCTATCCGGCTTCCTTCGGAAAAAGAGAGGAAATAGGATTGGAATTGCTTTTTCGGGTTGATGTATTTTTCTCCGGCCGTTGCCTGGAAATAATGCTCGTAGAATGCTTTCAGCTTCTCAATGTCGGTGGTGTAGAGGGCGATGTGTTCGATTTTCATAGCGGGGAAAAGTTAAACCGCCCCGCTTTCGCTAAAGCTTCAGCGGCACAGAAAGGCGCTAAGGCCCTCCTTCGCTGAAGCTTCGGCGGGCAGGCGCAAAGTTTTTATTTCAGGTAGGCGGGCAGGGGCATGCCGGGTTTCAATGCGGGGTCGGGTTGGGGTGATCGGCGGGTGATTTCCAGGGGAACTACGCCGGCCCAAACATCCAGGATATAATCTTCGTCGTCATCTTTCGGAGGACCGGTGCGGACTTTGGCAGAAGCTTCTTCAATTTTAAAGGAGAGCAACATGGTCGCTTTCCATTCGCCCGCCGTAGGCTTTCGCACGTCGTTCCAACGGCCGGGCTGCATTTTATTGGTGAAGACTTCGAGGGCGGTGTAGAGCTCGTTTTCGTCTTCCACTTTTTCGGGTGTGCTGAAGACCACGACGGAGCGATAGTTCACCGAATGGTGGAAGGCTGAGCGGGCCAACACCAGGCCGTCCATGATCGTGGCGCTGATGGATACCGGGGGTTTCTTCTCGGCCAGTTCGCGCATGTAGAAACTTCCCACGGAGCCGTGCAGATAGAGTTTGTCGCCGATGCGGCAAAATCCGGTGGGGATTTGAAAGGCTTGGTTGTCGCGTGTATAGGCCAGGTTGCAAAACAGGGCCTCGTCGAGGATGGCATAGACGGCGTCTTTGTCGTACACGCCACGTTTGGGCAGGCGCGTGATCTCAGTCTTGTCGGTGATGGGGAATTGTGCCATGGCTTTTTTTATTTTCGGGGGATCATGAAACAATGTTCGAAGCGTTGCATGCCAATCTTCGGGTAATACTCCTGCGCCGCGGGCGCCGCCAGCAAAATGAGCGCGGCATTTTCGCCAGCCACTTTGTGGGTTTCTTCGATCAATCGCTTGCCGATGCCTTGTTTTTGAAAGGCTTCGTCCACCGCGAGGTCGGAGAGGTAGCAACAAAATGAAAAATCTGTTAACGCGCGCGAAACCCCTACCAATTTATCGCCGCTCCACGCCGTGATGAGCACGTTGCCGTGGTCGAGCATGCTTTGGATGCGCTGCCGGCTGTCAATGGGTCGTCGCACTCCCAGGGTCGAGCGCTTCAACAGGTCGATGAATGCCTCTGCGGTGAGCTTGATGTTGCTGCGGTAGATGATTTCCGTTTGTGGCATGTTATTCTTTTAAATCTTCTTTTGACTTCGGCCTATTTTTCAATCTTCAACAGGATCTTTCCGAATTGGTGACCCATTTCCATATAACCCATCGCCTCTTCGGCTTGCTCCAATGAAAAGGTCTTGTCGATGATCGGTTTCATGCCGCGGCTTTCCAGGAAGTCGAGCATGGAAAGAAATTCGTCGCGGGTACCCATGGTGGTGCCGTGAATGGAAATTTGTTTCCAGTAAAGCTGACGCGTGGCAATCTCGGAGATGTTGCCGCCTGTACGGCCGTAGTTCACGATGCGGCCGCCGGGCAAGGCCAGCGCAATGTATTTTGAAAATTGATCGCCACCCGCACCGTCGATGATGATGTCAAATCCCCCTCCACTTTCTTTCAATGCCTTCTCGGCCCAGTCCGGATCCTTATAGTTAAAACCACCCAACGCACCCAACGCTTTTGCTTTTGCCAGCTTCTCTTCCGAGCTGGAGGTCACGTATACGCGTCCCTGATAAGCGACTGCAAATTGCAACAGCCAAAGGGCCGCTCCTCCCCCGATGCCGGTGATCAGCACTTTCTCCTTGCTGCGCAACCGGGCCTTCGAAAATAACGCGCGATATGCCGTGAGCGCGGCCAAGGGCACCGCCGCTGACTCGGCCATGGTGAGATGCTCGGGTCTTTCGAAGATGTATTTTTTTGAAATGACGATGTAGTCGCTAAATGTGCCGTTGTCGGGATAGCCCAGGATCTTAAAAGAATTTCCCTGCACAATGGGGTTGGTTCCCCATTCCAGGCTGGGGTTGATGATCACCTCCATGCCAATGAACAAGGGATCCACATCCTCCCCCACTTCTTCGATCACGCCGCTGCCATCGGAACCCAGAATGTTCCCATCCGGCGGCAGGCCGTCTTTCTCGCGCCACACCCAAATATCGAGGTGATTTAGCGCGGCATACTTTAGTCGCACCAGCACCTGGTCTTTTACAGGTCGGAATTTTTTGATGTTCTGCACCACCAGCGGGTAGTCTTTGCCTTTGAAGAAAACTGCTCTCATAGAAAAAAAACGAAATAGTACGGTATGCCCACACGTTTTGTGGACGGCGATCGGTAAAGGCTATTGAAAGTCCTCCCCCGGCGGATATGCTGGGGGAGGATGATGTAGAGGATTATCGCGCAGGAATGATATAGTTCCAGCCGTGCACATCCGGCTCAAAGCCCAGGCGAATGTTGTTTAATTTTTCCTTTGCGCGCTGCTGGAACGAATCGGGGGTCACCGCCGGCACCGAATAGTCGACACCGTGAATGTTGATGGCCGCAATGGGGGATACAACGGCTGCGGTACCCGCTCCAAAGGCTTCGGTGAGCGTGCCCTTCTTGAAGGCTTCCTCGATCTCGGCCACACTCACGCGGCGTTCTTCCACCGTCATGCCCAGCGACGGCGCGAGCTTGATGATGGTGTCGCGCGTTACGCCGTCCAGCAGTGCCGTGGAGAGTTTGGGGGTGATCACTTTTCCGTCGATCACGAACATCACGTTCATCACGCCGGCTTCGTCGATGTATTTATGTTCTTTTGCATCCGTCCACAACACCTGGTCAAAGCCTTCCTGGCGGGCCACTTGCGTGGGGTAGAAAGCGCCGCCATAGTTGCCGGCGCATTTTGCAAAACCTGTTCCTCCTTCTGCGGCGCGCACAAAAGTTTCTTCCACTTTCAACCGCGTGGGTTTGCTGAAGTAGGCACCGGCGGGGCTGGTCAATACAAAGAATTTGAAGTGGTCGGCAATCTTCACACCAAGCCGCGGCTCATAGGCGAACACCACGGGGCGGATATAGAGGGACGCGCCTTCGCTGGTAGGAATCCAACTTTCGTCGGTTTCCACGATGGCGTGCAGGCTTTGGATGAACAGTTCTTCCGGGATCTCGGGCATGCACATGCGGGCCAGTGACTTGTTGAGGCGATCGCTGTGTTTTTGCGGACGGAAAATGCAGATGTCGCCGTTTTTATTGCGAAAGGCTTTCATGCCTTCAAAGACGGACTGGCCGTAGTGCAGCGAAAGCATGGCGGGTGACATCATAATATCACCGAAGGGTAGAATGGAAGGTTCCTGCCATTTGCCGTTCACATAGTCAACCATGAGCATGTGATCGGAAATGTATTTCCCGAACTCCAGGTTGTTAAAATCAACTTCACTGATTCTCGATTTGGCGATGCGCTTCGTGGCAAAGGCTGGGGTGGATGTCGTGGTCATAGCAAATGGTATTAAGGAGTGAATTTCATCATTATTTTTACATAATTCCCGTCTTGGCCGATATTTTATCGGTTTCCGCCCCGGAATGCGGGTTTTTCCAAAGAAATCGCTTTCCGGACAAACGTCCTGTTCCTCATGCCGGCTGGACCTTTTTTAACTTTTCCGACACTTTTTCCAGCACCTCAAAGGCCAGGTCCATGTCGGCCTGTTCCGTCAGCCAATTGGAAACTGCTGCCCGTATGGCCCAGGTCCCGCGCAACTGGGTAGGCGTGAAGAATACTCTTCCATCGTCGCGTACGGCCTCCAGGAATTTGCGGATGGTTTCGGCTGAGAGGTCGTCCTGCTTCCAGGTGAAACACACCACGTTCATGCGCACCGGCGCCAACAACACAAAATCTTCCGAAGCTTTCAAACGCTCTCCCAAATGATGGGCCGCGGCGCAGTTCCGTTCCACAATTTCGCGGTAGCCCTCTTTGCCATAGGCCATCAACGAGAACCACGACGGTAACGCGCGGAAGCGGCGCGAATTTTCGGGCGTGTAGTGAAAATAATCCGGGCTTTGGTCGGGATCGCCCAGGTAGGCGGCACTGTTTTGAAAAACGCTGAGCTGCAAATTTTTGTGCCGCGTAAATTGCATCGCCGCGTCATAGGGCACGTTCAGCCACTTGTGGGCATCGATGGTGATGCTGTCGGCAGCATTGATGCCCTTCATCAAACGCGCATACTTTTCCGAGCACGCGGCAAATCCTCCAAAGGCGGCATCGACATGCAACCAGAAGTTGTATTTCTTTTTCAGCTTGCCCACCGCGACCAGGTCATCGAAATCTACCGTGTTCACCGTACCGGCATTGGCCACTACAATGACAGGCCCTGCCTGCTGTATCAATTGTTCTTCCAGCGCGGCGATGTCCACTGCCTCGCGTTCGGGAAGGGTGGCGACGCGTATCACCGAATTTCTTCCCACGCCGAGCATCGACAGTGTTTTAAATATGCTGGAGTGTGGCGTTCCGCTCAGCACCGTCAACGGTTGAGCGCCGGTCAGGCCTTCATTACTAAAGTCTTTGCCTTGTTGCAGGCCAGCCCATTGCCGGGCGAGTGCCAGGTTCGTGAAGTTCGAAATCGTGGCGCCCGTGACGAACGAACCGAAATACGCTTCGTCAAGACCAAACAATTGTTTGAAGAAGTGGATGGTCTGGCGCTCCAGCTGTGGAGCAATGGAGTCGTTGCTGCCGCAGGCATTCTGGTCGTAGGCGCTCACCAGCCAATCGCCGGCCACGGAGGCGGGCGTGGAGCCTCCGGTTACAAAGCCAAAATATCGTGGCCCGGCGGTGTTCGCCATTTGACCGGCAAAGTTTTTCGCAAAATGATCCAACGTCGCCAAAGCGCCGATGCCTTTTTCGGGAAGGGCTTCCATGGGGATGTCGGCCACGAATCTTCCGGGCGCCAGCGTGTCTTGTTGGCGGAAATATTCTCCAGCCAATTTTTGAGTTTGGCTGAGTACTTCCTGCAGGGTCTCGCGGTCTTTTTTTAATAAAGGATGCATGGCTATTTTTTAAGCGTAGAAATAATTTCAGATATACGCACCAGGTGATGGTCGTCGTGCTCGGCATCGAAGAAGGCCAGGTCCACGGGGGTCATGGCTACTTTGAGCCGGGGATGAACAGAAGTTCGACTCAGTTCATCCTCCACCAGCAACCGGTAGCGTGCGATATTCTTTTTCCGGTTTTCGTAAAAAAAATCGATGACCTTCTGCACCGGCCATGCGTTGTAATCCTGCTTCAATCCAAATACGGCCGGCGACATGACGGGCACTTGACTCACAATTTCATCGATGCGCTTCAATGCCACTTCATCCACTTCGCCCAGGTGCGCGATGTTTTCCTTTACCGACCATTTCATGTCCAGCTTGTTGGAAAGGATCTCATCCGGGAGGTCTTTCGTTTTCATTTCCATCCGCGCCACGGTGCCCTCCAGCCGGTCGAGTTGAAAGGGAAGCAGTCCACCGGCCAGACCAAAGGGAAACGTACGGGTGAGCCATTCTGATTTTTTCATGCTGAAATTCATTTACGGAAGAGAAATATTTTTGAGGGATGCGCCTGCAAAATTTCAGGCCACCGTGTTTTCCACCACCACCGCCCGGGGGATATGATGCACCGGGAAGTTTACCGAGCGCGCAATAAAGCACATGCTGTGGGCTTCTTCATGCAGCGCATTGGCTTTGTCGATCATGGATTTTTCTTTTACCGTCACGATAGGCCGCAGTGTTACTTCTATGAATTGTCCGCTGCCGTTTTCGTTTTCCGTCATGGTGCCGGCAGCGTTGTCGGTGTATTCCATCACCACCACACCGTTCACGGCACACAAATGCAAATACCACAGCATATGACAGCTCGACAACGAGGCCACCAACAATTCTTCCGGGTTATAGCGCGCCTTGTCGCCTCTGAACTTGGGGTCGGACGACGCGGGGATCTCGGGTTTGCCCGCAACGGCCAGGAGGTGATTGCGCTCATACGCCTTATAGTCAGAAGTGCCCGTGCCCTTGTTGCCCGTCCAGGAGAGGGTGGTGTTGTAGTGGTGGTTTGTCATGCGGTCAGGTTAGTTTCTTTTTGTAGAGCAGGTCGGTTTGCAAATCGGTTCCCAGTAAAAAAGGATGCGAGCTGAATTTTTCAAAACCCCATTTTTCATAAAAAGCAATTGCGCGCGGGTTGAATTCCCACACGCCAAGCCATAGTGTCTCGTAGTCTTTTTGTTTGGCCAGATCGATGCAGGCTTCCATCAGCGTTTTGCCCACGCTCTTTCCGAGGAAGTCGCGATCGGAGTAGATGCGTTCCAGTTCGATGCTCACTGTGTCGGGAGGCGCCTCCGGGTTGAGTTGTGTCCGCAGCTTCGCGTAGCCGGCCACCGTGTCGCCGGCCTGGGCGATCAGAAAGATGGCATGCGGGTCTTCAAGTTCCTGTTTGAGTTGTTCCTTCGTAAAGTTTTTATCGACATAGAGTTTCACGTCGGCCTCGTTGTTCAGTGGTGCAAACGTTTCGTAGAAGGTCTTCCATCCCAACTCCGCTAAAAGCGCAGCATCGCCCAGGTTGGCGTTTCGTATGGTGATCGCGGCGTTCATGATTTTTTCCATCGAGTTTACGGTTCAGGATTCTTCTGTCAGCAACAGCTGCATTTTTATGTTGCTCCGTTTGTACGGACCATCGAGGGGAATTTCTTCAAAACCCAGTTTCCGGTAAAGCTCGATCGCTGTGGCCAGGATCGTGTTGGAATATAAGATGATCTTTCGCGCACCTAACGAGCGTGCCTTTTCCCGCGCTGCTTCCGCCAACGCCCTACCTAAACCCAGGCCCCTGTGCGCATTGTCCACGGCCATTTTCGTAAACTCATAAACTCTCGGCTCAACAAATTTCAATGCCGCGGTTCCCACCACCTTGCCTTCGTATACGGCCATGAGAATCTCGCCACCTTTGCCGAGGATGTGCAGGTCGGGATGTTGCAACACGGCCTGGTCGATGGGCTCCATCCAAAAATATTTTTCGATCCATTCGCGGTTCAGCGCTTCAAAGACAGGCTGGTGCTCCGGCCGGTAGGCTTCGATGGCAAGGGTTACATTCTCCATGGGTTGCGCTGTTGTTGATAGTCCAAAAAATTTCCATCCACAATAAACAACTTCACGCCTTCGCGCGATGACGACCGGTGCAGGCTCACGTTGTCGGACACCTGGTAGCTCATGCCGGCCGACAACCGGAACGTGCGTCCATCCGAAAGCTCGGATTCCATTTCGCCTTCCAGGCAAAAAAGGACGTGTCCTGTCTTGCACCAATGGTCGGCTTTATAATTTTTTGAATACTCTACCAGCCGCACGCGGAACGTTCCAAATTGCAACGTTCGCCACAAGGCCACGCCCGACTCACCGTGGTGTTCTGTTATGGGCACGGCGTCCCATTGCGTGGTATGAAATAATATCGGATTCATTTCTTTAGCGGGTGAATTGGGCTTTCCAAAGATCGCGAAGCTGGTACCCCTTGTTCACGATGTAGATGCCTGCCACCGTGATCAAAATGGCCATACCGATCTTGACGTTCAACTTCTCATCCAAAAACAACCAGCCGAGCAACACCGCTACCACGGGGTTGACATACGCATAGAGCGACACAATGGTCATGGGCAGGTTGCGCAGGGCGTAGGAGAAACATGCATACGCCACGATCGATCCGAAAATGATCAGATAGATGAGCGAATACACCGCCTCGGCCGACCACGATACAGTGCTCAGATCGTCGAACAAAAGCGAAGCGGGCACGAGCCACAGGCCGCCAAAAAGCATTTGGAGGGCAGCGTTGAGAAAGAGGTTGCCTACAGCGCCCCGTTTCTTCAGCCACACGGCGCCGCCGGCCCAACTCACCACGGCCACGAAGATGGCAAAGATGCCGATCTGGTATTCCAGTCGCGAGAACTCCTGCACATGTTCTCCGAAGATCATGACAATGCCCACCAGTCCTACGAGCACACCGAGAATGATGGGCACCGTGGGCTTCTCCTCGCGGTTGATGGTAAGGTTAATCAGGATCACCATCACGGGCATAAGGGAACACAAAATCGCTGCCACACCACTGGGGATTAGCACCTCCGCCCAGGCCACCAAGCCATTGCCCAGGGAGATCATGAAAAATCCGGCCACGGCCTGGCGCTTCAATTGTTCGAGCGACGGCCAGCTTTCCTTCATCACAAAAAGCATGAATCCCCCCAGCAGCAGGCCGGCCGAAATCTGGCGCAGCACCACAAACAGGAAGGCCGGAAAATGAACGACCGCCACGCGCAACGCCAGGTAGGTTGTTCCCCAGATGATGCAGATAGCACCCAGTGCGATGTAAGCCAGTAGATCTTTTTTCAAGCGTTGACGGGTTAAAGGGTGAATGAGGTTGCGTGTTGAATACGGGGTTTGCACCGCACTCA
>DATDAV010000210.1:0-35794 GCA_036525235.1 Chryseolinea sp. | reverse complement strand
GTCCATCCTAACCTCTTTCCAGGGCCGGGGCAATTCGGTTTGCAACACATTCAAAAATTTCTCGCGCTCCGAAAGATTTGTCCCGGTAGCCGGTTCATAACCTGCATTGACCGGAACGCCACTTCGCTTTTCATGAATGATAAACGGAAACACATCCCACGAGCCGAAAGCCGCTACTTTCCCTTTGAACGCTGCTTGCTTGTTCAGAAACTCCAGCACGGTGACATTGGGATTTTCCAACTTATCATTACTATGAATACGGGCGTCGTCCGAAAAACCGCAGAGTATCTCGTTATACCCCGGGTAAGAAAACCACATGCCATTGGAACAGTTCACCAGATTTCCGTATTCCCGGTTACCATACAGCTGACCCTTTTTCGCAATCACCGACCAGAAAAAAGGCATGAGCTTCTGGCGGCGCTCCGCCACGGTTTCCGCCCAGAAATTTTGTTTCAATGCCGTGGTGTCTTCTACATATTTTTTTTCGCCAATCAAAGCTTTGTCGGCGCCATGAAATAATTCCTGCCAACGATAGCCATCGAAGGTGATGACAAAAACATTTTCCGTTTTCATTTTTTGTTGCGCCGTGCTGCTCACGGCCGGCAACAAAAGCAGTATAACTATACTGCATCTTAAAAGATTGGTCATAGGACAAAAATTTTCAGTTCGTATAAAATAAAAAAAGGGAGAAGGCAACACGAATGTCGCGATCTCCCTGGCTCAAACTAATTACACGTTAATTGGCATCCCACCACACCTTGGTGTTCAGGTTGTCGGGACCTTGGCGCGTCACAGCGACTTCACGACTGGCGCCGTTAAGCGATTGCTCTGCCAACGGGTAGATATAACGGACCGGTATTTTATTGTTGTTCAGATTGCTTGCCCCCGGAACCAACACGGGCAAATTTGTTCTGCGCCAGTCGTACCAGGCCTCCAGTCCATTGAACACGAGGGCAATCCATTTTTGTGTGCCGATCTTCGCGAGCTTTTCGGCTTGCGTTCCGGTATAGGCTACTTCATCTTGTGTGAAGTAGTCGGCAGGTAATGTAAGGTCTATTCCATACTCTGCGGGGGTGATGCTTTTATAATAATCCAGGTTGGCTTCAATGCCCTGTGTATAAAATGTTTCGGCATCACCGGTAGAGATGAGATTTTTCTCGCGTGCCTCCGCCAGGATAAATTGCAGTTCAGCATACGTCATCAACAATCCGCGGGATGCATTGGCAACCGGCGCAGGCTTGCCCGCGTCGTTGCACACCAGGCAAGCGAAGACAAGACCAACACGCGAAACGGCCAGTGGACCTCCATTATAGCTCAGCGCTTGTGTATCCTCCAGGCCGTTGGGGATTCCTTCGATCTTGGGTGTACCCGCAGCGACTGATTTTTCTGTGGGTCGTGCAAATACTTTCAGCCGGGGATCGTTTAGGTTGGTCAGTACATCGCCGAGGGTTTTGCTAAGCCTGAATTCATCGAACGACCCTACCCGTGAGGTATACAACGGCCATTGATTGGGAGAGCTCGCCAGGTAGACCAACGCGGCATTGTCATCGTTGCTTTCAAAGACAGGGAACGCGGCGGGGTTGTCGAGGATGGCTTGCATTTCGGCTTTCACATCTTTTCTGTCGGAGATGCGCATGAGGTAGCGCAGGCGGAGAGAATTGGCCAGCTTTTTCCATTTGGTGAGTAAACCACCAAACAACAGGTCGCCTGTCACCGCTTCGTTGCTGGTGCCCAGGATCTCGTTTGCTTTTTTCAGGTCGGCCAGGATGCCGGCATAGATCGATTCCTGCGTGTCGTAGGTGGTGAGATACACGCCTTCAGATTTTGCTTGCGTGGCCTCCGAATACGGGATGTCTCCATGCGCGTCGGTAGCGAGCGAGAACATCCACGACTTCATCACCAGCGCCACACCGAGGTAATTGTTTTGAACCGGATCGGTATTCTCCGCGATGTCTATGATGTTCTTCACATTGCGCATGTTTCCAAAGACGCTGTTCCAAATGCTGGTGCGCTCGCCCCACAGGTACCGGTCCTCATTTACAAACTGGATCTTGGCCGTGTGTTGCACCACGATGTTGCCGATGCTCCACGCCTCGTTCACCTGGTCATTCAAAGTATTCTTGATAACGCCAGACAGCAACAGATCGGGCGTGACGGCGGTAGGCACGTTGGGATTGGTGTTGACATCTTCAAAGTCTTTATCGCAGGCTCCTGCCACCAGCACGGCGGCAAAAAGCAAAGTGATCTTTCTTATATTTTTCATAGTGATGATCATTAGGGTTGTTCGGCAAATTAAAATTTGAGGCTCACGTTAAAACCGTAGCTTCTGGACGACGGTATAGACATGTATTCGATACCGGGCAGGGCCGTGCCACCGGAATATGACATCACCTCAGGATCGATGTGCGGCGCATCGGTCCACAAAGCGAGATTTCTTCCTACCAGCGCAATGCTCACACTGCGGAAAGGAACCTTACCAAAAAATTTATCCGGGAAGGTGTAGCCGAGCTGCACCTCGCGAAGCTTCACGAAGGAAGCATCATACATCACCCCTTCGGCAATGCTTCTGCCACCGGTCCATGCCGAGTGCCACTGGCGCGGCAGCACGCGACGATCGTTGACGCGGAACGAGCCGTCAGCATTTTGGTTGACGCCTTCACCTACCACATAGGTACCCGCCGGCGCATTCAGCAGTTGAGGATCAGTTTGCACGGAAGCTTGCGGATAGTAGCCGTTCTCACGGCCTTGTAAGGTCTCCGTGATGATACCGCCTTCGCGTCCCACGGTCTGTGTTTCGGAATATACCTTACCCCCGTGACGGACGTCGAACAGGAAGCCGAGCTTCACGCCTTTGAAGGTAAGCGTGTTGTTGATACCGGCGAGCCAGTCGGGATTGTAATTCCCCAGTTTGATGCGATCGGTCGTGGCGATGGGACGGCCTTGTCCGTCGAACACCATTTGACCGGTGTACTGACCCGATCCGTCGTAGTAGGGTTTGGTCGGATCCGTGTTCTGCACGCGGGCAAAACCGATGCCGTACATATCCCCCATGCGCTCGCCAACACGTGCCTCGATGCTCACACGACGGCTGGCCATCACAAAATTTGTAAGACCATCCGACAGGGATAGTACTTCACTTCTGTTCTTGGAGAAGTTGACGTCAAAGTTCCAGCGCAATCCCCACGTTGTTTGAATCGGTATGGTGGTCAACATGATCTCGATACCGTGATTCTTGATCTCACCGGCGTTGATGGACCGGCTGTTGTAGCCCGTGGTGATGGAGAGCGGAATGTTAAGGATCTGGTTGCGCGTGCGGGACTCGTACATCGAAACGTCCACCCCAAGCCGGTTACCAAAGAACCGCAGGTCGAGCCCACCTTCATATGCCGTGCTGATCTCTGGCTTCAGGCTGAAGTTTGCCAACCGGTCAGTCTCACCATACACCTGCGACGAGCCATACGGATCACTGGGGTTATACGATTGTGTGAAAGTAAATGGATCGGTATCATTACCCACCTGGGCAATGCTGGCCCGCACTTTAGCAAACGATATGGCTTCCGGCAACTGCACCATATCCGACACCACCGCACTGAGCGCGGCGGACGAATAAAAATAACTGTTGTCTTCCGAGCCGATACCCAGGTCCTTCAATTCCTGGGGCAAGGTCAACGCGCTGGACCAATCGTTACGCGCGGAAAGGTCGAGGAATAACATATTCTTGTAGCCCAATTGCACGGAGGTATACAAGCTGTTCACGCGTTTCTTCGTGTCGGTCTGCGATGTTTGCAACGGCGCGCGTGCGTTGGTGAGATTGTAAATGCCGGGGATGTTCAGCTGCGGCGCATTGACTTCGAGGAAGTCCGATTTCTGACGCAATTGGTTTCCACCCACCGATGCGGTCAGGGTGAACACGGAAGGAACGATCTCCTTGTTGAAGGTCAGCAAGAAATCCGAATTCCGCTCTTCGGTGACGATGTTGTTTTCGCGGTATTGTCCAAACGGAAAACGTTGTGTGCTGAACGCACGACGGAACTGGCGGCGATCGTTGGCATAGTCGGTGGCTGTACGCAATTGCAGGCTAAGCCACGGTGCGAAATCATATTTCAAACTCAGGTTCCCGATGATGCGATCCACGGCCTGGCCGTTGGTGTTCTCATACATCGTGAAGTAGGGATTGTCGTGATAGTTGTAGTTCCAATTAAATTGACGCCGACCTTTTTCGCCATCCATCCAATAGTCTTTCAGCGCCCCGACGTCGACGGAGCGGGGTAACCAGCAGTTGAAGAGGTACATGATGTTCTCCGTACCATAGCTGATGGACGGGCGATTGCCGCTTTCACTTTTGATATAGCTCACAAATGCACGGGCCGAAAATTTCGACGTCAGATTGTAGCCGCCACCAAACGATACCGTGTTCCGCTTCAGGTCGGTATTGGGTACGGTTCCCGTCTCATTCAGGCCGGTGTAGGAAAGACGAAAGTCGCCGTGCGTGTTACTGCCGACAAGGGCCACATTGTTGGTGAGGGTTCTTCCCGTTTGGAAAAAATTCTTCACGCCATCTTTATCATTCAACCAGGCGGTAGGCGTGATGGTGCTTCCCGCAGGCGCATTCATGTCGCCACCGCGATAAGGAATGGGCTGGCCATTGAGGGTCCGGGGCGAGTTAAATTGAGGATATTGCTGACCATTGAATGCGGGGCCCCAGCTTTCGTCGGTGCCGTCGGTGAGACCGGCGCCACCGCCGTTCACAAACGCGAAATCGCCACCATTGCCATTGCCTTGCCCGTACACATTTTGATACTTCGGCAAACGAAGAACCGATTCGAACGTGGTATTGGAGTTCACCTCCACGCCGATACCCTTCGTGCCTTTACCGGATTTGGTTTTGATCACAATCACGCCGTTGGCTGCGCGGGAGCCGTATAACGCCGTGGCCGCGCCACCCTTGAGCACGGTCATCGACTCGATGTCGTCGGAATTGACAAAGCCTGCGCCATTGCCAAAGTCCACCTCAAGATTGTTCCTGCCCGAAGCGCCGGTAAATCCGTTGCTGATCGGAACGCCATCCACCACATAGAGCGGCTGGTTCTTGTTGAGGTCAATGGAACGCTCGCCGCGAATCGTCACGCGAGCGGAGCCACCGATACCGGAGTTGCTGCCCACCACGGTAACGCCGGCAATTTTTCCTGCCAGCTGATTCGTCACGTTTGTCTCGCGCGCCGTGGTGAGGTTTTCACCGCTCACGCTCTGCACGGCATAGCCCAGGCTTTTCTTTTCTTTCTGAATGCCCAAGGCCGTTACCACCACTTCCGAGAGTTGTTTGGTGTCGGTAGTCAACGCAATGTCCACCGTCGTTCGGCCCGCGAGCGATACTTCCTGCGGGAGATAACCTACAAATGTAAATATCAGCGTGGCTTCAGCGGAGGGAACGTTGATGGTGTAGGCACCGTCGGCGTCGGAGATGGTACCCAGCGTGGAACCTTTCACGACAATGTTTACACCGGGGATCGGCGAGGCATCTTCGCCGGAGGTGACTTTGCCAGACACCGTTACCTGCGCCATCGCGGTAACGGACACAAGGAGCAGCAGCACAGCTGCCAGCGCGGCACGAAATGCCGGATAGGCCAAAGAATTTTTAATTCTTTGTAGAGTCCTGTTCATATATTCGGGGGGTTAGGGGTTAACTTCTTTAACCGGCGCCGGAAACCTCTTCCTCAAATCTGCTCCCCCCACATGACATTCAACACTACAGATAAATCAAACCATCACCACAGATTCCCAACGCTGGACAAAGGTTGCCATTCGGCGTCACCCTATGTTTAGAGGTGCGTTACCTCTCCATTAAAAAATGAAACAGAAAATGAAAATTCAGTGAAGGTTTTGTTCAAGTGTCATTGTGGAACGACGCTATCGCTTGGCAGGCAAGGGGATAGGGCCATCATATTAATTTAATGCGTTGCAACTTCTTTCTCGGAAGCGCCTTTCCAAACGTTTACTCTATATATACATTGTTTATTCCTTGTATACACCTGGGGTATCTTGAATGAACCTAATGCCGCCTGAGGCCTCCCCGGGTCAGAGTGCGTCTATTAATTTCTCGGCAATGCCAAAGCTGAGCGTCATGCCCGCACCACCGAGGCCGGTCACGACCGTCACGTTGGGTTGGGGTCTTACGATCAAATGAATGTCGCCCATGAGTTTAGGGTATACCCCATGCCAGCGTTCCGTGATCTTTATACGACCGAGGTCAGCAAACGATTTCAGATAGTCCAGGATGAGTTCATTGATCTCCTCGTCATCAAACGGCTCTACGGTGCGGCTGTAGTGGTGCGAATCGCCGATGATCAGTTCGCCCGCCTGGTTTTGTGCCAGCAGCACATGTACGCCATTGTCTTTATAAGCTTCCGATTCGGCGTCGTAGCGCGCATCTACTTTGGGGAGCGACGGGCACTTACCAAAGGCGGCATAATGACGCAAGGTAAGACCTGCACACAACGTCGGTCCAAGGTCAAGCGGCCGCTCCGGCACAGCCTTCATCATCTGCAGCTTGCATTTCGACACGGGGTGGTTGTCGAACACCTCGGGATACAACGTCTCGAAATCGGCGCCGCTGCATACAAACACGTTCGACACTTCCCAGGTTTCGCGTGCCGTATGAACGTGGGGCAATGCAATTTCCCTGACCACGTGACCATAGCGCAGCACCAATCCATATTTCTCTTTTAACCACAACGGGATTTTGCGAATGGCCTCACGAGGATTCACCGTGCCCTCAGTACTGCTCCACAACCCGCCACGCAGACCTTTTTGTATGACTACACCCGATTTCTCTTTTACTTGTTCCGATGAAAGCAAGGCGCAATCGTAAGGCGCATCCTTATAGAGGTGCATGAATTCCTGTAGCACATCCCACTCGTCATCATTGTACACCACATGAAGTGATCCGTTGGGCTTCATCCAAAACCCGGCTTCCCGCGCCACGTCTTGCCAATGATGGCGCGCCCGCAAGGCATACTCCAACCCAACAGCAGGCTCCTGACCAATGGGCCATGACAATCCGAAATTTCGAACCGATGCCCCAACGGCAAACTGGTCGCGCTCGAACAATACGACCTTATATCCTTTGCGCAAGGCCATGTAAGCGTGCGCTAATCCTGCTATGCCTGCGCCAACAATGGCGATGTCTGCTTTCTTTTCCATCCGTGTGGTTTATGATTTTTTGAACGCAATGAACCATTGCCGTTGCAAGATATTGTGAAAACCCTGTCACGGGAGAAAGCATTGTTTACGTTATTATTAATTTCTTAACACTAGGTCAACAAGGCCACAACAGCCGCGCACGTTCTTTGTGCCATAGCCGAAACCTTTCCCCTCACCATGTCCTTATCTTCCGAGTCGCCCATTACAGGTTGGTTGAAACGTGTCAACGGATTTTCATTTGCTCTGTACGCGACGCTCATGGCGTTTTGCTGCTATACGTGTGTGTATGCTTTTCGCAAAACATTTTCCGTCGCCACCTTCGACGGGCTGGCGTTTGCCGGCATCAGCTACAAGGTTTGGTTGGTCACCTTTCAGGTGGTCGGGTATGCGTGTTCTAAGTTTGCCGGGATAAAGATCATATCGGAACTAAAGTCGGCATCGCGGGCATCGGGCATCTTGCTCATGGTGACCATCGCGGGTGTGTCGTGGTTGTTGTTCGCCTGGGTGCCAGCGCCCTATAACATCATTTTTCTTTTTACGAATGGATTCCCGCTGGGCCTGGTATGGGGCATGGTCTTTGGCTATCTCGAAGGGCGGCGGTTTACGGAGGTGCTGGGTGCCGGCCTTTCGGTGAGCTTCATTTTTTCGGCAGGTTTTGCCAAGTCGATCGGTGGTTTTATCATTCGCGACTGGGGCGTTTCCGAAATGTGGATGCCCTTCGTTACCAGTTGCCTCTTCCTGGTGCCGTTGTTGATTTTCCTGTATTTATTGGACAAACTCCCACCACCTTCCGCCGAGGACGAGCAGTTGCGCACGCGCCGTCAACCGATGAACGCTGCAGAACGCTCGCAGTTTATCTTCACCTTCTGGCCCGGCATCGTACTGTTCACCCTAAGCTATATGCTGCTCACGGCCTTCCGCGACTTTCGCGATAACTTCTCTGCCGAAGTGTGGCGTGCCCTCGGTCAGGGCAACTCACCTGAAATCTTTACCGAGACCGAAGTTCCCGTCTCCATCATCGTGCTGGTCGTGATGGGCAGCATCATGATCATCAAGAGCAACAAGCTTGCGTTGATGGTCAATCACATTATTATTTTTTTTGGCATGGCCCTCATTGGTGTCAGCACGCTGCTGTTTCAACAACAGCTGGTCTCTCCTACCGTGTGGATGATCCTGATCGGGACTGGATTATACCTGGGTTATGTTCCTTTCAACAGCATCTTCTTCGATCGCATGCTGGCTGCCTTTCAGTACGTAGGCACTGTGGGATTCATCATGTATGTGGCCGATTCGTTCGGATACCTTGGCAGTGTGAGTGTTTTGTTCTTCAAGGAATTCGGCTACGCCTCTGTGGGCTGGCTCGACTTTTTTATTTCGTGCGCCTATATTATCTCGGTGGCAGGTAGTCTGCTCATTGGTGGGTCGATGCTTTATTTTCACCGGAAGCACCGGCGGTGGAAAATGCAAAGCGCTTAGTGTCTGGCCAGGGCGCCAGCCACCACGGTGTGATTATAATATTCAATGATACGAATGGCCTGCGCCGCATCGGCGGGATCCAATCGCTTTGCTGAAACAAATTCGGACAACATTTTACCGGAAGCGGATAGCATGAATGGATAAATATCTTTTTTGAACCGGTCCAGCTTTGTCAACGCATTTTCCCATTGGACAAAGTATACATAATCCTGCGCATCCGCCCCCTTACTGCGCGACCGGGTGAACGGCAGGCGGCGAAGCACATTGACCTTGCCGTAGAGCACCACTTCATAAAAATGTTGAGGTGCGCGCGCGTCTTCGTTTTCCTTTAGCGATACAAACTTGCGATTGATGTTTTCGTCGGCATCATAGAAATAGAGCGATAAGACTTTGTGCGCGGGCAAGACCAGGCAACTGTCGGCCGTTCGCAGCAACACCAGGTCAAAAGCGGATTCTATTGTGATTTTGCCCGTCAGCACTTTACGTGAGGCGAGCACCACCGAACCGTCGTGCCACGCGAGGTCACGGGCGGCGAGTGGGGTAGTCAACACCAATAAAAAGAAGAATAGCTTTTTCACTTCACGTTACCTTGGGGTAACCTGAAGTTAACGTTTTCTTAATACAAGGTCAACCGCGTGAGGGCAGAATATTCAGCACCTCATGAATATTTTCGATCAGGTGGGTGTGAATTTCCTCTTGCAGGGCTTCCCGGCTGAAGGCGCCCGTGGTCACCCCAATGACCATCCCACATCCGGCAGCATTTCCCTCTTGCAAGTCGGAGGCCGTGTCGCCAACCTTGGCTACACGGGCGGCATCGGTGACGTGGGCCAGTTGCATGGCCCGGAAGATCAGGTCCGGATAGGGCCGGCCCCGTTGCACTTCATCGCTAGTGACACTGCCGTCGATGAGGCCCCGCTCCTCCCATCCCAGCCTATCCAACAATGGCGCGGTGATGGCGCGGTCAAACCCGGTGTCCACCACAACCTTCACGTTATTCGCCTTCAATTTGCGGAATGTCTCGCTCACTCCGGGTTTCTCGCCCACGGAGGGATCGTTCTTGTAAAACTCGATCATCGTCTTCACAAACGCGCGGTGAATCTGGTCGATCCAATCGTCGGTGATCTGCAGGGGTCCGGGATAGTTCTTTTCCAGCAGCTGGCGGATGGCCACCGGTTTGGGGATGCCCATCACCGCGTTGGCGTCTTCCAGGGAAATCGTGACATCGTGAGCCGCCAACGCTTGCTGCAGTACACGGTGAACATCTTTGTTATCTTTTACGGTGGTTCCTGCAAGATCGAATACAACAAGGTCGATGGTCATAGTTTTGAAATTATCCGGCAAAGTAAGGCCTCAAAAACAGGGGGAATAGAAATGAATATGAAGATTTCTTTATGTTTTACCTATACTAAACAAAGTTAACACGGCGCACGACGACTTTCACTATGGAAACGTCGCTTAAAAAAGACGGTCTGAAAAGATAACCTGCCCGTAATATAAATGTCTTTATTTTCGAGGGAATCCCCACCCCATGGAAACAGCGCTCGATCCCGTTGTCGAAGAAGTGCTCGACCTTTATCGTACTCGTGGCACCGCCGGCCATAGTGATCCTCTATCACCCCTGGAACACATGTCGCAAACCGCGCAATGTGCGATCGAGGCCGGTGCCTGCGACGAGCTGGTGCTCGCGGCGTTCTTTCATGACATTGGTCAGCTTTGCGTGATACAACATCAGCCAGATGGTCTTTGCGGCTATGGTCGAAAGAGTTGTGAAAAGATCGGCGCCGATTTTCTTCGCCGGTGCGGCTTCTCCGAAAGACTAGCGCGCCTTGTGGAAGGCCATGTCCAGGCGAACCGATACCTTAGTTTCTCTTGCTGTGAATATTATAATGGGTTAAGTGAACCCGACCGAAAAGCGTTGGAATGCCAGGGTGGCCCGATGTCGCGTGGAGAAGCACGGGCTTTTGAGCAGGATCTTTTTTTCAAGCAGTATGTTTTACTGCGCCGCTGGGATGCCCAGGCAACAAAAATAAATGCACCCATGATGGATTGGGAGGAAATACGTACACGGATAGAGACAGCGTTGCGTGAGGCTTGCCCCGATCTATAGGCCCCATAAACAGGTTTTTGCTTTGACTTCCATCTATCCTCTGAAGGGGGACCGGTCTAGTGCCGCAGATCTGCCCCTCAAAATCGTCGCCTTGAATTAAACCGTAGGATTTGGCTGAGAATTTACCCCCGGGAACGCCAAAAATGTCCCCAAAATACTGTGGGTCACCCCGGTAATTTTGTAAGTTTAAGTAAACCCATTTCCTATGAACCTCCCCGGGCCGGTAGTGTTGATTGACGACGACAAAGACGACCAGGCCATATTATTGGACGTGCTGCAGCAGTTGGGGATCAGTGAAGTGCGACTATTCGACAACTGCCCCGATGCGCTTGAATTCCTGAAGAAAACCACGGAAAAACCGTTCGTTATCCTTTGTGATATAAACCTTCCCCGTATGAATGGCCTGGAATTCAGGCGGGAGATCAACGAAAGCGAATACCTGCGCCAAAAGAGCATCCCGTTTGTTTTCCTGAGCACATCGGCCATCCCAGAGCAAGTGAATGAAGCGTACAAGCTCACCGTCCAGGGTTTCTTTGTAAAACAATTTTCCATGCAGGGAATGCAAGCCACCTTGAATTGCATCATGGAGTACTGGTTGTCCTGCGTCCACCCGAACGCTGTGAAATAAGCCCCACAAAAGTTCTAAAACAAAGCTTTCCAACCGCCTCGCCGTCACCGCATCAAAACAAAAACGCTCCCCGGGAGAAGATCTTTCTCCCCGAGAGCGTTTATAGCACCTTAGAATATGCGGACGCTGCGCGCCGGCTAGTTCTCCGGTGCGTCTACAGCATCCTTAATGGCTACAGGCCATATGCCGGGGCTCGGTACACTCACGCCTTTGGTATCGCCGCGCACGGCATCGTGACCGAAGTAATAGAGCGGCCAGCCTTTGTACGTAAGCTGTTTGACGCCCGATACGTCGATGGTACCGAACTTGGTTTTATCAAGGACAGAGGGCACACTGGCCAAGGTCTCGGCATAGATGGGCCAGTTCGCATCGTGGGCTCCATCGCCATTGGTGAAATTATTTTTGTTCTTCTTGTCGACGGTGAAGGTATAGACCGTTCTGCCTTCTGCATCGGTGAAGAATACTACGGCGCCATCGCCCAAGGTGTAGTCACCTTTGTAGTTATTTCCATCGAGTCCCACCAATTGTTCCTTGGCCAGCATGATGGTGTAATCGGTCTTGGCGACAAACCATACGCCACCCACGCCTTCGCCCGTAGTTTGATTTGCAGGTTCACGCGTTCCGTTCGGGGCATAGTAATACAGTGGCCAGCCTTTGTACGTAAGCTGTTGTCCGGCGGCAGCCGTGATGGTACCGAAATCGCTAAGCGTCAAACCTGTGCCTAACATTTCTGCTGTGAGGCCATCTTGGAAAAAGATCGGCCAGACGGGGGCGCATCCACCCGTGCAGGTATTCTGGCCGGCCACGTCGGTAGAGAAAAAGTAGAGCGCATTTCCGTCGCCGTCCGTCAGGTAGTCGCCGACTGTCGAACTATTAGCGACTTTGATCTTTACGGTCGACGAGGGTTGATTGTCGTCGCTATCGCTACAACTCGCCGCGGCAAAGATGAGGCATAGCATGCCTAGCCGCGCTAGCGGGCTAAACAGGGTCTTGGTTACTTCTGATGTTGATTTCATGGATTGTTTATTTAAATGTGAAACATGATTAAAAGACTGCTGAACTATAGAGCAGGATTTCTTGAATTACTTTCTTTTCTTTAATTGGAATGCGCGCGTCACGTTGAAGCCAAGGTGGATGTCGCCGTCGAAGAAATCGCCGTCGGTCTCGGTGATGAAGGCGCGCTCGATCATGCCGCGGGTGTTGGTGAGCACGATCTGGAACACGTGGCCACCCGTTTCAATGTCGATGGCAAATCCCAGCGCATCTTTGTAGGGCGTGCCCGCATCGGGGTTGACCCTGTAGTAGTATTCCGCGTTCAGGGAAACACTGCGCGAGACCTTGATCCTTCCCCCTACACCAATGGCCACCTGGTCGTTGGCTCCGGTGTTGTCAGGAACATAATTTTTGTGAACGATGGTGGGCATGAGTTGCAGGGAAAAGCTTGAGGTGAATTTGCGTGCGATCAGCAATTGGCCGGTGTAGGCCAGACGGTCCGAATTCTGAAATCCTTCGGGGACATCTTCTTTCCGCGGCGAGGTCTGATAGGCGGCGCTTCCAAACGCCGTGATCGTGACCGGCACACCGCTCTTGCTTTGACGAAGAACTTTGTACTTTAGATAACTGTCGATCGTTTTATCGACCGAGTTGCGACCCACACCGACGCTGAGGTTGTCGGTGACGCCATACTCCAGCCCAATCCTAACAAAAGCATCGTCGAGACCAAACAGCTCATAGGCGCCTCCGTTGAGACGACCAAAACGGTGAGCAAAAATAAATTCCAGGGTTCCGGCGCCGGTGGTCTCCACGGTGTGGCCATTCACCAGGCGGCTGCCCTTAAACGTTTGAGCGATATAGGCAGGTGCCGCTGTGGTTTTCTCCAATTCACCCAGCAGGTCATCCTGCGCATAAGCAAAGAGGGGCAATAGAAAAAGGATCAACGCAAGGGTGTGGCTTTTCTTCATGAGAAACGATTATGATTTATTGGAGGGTTTGAATGAAAAATTTAGCGTCACTTCTACTTGCTCGGCGATGTTTTGCCACAGCAACTTTGGTATCTGTATTTTGTAGTCTTCCAGCTTCACTATGAAAACGGAGGTCATGAGCAAGCCATCGCCTTGCTTGACAATGGTGCCGGGCACCTCCACCGTTTGTGTCACACCGTGTATCGTGAGCTTACCTTTGGCGACCACTTTTTGTTCCCCGGTAGCCGCCGGATCGTAGCCGGTGATTTTCCCCTGAAATGTGGAACGCGGATATTTTTCCGTTTCCATATATTTTTCGTTGAAGTGCTCCTGCATCAGTGACTTCGCGAATTGAAATTCATTTACTGGCACCACAAAGGCCATGTCGCCAGTCCCCGCATCGAACAAGCCTGAAGTCTTCAGGTTTGTGGCTTTGATGTCTTCAATGGAGGCGTGCGAGTAGAATACCACCGAAGTTTTTTCTGTGGTGAATTTCTGCGCGTGTACCGGTATGCCATACGCGGCGAGTAAAATGATGATGAAACTTTTGTACATGGTTACAGGGGTTATTTTTTTAAACATAAAATTCCCATGCACCTCTTTTTCGAGATGCTTTTTACTTCCGCCTCTTGATGATGATTAATTATTCTTCACGCCGTCGTCTACCCAGCAAGCGATCTTGTCGATCTGCTCCTGAGAGATCGATCTCCCGTCGGGCGGCATCGCCCTGCTGCCCGTGCGTGCCTTGATCAGACTCGCATTGTTCATCACGCTGCCCAGATCCGACAAGTCAGGACTTTGTGAACCGCTTACATGACAACCCGATATCGCACAGTTTGTTGACAATATCGGCTTGATGTCGGCACTCCAACTCACGCCGGTTTGCCCACGGCCAACACTGGCACTAAGCGAAAGGGAACAGTCCTGCGAATCTTTCACGATAACTGTATACAAACCGTGTTCCAATCCGGTGAACACATTGTTGTCGCTAAAACTCCCTATTCCCAATTTATATTGAAAAGGACCGTTCGAACCCGTGGCCGTCACCGCCAAGGTGCCGTTGCCGCTAAGACATTCGTTGTCTTCCTGGGTGGTGTAGGTTGCCGCCAGATCGCTGGACGCCACCGTCAACACCACGGTTGACTCGCTCCCGCAGCCGTTCACATCGCTGACACTTAGCGTAAACGAACCGCCATTCAATTGCGTGAATGTGCCCGACGTTTGCAGTTCGCCGTCGTTGATCTTGAATTGATACGGCGGCACTCCCCCCGTAGCCGAGACGGTGATGTCGCCATCCAGGGTATTGCAACCCGTGGGGTCTGTTTTGGCTTCGATCGCAATGACCGGGTGATTGGTCTCGCAATTCACCAAGTCCGCATCCGTGCGATAGGTACATCCGGCAAACGCCAGCAATAGGAATAGCAAATAAGGATGAGGGTCCTTTCTTAAAATCATAAAATGCAGATTATTTACCAAGCTTATACTTTAATGAAAAAAACACACCGGTGCTCACCAGGTTCACTTTGCCTTCGCCTACGCCAGACATCGGTGCTTTCAGGAAGGGTTCGGCCTGCACAAAAAAATGTTCACCGATTCGGCGCTGTACGCCGATGGAGATGTTTAACATGCTGAACCATTCGTTGTTCTTATGAGAAAAATTTTCTTCGTATTGGTAGTCTTTTTGATTCGCCCACACGGTGTACACATACGATTCCTTCAACATGATGTAGGATGAAGAACCCAGCGTCACAAAGAGACTGGTTTTCGACTCCGGGAATATGTAGTAGGTCACGTTGATCGGAATATCCAACACACTGCAATCGCCGCTGAGCGAACTGGCTTTGGCCGTCCAGCCCCCGGAGCTGTAGGATTTGTCGGGGTCTTTCGAATCATACAATTTCTTGGAATAAATCGCGCCGGTGCTCACGGAAAAATGCCGCGATAAGCTATACTCTCCCAACAATCCTATGTTAATCCCCGGTTTGCCTGGCGTGGTATAGTTGATCGAACTAAAGTCGGGCGACACAGGCAACTTAACAAACCATGAATGCGAAACTGCCTGTTTTTCATTATTCCAATCCTTTTGAACCGTGCCCGAATCGGCAGCCGTTTGAACCGGCGCGATGTTCCTTTCAGCTTGTTGCGTCGAGTCCTTTGCAGTAGGTCCGGCACGTTCTGCCGGATGTGCTGTCAGGTTCGGTGCTGCTGAAGTTTCTTCATTGCCGCTCGCGTTGCTTGCGCTGAGTACAGCAGTGCCCGGGGAGCCATCTTTCTTCGTTTCTGGAACTCCTTCTAAAATAATGGGAGGCGACTGCGGTTGAACCTGCAACTGCGATTGTCCGTCATTCATCAAAATTATCTCCCCATTTGCGGATGACGGCAACCGATCATTGCCTGCTGCCGCAGCCTCTCCCATTGTGCTTTGTTCTTTAGTAAGTGTTTTATCTGAAGTTTCTTTGTCGCGCGCCGCATTGTTTTCATTCACGCTGCCTTGCTCCGATTTTGAAGTCTCTGTTGTTCCATCCTTTTGCGTTGCCGCATCCATTCCTGACTTCGACCCCGCCGTTGGCAGCGCTGAAGATTCTTTTTCCACCGCGGGCAATGCCTGGCCTTGCTCCTGACCAACAGGTGATGTGCTCAAAATGTTTTTACCTTCCTTCTCTGAAGCGATCGCTCCCTCTTTCGTCAATTGTTCATGATTCGATTCCGCTTTTGTCATTCCCGCTTTATCCCGACCCAATCCATCTTTTGCCATACCTGTCGACGAATTGTCTTGCCCGGGAGCAGGAGATGCCAATTCATTCGTCGCAGTCGCATTTCTCCTTGTCGACGCTGCTGGCCTATTTCCTCCCGGCGCTGGAATTCCCTTTTTACTGGATTGATCTTTTCCCACCGCAGAAACTTCCTTCTTGGCAGACTGACCTTTTCCTGAAGCAAAGACTTCTTCCTTAACCAATTGACCGTTCTCTGAAGCAGCGACTTCTTTCTTCGTAGATTGACCTTTTCCCGAAGCAGAGGCTTCATCCTTCGCAGCCACCTTTTTGTCCGAAGCGGAGGCCGCATCTGTCACAGACTGGTCTCCTTCCAGTACGGGAGCTTCTTCCTTCAGCGTTTGATCTTTCAATTCGGTCGCCGCAGGTGATTCCAACACCGATGCTGTTTGCGTTTTGTCCTTTCCATTGAACTGGGGCCACAGCGTCGAGATGACCAACAGGGCTACTACGGTATACAGCGTCTTGCTCCGCGACAGCGCAGCCTTATCGTCCTGGTCCAATCGCTTGGCCATATCCTCCCAGTCCTTCGGATCAAATTCCGGCTCATTCCGGTCGGCGGCTTCCCGGAAGATTTTGTCGAGCTCGTTATCTGTGACCTTACGCATACCGCTTGATATTATTTTTCTTAAAAGCTGCCTTCAGGTGCTCCCGTGCTTTGAACAAGTTGGACTTGGATGTGCCCACGGAAATATCGAGACGGCTGGCAATTTCTTCGTGCGAATAACCATCGATGACAAACAGGTTGAAGACCGCGCGATAAGCCGGTGCCAGTTGCTGGACCATGCCGATGAGCTCTTCGTGTGAAAGATCAGCGATCGCATCGCTTTCGTGAGAAGGCATCCAGGCAATGGCCTGATCGCCGTCCTCTAATTTATAGTGCTTACTATTTTTGCGATAATGGTCGATGGCGGAGTTGATCATGATCTTTCTCAACCATGATTTGAAAGAACTCTTCTCGTCGCGAAGCCCCAGGCGGGTGAACACTTTCATAAATCCGTCATTCAAAATTTCCCTCGATTCCTCTCTCGTCTTCGAATAGCGCAAGCACACACTCATCGCATACCCATAGTAATGCTGGTAAAGCATCTTCTGAGCTTCCCGGTTGCCATGCAAGCAACCATCGATGATGGTGGTTAGCTGTGAAGGATCTTCCAAGGGTTTCTTATTTTGTTTGCCAAGACGGAGCGATTCCGCAAAAGGTTGCCTGGGTTTTGACACTTAATTTGCGTCTCCACGAATTTACGAAAGAACCGCGGGTGTATCACTAAAAAGGTAACATCGCAGGCCTCTCAAACACTTCAACACCAATTGTTGACATGTCACTTTTCCGTTTACATGCTGTGAGGCTCATGCCCTGTTTTCGCTTTGCCTTAGAATACCCAAACATGCCCCCACTCGCGGGGTTCGCTCCATAATCTGTCGTATTCATACTGGCAAACCGTCGCTATCGCACGCCCTGAAAATGAAGCCGCAAAAAGTAGGTTAGAAGAGCCTGTGAGCCGGCTTGACGCTGTTAAAAAAATCCTCGGCCATGCGTTAGCCCGTCGTTTCCACCGAGCGTTCCTTCAATTGTTCGATCTTCATCTTGTCCTTGGGTTTCAGTTCGCGCTTTCGCAGAAAGGGCATAAAAAGCAACGCGATGAAGATCGTCACGACCCCCTGAACGAGCATGGCGTTAGCCGCGCCGACATAGTGCGACAGCGCGCCCAACAGCAAACTTCCAATCGGCTGCATGCCGAAAAATGCCATGGCATAGTAGCTGATCACCCGCCCCCGCATGGCCGGCGTCACAGTGAGCTGGATGAGGGTGTTGCTGATGGTGGTCTGCGACATCATCCCAAACCCGGCGATGACCAGGAAGAACAACGCCAAGGGCAAATAGGTCATGTGCGAAAACGTAAAGAGCCCCACACCAAACAGAATCGTGTTTACAAATAATATTTTCTTCAGATCGGTGCCGGCTTTTAGCGAGGCCAGGAAAATAGCACCACCAATCGCACCCAGCCCCACAAAACTATTCAGGTAGCCAAACGTAGATGCACTGCCGTGGAATATTTCACGCGCATACACCGGCAACAGCGTGACGTAAGGCAACGACAGCAAACTGATGAGCGCGAGCATGATCATGACTTTGCCGATGGCCGGCGTATCGCGCAGATAGACAAACCCATTCTTCATATCGGCAAGCGCCGTGTTCACACGCTCCGATCTTTTGTAAGGAGGAAGCTTCATGAACAGCAAGGAGGCGATCACGGCCAGGAAGCTAAACGCATTGATGAGAAAACAAACCGACGCCCCAAATTTCTCCAGTACAATCCCTGAAAGCGCCGGACCGATCAGCCGCGCCAGGTGCACCATAGAGGAATTGAGGGCGATCGCATTGGGTACATAGTCTTTGTGGTCTACCATATCGTAGACCATCGCCTGCCGCGCCGGCACATCGAATGCATTGATGACGCCCAGCACCACGCTCAGCGTAAGGATTTGCCAAACGGCATATTGCTCCGACATCACAAGGCCCGTGAGCAACAATGCCTGCAATAAAGACGCCACCTGTGTTAACAGCAGCACCCGGTACCGGTTATACCGGTCCGACACCACTCCACCCAAAACCGACAGCAGGAAGGAAGGAAACTGCGCGGCGAAGACCGCGGCTCCCAACATAAAAGAGGAGCCCGTTTTCTCGTACACCAACCAATAGACTGCCGTTCGTTGCATCCAGGTGCCGATCAATGAAACGGATTGCCCCGAAAAATACAACCGGTAGTTGCGGCTCTGAAACGGTTTTAAAATTTGAAGCTTTGCCATGATGTGAGAATGAGATCAGCGGACGTACGCATGTACACCGGATCGTGACTTAAAAATACGGGTAAACTCCGAATTCCGTTTCGAATTTAAAATGAGCAACGATTTCAGTATGTGAATGCAAGAAGAGCGCTATCTAACGGTATCCCTATTATGAACCACCTAACACACCGGCTTAAAAAAAGTTTAAAGTAGTGAAGTGGTTCTGACTATCACTATGCGTCTCCGCTTTAGGATGAGCTTTCGGCAAATTTCATTTTTGCGATCCGGATTTGCTCCTGTATTTTATCACCACACCCTTTATTCTTGCCGGACGAGCGATCGGAGAAATAGATCTGCATGTCGCCAATGGTGTCGTTGAGGAAGGAGGATCGTGTCGCGACGGGTTGCAGGGGAATATCGAACTCCAAATCGCGCATGAAGTAGTCGTCGCGGTGGTCTATGGAGCGGGCATTCCAATGATTGATTTGTTTCAGGTGAATGCGTGCATCTTCCAAAACGATCTCGCTGTAATATCCCGGCCGGTAATCGTCACCGGAGCTGCAGTGCTGCGCTTGCATGGCAATGGTATCGGCAAGGGTTAGGTAGTGGACCACGCTGTCGCTATAGAAACCTTCGCGCTTCTCGGTGCTCCATAAAAATCCAGCCGGTGGCTTGGACTGTTGCATGAATTGAACGATTTCAGGCTCGCGGTCACGCTGTTCGCAATACACGCCGGTGTGTTCCAACTTATTTTCGTTTATTTCGAAGGTGACTTGCAAGTACAACGCCGGCGAATGCCCCTCCTGCTTCGGCAATTTTCTGTCGATGAATAATTTTAATTTCAGCGCGTTGTAGCTCAGCGTGATCATTTTGTGGAAAGCATCCGCCGGGTCGCCTGATTGTGCGTGATGCTTCATCTCCATGAGTTCGATCGTCGTCAGTAACGTTCGTACTTCCTGCAAGGCGCTTAACAGGTCGATGGTTTTTTGTCCGCTCATTTTAACGCTTTATCCTATTTATTACTCTTCACCGTCAAAACGGGAGCGCAGTTTTTCTTCTTCCAGGTCCAACAGATTCTGATGTCTTCGAACGACGCTTTCGTCTGTATCGTCTCCCTTGTTCAACTCATCCAATAAGGTTCTTTGTTTTTCCAGCAGGTCGAGATAGATCTGGCGATAGTCTTCCTGTTCTGCGGTGTCGGTGTGAAATTTGTCGCTTTCAAAGCGGGTCTTCAGATGCTGCAGGTGCCGGTTTGTTTTCAATTTTTCGGCATGGTCCGTATCCAGGATGAGCAGACTTTTCTCGGCCAGCTTTTCGCGCAGGGATTGCTCTTGCAATGCCACCGGCAAATGTTGGTCGGGGTCTTCCATTTTTATCCAACGGATCACCAGCGGCAGGGTCAGACCCTGGATGACCAGGGTGAGCAAAATAACCGTGAAGGTGATGAACAGGATCAGGTTGCGCTGCGGAAATACGGATCCATCGGTCAGTTGGATCGGGATGGACAGTGCGGCCGCCAGCGACACCACACCCCGCATGCCGGCCCAGCCCAAAATGAACGGCCCACGCCAGCCCGGCCGGTTGTCGGCCGTAGCAATGTAGCGGCTGATAAACACCGTGAAGATCGACGCGAACATGGTGCTGAGCAATCGGGTGACGATGAGCACCACCGAGATGAGCACACCATAACCGATGGCGGCGATGATGCTGGTGGTACCCAGCTCGTGAACAATGGTTGGCAGTTCGAGGCCGATGAGCATGAAGACCAGCCCATTCAGCACAAAGCCCAACGTGGACCAGACGTTACTTCCCCGCAAACGACTTCGATAGCTCAGGAACAAATGACTTCGCATGGACAAAAACAATCCGCCGCTCACAACGGCCAGCACCCCGGAGAAATGAAAGGATTCCGCGGTGACATACATCATGTATGGCGCGGTGAGAGTCAACACAATGTCGATGTTCACGGTGGTGGGCAACCACCGGTGAATGGCGTAATAGATCAGTGCGATACCAATGCCGACGACGATCCCCATCACGATGACAATGACAAAGCTCATGGCCGCATCATAAAAAATGAAATGGCCCGTATCGACCGCGATCAACGCAAAGCGAAACACGATCAAGCTGGACGCATCGTTCAACAGGCTCTCGCCTTCCACGATGGACGTCACTCTTTGAGGGACCTTTACATATTTCAACACCGACGTGGCCGACACCGCATCGGGTGGCGACACGATACCACCCAACAAAAATCCCAGTGCCAACGTGAACCCAGGCAGGACCGCGCTCGACACGATCGCCACCACAAACGAGGTGACAATGACAATCAAAAAAGCAAAGCTGGTCACCACGCGCCGCCAACGCCAAAGTTCTTTCCACGATGTAGCCCACGCTGCCTCGTACAGGAGCGGGGGCAGAAAAATGACAAAGATCAGTTCGGGATTGATGCTGATGAGAGGAATGCCAGGGATGACGCTCAACAACAGACCGCCGAGTACCAGCACAATGGGATAGGCAATCTTTAACTTTTGCGCCAGCATCACCAGCAGCAAAATGGCCAGGATGAGAAAGATGTATACAATAAAGGATTCCAGCATGGTCGCGAGGGTTGGAAGGTTAAATCTATTAAAATTTAAAATCTTCACGAAACCTTCGATTCCTATAAAAATCAAAAGAGAGGTCCCCTTGACCCCTCTTTGATAAGTACCGCTAAAAATGTAATGTTCTAGGATTACACGGCCGTTATTGCATTAGTGTTTTCCTTTTGGGAAATGTTGCGCTTAAAAAATAGTCTTATTTACCTTGAAGAGTCAAGTAGATTTTCACCTCCGCATCGTCCTTGCCGTCGCCGTTGGTGTCGAAGGGAATAGTGTCGATCTGAACCTTCAGTTCGCTTTCGGATAGGCTAAGCACCGGAAGATCTTGCAAATAGGTGTCGCTGCCATCCTTTATGGTAAGGGCGATCGTGCCCTCATTATCTTTCCATGCCCAGGTGCCGCTTTCTTCGGTCTCGTCGCCGTTGCAGTCATCCGCGCCAGCAGTTTGTTTGTAAGCACCGGCCTTGGTAAACGTAATAGCATTGTCTGCCGAACACGCGGATACATAGTCAGAGCCGGGAACGTCTACAAATTGACCGTTCACTTCTGCCTGGGCTTTTACAACGGTCCAGCTTTTGCCGGTCAAAAGATCGGTTCTGCTTTTCTGGTCGTCATCATCCTTACAGGAAGTGGCCACTACGAACAGAGATGCTACAAATGCAGTTGAAAGCAACGATGAAAATTTTCTCATGGGGGGTGTAAATTTTTTTGGTTTGGTTTAAGGCTTTGGTTTGACAGCCCATCTTTAAACGCTCATCCCTACTTTACATCAAGCCTGACTGCCGGTGCTCAAGACGGCCGACGGGCTGATGTTCTTTAGATTATGGTTGCTCTTAAAGACGACTCAAAGATGAGGGTTGAACCCCCTCGCGCCCTATTACAAAGTTCACATTTTCCTACTTGCGTAGGCCTGATTGGATTTTCACCGCCGGAGGCTTCTTTTCGCCTATCATCCCCGTTACAGCCCATCCTAAACCAGCAAAAGCATCACCGCGATGGGACGTCGCTGCGAAAAGTGGCCACTTTCCTGGTAAAATCTTACCTGCGGGCGCGTAGACCGGACACCCTCATCCTAACGCAACACCTTCCCACAACCCATTCCTGTAGATACAAGAATGATATTTCGAGATGACCTGTTGATAAATTTCCACAGAAATAATAAGCACCGGCGCTGGTCAGTAATGCAGACTTGGAGTGTGAGATAAATGTTATTTTAGAGAACGGGTGTCAAATGGCACTTTAGGGAATAGCCTCCAAAAACTATGAAAATACTGCTCTCCTTCTTTCTGGCGGTTGCGATCGGCCCGGCGTGCGCCCAATCTTTCGACTACACCCGCATAGCACCCCATCCCAGGCTATTGTTAAAAAAAGGAGAAGCGGAAGAAGTCCGTAAAAACCTGGAGACGTACGAGCCGATGCTCCGGGTGCACCGCTACATCCTGGAGGCCTGCGACCAATTTATGATCGCACCTACCGTGGAACGAAAACTGGAAGGCAAGCGGCTCCTGGGGGTTTCCCGCACCGCTCTGAAACGCATCTTTTACCTCGCCTACGCCTACCGCATGACCGGCGACAAACGCTACAGCCAACGGGCCGAACAGGAAATGCTGGCCGCCAGCGCCTTCACCGACTGGAACCCGTCGCACTTCCTCGACGTGGGCGAAATGACCATGGCCCTGGCCCTTGGCTACGACTGGCTTTTCGATGTGCTCCAACCCAGTTCAAAGGAAACCATCCGCAAAGCGATCATCGAAAAGGGATTCATGCCCTCGAAAGACGAGCAATACAACTGGTTTCTCAAAGCCGACCACAATTGGAACCAGGTGTGCAACGCCGGCATGGCCTATGGCGCCCTGGCCCTCTACGAAACCGACACGGCGCTGGCCAAGGAAATGTTGGAACGCTGCATGCAAACCATCGGTCTTTCCATGAAAGCCTATGACCCCGACGGCGCCTACCCTGAGGGTTATAACTATTGGGGTTATGGCACCGGCTTTCAAGTGATGTTAAACGCCGCCTTGGAGTCGGCACTGGGAACCGACAAAGATTTGTCTCAACTGCCAGGCTTTCTGGCTTCAGCCCGGTTCATGGAGTACATGACGGGCCCCACCGGCGCCAGCTTCAATTTCTCTGACGCGCGCGAAAAAGGTCAGGCCGATGCCATGATGTACTGGTTTGCAAAAAAAACAAATGACCCATCTTTGCTGTGGGTAGAGCAACAATACTTGAAAAAACCGACACTGGATTTTGCGGAAGACCGCCTGCTTCCCTGCATGATCATTTTCGGATCAGGGCTAAAACCCGGCGCCATTGCCCCACCCCAGTCCAAGATTTGGGTGGGGCATGGAAAAACGCCGGTGGTGCTGGTGCGTACGAACTGGCATGAAGGCGACGGATTATACCTGGGTGCCAAGGGCGGCAGCGCTTCTACTAACCACGCCCACATGGATGCTGGGTCGTTTGTGTTTGAAGCCGCGGGCGTGCGATGGGCCATGGACCTGGGGATGCAGGAATATTACTCGCTCGAAAAAGAGAACGTCGATATCTGGAACAGAAGCCAGACCGGGCAGCGCTGGGAAGTTTTCCGGTACAACAATTCTGCGCACAATACGCTCACCGTAAACGGCAAGCTTCACCGTGTTGAAGGTTTCGCGCCCCTTGTCAAAACGTTTACCAGCGATGATAAACTGGGGGCTGTCATCGACCTGACGGAGATCTTCAAAGGCGATCTGAAAAGGTCCAGCCGGGAGATCGCTATTGTAAAAGAGAAATTCCTGCAGGTGAAGGATGAGATCGAAACCACCAACCAACCGGCCCGCATCCGCTGGACACTGGTGACGGCGGCGACGCCAAAATTCCTGAATGCAAATACCATTGAACTATCGGCTGGCGGAAAAAAAGCGCTTCTCGTCATCGAATCGCCCAAACGCGTTGAACTGAAAACGTGGTCTTCGCAATCCCAGCACGCCTACGACGCTCCTAATCCGGGAATTTCCCTGGTGGGTTTTGAAACAGAATTGAAAGCCAATCAAAAAAGCACGCTGGTCGTCAAACTTGTGCCGCAGCCTTAGGACCGTACATCAACGATGACTGTGCACGACAAGCACTTTCTGCAAAGTGACATTCTCACGGTCGTTGACACGAAGGATATACATGCCTTCCGACAAATGCTCCACATCCATATGCTGCCCGCCGTTGTCGTACGTAACAACTGCCGGCACTTCCTCACCCATAGTATTGTATAATTTTATGTCCGCCGTTTTGCTGTCGACCTGTATGAACGCATCGGCTGGGTTGGGATACACATTAAATTTCATTTTCGCCCCTCGTTCCGTAGCCGTAATGGGTGCCGTGCTTATGGAGAGATTGTCCATCAAAATGGATTGAAAGACCCGCCGCGTGTCATCGTCTTGCGCAAAGACGACAAGGGCGAGTGATGCGGCGCTGTTGAATTGGGAGGCGTTGGGTTCCCATGTGACGTGAAGGGTTTTCGTAGTTGGTATTTGATCCTGATCACCGACCCGCGTCCCCGTCACATCGGGCAGCAAGGCACGTACTACATAGTAACTTTCTGTGGAATTGTTCTTTACTAATTTTTCGACAACGGCCACGCGTATCCGGGAGTCGGGTGCGATGGACTGGAGGATCGAATAATGCACAGCCATGTCAACCTCACCGCTCACGTTTTGCTGCGCGGTGACAGCATCGAAACGCACTTTCGACACTTCGAGCGCGTGGTTGTCGAATGCAGTTTGCGCCTGGGTCCGAAACGGGTTGGCAATGGGCATTCCATCCAAAACCAGCAAGGGTAAACTGTTGGTCACACCATAATAGGCTGCGCGTGCATTGTGTACGGATGGATTTTGCGCATGGATGGGATCTTCCTCCGAGGCATTCAATGCGTTCAAATGATATTCCATCCGCACCATGCTGGGCTTCACCGCGTCGGTTCCCTTGATCAGGGAAAAGGCATTGAATAAATTGTTTGAAGCAGTGAGTGACACGTGAGTGAACCATTCCGCCAGGATGATGCGATCGCGTTCGGTGATGGCGAAGTTATCAAAGGCAAAACCATCCCGTGGAGCCATCAGGTTGGAACCTTGACTTCCCATCGCAACGCGAAAACGCATCCGCTTCCGATTGGCGGGAACGGCCGGCAAATAACTATCCAACGGTACGGCTGCATATCGCCACCCGGTCTCATCCCCATTGCCCGACCATCCGTACTGGTTGAGCGCCTGGTTGCCTGGATTGCCCGGGATGCCACGATGGTCGTACCAGCCGTGCGTCCCATCCATGTTGCCCACGGTGATCCACTCTGCGTCATCGAACGCCTTGCCACTCGAATCTACCTGAATGACCACGCCATCGATTTGTTCCTGGAGCAGGCTTCGAAGGTTTAGGCTGAGCACGGGACTTTTCATTTTACTCAAGTCGAGACAAGGACTGTGCACCCACGATTTTTCGTTTAGTCCGTAGTGCAGATTGGGTACGGCGGAGGATTGCGTGAACCACGCCTTCCCCGAACCGGATGCATCGCCCTGCAGCGCAAAGCCGGTGGGAACATCCCAGGCCCACGAGGAAGCTAAAAGGTTTTCGTTTGCGCCCTCCAGCCAATCGCCATGGCTGGTGTCGAAGTTCTGAATATAGGGAAGTTCAGAGGCGTCAACGACGGGCATCTTGTATACTTCCTTTACTTTTTCCTGGAAGCAGTTGTTGCTGGTCATTACTTTGAACTTCGCCGCGTGAATACCGGGCGTGGCGTACGTGAAATTTGCATTCAATGTTCCGGATTGATAGCCGGCGCCATCCAGGTCCCACAAAATATCTTCTACGTTCGTAGTCGTAAGACCCTCCAGGGTTCCCTTAAAAGCAGTGGCTTGATCGATGCATACATTTTCCCATGTGAAGTCGATGACGGGGGCTTCTTTTATGACCACTCCCTTTTCAAAAACGCCCGTGCAGCCAAAGGGGTGATCGGGGCCTAGCGTAAACTCGGTTTGAAAATTCAGTTTCACATTATAGTATCCGGTATGCTGAAAAGCATGATGATCTGGAACGTTCTGCGGCCATGATTGGGATGGCTGCGCGGGACTGTCGCCAAACTCCCAAAAATACTTCTTGAATTGCCAGGTATAAGTATGGGGTGGTGGCGTAGGCGCCTGAACGGAGATGGCGAACGGGATATCCTCTGCCAGACAGCCGTCGTTGATACCAAACGTGATATCGGGAACCGGGAGAATGGTCAGTTCCGTCTCCAGCGTGGAGCACGGGCCTGCTCCATATTGATAGGTGATGCTGGTGGCATAGTCTAATATCTTGGGATCGAGCAGCACTTTGTTGCCGACAAAACTCAGACCGGATAGACCTCCATTCACTTTGTAGTCACCACCGGCAGGCGTGGCGTTCAGTTCGATGACGGACGTGTTGTTACAGATTATTCCGCCATCCACATTGTCCAACGTACGAAAATTGAATGTGACGGGGCTGTTCAGGATTTTGAAATTAAATGCCAGGGTGACCACGGTGGTGGCACCTTCCGATATGTTGCCCGGTGCCGTGGGGTCATACTGGATCGCGGTCCGTTTGTAGGTGAGGACGAGCGTGTATTGACTGAGTCCAGCACGCTGGCTCAACAGGTACGGATTGATCAGAAAAAAGCCAACCTCCCATTGGAGTCCGTTGTTCTCATAAAAGTTGACGTCTGCTCCTGTGGGGCTTTTGAGCGAAGGAGAAAAATTGTTCAGCATTTCATATTTCTCTCCTTGGATATTCGCCGGCCCCACGACATCGGAAGGATTGAGGATCGTGACAACAAACCACCGGTCGTCGGGGCAAAAGGTGGTGGAGAGGGTGTTGAAGAAGTTGGCGTTAGTGAGGTTCACGCCGGCAGCTTTCTGGTATATAAAGACCGTGAGCATTAGGATGAATAGAAGACGCTGGAAACAAGCGGTGGGCGCGAAGCCGTGACTGGGGCTCTTCATGATGAATCGACTAACCGGAATGTGTTCGGAAAATCGCCGCTAGTATAGATTGAGCCACTGCAATGGGATTGCAGTTTGTCCTTTGGGTATCGCCGTCTTTGTAAATCCCTGATAGTGAATAGTTTTATTTTGATCCCCCTGCCCCGCCCGCCATGATCAAAACAATTCGTCCAACCTAAATCAGCTGGCGGTGTGACCCTTTCTTGTTAAATTACATTTTCACCAAAAAACCGACCCTGGCATGTCAAAAAAGAAATTGCTCCTGTTTGTTGTTCCCTTTCTCTTGTTTGCCTTTCGTCCCGACGCCGACAGCCCGGTAAGAAAAGAAGGAAAATGGGTTAGCCTTTTCAACGGCAAAAATCTGGACGGGTGGAAGATGAAGATCGTGGGCCATCCGCTGGGAGAAAATTTTGGCAACACGTTCCGGGTGGAAAATGGAATACTCAGCATTCGCTACGATCAATATAAAAGTTTTGACAACACGTTCGGCGCGCTTTATTACAACAAAAAACTCACCAACTATCGCCTCAAGGTAGAGTACAGGTTTGTGGGCGAGACCGCACCCGGCGCACCTTCCTGGGGTTTCCGCGACAGCGGTGTGCAATATCACAGCCAGGCGCCAGCCACCTTGGGTCTGACCCAGCCGTTCCCCATCTGCCTGGAATATAACCTGCACGGCGGAAACGGCAAAGACGAACGTCCAACGGGTGAGCTATGTGCCAATGGCACCTACGTGGAGATCAACGCCAAACGCAACGAATCTTTCTGCACGGAACCGACGGTGAAACGCACTTTCCACGGCGACGTATGGGTTACCCTGGAAATCGATATACGCGACGGCAAGATCAAACATTTTGTGAATGGCGAAGAGATCCTTCAATTCGAGAACCCGCGCTACGATCCCACCAACGAGATCGCCAAAACTCTGATCATGGGCACCGACGACAAGGTGAAGGATGGATACATTTCGCTACAATCCAACAGCCATCCGATCGATTTCCGCAAGATCGAATTGATGGAATATTAGTCTCGCCAGGCCACCCACTCAACCTTGATTCCCGATGCGACGATATTCCGTCGCTACCAAGGCAACAGGGTTGGTCCGCGCCCATCTCGCTAGCATTTAACGGGCAGCCTAAACCACTTGCATACCGTTTCAAAAAAACTGAACTTGCTCTCCCTACCCTAAATGGATACCCGCATGGAAGGCATGTTAAAACCCGATTCTTTAAAAGGCAAAACGATCATTGTTACCGGTGGCGGCACCGGCCTCGGCAAATCGATGGGCAAATATTTTCTTGAACTGGGTGCCAACCTGGTCATCACCAGCCGCAAGCTGGAGGTCCTTCAAAAGACCGCCGACGAACTGATGAAACAAACGGGGGGAAAAGTGCTGGCGGTTTCTTGTGACGTTCGGAAATATGAAGAGATCGAGAACATGATCCAGCAAACCGAAGCCGCCTTCGGACAGATCCACGGCATCCTGAACAACGCCGCAGGCAATTTCATCAGCCCCACGGAAAGGCTTTCGCACCGTGCTTTCGACATTGTAGTGGATATCGTTTTGAAAGGCACGTACTACACAACGCTGGCGGCAGGCAAACACTGGATTGCAAAAAAACAACCCGGCACGTTTTTGAATATCGTGACGACATATGCGTGGACCGGTTCCGGCTATGTGGTGCCATCGGCCTGCAGCAAGGCGGGCGTGCTGGCCCTCACGCGGTCGCTGGCCGTGGAGTGGGCCAAGTATAAGATCCGGAGCAATGCCATCGCTCCCGGCCCGTTCCCTACGGAAGGTGCGTGGAGCCGTTTGCTGCCGGGCGATCTGGCAAAGAAATTCGATCCCGCCGATCGCATCCCCCTCAAACGCGTTGGCGAACACCAGGAGCTGGCCAACCTGGCGGCCTATCTTATGTCTGACTACTCCGCCTATATCAACGGCGAGGTCATCACCATCGACGGTGGCGAATGGCTGCGCAACGGCGGCGAGTTCAGTCACCTGGAATTGATCCCCGATGCAATGTGGGATATGCTGGAGAAAAGTAGGGGGAAATAAAAAGGGGGTGAGTCATGAACACGCTGGAAGCCCTGCTCAAGAAACGCCTGGACCACCGGGCGGAAATGGGGTTGCTGAGGACGTTGCGCTATAACGATCCCAACCTGATCGATTTTACCTCTAACGACTACCTGGGCCTGGCGCGCTCAATGCCGCTTGCCGAACGGATCCATGAACGCGCTGGAGCATCCCAACTCAACGGTGCTACCGGATCGCGCTTGTTGTCGGGGAACTCGCCGCAACACGAGGCTATCGAAAAAAAACTAGCCGATCTTTTCAAAAGCGATTCGGCCCTTTTGTTTGGCTCCGGATACAATGCCAACCTCGCGGTGCTTTCCGCGCTGCCCCAACGGGGTGATACCATTTTGTATGATGAATTGTCGCACGCTTCCCTGAAGGATGGGGCGCGGTTGAGTTTGGCCAAGCGGTTAAATTTCAAACACAATGATCTTGAAGATCTGTCCTCGAAGCTGAAGCATGCGCAGGGCCAGGCCTTCATTGTCGTGGAATCGATCTATTCGATGGACGGCGACCAGTGCCCGCTGGCCGAATTGGTTGCCCTGGCTGACAAACACCACGCCATTGTCGTGTTGGATGAGGCGCATAGCACCGGCGTGGTGGGTTGGGATGGTAGCGGCCTGGCGGTATCGCTGGGTTTGGAGGATCGGATCGGGGTACGCATCTATACCTTCGGAAAGGCGATGGGTTTGCACGGCGCTTGCGTGGCGGGTTCGAAAGCGCTCATGCAGTATATCGTGAATTTCAGCAGGCCGTTCATTTACACCACGGCCATGCCTTTTCAGCAGCTCACGGCGATTGCCTGCGCTTTTGATTATTTGAAGGAAAACATTCAGCTGCAACAGACACTTCGCGAAAAGATCTCCCTGTATGTGCGTGCCGTGGAAGGTCTGTTGCCACGCACGGTCAGTCATAGCGCCATTCAAACCCTGATCGTCCCCGGCAACGACAACATCCGGCGCGTGGCCGGGCGGCTGCAGGGCAAAGGGTATGACGTTCGTCCCATTTTATCGCCCACCGTACCAGCAGGTACAGAGCGTTTAAGGATTTGTCTTCACACCTACAACACCAGCGACCAAATTCTTGGGCTGGCAGGGGAGCTGAAAAAATTATCGTCTCCGGAATGACGAATAACGGTTAACTTGCCGCATGAACTATTTCGTTACGGGCATTGACACCGACAGCGGAAAGACGCTCTTGTCCGCCCTTCTTTGCGAAGCCCTGGAGGCCGATTACTGGAAGCCTGTTCAAGCCGGTTTGCCCAAGGACAGTGATACGGTGAAAAGTCTTCTCTCCAACAAAAAAACCGTCATTCATCCCGAAGCCTATTTTTTGCATACCCCTGCCTCGCCACATGCCGCCGCCCGCATCGATGGCGTTAACATTACACTGGAACATTTCACACTGCCCGTCACAAACAATCACCTGGTGATTGAAGGTGCCGGGGGGTGCCTGGTGCCCTTGAACGATCGCGATTTTGTGATCGACCTGGCGACACGCTTTCGGTCAGAGATCATCCTGGTGGCCGACCTGTACCTGGGAAGCATCAATCACACGTTGTTGACGTGTGAAGCGCTGGCCGCGCGGAACCTTCCCGTGAAAGGCATTATTTTTAATGGTGAATCAAATCCTGAAAGCGAACGCATCATTCTTCAACACTCCGGTCTCCGGTGCCTGCTGCGGATCGCCAAAGAGAACCGTATTGACCAGACAACGATTTCAAAGTATAGCGATCAACTAAGATCCACCCTGCTATGAACGAATTACTTTTATCCGATAAAAATATTATCTGGCATCCTTTCACACCCTTGCTGGGGGCAAACGATCCGCTATTGATCACTTCGGCGGAAGGAATTTATTTGCATACCCACGATGGCCGCAAGATCATGGATGCGGTGTCGTCGTGGTGGGTGAATATTCATGGGCACTCGAATAAGGAAATTGCTCAAGCCCTTGCCCAGCAGGCCTCGACGCTGGAGCACGTGATCTTTGCCGGGTTTACGCATGAGCCCGCCATCGCCCTGGCGAAAAATCTGATGACGATCCTGCCGTCGAATCAAGCCAAAATTTTCTTTTCGGATAACGGCAGCACGGCGGTTGAGGTCGGCTTGAAAATGGCTTTCCAGTACTGGCATAACCAGGACATCAAAAAGAAAAAGGTGATTGCCCTCGACGGCGCCTATCACGGCGATACGTTTGGTTCTATGTCGGTGGGTGAAAGAGGCATGTTCACCGATCCTTTTGCACCGTACTTGTTTGATGTTTCATTTATAGATTTTCCCACGGCCGACAATCAGCAAGCCGTTCTTGCACAGTTTAAAAACCTGTTGGCTACCCATGAAGTGGGCGCTTTTATTTTTGAACCGCTGGTGCAGGGTGCGAGCGGCATGCGCATGTACTCGCCGGAATTTCTGGATATTCTTATCCGCGAAGCACAGGCGCACGATGTTATCTGCATCGCCGACGAAGTGTTTACCGGCTTTGGAAGAACCGGAAAATTATTTGCTTCTCATCATCTTCACGAAAAACCCGACATTCTCGCGATCTCGAAAGGCATTACCGGGGGCACGTTGGCGCTGGGGGTTACGAGTTGTTCACAAAAAATTGTGTCTGCCTTCACCACCAACGCTTTTGATAAAACATTTTTTCATGGGCATTCCTATACGGCCAACCCGATTGCATGTGCTGCCGCGAACGCCAGTTTCCGCCTGTTGACGCGGGAATCGTGCCAGGAACAGATCCGCATGATTGCCCGCGAGCATGCATCGTTCCGGGACAAGGTGAAGGGACATAAAAACGTGAAGGCTGCGCGATCGCTGGGCACCATCCTCGCCATAGAGTTGAATACGGCGGAAGGAAGTTCATACGCCAACGCGCTGCGCAAGACCATCTATCCTTACTTTTTAGAAAAGAATATTTTGCTGCGCCCGTTGGGCAACACCCTCTATGTGTTGCCGCCCTATGTCATTACAGCGCAAGAGCTGCGCTTTATTTATGAAGCTATCGAGTCATTCCTGGAATCTGTTGGCGTATAGCCAAGCCGTGTTACATGGGCGTTATTGTGAGCGCTTTCCCTAATGCGGAGTAGATCAATATCTTATCCAAATCCATGGGCCTCACGGCTACCCGGCTACTTTCGATAGGAAGAGGACTGAGCAGTTTGCCCTGGCCATCATAAACAAAAGATAATTCCTGCCCTTTGTCGGTGATGGCGATGAAAGATTTGCCGGCGCCAAAGTCGAGGTATTGAATTTCGGTTGGATTGTTAGCGATAAAATCGCTGACCACGATCTCTTTCAGGTTCTCGTCGAAGACGGTGAGTTGTTTGCTCTCCTGGCGCACGACGAGGTAGCCTTTGAAGCTTTCTTCGCGTACCAACCTGAACTGGGCGTCCACTACATTTTTCAGTAATGTTTCGCGGCTATGAACCTTGCCGTCCATGGTGAACTTGATGCGGAAGCCATCGCGGGAGATCACCACAAAATAGGTATTCTCACGACTGTTGCCCGACTCGAGATAGTAGTCGCCAGCCGGCCGTGCGTTGAGATTGAGCGGGAAGCCTTTTAACACTTCGCCGCGACGGTTCATGAGGTATACATTTCCATCTTCCTGAACGGCGACGATGTAGTCCTTTCCGCGGATGCGGTGGTGATTTGCCGCGGAAGAAAGCGATCCTCCCAGGTTCTTCGGCTGCCATCCCTCCAAGTTCTTTCCTTCTTTGTCGAACATCCAGAGATTACCGGACTTGCCGCTCACCAGGAAGCGATACTTCTTGCTGTGGTCATAGTCGACGATGCTCACAAATTCAATGTCGCGTTCCTTGATCTTTACCGGGTAGGGTTGTACATATTTTCCAAGGCGGTCCACGACGTGCAACTCGCCGGGGGTGGCAAAGAAGTATTGCAATTTGCCATTGTTGAAATAATCGATTTGCAGCACCTCGCCCAGGATGGGGCCTTCGACGGGCAGGCTCCAGAGCACTTTGCCCGCAGGGGTAACCAAACTTAGGTTGCGCGAAGAATCCTGCACCAGCACTTCGCTCTCGCGGCTGACATGGCTTTTCACCACAAAGAATTTTGATACGGCCTGATTGAAGTTGGTGATGGACTTGGATGAGCCATCGGCTTCGGCGGTTGCCGGTGCTTCGGTTTTACCCGGTTTGCCTCCGGCTGCTTTTTTATAGGACCACGATACGTTGGTGTAGTAGCTATCATTCAAATGGCTGAATTGGATCGCTCCCATCTGCAGGGAGTTTAACAGCGGCCGGTTTTCCTGGATAAACTTCTTCCAGCGCGGCTGCAGGGAGGTCTCCAAAACGCTCCACACGCGGGGCGTGTTGACATACAAGCTCACATTGGATTCCAACAGGGTGGTCTCCAGGAATTTATTCTGAGCGACGGATTTTCCCCAGGTATCTTCATGGTCGATGTCTTCGAGGAAACGCTTGAGTTCTTCCAGATCTTCTCCAACAAAAATGGCGTTGCCCAGCTTTGTGTAGTAACTGGTGTTGAATCCAGAGACCAATGGCCAGAAGATCTTCTCGGGGAACCGGTAAAGCGGAAGCTCGCGAATTTCGTAGTCGGAATACTTTTCGTAGAAGACGGTGTCGATGCTGAGCTGTTGTGACAATGAATTGAAGGCGCCGATCCATTCGTCGGATCCCTTCTGGGTATTGATGATGAGTATCTTGGATGTGGTCTGCCCTTTGGATTCCATCCAGCAAACACCCAACTCGCCGGAGAGGTTGCTCCGGAGTTTGTTGGCATCCACTTTTAACGACCGGGCTATCTGCTGGAGCGTGTCGCGGATGTAGGTATTCTTTTTTGTGAAGGCTTCCAGGTCGCGTGTGAAGCTTGCGCCGTCGCTGATGCCATAGCTGGCAAACATGAGGGCGCGGTTGGACACGTATTGCTTTAGGGTGAACGGCACCGGTGTTTGACTGCTGAAGGATGACAAAATGTAATTCGGCCGACTCGCACTGTCGATGCTAAAGCCGTTTAGCACGAAATCGTTGTTGTCGCTGATTTTCACATCCAGCATGGCGGAGTGACCGAATTGCTGCACAAGGGCCGATGGCGTTTCGTTGGTGAAGAGGGAGAACCACTGGGTGAAGTTTTTCAGGTTCAGGTAAATGTTCCCGCCGTCGCTTTTTACTTTGGGGAGCTGATAGACGGTTCCGAGGGTTGTTCTGAAATTTTTGTCGGCGTTGTAGGTCCGGATAACATCTTCGATCAGCATGGGGGCGAAGCTGCTCACCCAAACATGGTTCAGCTTGATCCACGAGAACGTTCTGTTTTTCATGGACAATTCATAGATGTGGACGCCGCCATATTCGTGTTCGGAGAGATCGATGGTGGCTTTACCTTTTTTTAGGGATTCGAGCGCGATGTTAAACTCCTGTTCCACGGTGGGGGTGGCGGGGATGTAGAACACGAAGTCGAAGTCGTCTTTTTTGGTGACGTGGAGCGAGACGAGGGCGCCGGGTATCATGTGGCTGGTGACGAAGTCGGTCATTTTCCGGAGGGAGTCGGCTTCGGCTGGGAGAACGGCTTTGTTGATGATGCTGAGGATGGGGGAGTGTTTGAGTTGGTCGACGCAGGTTTCGCAGGGGCTTCCTTCGTAGACGAGGATGGTTTCGGTGGGGACGAGGTCCCATACGCTGGCAACGGGTTTTCGCAGGAAGGTGTCGTATAAAAAGTAGCCGCCGGCCAATACCAGGGTTAAACCGATGGTGATGAGTAATGGGAGTCTTTTCACGGGCAGATCATGCGTTTCAAAAGTTGAATATAGGCGTCAAAAAATCAATCGGCAAGGACGCGGGTCAATCCCGGTGGCTATTGGTGAGCGCATTGGGGATATGGACTTGGTTGTTAAACAAGAATTTGGGGTGTGTGGTTATTGGGTTCGCCTTCGCTGAAGCTTTGAGGGAGAGATTATGAGTTCAAAAAGAGATGATTAGGGTTAGGAGGCTTAGTGGCTGGCTGGCGGGTCAGGAGGAGGTGAAGGGGATTTGATGGTTGGAGGGGGATGCTGAGTGGACCCGCCTTCGCCAAGGCTTCGGCGGGTAAACAAAAAAAGCCTTGCTGATTTCTCAACAAGGCTTTTTAAATAAAAGATAGGCAACGACTTACTCTCCCGGGTGTTATCCAAGTACCATCAGCGCTGGCGGGCTTAACTGCTCTGTTCGGAATGGGAAGAGG
>DATDAV010000209.1:0-5532 GCA_036525235.1 Chryseolinea sp. | reverse complement strand
CTGCTTCAGCTCAGGTCTTATTCCTTCACCGTTGTCTTCGATGGAGAACATCAATTTCTCATCCTTTAGGCGTGTGGATAGCCGGATGAATGACTTCCGGTTTTTATTTCTGAATTTGATGGCGTTGCTCAAAAGGTTTTGAAGGATCATTTTCAACCGGCCGCGGTCGCTGATCACCCATTCATGTTTTATCGCCGCGTCCTCGAATTCAATCTCATTAAAACCGTCTGCGAACTGTAGGTTTTGAAAAACCTCCTGCGACAGGTCTTTCAGATTTACTGGTTCGTGGGCGGCCTCGGTCCTTCGGTTCCTGGAGTAATCCAATACCTCCTTCACGAATGCATCCAGCTTGTAGGCACTTTTTTCAATAAGATCAAAGTGGAGCCGGTGTTCGCCTTCCACGGCCGTGAGGCGGCTGATGGACACTAAACCGAGGATCGATTTCAGCGGGGCGCTTAAATCGTGCGACACGCTGTAGACAAATCTGTCCAGTTCGCCGTTCATTTGATTGAGCTCATTGTTTCGCTCATTCAACCGCGCTTCGCTCAGCCTCATGTCTGAAACAAGCCTGCCGGTGATGATCGTGAACACATACAAAAGCGCTGTACCCAACTGTGTTCTCAGCATCTGACTCTCCGCAAAGTGCGGAAGGTAGCCGTGGTGGATCGCCGCCGGGATCATATAGGTGATGATGAGCATATAGGAATTCATCAGGACCGTGGCGCCAAAACCGAAACGCATCGCTACATACAGCGACAATATTCCATTCAAAAACCAGTAGTCTACAAAATCCAGGAACAGATTGATGCCCGTGGCAATGACCGCCACCATGAAAAGCTCCAGCCATTGTACCGTCCGGAGCCGTGAATACTGGGAGAGATGTTCAATGCCGGCGCCATGAAGAAGTAGTTCGTGCTTCGCCATCCATGGCGTAAGAAAGTGAAGCAAGGGCAGCGACACGCAAAAGGTGGATATGAAATCTCCAAAACCCGTGGTGATGAGCAGATTCCAATAGTTCTCCACCGGAGCGTCGCCGGCCAACATGAAAATGCTTTCGAGCATGAACTTGTAGATCACCAAAGGGATCAATATCCCTGTAACCAGGAAGTAGATCATTTGCTTGGTATCGGGCAACCAGATTTTTCCTGAACTGACCTTTACAAAAAGCAACCAGGAAAGGGCGACAAAGACAAGTTCCGGCAAACCGTATACGCCCCACAGCTCCATTCGGTCCAGACCCCACAGGCCAGCACACGCGCTCGCATTCAAATAGAATGCGGGCAACACTCTTGGCCCCCACCAATAGACTAACGTTAAGCCAAAGGACAACGGAAGGTAAAGCAGCGATGTGCCGGTAGTGATTTTTGCTTCCAACGAGATCAACGTGCCGAGGAAAAAAATCGGCAGCGGCACTACCCAGGTCCACCATGGTAGTCTTCGATAGGAAGTTCCATTTGACACCTCTGTTAATAACATACAGCGAGTTCGGAAATATCCTGTAAAATAAGCGATACAAGGTACGCATCCGAGGAATTGCAAAAAACTTTCAGGCTCCCAGGCCTTGAGGGCCAGCCCGCAAACGCATAGGCCTTAAATAGCGACATTTATTCCAATTTCGACACGTGATCGCCTATCCCCAAAATCATTGGCCGCGGCCCGGAAAATCGCCGGCTGGCAAAGGATTCAAAGGAAAAACCGACCTTGCATCATAACCAATAAAAAGAAGAACGGCTAACCGGAGCGATTTGTTGACGAGTCCTCCGCGGTCGTTTATTTGCTATCTTTCCCAACGTATGCTGATCGAAGAAAACGCGCTCAAACACTGGATCGACAATTTTTACGGCTATGGATCGTGGCATGCCCCGTTCTGGTTTGTTGGCTATGAAGAAAGCGGTGGCGAGGTGCCCGAGGAAGTAGCCGACAAGGTTAACTATTTTAACAAGGTGCACACCCAAACCGATGGAGCGCTCTGCGACATCCGCGAGCTCTACCGGCACGTCGCCATCCGGTGGGATGGCCCAAAAAAGAATCTGTTCACCAACCGCTACCAATACCGCTTCGATAGCCATGCCATACAACACGGCGTCTGGAAAAATCTCATCGCCTTTGTACACGGCTACAAAGCGGAGAAACTCCCCGACGTGCTCGCCTATCAGAAACAGACTTTTGCCTCGGCGGCGGCGAACAGCGAGGCATTGCTACAGCTATATCCTTTGCCTAGTCCCCACAACCATGCGTGGTACTATAGCTGGCTAGACATGCCCCAACTCGGTTTTTTAAAGAGTCGTGCGCTATACCAGGAACATGTGTATCAACGTCGGATGTACGGCATCCTTTCGAACATCAGCACCTATAAACCCGAATTGGTTTTGATGTATGGCATGGATAACATCATTACACTAAAAAAAACTGTACAGGAGTTCTTTCAGGATGCGAAGTTCAAAATGATCAAAGCCACAAAACTACAAATCCCGCAGCATCACCGGGCTGACCTCCATGGAACGACGTTGTTGATCACCACACAAATCCCTGCCCTGAGGCACAACCGGATTGAAACGGGCTTTGATTGGGAAGAGTTTGGAAAAAGAGTGAAGTCCGAAATCAACGGGTGACGCATCTTTTGAAACTATTTTCATTTGTCTCTCTCAAGATGTTATGCCTTTTGGACTTCGCTCACATGAAGAATAATGACCATCCCCCTCTCCGGGTGAGCTTCTGATTATAGCGTTGGGGCACTTTGTCCAAATTAGCCCGCGACAATGTCCATTTTACACCCAAGCCCTGGCCATATCGGAGAATACATTTGTGATATACTCACATAGTTCATTCGCTAACCACAAGAAGATGAAAGACAAGGATAACACGGCAAGCGTGGCGGGGAATGCCACCGCTCAGCTCAATAACTACGAAAAATTTTATGCTTTACACCACCGGACAAAACCGTTGATTCTTGCAAATGCCTGGAATGCAAAAAGCGCACAGCTCATCGAAAAAAATGGCTATGATGCCATCGCTACATCAAGCGGCGCCATTGCCGATTCGCTCGGCTATGAGGATGGTGAAAAAATTCCGTTCGTTGAATTACTTTTTATGCTGCATCGCATAAAATCTTGTACGAGCATTCCCTTGTCGGTTGATTTGGAAAGAGGATACACCGACGATTTAGACGACTTAAATGGCAATATTCAAAAACTCATTGACATCGGCGTCGTGGGCATAAACCTGGAAGATCCGCAGGGGGAAGAAGTCTATTTAAAAAAGTTAAGCAGCATTAAAAACTATCTTGAAAAAACCAATCAGAAGCTTTTTATCAATGCCCGAACCGATGTTTTTCTATTAAAGCTTCCTTCGCCACTCGAAACGACTTTGAGAAGAGCAAAACTATATGAGGATGCTGGTGCTGATGGATTGTTCGTTACCGCTGTTCGCGACCCTGCGATCATCAAAGAAATTACTTCTGCCACCTCGCTTCCCGTAAACGTAGTGGGAACACCTCAGCTTTCATCGATCGAAACGTTGACGGAATGTGGCATTAAGAGAATAAGTATGGCCGCTTTCTTATACAGGGCAACGTATAGCCAATTGGAAAATATGGTTAAGAACATTGGAACACAACATTCTTTTGCGCCTTTATTTTAGGTTTCTTTACCTAGCCTAAACTACCTTCATTACGTAGTATAAACTTAAAGGTGTAACGATATATATGAAAGCCATACAACTAGAACAGTTTGATATAGCGCATTTACAGCTCAAAGAGATCCCTACGCCTGCCGTTGGGGAAAATGAAGTGCTGGTGAAGACCACAGCCGTGTGTCTTGAGTTTCATGACCTGATCGTCGTGGAGAACAGGATCCCTTTTGGCATTCCCCTGCCGCACATTCCCGTTTCCGAAGGCGTGGGCATAGTGGAAAGCGTAGGCAGCCGGGTGACCCGTTGGAAAACGGGCGACCGGGTCATCATTCCGTTTATTTCCCGTTGGGAAGCAGGGAAAAATACGCCTTACAACGACCAGCTGAGAACCGGCTTTTCGCTTCGCGGTCTGTTGGCAGAATACAGCGTGCAGCCCGAAAACACGTTAGTGAGAACTCCCAACAATCTTACCGATGAAGAAGCGGCCCCGCTATCGGTTGGAGGGCTAACCGTTTGGACCTGTCTCGTTGAACAAGCCCATATCCGGGCAGGGCAAACTATTTTGGTTCAGGGCAGTGGTGGTGTTTCGCTGTTTGCCCTGCAGATAGCCAAGACGTTTGGACTCAAAGTGATTGCTACGACCAGCAGCAAGGAAAAAGAAAAGAAACTAAAAGACCTGGGAGCGGATGAAGTGATCAACTACAAAGCGTTCCCCGAATGGAGTGCCGAAGTAAAGCGTTTGAATGGTGGCATCGGGGTGGATGTGACGCTGGATGTGGCCGGCACCGATACCATTGAGCAGAGCATCCTCTCGGTGAAGCAGCATGGCTTTGTTGGATTGATTGGGTTGATGACCGGCACTAAGCTGACGATAGATTTGGTTCCGCTCATCACGAACTATGTTCGGTTGCAGGCTTATTCGGTTGGTAATGCGCAGGAGTTAAGTGATTTCGTGAACGCTATTGAAAAGAATAACATCAAGCCTGTTGTGGATAGTGTTTTTCCCCTGGAGAAAGTTCAGGATGCTTTTTATAGATTTAAATCCGGGGAGGCTTTTGGGAAGGTGGTGGTTACATTCTGATGGTGAGGTTGCCATTCTTAATCTTGTGGTCGGGCCGCTTTTATTCCGGTCCATTCATGTGAGGCAGTCTGAAGACTGCTTTGATGGTGGGCACAAGTGGGAACACTTGCGCCAGTCATAGCTTTGGGTTGTCGGGTTTTATCGGCTTCTCAAAATTGTTGGCGCCTTTCACTTTGACCTTTCGTCGAAACACTTTGTCGTGGCAGGTGATGTAGAGCACATCAAAATCGGGGCTTCCGAAGCAGAGATTGGAGACCTGGCCTTTTGTTTTGGGGACAGGGAGGATGGCGTTCACGCGGCCGAGTTGATCCATGACCTGGATCCCGCTGAGGCTGGTGACGTAGATGCGGCCGGCCCGGTCGCACTTCAATCCGTCGCTCCAGGCGTTTTCGTCTTCGTCGCGAACGTGCAGCCACCCGTATTTTTGTTTGTGCGATAGCGTGCCGTCGGGTTGGATTTGGTAGACCCATACCCAGTGCGTTGCAGATTCCGTTACATAGAGTTGCGTTTGATCGGGTGAGAGACAAAGGCCGTTGGCGAATTTCAGGCCTTCGTCCACGAGGATCTTTTCGCCCTGGGGTTTGATGAAGTACAATTTGCTGGGACGCTCCCGGCCGTCGGGTGATGTGACATAGATGTTCCCGTTGAACGAAATGGTAACATCATTGCCCGGTGTTTCGGCCGCCACGACCGTGTAGCTGCCGGGGGTCTTGTACCGATGGACTTCTTTTGTGGGTGGCTCCGACCATCCGCCGGTGATCGTGATCATGTCGCCGGCCGTCGAGAACGTTGTGCCGCTGGCCTTTTTTGAATCGGCGATA
>DATDAV010000208.1:0-127619 GCA_036525235.1 Chryseolinea sp. | reverse complement strand
AGTCCTTTTCTCAGGAATAAGATCAATCACTATTTTCCTCAAAAAGGAATCATTAAAGTCAGGGCTGACTCGACGGTTCGATTTAGCTTTACGACAAACGCATCCAGAAAAATGGATAAAGTGTCCGTGGTTTCCGTTCGTCCTTCTGCTGGAGAAAATGAGCGCTATCAATTCGACTACGACTTGCAGGTAGATCAGGAAGGCAAGTATTTCTTCGATCACCACTTTATCCGGACGGGATACACTTCGTTGATAATCTACTTGAACGGAGAAGCCGTTCTGATTTACAACATCTACATAAGCAAGGTATAAATTCATAAAAAAAGAGAGGCTGCCTTTAAAAGACAGCCTCTCTTTTATATTTCATGTGACAAGGTTATTCCACGGTCACCGACTTCGCCAAATTTCTAGGTTGATCCACATTGCAACCCCGCATCACGGCAATGTGATACGATAAAAGTTGCAGTGGTATCACCGACACCAGCGGCATCAACGCGTCGTGCACGGCCGGCACCTCCACGACAAACTCCGACATGGCGGGGATCAGCTTGTCGCCTTCCGTTACCACGGAGATAACGCGGCCTTTCCGTGCCTTCACTTCTTGAATGTTAGACACTACCTTCTCATATGAGCTATCGCGCGTAGCAATGAACACTACAGGCATCTCCTCGTCGATGAGGGCGATGGGGCCGTGTTTCATTTCGGCGGCGGGGTAGCCTTCGGCGTGGATGTAGGAAATTTCTTTCAGCTTAAGCGCGCCTTCGAGGGCCACGGGGAAATTGTAGCCCCGGCCGAGGTAGATGAAGTTGCGGGAATCTTTGAAGAGGGCGGAGATCTTTTTGATCTCGTCGTTCAGCAACAATGCTTTTTCCACTTTGGCGGGAATGGTTTCCATTTCCACCAGCAGTTCATGGAGCTTCTGTTCGGTGATGGTGCCTTTGCGTTGGGCGACCGACAGGGCGATCATGCTCAACACGGTGAGTTGCGCGGTGAAGGCCTTCGTGCTGGCCACCCCAATCTCGGGGCCGGCGTGTGTGTATGCGCCGGCATGTGTTGCGCGGGCGATAGAAGAACCTACGACGTTACAAACACCAAAGATGATGGCTCCTTTTGATTTGGCCAGCTCAATCGCGGCCAGTGTATCGGCGGTCTCACCGGATTGCGAGATGGCAATGACCACATCGCCTTCGCGGATTACGGGATTGCGATAGCGAAACTCAGAAGCGTATTCTACCTCTACGGGAATTCTGCAGAACTCTTCGAAGAAATATTCCGCCACCAAACCGGCGTGCCACGACGTGCCACAGGCCACAATCAGAATGCGGTCGGCATTCACCAACTTGGTGATGTATTCGCTCAAGCCTCCCAACACCAGGCGGCCTTGGGTTGAATCGAGACGGCCGCGCATACAGTCGCGAATGGAGCGGGGTTGCTCGAAAATTTCTTTTAACATGAAGTGTTCGAAGCCGCCTTTCTCGATGGCTTCCAACTCCAGGTCGATGGTTTGAATATAGGGTGTGAGCGGCAAGTTGGCCGTGTTCTTCACACTGAGCTCGCCATTCTTGATCACCGCGATCTCCTGGTCGTTCAGGTACACCACTTCGTTGGTATATTCAATGATGGGTGTGGCATCTGATGCCATGAAGAACTCATCTTTACCAATGCCCAACACCAGCGGGCTGCCTTTGCGGGCGGCGATCAATAGCGAAGGATCTTCCAACGACATCACGACGATGGCGTAGGCACCCACCACTTTGGTAAGCGCAAGTCTTACCGCTTCTTCCAAAGTGACGTTATTGTGTTCCTTTATGTCTTCAATGAAGTGGATGAGCACTTCGGTGTCGGTATCGCTCAGGAAAGTGTGGCCTTTGTTGATGAGGTCCTGCTTCAGCGAGCCATAGTTTTCGATGATGCCGTTATGGATGATGGCCAATTTACCGCTGGCGGAATAGTGCGGGTGCGCATTGCGGTCGTTAGGCTCACCGTGGGTGGCCCAGCGCGTATGGCCCATCCCAATGTTGCTGTCGAGGGGTTTGTCCTGGAGGAATTTTTCAAGATCCGAAACCTTGCCTTTCTTTTTGTAGACGCTAAGGCTTCCGTTCAGCAAAGCGATGCCGGCGCTGTCGTAGCCCCGGTATTCCAAACGCTTCAATCCTTTAATAATGATCTCGTGGGCCTGACGATGGCCGATGTAAGCAACAATTCCACACATAGGGTCTTAGTTTGCGACGGTTGTCGATTTAGTATAGAACACTTTCATCTTAATACTATTCTTCGGGAACACCGCGCGGTTCAGCGTCTTGCCCCCGGTGGGGTAGAGCGCTAAATATTTGAAGCGCGATCTCTCGGTGTCTTTCTCCGACAATCTTTGAAAGAACAGGGTCCAGTCTCCCCGGTATGAAGCCGTTGTACTCGAATAGGGCAAATAGGAGATTCTATCGCCGGCGGCAAATAAAGCTTTGTCGTTTTCTATGACGGGCAAAACACCGCTAGTAGCGTCCACAAAATCATAGCGGAGAAAAGCCGCACTGAGTAATGGGTACGTGAAATACGCCCAATCGTATTGATCCTGCTTATTTTTATCATCGTACTTATTCAAATGATTATTGTCGAGCAACATACGCAACGACAGGCCTGCGGGTGGAGCATTGTCGGCTGACGATTGAACGTTCTCGATGATCACTTCCGCTGAATGGATAACAGAATTTTTTAGTGTATCGGAAAACTCGTAGAATTTGCTCAGGTCCAGCTTGGTCACCACACCCGTTCCGGATTGCACGTAACGGTTGTCGCTCTCCACCAGATAGTCCTTATAGAAATCATTGACTTCACCCAAGACGGTGCCAGAACGATCGGTTTTGATCTGATTAAAGCCGTAAACCGTGGTCAGGGGGAACGACAAGGTCAGGCTGTCTTCCGAGGCATCGTGATAGTGTAAAATGATCCGCGACTGTACCGAGGCAGGATCAAAACCCACGATCTTGTCGCCGCTGTTCGGCTTGATGGCAATGCCTTTGAATTGCGTGGTGAACTTCGCAGGGTTAATGTACGGCAAGTCTGCTATTAGCGAATCAATCTTCGCTGGCGTTTCGCCGCTATTTTTGGCTGCGAGGTACTGAACGCGGTATTCCTGTGCACCACTAAAAAGCCGCTGTCCAAAACTGTACTCCAACGGGACGTTCAGCGTGATCGTGGTGTCGTTACCATCGGCAACGAATTTCTGGAAGTCCGTACTGTTCACGCCATAGGCCTTGGCGCCCAGGAGAGCTGAGGCCGGTATATTGGAGTGATTGACATAGTACGCCTTGGGGTCTATCGGGTTATCGAGTTCGTAGACAGAAAGCGACTGTCCCGATCCGTTTGGCGTCCCATAGGTGTAGAAATCATATCTAAGACGCAGTGTCACGGAGTCGAGCACGGCCGAACTTCTCATCGTATCACCCGTTTCCGGAAGATATTGCGTGAAGGCCGAGGCCGTAATGTTGCCAAAAATATCGTCTTTGAAGGTTCCCACCAATAGCCGGTTGGTCTCACCGGCATAGCTGAAATTGCTCGTACGGATAGAGTCCATCAGCATCACGCTGCTGGCTATCGGTATTTCAACATAGGAAACTTTAAGCTTTGAATTTGGATTTTGGTATCCGATGCGACTGATGTCTTCCTGGCACGCTAAAAAAAATAGGGCAACTGCCAATATGGTCAGTTGCCCTCTACGGTTAACCCATAAGTTCATTATAGAGATTATAATACGATTCGGTTGAATTTTCGTCATTATCAAAGTTTTCGACTTTCTTTTCTTTGATCTTTTTGAACAGGCCTTCCAGCTTCTTGTTCTCCCCGGCCACGATCACGGCATCGGAAAATTCAACACCCAGCTTGATGAAGCCTTCGAAATCGGCGGTCTTCAGGTTGCCCAGCATGTTGTCTTCGATATCCATCATCTTCACTTTGTCCATAATATCTCCCTTAAACTTGTGAGAGAAGGAATTATTGTAGATGGTGAAAACCGTTTTTGCGTTTTTGAATAACGGATCGTTTTTGTAAGTGGTTTTCAGGTACAGCGGAATGAAACTGGTGATCCAGTCGTTGCAATGCACGACATCGGGAGCCCAGCCTAATTTGCGAACCGTTTCGATCACCCCTTTGCAGAAGAAGATAGCGCGCTCGTCGTTGTCCTCATAGAAGTTGTTTTCTTTATCGTGGAAAACCGACTTGCGATGAAAATAGTCTTCGTTGTCGATGAAATAGACCTGAAGCTTAGCATTCGGAATAGAAGCCACTTTAATGATCAAAGGCTTTTCTTCGTCCCCCACCGCAATATTGATACCCGACAGCCTCACTACTTCATGTAACCGGTTCTTACGCTCATTGATAATCCCAAACCGCGGCACCAGAATCCTGATCTCCATCCCCTTTTCCTGCATAGCCTGTGGAAGTTTGCGCACAAAGTCCGCTACTTCGGAGGTTTGCAGAAACGGGTTGATCTCGCTGGCTACATAAAGAACTCGAAGTTTTGACATATTGATTGAATTTAAAGTAGAATGAAAAATTGAGCCACAAAAGTACAAAAAATTACCCCCTTGATCAACTTATTTTCAGTTTTCCCTATATCTTTGCGCCCCTTGCCAAAATGGCCTAAAATGGAGATTTTCAAGCAGATAGCCCCACTCAAAGCCTTCCTAAAAGGCGCCAAACTGGCCGGTAAAACCGTTGGTCTGGTGCCCACCCTGGGCGCCCTTCACAAGGGCCACATTTCGCTGGTAGAAGCCTCTAAAACACAGAATTCGGTCACCGTCGCCACCATTTTCGTCAACCCCACCCAGTTCAATAATCCCGAGGATTTGAAGAAATATCCCAGGACGCTCGACAAGGATGTGGCTTTGTTGGAAAAAGTTGGTTGCGATGCCGTTTTTTGTCCCGAAACGGAAGAAATGTATGACCAACCTTCCATACTCAAATTCGATTTCGGCCATCTTGACAAAGTGATGGAAGGTCAATTCCGGCCAGGACATTTTAGCGGTGTAGCCCTCGTGGTCTCCAAATTGTTCCATATCGTAGAGCCTCACCACGCCTATTTCGGTCAAAAAGACTGGCAGCAATTTGCTATTATTAGAACGCTGGTGGATGAATTAAAATTCGGTCTGGAGCTCCACTCCGTGCCCACCCTGCGCGAAGCCGATGGATTGGCCATGTCGTCACGCAATTTGCGGCTGGACGAGCACCAAAGAGCCCACGCCACGATTTTTTATAAAGCTTTATCCTATGCCCGTGAAGCCCTCCGCAGCGGCCAGGACGTTGGCGACGTAAAAAAACGTGTGCAGAGCATGGTCGACCAGGAACCGGGCATGCGACTGGAATATTTCGAGGCTACCGACAGCAAAAACTTAACGGTTTTAGATAACGTTAAAGACGCCGGGCATGTGGTCCTTTGCATTGCCGGCTTTGCAGGTGAGGTTCGTTTGATCGACAACCTGTTTTTGTAGTGAAATGCGTAACAAACTTTTCTTTTGCCATTATAGTTTTAGAAGCAACCAACTTTAAGCACCTTGAGAATAGAAGTTTTAAAGTCGAAAATTCACCGCGCTAAGATTACGCAAGCGGAATTGCACTATGTGGGCAGCATCACCATCGATGAAGATTTGATGGATGCCGCCAACATGATCGAAGGGGAGAAAGTGGCCGTGGTGAACGTGAACAATGGCGAGCGCCTGGAGACCTATGTGATCAAAGGCGATAGAGGCTCGGGCATGGTGTGTTTGAACGGACCTGCTGCACGCAAGGCACAAGTGGGCGACATCGTGATCATCATTTCCTATGCGTCCATGAAATTCGAGAAGGCCAAGACCTTCAAACCGACCATTATTTTCCCAACTCCCGATAATAAACTACCTTGAGCGGAAATTTTTAATTCCAAATCGTGTCTTCCAGCCTCAAGACGTTCCTCCAATACATGTTCATCCTGGCAGCCACTGCGCTGCTCATCTGGTTTTCGCTGCGGGGCCTCCACGTGGCCGAAGGCGAGAATAAATGGGACTATCTGAAACATACCTGGGACAGCGCCCACAAAGGCTGGTTGCTGTTGATGGCCGTCATTGCCATGGCCAGCCACGTGGTGCGGGCCGAGCGATGGCGCATGTTGCTGACCCCACTGGGAGAGTCTCCTAAACTGAGCCACAGTTTTTTTTCCTTGATGGTGGGCTACCTCGTCAACCTGGTCATTCCCCGGGGCGGTGAAGTGTCGCGGTGCTATAATCTTTACAAGCTCGATAAGATTCCGGTAGAAATTTCCTTTGGCACCGTGGTGCTGGAAAGGATCGTGGATGTTTTGTGTCTGCTCATTCTTATTGCTTTTTCTTTTATACTGGAGTCGCAGAAATTATTTGCGTTCATCGAAACGTTGCCCATCGGGCAGGGTGACCACCAATCAAAATATACCGTGTTGATCTACTTGTTGGGCGCCATGGTGGTGCTGGGTAGTGTAGGCATCTGGTTTATCCGGAAAAACAAGAAAGTGAATGCCTGGGTGATGAAGACGTGGCATGGGTTTAAAGATGGTGTGTTGTCGGTTTTTAAATTGAAGAGCAAGGGGCTGTTCATTTTTCACTCGGTGCTCATTTGGTTGTTGTATTTCGCGATGAGTTATGCCGTCATAAAAGCGTTCCCAGCCACCAGCGAGTTGGGCTTTCACGCCGTGCTCAGTTTATTTGCCATTGGTTCTATTGCTATGGCCGCACCGTTGCCAGGGGGCACGGGTTCTTATCATGTGTTAGTGCCGCAAGGACTTGTTTTTTTGTATAGCATTCCACAGAGCGACGCGGTGGCGTTCACCTTTATTTTTCACGGATGGCAAACGTTTATCATGATCGTTGCCGGGGCCATTTCGTTGGTGGCAACGTCTTTTCTTGTGAAACGAGGTGCTGAATCGGCTGCAAAAGAAATCCATCCCATTAAAGAATAGAAAGAATCATCATCCCTGGGGGTGCCATGATCTTTCTAAAAAAGCCACCAATAATTTCTACCGTTTTGAGATTTGGCCGTTGATGGTCTATCCTATTGAAACGATAGCAGGCTGTAAATGCCGGTTTCAAGCCATTTTAGCTCGCATTGGCATTTTTTCTAAAAAAAATTTTAGAAGGTCATTAAACCTTTGTCCTCCGGTTTCCTCTAAGCAACATCTTTCCCAACAACGAAAGATCTCCACTACAGCAAAAAAGCTGCGGTGCTTCAATTGAATTCCAAACTTGGCCAAGGTGTGGGTTCTGTAGTTTATATAACAAGAGCTTAACCATAAACAAAAAAATGAAAATGAACTTCTTAAAATCAACATACGGCGCAATGATGCTCGTGGGGCTGCTGGCCGTGTCGTGTAATCGCGATGAAGACATGCAACAAGGAACGGATACCGAAGAAGAACAAGCCGTGGAGACATCCTCCGAGGGCGAAGATGCTTCCGACGATGCCCTGGAGATGGCCTACCAAGGCGAGCACCAGCTGAGTGTTTCCGGTGGACGGGTGAAAAACAACCTGTGTGCTACCGTGACCAATGACAAAGTGAACAAGATCATCACCATCGACTTCGGCGATGGCTGCGTGGGTCCCTATGGCCGCGAAAGAAAAGGAAAGATCTTCATAGCCTATAGCTCAGAAGTTGGCGACAGCCTTGCCAATCGCATCATCACCTTTGGAGACTTTTTCGTAAACAACAAGGGCGTGACGGGCATCATCGAACTGCGCGACGTCTCCATCAATGCCGATGGCAATCTGCAGTCCACTAAACGGCTGAAAGACCTCACCATCACGTTCCCCAACGGCCAGAAAGTGGTTTACAATGGCAGCCGCACGAGGGAATGGTTGGCCGGCGCCGGTGATGACGATCCCAATAACAACAAATACAAGATTACCGGCACCGTTACCGGAGAGTCTACTACGGGTCGCAACTTCACACAGGAAATTGTGGAGCCCATCATTGCCGACTGGTCGTGTGCCGCCCAGGGCAACTTTGCCCGCGTGGCCGGTGTGGTGGAGATGACCAAGCTGAATGGCTATAGTGTCCGCAAAAGAACTGTGAACTACGGCGATGGCGAATGCGACAATGTCATCATCATCACCACGTTCAGAAGAACCTATACGGTAACGATCGACAACTAGGGGTTCTGGTTTTAAGTAGGTAAAGCGGTCCGGGAGCCTTGTGTTTCCGGGCCGTTGCTGTTTTTAGGGGTCCGGAATAAAAAAACTAAATTCCTCACACCCTTTGCCGGTCGCAATTCGTAGTTATTTTTACCCGGCTATTCTTCGACCATGGCACAGGAACTATCACAGGTTAGCACTTTTCTGGAATCGTTGTTCAAATTGACACGGTTCGGAAACCTTGTGATCATTGCCTTCGCCCAATATTTCACTGCCCGCTTTTTGATCGGCCCCCAAACGTTCACCGACCTTCACCTGGCCATTCTCTCCCTGTCAACGGTGTGCATAGCGGCGGCGGGGTATATTATAAACGACTATTACGATGTAAAGATCGACTACATCAACAAACCCGAGCGCGTGGTGATCGGCAAGCAGATCACCCGGCGGTATGCGATCCTTTTTCACGTGATCCTTTCGTCGGCGGGCATTTTATTGGGACTCCTATTGTCGTGGCGCATTGGGGCGGTGAATGTTTTCTCCGTTTTTTTGCTGTGGCTTTACTCCAACAGCCTGAAGCGCCTGCCTTTTGTCGGCAACCTGACGGTGGCCATGCTGACGGGGCTTTCTATCTACGTGGTGGACCTTTATTATGGGACGCACAGCTCGATGGTGATCATCTATGCCGTGTTTGCCTTTTTTATGACCTTGGTGCGCGAGATCATCAAGGATATGGAAGACCTGAAAGGCGACAATACCTTTGGATGCAGAACGCTACCCATCGTGCTCGGCATGCGCCGTACGAAGGTGATCATCTATGCCATCCTCGCCATTTTTTCCGCTACCGTGTTTGCGCTTAACGTATTGTACGAAGCGCTCCCCCTGCAATACTATGTTGTGTTTTTGTTCCTCCCCCTGCTGTGGTTGTTCTATCGCTTGCTGCGGGCCGATATGAAAAAGGACTTTGCCTGGCTCAGCGCTTTTTGCAAGGTGATTATGTTGCTGGGCATCTCCAGCATGGCTTTCATTTAGGCCTACGCCGAAATTTTTTGTTTGAAAATCTTCTGCGATCTTGCGGCCCCGAATCATCGACGGGTTAAGTCCACATGCCGAAAGAATTCCGAATCGCCATTTTCGCTTCCGGAAGCGGAACAAATGCAGAAGAGATCATGAAACACTTCAGCCATCACGCCCGTGTGGAGGTGGTGATGCTGCTTAGCAATACGCCCGAGGCATATGCATTGAAGCGCGCGGAGAAATTCAATGTTCCCACCGCGGTCTTTACTCGTAAAGAATACAAAGAATCCCAGGTCGTGTTGGAATGGCTCCAGGAGAAACAGGTGACCCACGTGGTACTCGCCGGATTTTTGTGGCTCGTACCCACCTACCTCACGGACGCTTACCCGGATCGCATCATCAACATTCACCCGGCGTTGTTGCCCAAGTTCGGGGGTAAGGGCATGTACGGCATGAAGGTACACGAGGCTGTAAAAGAACAGGGTGAGATCACCACCGGCATCACCATCCATTTGGTGAACGAGCACTATGACGAGGGCCGTGTGATCTTCCAGGCCGCTTGTCCGGTCGGTCCGCAAGACACACCCGAAACCATCGCGCAACAGGTGCACCGCCTGGAATATGCGCACTATCCGCGCGTGATCGAGGAATGGCTCCTCGGCTCAGCCTAAACCTTCTTCACGACAAACTCAAAGTCGTCGGGCTTGGGGAAATTTGCAAAGATCTTTTGCATGAATTCGTCGGGCACGGCGAGCTTGCGCTTCACCAAGTCGATCCAGGCCCCATCGATGTTGACGACGGCCGCCAGCGAGCCGTCGGCTTTGAGGAAATTATGACGGAAGCTCCAGCGACTGTAATCGGGGGTGGCTTTTAGTAGTTCCACATCTACCGTGATCACATCTTCCAGCCGGATCTCACGCCGGAAGACGGCCTCCTCGCGAAACAGCACGGGGCCGATCTGCAATTGCTCCAGCTTCTCCGTAGTGAGGCCGTTTTCGCTGAGGATCATCATGCGCAAGGTGGCGCCATAGTCGTAATAGGCAGAGTGACGAAGGTGGCGGTTGGCATCGATATCCGCCCAGCGGATCTGTATGGTCTTAACGTACTTGGCGCTCATTCAAAAATGTATTTACCGGAAAATTAACGGATGCCGCTGGTTTAGGGTGCGTTCACCTCATTAAAATTTCCGGAGCCTTCCGTCCAACTCATCGGATAGTTTTTATCAACGAATGGCAGGGCGTCGGTGGTGAGGAAGAGTGGCCTGAACGTGTCCAGCATCACCGCCAGTTCGTGTGTTTCTTTTGCACCGATGCTTTTTTCGACCGTTCCCGGATGCGGCCCGTGTGGCAAGCCTCCGGGATGCAATGTGAACGAACCGCGTTCGATGCCTTTGCGGCTCATGAAGTTTCCTTCGGCATAGTACAGCACTTCGTCGCTGTCGATGTTGCTGTGATTATACGGTGCGGGAATAGCCAGGGGATGATAGTCGAACAACCGCGGCACAAACGAACAGATCACAAAATTATGTCCCTGAAACGTCTGGTGCACCGGTGGCGGCTGGTGCAGCCTGCCCGTGATCGGCTCGAAGTCGTTTATAGAAAATGCGTACGGCCACAAGAACCCATCCCAACCCACCAAATCCAGCGGGCTATAGTCGTACACGTAATGATGCAGGTAACCTTGCTTCTTGATCTTCAACAAAAAGTCACCTTTGCTGGTGTCGTTCACCAACGTGTGGGGTGGACGAATATCGCGTTCGCAATACGGTGAATGCTCCAGCAATTGTCCCAATTGATTTCGATAGCGTTTCACCGTCTCCACAGGAGATGCCGATTCGATAATGAGCAAACGCAAGGGTCCTTCTTCAAATTCAAGTTTATAGATGACCGTACGGGGAATGACCACATAGTCGCCTTTGCGGATATCCAATTTGCCAAAAGGGGAGATCAACGTTCCGGCACCATCGTGCACGAATATTACTTCGTCGCCTTCCGCGTTTTTATAAAAATAATCCATGGTGCGCTTCGTGGGGGCGCAGATGGAGAGCGAGCAGTCGTTGTTCATGAGCAGCACCTTGCGGGCATCGAGGTAGTCGCTGCCGGTGGTTTCTACTTTGGAGGTGTTGAGGTGCGTGTGGCGGAGAGAGTATTCGTCGATGCGCGTGGGGCCGAACTTCACGGCCTCTCCCACCTGCTTCACGCGTGTGGGTGGATGTGTGTGGTATAGGATGGAGTATATGCCGGAAAATCCCTCGGAGCTGACCACTTCTTCCTTGTACAAGCTCCCATCGGGTTGACGGAACTGTGTGTGTCGCTTTGGCGGGATCTGGCCCAGACGATGATAGTACATGGCGAGAAGGTTAGTTTACCAAAAATAAACAATCGCGCCCTGCGTTCCCACCATTCGGAAGACTGTTCTGTAATTTCAATTTTTGCCAAATAAAAAATCCCGGCATGTGGATCATACCGGGATTTGCTGAATATTATTTTTCGTCGATCACATTTTCCGGCGATCGAGTTCATTGGGGATGCGATCGAAGAGCTTCATGGCTTGCAGCAGGATCTCGTTCGTTTCATTCATCACCTGGAAGAATCCTTCGTTGTTCCACAGCTTGCGGGCGATCTGTGCCTTGATGTGCACCTGGAACAGTTTCTTCTTCAAGCGAAGCTCTTTACGATCGGGCTTCACTTTGTTGCGTTCGCCCACTTTCACGAGGCTTTCCAGCATATCGTCGGAAACATTAAAGCTCTTTATGAAGCTTTCAAATCCTTTTTTCTGGAGCTCGTCCTTGTGCGTTTCGGCATAGCCGAAGGTGTATTCCTGGATGGACGTGGAGGTATACAGTTCGTTGAGGTAATGGCTGTTCAACGTCGTGTCGAGCGGCACAAAGTAGTCGGGCATGATGCCGCCACCGCCATAGACGGTGCGACCGTTCGGTGTGACATATTTCAACGAGTCGTTAAAGCGGATGCTGTCGGCGTGAAAGAATTCTCCGTGGTTATAGCGGCTGATGATGTCGCGGGAATATTCGTCCTCGTCCTCATAGGGCTTTTGAATGGAGCGGCCTGTAGGCGTGTAGTAGCGCGAAATAGTCAAGCGAAGTTCGGAGCCATCACTAAGGTCGAAAGGCGACTGCACCAATCCTTTGCCAAAACTGCGGCGGCCCACAATGAGGGCGCGGTCATTGTCTTGCAAAGCACCCGACAATATTTCGGATGCAGACGCGCTGCCTTCGTTCACCAACACAATGAGTGACCCGGTCTCAAAATCGCCACGTGCTGTTGACATGGCTTCGGAGTTGTATTTTTTCTCTTTGCCATTGGTGAATACGATCTTTTTTCCTTCCGACAAAAATTCGTCCGCCATGTCGATGGCCATGTTCATGTAGCCACCGGGATTTCCCTGGAGGTCGAGCACCAGCCGCTTCATGCCACTTTCCTTCAATTTCTTTAAGGCATCGTGGAATTCTTCAAACGTGGTGGCCGCAAAGCGGTTCACTTTGATGTAGCCGGTTTGTGCATCCACCATGTAAGATACGTCTACGGAATATTGCGGAATTTTGTCGCGCACAATTTTGTAGTCGATCTCCTTGCTGCCGCGCAAAATGGTGACCTTCACTTCGGTTCCTTTCGGTCCTTTCAGGGCCTTCATCACGTCGGGTGATTGAACGCCGATGCCGGCCAGCAGCTTGTCGTCCACTTTAATGATCTTGTCGCCGGATTGGATGCCGAGGGCTTCGGAGGGTCCGCCGCTGAGGGCAGAGACCACCACGATGGTGTCGTGAAAAATGTTGAACTCCACGCCAATGCCGTCAAAATTACCACGCAGGTCTTCGTTGGCGGCGATGCGGTCGGCTGCGTTGATGTAGGCCGAGTGGGGGTCGAGCTTGTTCAGCATGTGCTGGATGGCGTCGTCCACCAATTCGCTGGTGTTCACGGTGTCCACATAATCGTTTTGTATCTGGGTGAGCACTTCGCGAAATTTCTGAACGTCGCTGCCCACGTCGCTGGATCCCTTTGGTGTGTTCAGGCGCGCTCCCACAAAAACACCCGCCGCGAGGCCCAGGCACAGCACCAGGGGGAGCCTGATCTGATATTTTGAATTGCTATTCTCCGTCATCTCGTAAGTAAATAAAAAGTAATAACGAACCGCTAAATTAAATGTTGGCGGCCAAACTCAATAGTCTGGGCACAAATTGTGCCGGGAAGGGCTCCCCAGGCCAGGGGAGCTCCATCCCAATCCGTCTCAGAATGGGGCGTGTTAAATCTGTTTCTTAGGGTCAAAAAGTCGCCAGAAACACGAATTTTCGTTTATCTTTACAAGAATCATGAGCAAGGTAGCCCTAAAAGATACGCGCATTTCGGAACTGGTGGACCGCAACTATGTCCACGCCTATGTGCTATTTTATTTTGGCATCCGGTTCTACGAATATTCCGAACTCACCCTGGACCAGGTGTGCCAGCAACGCGGTTTGAAAGTGGACCAGGTGATCCGCGAAATGGAAGCCCCCTCGCATCTCCAGGAAGCCGACCTGCCGCTGGTTTCCTATCCCACCGACCTCATCATCGAATACCTGAAGCATTCGCATTTTTTATTCATCAAACATAAACTTCCCTACATCGCGCGACTCGTGGAGAGCTTTAAAGCAAACCATGAAGATTTCCGGACGGTTGAACGCGATCTGAAAATTGTTTTCCCGCTGTTCGTCGAAGATTTTATTGCCCACATCTACGAAGAGGAGGATACACTTTTCAGCTACATCCAGGCGCTGGAACGCGCGGCAAAGGGTCGCTACCTGCCCACGAAATTGTATTACCTGATGGAAAAAAATTCCATCCAAAAATTCGCCATGGACCACGAAGCCCACGACGACGAAATGGAAGGCATTCGCAACATCACAAAAGATTATACCCTCACCCCGCAGGCCCCGCTGCACGTAAAAGTTTTGTACAACGAACTGAAAGGCTTCGAAAAAAGCCTCATCACGCACGCCCGCATCGAAAACGAGATCCTCTTCCCCAAGGCCATGGCCCTGGAAAGCAAAGTGAAGACCTCCTTCTTCGAAAAAGCTAAGCAGAATTAACGACACGTCAACAATTTCAGTTGACAACACCTCCTCCCGCGAATTGCGGCAAATATTCTACGGCTCATTTTTGTAAAGCAACCGCGGTAAAACTTTCGTCGAAAAACATAATGACGCGCGCATCTCCAACGTTTTAGTTCCGTTCCTTAACCTACTATGCGAAAGATTATTCTGAACCTGGCCGTCAGCCTCGACGGCTTTATTGCCGGCCCCAACGGCGAATACGACTGGTGCCTTGCCGACGCTGACTACGGCATGACGAACTTCCTAAACAGCATCGACGCCGTTGTAATGGGCGGCAAATCGTACCGGCTTCTTTTACAGTATGGCGCACCATATCCCGAGTACACCAACTATGTTTTTACGCGCACGGAAAAAACCACGCCGTATGCAAATGTCGTGTTCACCGGCGAAGACATTTCTGAGTTTGTGGAAGCGTTGAAAGAGAAAGAGGGGAAGAATATTTGGTTGTTCGGCGGCGCGGAGATCATTCATCCGCTGCTGGAGAATGATTTGGTGGATGAGCTGATGCTGTCGGTGCACCCGTTGCTGTTAGGCGATGGGTTGCCGCTTTTCAGAAAGCTGAATGAGAGAAAAGTTTTTAAGTTGATGGATAGTATAACATATCCTTCGGGGTTAGTGCAGTTGTATTATAAAAGGTAGGAGACACCGAAGGGCGCGCGTCATGTCGCAGGCACGAGCTGTCTAAAGGACTACGCCCGCAGTTCAAGACATCCAGAGTTTCAAGTGCACAGAAACTGGATAAGCTTCACACGAGATAAAACGAAACCCGGCAAACACCGAGAATCTCCTGGCCTCATCACAAATGCCACCGGATCCAATCGTGCTATCCACGGGGTACCTTGAAAAACGTGCGAAGCCAGAGGGCGTGCCTGCGGCATGACGTGCTCTGTCGATCGGGGCCAGAAGTATCGATCATGCGCATATTATTGTAGCTTGCCACCTCAACTCACATCTCATGGGCAGGGTTCTCGCAATCGACTATGGCACCAAGCGCACCGGCATCGCCGTAACGGACCCCCTGCGCATTATTGCCACGCCGCTGGAGACGGTCGCGTCGACAGGACTGTTGACCTTTTTAGTAAACTACACAAAAAAAGAAACCGTCGACGAGTTTGTTGTTGGCATGCCCAAGACCCTTTTGAACGAAGACTCGGCCATTGCGCCGCTGGTGCGGAAATTTGTGGAGGCGTTGAAAAAAACTTTTCCCGACAAACCCGTCCACCTGGCCGACGAGCGGTTTACGAGCAGCATGGCCATGCGCGCCATGATCGACGGGGGAATGAAGAAAAAAGACCGCCAGCAGAAGGGCAACGTCGACAAGATCAGCGCCACCATCATCCTGCAATCCTTTCTGGAGGCAAAGCGCTAGCCCTTTCCTCCGTTCCCGTCCTGAAAATATTTTTGCCCTAAAGTATCTTCGTGAGGGAGAGGGAATTAAATGTGTTATTACCTTTGCGCCATGATTTACCCTATTATCATGTACGGCGATCCGGTGCTACGTCAGCGGGCGAGTAACCTGGAGCCTGGCACGGATGTGCACCAGTTGATTGAAGATATGTATGAGACCATGCACAATGCCAGTGGCATCGGGCTGGCTGCACCACAGATCGGGAAAAGCATCCGCCTGTTTGTGGTCGACGGTACCATCATAGACGACGAGCCGGCCATGGCCGATTTCAAAAAAGTTTTCATCAACCCGGTCATGGTGGAAGAAGCCGGCGAGCCGTGGGAATATGAAGAAGGCTGTCTCAGCATTCCAAACATCCGCGAAAAAGTAACCCGCAAGGAAAACCTCACCATCAAATATTACGACGCCGACTGGGTGCTCCGCGAAGAACACTACGACGGCATGAAGGCCCGCATCATCCAGCACGAATACGACCACATCGAAGGAAAAATGTTCGTCGACTATCTCACACCGCTGAAGAAAAGACTGCTGAAGGGAAAACTGTCCGACATCTCCAAAGGCAAGGTGGACACGGAATACCGGATCGCCGCGCCTTTGAAAAAATAATGCCGTGGCAACCTCTCCGCTGCCCATGAATATCCCCTCGCGCTTACCCGACGTTGGCACGTCCATCTTCACCGTCATGTCGAAGATGGCCCTCGACTACGGGGCGATCAACCTATCGCAAGGCTTCCCCGATTTCAGCATCGATCGCAAGATCATCGAGCTGGTGCATCGCTACATGGTGGAAGACCATAATCAGTATGCACCCATGCCCGGTGCGGTGGCGCTGCGCAACGCTATTGCTGGCGTGATCGGGCGCACGTATGGGCGTACCGTTGATCCGGAAACGGAGATCACTGTCACGCCCGGCGCCACAGAAGCCATCTTTTCCATCATTGCCGCTTTCATTACCACGGGCGACGAGGTTTTGTTGTTCGATCCTTCGTATGATTCTTACAATCCCGCCATTCGCTTGAATGGCGGGATCCCGGTGCACCTCCACATGCGTCAGCCCGACTTCTCCATCGACTGGGCGGAAGTGCGGCAAAAGATCACGTCGCGCACACGCATGATCATGATCAACACACCGCACAATCCCAGCGGCGCGGCATTGTCAGAGGCGGACCTGCTCGAATTGGAACGCATCGCCTTGCAGCACAATTTGCTCGTGCTGAGCGATGAGGTTTATGAACGGCTCATCTATGACGGCACGCCCCACCAAAGTGTTTTGCGCTATCCGGGGCTGGCCGCGCAAAGCCTCGCGGTGTTCTCGTTTGGCAAAACCTTTCACGCCACGGGCTGGAAAGTGGGCTATGCCGTAGGGCCTTCGGCACTCATGAAAGAAGTGCGCAAGGCGCATCAGTTTATTGCCTTTTCCGTGAACACCCCGGTGCAATTGGCTTTGGCCGAGTACCTGCAAACCCCGGAACATTACGAACGGCTGGGAGACTTCTATCAGCAAAAGCGCGATTTCTTCCTGGAACAGATCAAGGGTTCTTCTTTTGAGCCGCGACCCTGCAAAGGCTCGTATTTTCAATTGGTTTCCTACCGCGGCATTTCTTCACAGCCCGACGTGGCCATGGCCGAGGAGCTGACGCAGAAATTTAAGGTCGCCGCCATCCCGGTTTCTGTTTTCTACCAGGACAAGACCGACAACCGCCTGTTGCGTTTTTGCTTTGCTAAAAAGGAAGAGACGCTTGCCAAAGCCTGCGAAATTCTCCGGAAACTTTAGACCTGTCCCGGAAACGGAACAAATCTTCAAACGGCTCGGGGCATAAAAAATAAAAAGGCCCCAAAACGTGGCTGTCCGCCGATTTTACACGCTTTCTATGCGACGGCCAAAAAGCGCTTCGCATTTCCCTCGCCATTTGTTTTCTTTGCGGTCCGGATAATTTACACCTGCCATGCACGACTTAAAAATCACCTTAATTCAGTCGGATATTCATTGGGAAGACGTTGACGCCAATTTGTCGGCGTTCGAGGAGAAGATTTGGCAGATCACTGGCTCGACAGACGTGATCGTGCTCCCGGAAATGTTCACGACCGGATTCACGATGTCGGCACAGAAATATGCCGAGCACATGAATATGCGCACCTTCAAATGGATGAAGCAGATGGCCGATCAGACCGGCGCGCTCATCCTGGGCAGCTATATTGTTACAGTACACGACCGCTACTACAACCGTTTGCTTTGGATGGAACCCGGCGGAAATTTTAAGACCTATGATAAGCGCCACCTTTTCCGGATGGCCAACGAACATAAGACCTATGCGTCTGGCGAGAGCCTCCTGATCGGCACCTGGCGCGGTTGGAGGATCTGCCCCCTGGTTTGCTATGACCTGCGTTTCCCCGTTTGGAGCCGCAACAAGTGGGACCTCACTTCGAAGAGACTTTCCTATGACGCCGCCATATACGTGGCCAACTGGCCCATTACCCGCATCGATGCCTGGGATACACTGCTAAAAGCCCGCGCCATTGAAAACCTGAGCTACATCGTGGGCGTGAACCGCATCGGCCAGGACGGCCAGGGCATTGAATACAACGGCCACTCGTCGGTGATCGGCCCCAAGGGCGACACGATCTACACCAACGAAGGCATGGAAGCCATCCGCACCACCGAACTCAGCGCCAACGCGCTCCAGGCCTTCCGCGACCGCTTCCCGGCGTTCATGGACGCCGACGATTTCACGATCGAGTTTGAGGAATACGAAGAGTCGGATTACCTCCCTGGGTAATGCCGCTTAGGGCCTGACTGGAGGGGACCGGAAATTTCCCGGAGCTGTTTTCTATTTCGTTGCGCAACGCCTACTTTTGCACCTCGATTTGTAAACGCTTTAATCTCATAAACTTCCATGTCCAGCCGCAAGATCACCCGCGCCCTCATTTCTGTTTTCTATAAAGACAATCTGGAACCTATCGTTCACACGCTGGCCAAGCAAGGCGTGGAGTTTGTGTCGACCGGAGGCACGCAGGAATTTATTGAGAAGCTCGGCTACCCGGTGGTGCCGGTGGAGAAGCTCACGGGCTATCCCTCCATTTTTGGAGGTCGTGTGAAGACATTACACCCCGCCGTGTTTGGAGGAATCCTTTACCGGCGTGAAGATTCGGGCGACCTGAAACAGGCCCAGGAATTCAACATTGCTCCCCTGGACCTGGTCATCGTAGATTTATATCCCTTTGAAGAAACGGTAGCCAAAGGCGGCAGCGAAGAAGATATTATTGAGAAGATCGATATCGGTGGCATTTCCCTCATTCGCGGGGCGGCGAAGAATTTCCAGGATGTGCTCATCGTCTCGTCGCGCAAGCAATACGGCGCCTTGCTAACCCTGCTGCAGTCGGGCAACGGCACCACTTCCCTGGCCGAACGGAAAAAGTTTGCCGCCATGGCCTTCGACGTCACGTCGCATTATGACACTGCCATCTTCAACTACTTCAACCAGGAATTCCAATTCCCCGGTTTCAAGAAGAGCATCCAGGACGGTCGCACCCTCCGCTACGGCGAGAACCCCCACCAGCGGGGGACCTTCTATGGCGATCTCGATGGCTTGTTCGAGCAATTGAATGGCAAAGAGCTCTCCTATAATAATCTCGTTGACGTAGACGCCGCCGTGAACCTGGTGAAGGAATTCGATGGCGAGACCGCGTTCGTCATCATCAAGCACACCAATGCGTGTGGCGTGGCGGTAGCCCCCACGGTAAAGGAAGCCTACCTGAAAGCCTTCCAGGCCGACACGCTCTCCGCTTTTGGCGGCGTGCTGGCCACCAATAAGAAGATCGATCTGGCCGCAGCCGAAGAGATCAACAAACTTTTCTTCGAAATTCTCATCGCCCCGGCGTACGACGAAGACGCGTTGGCCTTGCTGAAGTCCAAAAAGAACCGGATGCTCTTGCTCCAAAAACAGTCGCTAAAGGAAACCATTCAATATAAAAGCATCCTCAACGGCGTGATCGAGCAAGATCTCGATCTAAAGACCGATGCCAGGGAAGATCTGAAAGTTGTAACGAAGCGCGCACCCAGCGCCCAGGAGGTAGACGCCCTGTTGTTTGCCAGCAAGATTTGCAAGCACACCAAGTCCAACACGATCATCCTGGCGGTAGACGGACAGCTTGTGGCCAGCGGTGTGGGTCAGACCTCGCGCGTGGACGCTTTGAAGCAAGCAATTGAGAAGGCGGCGGCGTTTGGCTTCACGCTCAACGGTGCGGTGATGGCCTCGGATGCTTTCTTTCCATTCCCGGATTGTGTGGAAATTGCTCAACAACATGGAATCAGGGCGGTCATTCAACCCGGGGGTTCGGTGAAGGATCAGGATTCTATTGCCTTTTGTGACCAACACGAAATGGCCATGGTCTTCACCGGCATCCGACACTTCAAACACTAATAATGTTGTAGTTGTTGATTACTTCTTCGAGTGTAAGTTAAGAGCGATAAATTATTTTTACTGACGCTAAAAAACTTACATTTTTGAAGCGTAAATCTTTAATTTGGTAAATTAAATGCAATTTTGCGTTTTACTCTCCAGTATATCAGGCGTTCACTACTTTTAACAATAGGCAAAAGACATACATGGCATTTTTTGACTTCTTCACCAGCGATATTGCGATAGACCTGGGCACTGCAAACACCCTGATTATCTACAAAGATAAGATCGTAGTCGATGAGCCGTCCATCATCGCGCTCGACAAAGTGAACACGAAGGTACTGGCCATTGGCCGGGAGGCCATGCAGATGCATGAAAAGACCCACGATCACATCAAGACCATCCGTCCTTTGAAAGAAGGCGTGATTGCCGACTTCCAGGCAGCCGAAATGATGATCCGCGGTCTTATCAAAATGATCGACACCGGCAAACGTCTTTTCCCACCGTCCTATCGCATGGTGATCTGCATTCCTTCGGGCATCACCGAAGTGGAGAAACGTGCCGTGCGCGACTCGGCTGAACACGCCGGCGCCAAGGAAGTATACATGATTTATGAACCCATTGCTGCCGCCATCGGCACGGGCATCGATATTGAGCAACCCATCGGCAACATGATCGTTGACATCGGGGGGGGAACCACCGACATCGCGGTGATCGCCCTTTCGGGGATCGTCTGCGACCAGTCCATCCGCGTCGCCGGCGACACTTTTAACCGCGACATCCTGGACTACATGCGCCGCCAGCATAACCTGCTGATCGGCGAGCGCTCTGCCGAGAAAGTAAAGATCGAAGTAGGTTCCGCCTTGACGGAACTGGACGACGGCCCTCCGGACTACGAGATCCGCGGTCGCGATCTCATGACCGGTATCCCCAAGACCATCAAGATCAGCTATTCTGAAATTGCTTTCGCACTCGACAAATCCGTTTCCAAACTGGAGGAAGCCGTATTGAAAGCGTTGGAGACCTCTCCTCCGGAATTGTCGGCCGACATCTACGAACGTGGCATCTACCTGACGGGTGGAGGAGCTTTGTTGCGCGGCCTCGACAAGCGCCTGGCCTTAAAGACCAAGTTGCCCATTCACGTGGCAGACGATCCGCTGCGCGCCGTGGTTCGCGGCACCGGCCAGACCTTGAAAAATATTCAACAATATCGTGCAGTATTGATGACGTAAGACATGGAGCGGCTCCTTCTGTTTGTTTATCAAAACCGCGCCTTTTTTTCCTTTCTAGCATTAGAGATTTTTTGCGCCTGGCTGATCGTGCAAAACAATCAGTACCAGGGCACCAAGTTCTTTAATTCCTCCAATGGGCTCGTCGCCACCATGAACAACTTCTCGCAAGGGGTGCGCGACTATTTTCAGCTCAGCGAAGTGAACCGGATGCTGGCCGAGGAAAACGCTGCCCTGAAAAAGCAGCTGGGCCGTCCCGGACATCCCATTGTCTATCCCCTGGATTCACTGACCATCCGCGACTCCGTGATGGTGAAACAATACGATTTCATCAGCGCCAAGGTGGTCAACAACCATGTTGACTTCTTCAAAAACTACATCACCATCGACAAGGGAAGAGACGCCGGCCTGGAAGCGGGCATGGGCGTGATCAGTCCATTGGGCGTGGTGGGTAAAATAAAGACGGTGTCCAGCCACTATAGCGTGGTCACCTCCATACTGCACATCGACTGGATGGTGTCCGCGCTGCTGAAGCGCACTGGCGATTTCGGAACGGTGCAATGGCAAGGGAGCGATCCGGACCACATTATCCTCAAATACATTCCACCCCATGTCAAGCCTGTGGTCGGTGATTCGGTAGTCACCTCCGGCTTCAATGCCATTTTCCCCGAGGGCGTCATGATCGGCACGGTGGACGGTGTGAAGCTTCGCAATGGAGCCCTTTTCTATGACCTGCAGGTGAAGCTGAGCCAGGACTTCCGGAAGCTATCTTTCGTGACCTTGGTCAGAAATAATCTGCGCCAAGAGCAGGATTCGGTTGAACAGGTTATTCTTAAACTGGAACGATGAGCAGGTTCAGCATCTTAAGCATCATATCCTTTTTCATTTACCTGTTCTACCAGGTATTGATCCTGCAAAACGTAGTGCTGTGGCATACCGCATTTTGTTTTTTATACGTGGCTTACTTGCTGGTGCTCCCCGTGGAAACCAATCCGCTCCTCCTGATGGCCATCGGATTTGTGATGGGCTTTACGGTCGATCTCTTCTATGAAAGTATCGGTCAGCACGCATTCGCCTGTGTGCTCATCATGTATGTACGCAACTATTGGCTCAATAATCTTACACCGCAAGGCGGTTACGACAGCGGCGCCGTACCTTCGCTGTCGTATGGCGCGCAATGGTTCGTGGTCTACATCACTCCCATGCTGTTCCTGCACCACGTGGTGCTGTTCTATATAGAGGCCGGTGGCTTCGGTATGTTTTGGTTCACGCTGTGGAAGGCAATTACCAGCACTTTTTTTACTCTGTTTGTAATTTTAATTGCGCAGTTCTTGTTCCCCAGCGGAAGAGGTCGCTAAGCTTTGCGCGCGACACACGTCTTTGTATTTTTTTTTACGCCCGGTAGAAGGATTTAAAACTTTGTCGAAAAATGAATGAAGGCAGGAAAGAAATAATTCAGATCGTATTTGTGCTGGTCGCCCTCATCTTCCTGGTTAAACTTTTCTTTATCCAGGTGCTGGACGACCGCTATGCCCAGTTGGCCAACAGCAATGCTATTTTACGCCAGATCGACTACCCCGTGCGCGGCCTGATCCGCGACCGTCACGGCAAGCTCATTGTATACAACACGCCGGAATTCGATCTCCAGATCATCCACCGCGAAGTGAAGAACCTGGACACCGCCCGTTTCCTCGACGTATTTTCGCTCACCCGCGAAGAGCTTCTTCAAACCTTCAAAGAGTTGAAGATGAAAAAGGAATATTCCCCGGTAAAGCCCACCATTTTCCTCACAAAGCTTTCCGCGCGCGACTTTGCCAAGATCGAAGACAACATCGACGAGTTTCCTGGCTTCTACATCCAGGCCCGTACCACGCGCGCCTATAACGCCCAGGCGGCGGCCAATGCCATCGGGTATGTGAGCGAGATCTCGAAAACAAAACTGGAACGCGACAAAACCGGCATCTATAAGCAAGGTGACTATATCGGCCAAAGCGGTATCGAGTCGTTTTACGAGCAGTACCTCCGCGGCACCCGCGGTGTGCGTTTCAAACTCCGGAACGTGGACGGCATCGAAAAAGGATCTTTCCGCGACGGCGAAATGGACACCTTGTCCACCCCAGGCCAGGATCTGACCACGACCCTCGACCTGGAGCTGCAGAAATACGGCGAATACCTCATGAAAGGAAAATCCGGAAGTATCATCGCCATCGAACCGAGCACGGGCGAGATTTTGTCCATGGTCTCTGGCCCTTCCTATGATCCCACGCTGTTGACGGGTAAGAATTACAGCTCCAACTTCGTACTGATCAGCAACGACACTCTCAAGCCGCTGTTCAACCGGCCCCTCATGGCCCAGTATCGCCCCGGCTCCATCTTCAAAATTGCGCAGGCCATGGTGGCCTTGCAGGAAGGGGTGATCACACCGGAGACGCGCATCCGCTGCGACCGCTCCATCATCGACTGCCACGGTCCGCACACCAATGAAGACTTGCGCGGAGCCATCACCAACTCTTGCAACCCGTATTTCCGCGATGTGCTTCGCCGCATGTTGAACCAGGGTAAGTCCAACAATCCGTTTGATGACACGCGCATCGGTCTGACGGAATGGGACAAACACATCAGCAGTTTCGGATTTGGAAAGCGACTGGGCATCGATCTGCCAAACGAGAAAAACGGACTGGTCCCCAGCCCGGCATTTTATGACCGCGCCTATGGCGGACGACCGTGGAAATTTTCAAACATCTACTCCATCGCGATCGGTGAAGGTGAGAACCTGGTGGTGCCCTTGCAGATGGCTAACTTCGCTGCCACGGTGGCCAACAAAGGATATTACATTACACCACACCTCGTAAAATCTATCGGCAATTCCGGCAAGCCACTGCCACCCTATACTGAAAAACATTACACCACCATCGACTCCGCCTACTTCAGGGTAGCGGCAGACGCCATGGAGCGCGTGGTGGAAGCCGGAACGGGTCAGTTTCGCGCCAAGCTGAAAGATGTTATCGTATGTGGCAAGACCGGAACTGTACAAAATGATCCAAAGCCTGCACACGCGGTGTTCATCGCCTTCGCTCCGAAAGAAAATCCGAAGATCGCCGTTTCCGTGTATGTTGAGTCGGCAGGTCAGGGTGGACGTTCGGCGGCCTCTATCGCCAGCCTCATGATTGAGAAATACTTGTACGGCGCCACGCAGCGTCCGCAGATCGAGGAATATGTGTTGAAAGGAAAATTCCTGAACTGATGAGAAACAACAACGACATCATATCCGACAAGATGGATTGGGTGACCGTGGCGCTCTATTTCGCCATTGTCTTCCTGGGATGGATAAACATTTATGCCGTTACCTACGACCAGGCCAAGAGCATTTCGATCTTCAACGTCGATCTCAACTCAGGACGGCAACTTATTTTTATTGTCGGTTCCATTTTTATCATCCTGGCCATTCTCATCATCGACATGCGGTTTTACGAAACCTTCGCGTATGTCATTTATGGCGCGATTCTCTTCCTGCTGTTGCTGGTGCCGATCATCGGAAAAGAAGTGGGGGGTAACAAAGCTTGGCTGGGCATTGGATCGTTTGGTGTCCAACCTTCGGAGTTCGCCAAATTCGCCACGGCGCTGGCCGTCGCCAAGTATATCGGCTCCGTTGGATTTAAGATGGACCAATTGCGCAACCAGATCATTCTCTTTGCCATGATCGGTGCGTCGATGTTGCTCATCCTGTTGCAAAAGGATACAGGAACCGCATTGGTGTTTACCGTTTTCACGCTGGTTTTTTTCCGGGAAGGCATGTCGCCCATGCTCATCATTTGTGGCGTGGCGGCAGCAGTCATTTTTATCCTCACCCTGCTGGTCAATTCGTATTACCTCTTCATCGGCATCGGCATTATCCTGGTCATTGCCATTGTGATGGGTAAGAAAAAAATTAAACGCATCGCGATGCTCACCGCCGCGGCGATCGCCTTGTGTTGTGTGATCATCAGCGTGGACTATGTGGTGACCAACGTGCTAAGGCCTCACCAGCAAAACCGGATCAAGGCCCTCATCAACCCCGACGCCGACCCGCTTGGTTTTGGATGGAACGTCACCCAGTCGAAGATCGCCATCGGCAGCGGTGGATTTATAGGAAAAGGATTTTTGAAAGGCACGCAAACCAAATTCGATTTCGTGCCCGAGCAGAGCACCGACTTTATTTTCTGCACCATCGGCGAAGAGCACGGTTGGCTGGGAAGTCTTTTTATCATGACCCTTTTTGTGGGCCTACTCTTGCGGATTGTGTTTTTGGCGGAGCGACAGAAAAATCGCTTTGCGCGAGTCTATGGGTATTCGGTGGCGTGTATTTTCTTTTTCCACTTCGCCGTCAACATCGGGATGACCATCGGGTTGTTCCCCGTGATCGGTATTCCGTTGCCCTTCTTTAGCTATGGCGGATCCTCGCTGTGGGGCTTTACGATCCTGTTGTTTATCCTACTGAAGTTGGACATTCACCGCATGCAAGTATTGCAACGGATCTAAGGTTCCCGCTATCGCTATCTATTCCTTTGCTGCGCTTTCGGACATGACGGGTACAGAATCGCTTCACCCTGAGGGTGTCGCGTCCATTCGATGGTTGACGTTTACAGAAACCGTCTTTCCACCAGTTCCATGAATTCATGAAACTCCTCGCTGTCGTGGTCCCAACCGGTGGCGTGTTCTTCTTCGATATAGCGCATGGCCGCTTTGATGTTTTCGTACCGGTCGAGTTGGTCGATGGCGCGGCTGAACAATTCGAAGTCACCGTGAAAGAGCACTTTGGTGAACATGAATTTTTGATTGATGGTGAGGCTATCTTTGATCTTCCCGATCTTTTGAAAATTGTCGATGACGGCCGCCCGGGGCTGTTGCTTGATGGATTCGTTCAACGAGGGCTGTGGCACCTGGGATTTTACCTCGGGAGCAGGCTTGGGAGGCTGCGGCGCAGGTTTAGGAGGCTCGGATGCCTTCGGCGTTTCTTTCACCAGCGGTGTGATCAACGGCTGGCCTGGCTGCGGTGGCAAGGTGGGTGCTGGCTTTGGAGCGGGAGGCGGCGAGACGGATTCGGGCGCTTGCATTTTGGACACATAAAACTTGTTCGCATCCAGCGGCACCACGGCCGAAAATTTCTCCAGGTATTCCTCCACGTCTTCCGGATTGAAGTTCACTTCCTCCAGGATCTGGTCCAGGATAGCAAAAGCTTCGTTTCCGGAAATTTCCTTTACGTCTCTTTCTTCCAGTTTTTGCAACATGCGCTCCAACGGCGCTTTGTTTATTTTCAGGTACTTGATCTCTTCGCGAAAGGGCGCTACTTCCAGTTTGTTGTTCTTTCCTGCCAGGATCATGGCAAAGAAATCGTAGGGATCGAAAACGGCCAGCAATGCCTGGCTTACGGCCTTTTTCAATAGGGGAGCAAAGTGGGCCTGGCCAATAGAGATATTTTGCGACAACACCCGCATTAAGTTCTCAAGCGATTCCTTCACTTCCTCGTTCTCATAGTCGAAGTAGGCGCTTTTCAGCTTTTTGGTCTCTTCCCGCCACGACTTGAACAGCTCGCGCACGATGAAAAGATTTACCTGCTGCACGTTGCACAGCGACAGAATCTCCTGTCCCGTGATCTTTTCTTTCGAGGCAAAGAATCCCTTCAGCACTTTGTCGGCGTAGGCATCGCCGTAGAGGGCAATGGCTTCCAGACTAATCTTTTCGTCCATGCGGTAATTGTCAGATTAATACTTTGGCTATAAAGTTAATGGATATTCAGCAATGTGCACATTCCGGGCCCTCCGGATCAACCCTGGTTTTTGCCGTTGAATTTTCCCTATTTCAATCCATCGAAAATGCCATGACCAAGCTCACGATCGAAAATCTTTTCCACCAGGAATTGGAGGTCCGCGATCTCTCCAAAAGCCTGTTGCACCACCTGCACAGCCACGGCGTTGACTGGATGCACGCCTGCGGTGCCAAGGGCCGCTGCACTACCTGCAAAGCCATTGTGGTGAGCGGTCTGCAGCATCTTAACGCGCCCACGGCCCCGGAATTGCGATATCGCCAGGAGGGCTTGTTGCGGGAAAATGAACGGCTGGCATGCCAAACCAAGCTGCAGGGTGACGTTTGCATCCGGGTGCCGGAATCGGGGAAGCTGCCCCACGTTCAGTACTCGCCCTAAGTTCGCCTGCGTTTCCGGTCGACCGCAGAAACTTTGCCCTTGCCTCCCACCCCACATCCGGCGACAACCTCTATCTTTAAGCCCATGTTTATCGAACCCCATCTTGGCGGAAAATCCAGGCGCGAACAGGCGGGCTGGATCGAAGTGATCGCCGGCTGTATGTTTTCCGGTAAGACCGAGGAGCTGATCCGCCGGCTCAACCGGGCCATCATTGCCAAACAGCATGTGGAGATCTTCAAGCCCGTGATCGACCGGCGCTATCACCAGGAGCAGGTGGTGTCGCACAACGAAACCGCCATTCGCTGCACCCCCGTAAATTTTGCCAACGACATTTTGCTGCTGGCCGGCAACTGCGACGTGGTGGGCATTGACGAAGCCCAGTTCTTCGACGACGCCATCGTGGAAGTTTGCAACAACCTGGCCAACCAGGGCAAGCGCGTGATTGTGGCGGGGCTGGACATGGATTATGAAGGAAAACCTTTTGGCTCAATGCCTCATTTGCTGGCCGTGGCCGAGTTTGTCACAAAAGTTCACGCCATCTGTGCACAAACCGGCGAACTGGCGTCGTTCTCTTTCCGGCTGAGCGACAACGATGCGCAGGTGATGCTGGGCGAAAAAGGAGAATATGAAGCGCGCAGCCGGACCGCCTTCCTGCAAGGCATGAAAGAAAGAAAAAAATGAAAATGTCCCGTCTTCTTTGCCGGCTCGCAGCGACTTTGTTTTTAAGCTTCGCTTTGTTCCCCTGCCCGGTTTCTGCGCAAGGCGACATCCCCCTAGGCAATTGGCGGATGCACATTTCCTATAACCAGATCAACAGCGTTGCCCTGGGCAATCAAAAAGTATATGCCGCGGCACGCAACGGCGTGATGGTGTTTGACCGGGCCGACAACAGCATTACCACCTATTCAAAACTCGATGGACTGAAGGGACAAGCTATCACTTCGATTGCCTACGACGCCACTTCACAGACACTCCTCATCGCCTATGAAAATGGCGTCCTGGATGTAGTGGACAATCAACATGTGATCACCAGTCTCGATCCCACAAAAAATTCCTCCCTCACCGGTTCAAAGAAAATCAACAACATCACCCTTCGCGACAACCTTGCCTATCTCGCTGCAGATTATGGCGTGGTGCTCTTCGATGTTCGAAACAAGCAGGTCAAAGAAACCTGGCGCGACCTGGGCGCCACGGGCGAAACGCTGAAGATCCTGCAGAGCGCCTTCACCACCGACAGCGCTTTCCTGGCCACCGAAAAGGGTGTGATCGCCGGCAACCTCAACGACAACTTGCTGGATTTTAACAATTGGAAAAGATTCAATACGGGCGACTTCAATGCGCCTATCCAATCCGTTGCGTCCGTAGACGAAAAAGTTTACGCGGCGATCAACGCTTCCGGAATTTTTGAATATGGCAATGGAAGCTGGACCAAGGAAACGTTTCTGCAGGGCGCAACCTTCCAGTCCCTAAACGCAACCGAATCGACGCTCATCATCGCTCAGGATGACAAGGTCTGGACGCTCTCCGCTTCCAACGCGCTTTCCCTGATGGCCGACAAGCTCATCACGCATCCCTCCATGGCTTTGCTGCACGCCGGCAAATTATGGATCGGCGACGCACTCAATGGACTTGTCACCAACGCGTACGGTCCGTTCGCCCGTTACGTTCCCAACAGTCCGGCCAATGCCACTGCGGTTCACCTGACGTCTCAGAATCAAGTCTTGTATGCCGTAGCCGGCGGGCACACCACCGATTTCAAAGGACAAGGCAACCCAGGCATACTCGATATGTTTCGACAAGGGTCCTGGTCGATGGAGACTACCGCGCTGCAGGACCTTACCGATGTGGCTTACACCAACACAAAGCAATACGTTTCTTCCTTTGGATGGGGCGTACAGCAACGCGATGAACAGGGCACGGTAACGCTTTATGATGAGACCAATAGTCCGCTCGTTAACACAGCACCGCCAGATCGCCATGTGAACATCACCAGCCTGGCGATTTCTGAAGACGGACTCTGGGTTGCCAATTATGGCGCTGCCCTGCCCCTGCATTTATTAAAGACCGACAACAGCTGGCAGTCTTTTTCCTTTACCTATTCGGCGGCGCGCTTTCCAACAAAGTTGGCCACGGATCTGTATGGCAATGTCTGGATCGTGCCCAACCCCGATTCCGGTGGCGGCCTGGTGGCGTTCAATAAAACCAAGTCGGTCTATCTCACCAACATCGCGGGGGTGGGCGGATTGCCCAGCAAAGCTGTGCGCTCCATCGCCGTCGACCGCGACGGGCTGGTTTGGGTGGGGACTGACCAGGGGGTGGCCTACTTCATCGATCCCTACGGCGTCTACGATGGACCCGTGGATGCCATCAAGCCTATTTTCGATGACCGCTTTCTGTTGAAGGACGATAAAGTAACGGCGATCGCCATAGACGGGGGCAACCGGAAATGGATGGGCACTGAACGCGGGGTTTGGTTATTCGGCCCGGACGGACAATCCCAAGTCTATAATTTCACCTCGGCAAACAGTCCGTTGCTCTCCAATGTGATCCGCGATATCGCGATCGATGGAAAAAGCGGGGAAGTTTTTTTTGCTACCGACGAAGGGGTGGTGTCTTTTCGCGCCGATGCTACGGAGAGCACATCGACCTTTCAAACCGTGAAGATATTTCCCAATCCTGTCTCCGCCGAGTTCGCCGGCACGGTGGGGATCACGGGCCTGGCCACGGACGCTATCGTGAAGATCACCGACATCACCGGCAAGCTGATCTGGCAAACCCAGGCCAACGGTGGCACCGCCTCGTGGAACACCCTCGACTACACAGGGAAACGACCCTCCACCGGAATCTACCTCGTGTTCAGCGCCACTCCCGACGGAGCCGAAAGCGTTGTGGGCAAAATTGCCTTTGTCGACTAAGATAAACAATAAAATCGTGCGTAGTGACGCGGTCCGTTCGGTTATCGCGTAACTTTCCGGCATCATGCTGCATAAGACAAGGGGCATCGTTTTCAGGTTTACGAAGTATGGCGAGACGTCCATCATTGTCAACATCTTCACGGAACTTTTCGGTTTGCAGAGCTACATCGTGAACGGTGTGCGTACTAAATCTTCAAAGAACAAGATCGCATTGTATCAACCGCTCACGTTGCTGGAAATGGTAGTCTACCATCGCGAGAATGCCAACATCAACCGGATAAAAGAAGTGAAATGCTTCTATCCCTATCAAACCATACCGGTAGACATCAAGAAATCGGCCTTGGCTATTTTTATAAACGAAGTCTTGAACAAGACCGTGAAAGAAGAGAGTCACGCGCAGGATTTGTGCACCTTCCTCATGGAATCCTTGCAAGCGTTGGACCGGATGACGGAAAAGGCGGAGAATTTTCACCTCATGTTCCTGCTCAAGCTGAGTCGCCTGCTTGGTTTTGGTGCCTATAATCTTATTGAAGTTTTAGGCCCGCGGGCTTCCGACGCGGAAACGGAACGGCTATTGGACCAACTCATTCATGCGGAGTACAACACCCATATCCCCCTGACCAATACACAGCGGAGGGCAATCCTTGAACTGTTGCTGAAATTCTATGCCGATCACATTGATACTTTCGGCGAGATGCGGTCGGTGCAGGTCTTGCGCGATGTGATGGGGTAGTTCAAAAAAAAAGAAGGCGGAACGCTCCACCTTCTTTTTATGCTTTGTTATCCTCCGGCCTAACCTAACCGTTTGGCCACTTCGTCCCAGTTTACCACGTTATACCAGGCGGCCACGTAGTCATTGCGTTTGTTTTGGTATTTGAGATAGTAGGCATGTTCCCACACGTCGAGTGCCAAAATCGGGGTGCCCTTCAATTCGCTGCTGTCCATCAGGGGATTGTCCTGGTTTGGGCTGGAGCCGATTTTGAGCTTGCCGCCGTCGCTGACCAGCCAGGCCCATCCGGAACCAAAGCGGCCCATGGCGGCCTGGGTGAATTGTTCTTTAAATTTGTCGAACGAACCGAACGAACCATTGATGGCATCACCGATCTTTCCGGTGGGTCCTGCACCGCTGGGAGGGCCCATCACTTGCCAGAAGAAGTTGTGATTCCAGGCACCACCGCCGTTGTTCTTGGCTTTGGGCGACAGCTTGGAGGCGTTGGCGAAGAATTCCTTTTCGGTGGCAAAGGTGATCTTATCGGCAGCAATGGCATCGTTCACATTCTTGATGTAGGCCGTATGATGCTTGTTGTAGTGAATGTCCATGGTGGTGGCATCGATGCTGGGCTCGAGCGCATTGTAGGCATAGGGCAACGCCACCTGCGAAAATTGCAAGGCAGTTAAAGTTTTTGTTTCAACGTGCGTGTCTGAAGGTTGGGTAGCAAAGGCGGCTGTGGCCTTAGCAATGACCGGTGAGCTCACCGTGGCCACTACCGTTGCCTTCAGCGAATTCTGAATAAACTTTCTGCGTGAAGTGTTCATAAATTGTGGTGCGTTTTGTCTGAAGTAAATTTACTTAAAAATCTTTAGCTTGCTGAACCAATTAACATCGCTCATTACCTATGGAAGAAATATTGTATGACGAAATTCCATCGCTCGATCTCGCCGATTTTTATGGTGATGATCCCGCGAAGAAGAAGAAATTTGTCGCCGATCTTGGCGCCGCCTACCACAGCATTGGCTTCGCCGCCATTCGACATCATTTCCTAACAACCGAGATGCAGGATAAGTTATATGCTGCCATCAAAAAATATTTTGCCCTGCCCGATGACGTGAAGAAAAAATACGAGCGCACCGACCTGGCCGGACAACGCGGCTATACGGGCAAAGGCAAAGAACATGCAAAGGGAAGAAACACCGGCGACCTGAAAGAATTCTATCACGTGGGCCAGGAGTTGCCCGCGGCGGAGTTGACCAGGGAAGGCTATCCCGAAAACATCTGGCCTGCCGAAGTACCCGAGTTCGAAGCCGTGTCTAACGACGTTTTCCGGGCCCTGGAAAAAACCGGCACCTATATGCTGCGCGCCATCGCGCTCTACCTGAACTTGCCCGAGCATTATTTCGACGACAAGATCAAACACGGCAACAGCATCCTTCGCCCCATCCACTACTTCCCCATCGAAAATCCCGATGCCGTTCCCGCCGACGCCGTGCGCGCCGCCGAACACGGCGACATCAACCTCATCACCTTGCTCATGGGCGCCAGCGCCGACGGCCTGCAGGTCTTGCGTCGCGATGGCAAATGGATTCCCATCACCGCCCTGCCCGACCAATTGGTGGTGAACGTAGGCGATATGCTGGAACGTCTCACCAACAAAACCTTGAAGTCCACCATCCACCGCGTGGTGAACCCACCCCGGCAATTGATGAACACCCCACGCTACTCCATCCCGTTCTTTATGCACCCGCGGTCGGAGATGAGCCTGGCCGTGTTACCCCACTGCGTAAGCGCAGCGCAACCGAAAGCCTGGCCCGACATCACGGCCGGCGAATTTTTGGATCAACGCCTTCGTGAAATCGGCTTGAAGAAATGATGACCACCACAAAGCCCTAACCTGGTGGTCCAACGCGTCCGATATTATATTTTTCTGCGCGACGTGCTCAGCCTGGCCCTCACCACGTTTGGAGGGCCCCAGGCACACCTTGCTCATTTTCACAAGGTGCTTATCGACAAACGCCACTACCTCACGGAAGAGGAACTGATGGAGATCAACTCCCTCTGCCAGATCCTGCCCGGCCCAACGTCCACCCAAACCCTGACGGCCATCGGCTTCAAGATCGGCGGCCCCAACCTGGCGTACCTTACGTTGTTGGTTTGGGTCTTGCCCGCCGTTTCCTTGATGACGGCCGCCGCTATGATCATGTCGAGCATCGAGGCCAAGAACTGGTCGCTGGAGTTCACGCGGTTCATTCAGCCCATAGCCGTAGGGTTTGTGAGCTATGGCGCGTATATGATCAGTCAGAAGACGGTCACCACCAAAACGGGCATTGCACTCATGATCATGGCCGCGGTGGCTTCGTATTTTTTGCAAACACCTTATGTATTTCCCATCATCCTCGTGGTCTCCGGACTGATCACGGCCTTAAAATATAAAGCGCAACCCAAGGAATTGGATCGAAAAAAAATCATCGTGCCTTGGAATAACTTTCTGCTCTGGGCGGGTGTGCTCATTTTTGCGGCCGTGTTGGGCGCGATCACCAAAGCACTGCCCGTGCGCCTGTTCGAAAATTTCTATCGCAACGGGAGCCTGGTGTTTGGTGGAGGCCAAGTGTTGGCGCCTTTGTTGTACACGGAATTTGTTCAGTATGCACCAAAGCCTTACCACCCCACTTCGCACGAAGAATTTCTTTCGGGATATGCCATCGCACAATCTTTGCCAGGGCCAGTATTCTCTTTCAGCGCTTACATCGGCACGCTATCCATGCGCGATCAAGGAACGGCAGGAAAATTATTAGGCGCGTTGGCTTCAGCGGGTGGCATCTTTTTGCCGGGCACGTTTCTGATTTTCTTCACGATCCGGTTTTGGGAGAGCCTGAAAAAATACCGGGCCGTGCGGGCCTCGTTGGAAGGCATTACGGCTGCCAGCGCCGGATTAGTAGCCACGTCGGCAATCATCATGTTTCAGCCGCTTGAGAATACGGTATTGAATTTCTCCACGACCATTATAACGTTCCTGCTACTGGCCTTTACGCGCATTCCTTCGCCGCTGATCATTCTCGGCGGACTGATATTGGGGTTTCTTCTGAGGGGATTCTAAAAGAGGGTCAAGGGCTCAAGCATTTTGCCGAACGGCTCAACGACCATCCTAAACTAACTCATCAAAAAAATAAAGCTTATTTTCTACTGCCGTAGAAGAGGGTGATGAACAGCGTGGGATACACGGCATAGTTTTTTGTGGAGGGCATCATTTCGATGGTGCTGGAGTATGCATCGATCAAAAAGCCAGCTTCAAAACCCGTCACCTGACTTTTGATTGTTCCCAGTTCAAAGTTCATGGCCGCTTTGAAATTCAGTCCGGGCTTGATCTTGGATTCCGACAAGCCTTCGAAAAGTCTTCCAGTGCCTGCGATGTAGTCGATATTAATGTTCGGGTTATACGGTGCGCGCACCGTGTAGCTGCCTCCTCCTTCCGGGAAATATTCAACGTAGTAAGGCGCTACTATTCCAATGGTGGGACCGATGGCAAACACGCCTTTTATTTCCACGCCTTGGTGAGGGGCTTTTTTAAACAGGATGATGTCGCGGCCATATTGCAGGCGGATGGCATACAGATAATTTGATTTGCCGTAGATGAAAAGATTGCCGGTTTGGATGGAGTTTGTTCTTCTTTCCTGGGGATGTTTCACGTTCATCAACTCCAGGCCGAAGGTTTCCAGAACGCGGTCATTGAGTTTGCGGGCTTTTTTGAACACGAGGCCACCGATCAATCCACCCGACGTATTTTTGTTTATACCCCAGGTAAATTCCGAACCGTATTCATAGCTGTCTTGTGTTTGGCCGTAGGTCACCGCAACGATCAACACCAGGAAAAAGGTAAGGAGAGAAAACTTTTCGCGCCGCCGCATCTGTCTGAAATCTTTACGATAAATTTAGGGTTAAAATTACCTAACGCAAACACTAAACTCTAAGTTATTCTTTATGGTTTCCATGACCGGGTATTACAAGGGCGATTTAAGAACAGAACTCACCCATCTTAAGTCGGGCAATGTGGTGATAACGGATGCGCCCCCCGATAACAACGGCAAAGGAGAGGCTTTTAGCCCTACCGACCTGACTTGCGCCTCCCTGAATAGCTGTATGATGACCCTAATGGGGATTTTGGCCCAACGCGAGAATATTGACCTTGCCGGCTTGCGTTCAGAGATCGTCAAGATCATGAACCCCTCTCCCCGCAGAATTCTCGAAGTCCAGATCACCTTCACCCACGACAACCTCGTGGCCACTGATGTTCAAAAAGAAAAGCTGCGACGTGCAGCCCTCACCTGTCCCGTAGCCCTGAGCCTTTCAGAAACTGTCAAGCAAACGGTAACGTTCAATTTTTAAGCGCGTCGCGGATCGCACGGTAGTCGATACCCATGTGCGACTCGTCGTAGACGGCTGCGCCTTTTTCGATGATCAGCACCTGGGGCGATTCATGCTCGACCTGGAACTGGTCGGCAATGCGGTTGGAAATATCGCGGTAGTTGATCAGGTCCAGGAAATAGGGTTTGAGGTGCCCCATCTCCGATTCGTTCCAGTTGCGCTCCAGGCGGTCAAGTGCCATGCGGCTCACGGAACAACGGGTGCTGTGTTTAAAGATCAGCACGGCCTTTTCTTTGGACTCCTCCAGGATTTGATCTACCTGCTGAGGGGATTTCAGCTCACTCCACTTCATAGCTTTAGTCGTTCCACATTCCTGCTTCACCTTTGTCATAGCGGGGCTTTCTGCCCTTTTCTTTCAAGTGGTCAGGCTGTGTATCTTGTTTTTTAAATAAACGCGCCCACCATAGCTTAAAGTTCGTGAGCATATCCCTTTCGTCGTCAACGTTGTTTTTATTGATCTTAATAAACTTGGTGTCGGGATGAAGTTCCTTGTTTTTCGCAAACAATTTGAATTTCTGCATTTTGATGTTGCCCTGGTAGGCCGACGCGCGCGCGAACGCTTTGCCGGGCTCTCTGGTTTTCAAAGCGTCTTCCGAACTGCTCGGGTTGCGGACGTAGTCCCAGTTGCGCTTCATGCTGCGCGCATATTCGCTGGCTTTTACCGTCGCCTTGGACGGCTTTATACCGGGCATGGCGCCCTCTGCCGCGTGGGGCTTTTTGCCGTATTCGCGTTGTTTCACTTTCACCTGCAGCTCACCTGCCTGGAAGGTGGCATCGGTCGGTTTTAGTTTTAACAAGGCCTCGTCTGCGGAGTTCTTGTTCTTCACATAGCGGCGGCGCTTCACTTTGACCTGGAGACCCTGGGTGTCATCGTTGAGGGGTAGCTTGGAGACAATAGGCTCCTCGTTGTTATTCCACAACTTTCCACTCACACTGCCGCCACCTTTTTCAGGCCGGTGGCCGCGAATGTTCCCTTGAAAAAGAGCCTCCCTGCCACCGTTTTTTGGATGCCTCACAAGGATGGCGTGTTCCTTATTGTTCCACAATTTCCCGCTCACGCTGCCGCCACCTTTTTCCGGACGACGCGCTCTGACATTTCCCTGAAAGCGCGCTTCCTTGCCATTGGTTCTGGGAGCCGTTCCGTCGAGGGGACGTCCCTGATTGTTCCACAGCCGGCCGCTCACGCTGCCCCCGCCTTTGTCGGGACGATGGCCTTTTATATTTCCTTGAAAGCGGGCTATCCCGGCCCCTTGCTTCGGGACACGTTGGACTAAAGCCTTACCGTTATTGTTCCATCCGCCGCTCACAGAGCCTCCACCGCCCTGGATCTTCCTTCCTCGTGTGTGGTTTTCATAGCGACGTATGCTCTCGTCACTCCTTCCGGGTCCTTTTGGTGGCACCGGCATCCCTACTTGACTTTCTCTTGGTTTTGTTTTCCCCTGGTAGCCTCGTGCCTTGCCATAGACAGCGCCCGAGATCGAACGCGGCCGTTTTGACAGAATCGGCATGCCTTCAACTCTTTTTTTGCTGGTAAAATTTCTTCCCCTCACCCTGCGACCGGCCACATCGCCGGTCCATGCATTTTCACCGCGACGCATCGTTGTGCGATGGCCGCCCATGGCCGGACCTTTGTAGGGCTTGTCGCCAAGGCGTGACTTTCTGCCGGCATAGGGGTGGAACGTTGGTGCGATCACACGACCGCCGGAAGTTTGCGGGCTTCTTTTGCGAATTGGTTTCCCTGCCAGATCTCGCGTGGTGGCCTGCTCAGGTCTTCGCTTGGGTCGGGGAAAGTTAGCGTAGACGTTGATGCTTTTGCGCGCCGTGAACGCCCGCGAGCCGGACCGCGGTACGATCCGGGGTTTGGGGCCGCCTTCTTTGGGAAGCGGGCCTTGAATTTTTTTCAACTTCGCCAACGTGCCCCGGTTCGAGGCAGCATGTTCCGCGGATCTTGGACGTTGGGAAGGATTGTTCGTGTATCTTCCATATTGGGGATAGACATTCCGCGCGCTTCCAGCTGATTCGCGGTTGCGAATGCGACGTCCGGTAATATCACCACGCCACGCTTTTTGACCCCCCTTCCTGGGCTTAGGCGCCATGATGGGCCGGATCGGCTTGCCCGGACGGTCGGTGCCCGATGCCCTGCGATGCGGTATGAAGGCATGCGCATTGCTGGCGGAGGATCGCTCGCTGGACTTTATACGTTTTTTATTTCTCGCTTTTCTACCGGGCCCGCTGCCTCCGGATTTGCGGAAGGGCGTGCTAAACCGGCTCTCACGGCTTGGCCGGTCGCCCTTCGAGTTTTGACCAAACGAAGGGGCTGCCAAAAGCATCAGAAGGATGCCCAGGACCAGGAATTTCCAGGTGGACGAACGGACAGGAGTATGGTGCGCGATGGCGTTCAAAAAATGGTGTCAGAAACAGGCTAAGATAAGGAAAATTTATGATTGCTTTCCAGGGCCCGGCCCGGGGTATAAAAACGCCTGCCGAACCCCCTTTCTTTTCGACTGCCGGTATTAAAATTTCAGCAGCTCTTCAATCGCGTTTTTCAACCGGCCTTTGGGCAGAAAATTCTGTTCCAGGGTCGGGGCAAAGGGTATGGCGGTGTCCAGGGAGGCCACGCGTTTCACGGGTGCATCCAGGGATGAAAAGCAATGCTCGTTTATCCAGGCGCTGATTTCTGCGCCAATGCCACCGGTCAACGTATCCTCATGCAGGATCAGCACGCGGTTGGTCTTTTTCACACTTTCGGCGACCATGTCTTTGTCCCAGGGCAACAAGGTGCGCAGGTCGATGAGGTCGATGGAGACACCGTCCAGTTCAGCGGCAATTTCGCGTGTCCAATGAACGCCCATGCCGTAGGTGATGATCGACACATCTGTTCCTTCGAGCAGGCGTTTGGCTTTGCCGATCTCTACGGTATAGTAATCATCGGGGATGGTGTCTTTGATAGAGCGGTAGAGCAATTTGTGCTCAAAGTACATCACCGGGTTCGGGTCTTCGATGGCGGCACACAACAATCCCTTTGCATCGTACGGATCGGAGGGGTAGACGATCTTGAGACCGGGTGTGTGAAAGAACCAGGCTTCGTTGCTTTGCGAGTGGAAGGGGCCTGCAGCTGTGCCGGCGCCTGTGGGCATGCGCACCACCACGTCGGCATTTTGTCCCCAGCGCCAATAGGCTTTGGCCAGGTTGTTCACGATTTGGTTAAAGGCCTCGGTCACGAAATCGGCAAACTGCATTTCCACCATGGACTTCATGCCCTTAATGGACAGTCCTAAACCAGCGCCGGCAATAGCCGATTCACAAATGGGCGTGTTGCGCACCCGTGGTTTCCCAAACTTCTCCACAAATCCTTCGGTGATCTTGAACACGCCACCGTATTCGGCAATGTCCTGGCCCATCAGCACCAGGTTGTCGTAGCGCTCCATGCTTTGTCGGAGGCCATCGCTAATGGCGTCGATGAATCGCTTCTCTGATTTTTGTTCCGATGCAGGTTCCACCACCACTTGTTGAAAGGGGGCATACACATCCATCATCTCCACCGTTGTGTCGGCTATGGGATGCTTTTCCTCGAAGGCTGTGGCCAGGCCATCTTCAATTTCTCTTTTTATGATCTGGCGAAGATCGTCCACATAGGCCTGGTCGATGATGCCTTCTTTTAACAGGTATTGTTCGTAATTATCTACAGGATCTTTCTTGGCCCACTCCTCCATTAGGGTTTTGGGTACGTATTTCGTTCCCGACGCTTCTTCGTGTCCGCGCATGCGGAACGTCCGGCACTCCAGCAGCACGGGGCGGGGTTGTTGGCGCATGTTTTCTGCCAGCAATCTCACGGTGTCGTATACTTCCAGGATATTGTTGCCATCGATGCTGAGGGCATCGATGCCATAGCCAATGCCTTTGTCGGCAAAGCTCTCGCAGCGGAATTGTTCCTGGCTTGGGGTGGACAATCCGTAGCCGTTGTTTTCGATGACGAAGATCACGGGAAGGTCCCACACGGCGGCCACGTTCACCGCTTCATGGAAGTCGCCTTCGCTGGTGCCGCCATCGCCGTTGAACACGACCGTGACTTTATTTTCTGCTTTCAGTTTTGAGGCCAGGGCAATGCCATCGGCCACACCGTTTTGAGGCCCGAGGTGCGAGATCATGCCAACGATGTGGTGCTCGTTCGTGCCGAAATGGAAAGAACGGTCGCGGCCTTTGGTATAGCCCGCGGGTGTGCCCTGCCACTGGGCAAACAGCCGCTCGAAAGGCATTTCGCGCCCCGTAAAAACACCCAGGTTGCGGTGCATGGGCAAGATGTATTCATCTTTCTCCAGCGCTTGCGTGATGCCCACGGCGATGGCTTCCTGTCCGATGCCACTGAACCATTTGCTGATGCGGTTCTGCCGCAGCAGGATCAGCATTTTTTCTTCGATGAGGCGGGGACGGAGCAAGGCTTGGTAAAGACCTTTTAAGGTGCTGTCGCTAAGGTGCTTTTTCTGAAAGATCATATCGCGAATATGTGGCCGCAAAGTTAACCGAGTTTTTGAGTCCTGGATTGGGTCGGGCGTTTTTACAAACCTTTGAAATTCAGGGAAAAACTTCTATACTGGTAAGGCTATTCCTATCTAAACCATGCGTTTTGGCATCCTGGCCTTGTTTGTATTGATTTTCTCAGGGCTGACCGCCCAGGAATACCGATTTCGACTGTACCGCGTGGAACAAGGCCTCCCCAGCGACGTGACCAAGGCCGTAGCCGAAGACTCCCTCCATTTTCTTTGGATGGCCACCGACGATGGTCTTGTGAAATACGACGGCCTTTCGTTCACCACCTACAAACACGCTTTCCGCAGTCAGTACATCAAAAGCTTTTTGAAAACACGCAGCGGGCGTTTGCTGGTCATCGGCGACCTGGATGTGGTGGAGATTCAAAACAAGATCGACACCGTGCTGTTCAAGACTCTCATTCCGGGCTCCCGCACGCCGACAGATTCGACGGTGTGGTCTCCCAAATCGATCTATGAAGATCGGCATGGTATCATCTGGTTGGGCGAGCCACAATCGGTGCTGCGCTATGATGGAAAATCTGTCAAGCGTTTCAATTTTGGGGAAGCCAACCGCTCGCCCATCTTCATCCGCTCGTTCAGTTTTTTTGAAGATCCGCACGACAACCTCTACGCGGTCTCCTACCAGGGAAATATTTTCCGCTACGACGATATCCTGCGCGACTTCGTGCCGGTACCCGGCGAGTTGCCCCGCAACGTAAACCATGTGCTGTTCTACCAGGGCAAATTGCTGGTGGCCAGCGGCAGCGGGTTGTTCGAAGCGGAGACGGAAGACCTTCATTTTAAAAGCGCGAAGAAGGCGCTTCCCATTCCAAACGCATCCTATTTGATGGCCACCGACGATGCGTTGTGGGTATGCACCTATGACCAGGAGCTTTATCGCCTGTCGCACAACAACTACTTCGACCTGGAGGTGCTCGACTATAGTTTCAAAGGCATCAACAGTTGCTATGCCAGCAGTGAAGGCGACATCTGGGTGTCGACCGACAAGGGCGTGGTGTTGGTACAGAAAGAGATTTTTTTGCGAGCCGACGTGAACTCCGAAGGCCACTTCATCGAAGGCATCGCACATGACCGCGAGCATCATCTCACCTATTACTGCACAAAAGAAACCCTGGTAGAACTAAAGCCCTTGCCCGATGGCCGTTGGGAACATATCCTGCGTTACAACAATAAAGACACCTATTTTCAATCGCTCGTGTTCAACAAAAGAGGCCTGTGGGCCTGCAGTGTGTCGGATGTTTTTCTCTTTGAGAACGGGGTTATCAAAAAGCAATGGAACTTTGCTTCACAAGGGAATTTTGTACACGACCTTTTTATCGATAAAAGAAACAACGTATGGTTGGGCCAGGCCGGAACAACCAAAGTCACGGTCATCACCGATTCGTTGACCGTCCGCCATTACGACATTCCTGTTTCCAAGCAAAGTGAAATCAACCTCGTGCGAGAAGGACCGGAGGGTATCTATGTCGCCGCCAGCGGGGTTGGCGGGTACTTGTTTTTAAAAACCCAACAGGGATCTTCGTTTAAAAATGTTAGCCTACCCGTTACTTTCCAGATCCATGGTGACTTCAACATCCAGGACATGGCTTTCCAGGGCAACATCCTTTGGATTGCATCGACGGAAGGATTGCTTCGCTATGACGGTCACACCATCAAGAGGATAGAATTTGGCGAAGTGTTTTCCACTTTTTCCGTTAGTTCCGTTGAAACGCTTGACGAGAAGAACATCATTTTCTCCAATTCTTTCGGGCTATTTTGTTACAATGCCGTCTCCGGCGAATTCGGGCTCTACGACGAGAACTCCGGTTTGCCCAGCAATGCCATTACCGATCACGGCCTTTCGATCGATCCCGACCAGCGCGTTTGGGTGGGTACTTCATTCGGGTTGGGCTACACAAGACAGTCGCTAACCGAAAACAAGAAGACGGTGAAACCCTATGCCGTCAGCGCACAGGTGGACGCGAAGCACACCCCGTTTGTGCATGGGTTATATGCCCCCTACGGTTCCTTCATCAACATCCAGTTCTCACCCATCACCTTCCCCGAAAACAAGATCAACCTGCAATGGCGCATGCGCGGCGACAGCATGTGGCACAAAATGGACTATCATGAAGCAAGTTTGTCCAACCTTTCCGCCGGCAAGCACACCGTGGAAGTGCGCGCCAAGAAGAACATGGGTTTAGGATGGAGCGACACGCGCACAGTAGACGTTTATATCTCACCGCCCTTCTGGCAACGCGCCGAATTTATCATGCTGGTGCTTTGCGCCGTGCTGCTCATTTCCTGGGCGTCGTTCAGCGTCAGCTCGCGGATCATGCAAAAGCGCAAAGAGTTTCTTCAGAACCTGGTGAACAAACGGACGGAGGAATTGCAAAAAGCAAACGAGGAACTTACGGTGCGCAACAACGAACTGGACCGCTTTGTGTACAGCGCCTCGCACGATCTGAGCGCACCGCTCAAGTCCATCCTGGGTCTGATCCGCGTGGCGCGGCTCGACAATCCCGGGGAAGGGCACAAGGAATACCTCACCATGATGGAACGCAGTGTGCTGAAGCTGGAGGAATTCATCAAAGACGTGGTGAGCTATTCGCGCAACACGCGTATGCCCGTGAAGCTGGAGCCGTTCCGCTTCGACGATATGGTGAAAAGCATTTTACAGGACCTTCAATATTCCCCGGGCTTTGCCAAGATCCGGTTCGCCGTGAAGGACGAACTTCAAGCCGACCTGGTCAGTGATCCGATACGGGTGAGGATCGTGCTGAACAACCTGATCTCCAATGCCATCAAATTTCACCTGTTCGAAAATGGGCGTCAACCCTATGTGAACATCGAGCTGCGGTGTAAAGCCAAGCAACACCTGATCGTGGTGGAGGACAACGGCCAGGGCATCGAAGAAAAACACCTGGGACGTATTTTCGAAATGTTCTACCGCGCCACCGAAAATGCACAGGGATCCGGATTGGGGTTGTATATTTTGAAAGAGACTGTCACCAAACTGGGCGGGTTTGTGGAGGTGCGATCCGTCTTTGGCGAAGGTGCATCCTTTATGATCACCCTGCCCGACCGGGTCAACCTCGACCAGGTGCAGCCGACCTAAACGCCGGGAAGGGGCTTTCGGTTTCCCTTATGAAACTTAATTTTTCGTTGGCATCAAACATCGCCAGGTTTATTACTTTTGTGCCCGATGATAACCTTTAGTGAATTTCAACTGGAGAACGGGCTCCGCGTGATCGTGCACGAAGACCCCACCGTGCAGATCGCAGTCATGAACATCTTGTATGACGTCGGCTCCCGCGATGAGCGCCCGGACAAAACCGGCTTTGCCCATTTGTTCGAGCACCTCATGTTTGGCGGATCAGCCAATATTCCCAACTACGACGAGCCGTTGCAACGCGTGGGCGGCGAGAACAACGCGTTCACCAATACCGATATAACCAACTATTATCTCACGCTTCCCGCCTCCAATATCGAGACGGGATTCTGGCTGGAGAGCGACCGCATGAACGGTTTGTCGTTCGATCCCAAAGTGCTGGAAGTGCAACGGAAGGTGGTGATCGAAGAGTTCAAACAGCGCTATCTCAATCAACCGTATGGCGATGTTTGGTTGAAGCTGCGGCCGCTGACGTATCACGTTCACCCGTATCAATGGGCTACCATTGGCAAGGAGATCAGCCACATCGAGAACGCCACGATGGAGGATGTGAAAGAATTTTTCTTCCACCATTATGTCCCCGACAATGCTGTATTGGTCGTGGCCGGAAACGTAACGGTAGAGCAGGTGAAACGGCTTTCCGAAAAATGGTTTGGCCCGATCCGCGCGGGCAAACAATCGCGCGCGCTGCCAAAGGAGCCCGCACAAAAAGAAAAAAGAGTATTGGACGTGAACGCCAACGTTCCGGCAAATGCACTTTACAAAGCCTATCACATGGGCGCCCGTTTTGATGCCGATTACTATACTTCCGACCTGATTAGCGATGTGCTGAGCCGCGGACAATCTAGCCGGCTATACCAAAAGCTGGTGAAAGAGAAAGAGATTTTTACCTCCATTTCCTCCTTTGTGATGGGCACGGTGGATCCCGGTCTGTTTGTGATCAGCGGCCGGGTAAAGGACGGCATCACCTTGGAACAGGCCGAGGGCGAAGTGAATGAAATTCTGTCTACCCTCGTGGCCAAAGGAACCGACGAAGAGGAGCTTGAAAAAGTAAAAAACCAGACCGAATCGACCCTGGAATTTGGCGAGGTAGAAGTGATGAACCGCGCTATGAACCTGGCGTTTGCCAAACTTTCGGGCGACACCAACCTGGTGAACGAAGAAGCGAAACTGATCCGCGCGGTGACGACGGCCGACATGCAGCGCGTCGCGCAGTCGATTCTACGCGAAGAGAATTCCAGCGTGCTTTATTATCGCGCGGAGAAAAAATAAAGATTCCATAAATTAACGATCGATGAAGATACGCGTAGGCATGGGTTTCGACGTGCACGAATTGGAAGCGGGAAGAAATTTCTACCTCGGCGGCATGCCGTTGCCCGATGCGCCTAAGGGTGCCGTTGGGCACTCCGATGCCGACGTGCTCATTCATGCCATCTGCGACGCCCTGCTGGGTGCCGCCAATTTGCGCGACATCGGTTTCCACTTTTCCAACACCGACAACCGGTGGAAGAACATGGACAGCACATTTTTTCTCAAGGAAGTGACACGCCTCGTCCACGAAAAAGGGTGGCGCATCGGCAACGTGGACTGCACCATTTGCCTGGAGAAACCCAAGGTGAACCCGCATATTCCCGCGATGAAAAAGATCCTGGCCCCGCTCATGGACATCACCGAGGACGATGTGTCTATCAAGGCCACCACCAATGAAAAACTGGGGTATGTCGGGCGTGAAGAGGGCGTGTGTGCTTATGCTGTTGCGTTGATCCAAAAAGAATAATGTCGCTCACCATCATTACCACCGGCGATGGCTCGCACTCGCTGCGCAACGAGGCGTTGAATGAAACCTATCATTCCGTTCATGGCGCTTTGCAGGAATCTGTGCATGTTTTTATCCGGAATGGGTTGGAGTATCGCTTGCGGGATTCTCATGACGAATCGCTTTCGATTTTCGAGGTAGGCTTTGGAACCGGCTTGAATGCTTTGCTAACGGCAAACTATGCCTTGGAAAACGCCGTGCCCATTTCTTACACCTCCATTGAAGCTTTTCCGGTGCCGGAAGAAATTTGGCGGACGCTCAACTATGCCTCCACGGAAGAAGCACAAAAGAAATTCTATTCGCTGCATGAGGCTCCCTGGGAAACTGCGCAGCCGATCGTCTCCTGGTTTCAGTTACGAAAAATGCATACGACGCTGCAAGACGTGATGCTCCCCGCCTCGTCGTTTGATGTCATCTACTTCGATGCGTTCGCGCCCAACAAGCAACCCGACTTGTGGACGTTGCCCATGCTGGAAAAGGTAGCGGCCCTGTTGAAGCCCGGCGGTGTGTTTGTCACCTATTGCGCCAAGGGCCAGCTGAAGCGCGACCTCAAAAGTCTGGGGCTCACAACGGAGACCCTACCCGGCCCGCCCGGTAAGAAAGAGATGGTGCGTGCGACGCGTGCGGTGGCGGGTTGATACGATCATGAAAGTGTAAAAATGACGCTAACGATCGTTCTGAAAATTGAAAAATATCAATCGTTTTCGCTCTAAATTCAATTTTTCAAAATTGCGGACCCTGCAATCGTTGACGTTTTGTAATTTTTATAACCTTTCGGATCAATAGTAAAAAGATTCAAAAAATTGGGAAAAAGTCATAAAAGGCCCCAATTTCCTTCTGTTTGTTTGATAAATTCAAAACTCCGTTCTGCCCTGAGCGGTGTATTTGACGCATAATTAAAACGACCAGAAGATGAAAGAGAAGACCAGACGTGGTTTGTACACCCCTGAACTGGAACATGATGCCTGCGGCATTGGCTTCGTCGCCAACATCAACGGCACCAAAACTAACCAAAACCTGCGCGATGCCCTGTCCATGCTCGAAAACATGGAACACCGCGGAGGCAAGGGAAGTAGCCCCAAAACCGGCGACGGTGCGGGGATCCTGATCCAGTTGCCCCACGATTTTTTTGTTGAAGAATGTAACCGTCTCGGTTTCGAGTTGCCCGCCGCGGGCCGCTATGGAACCGGTATGGTGTTTTTCCCCCGCGACAAAAAGGTGATGAACGCCTGCCGCGAGGTGCTTAGGAGGAATATCAAAGAACTTGGCCTGGAGTTGCTCGGCTACCGCGTGGTACCCGTAGACCACAGCGTACCCGGTCCCGGTGCTGCCGAAGTGGAACCTGTCATCGAGCAGGTGTTCGTGAAAGCCAAGGACGAAACGCTGGTGGGCGAAAGCTTCGAGCGCAAATTGTTCGTGCTGCGCAACCTCACCTCGCATGCCATTGCCCGCGATGTGAAAGGCAGCAACAAGGAATTTTACATTACCAGCTTCTCGGCGCGCACCATCATCTACAAAGGTCAACTGCGCACCGAACAGCTTCGCGAATATTTTTATGACCTGCAGGACCCACGCGTAAAGACCGCTTTGGCGCTTGTACACTCCCGCTTTTCGACCAATACGTTCCCCAACTGGAAACTGGCCCAGCCGTTTCGCTTCATCGCCCACAACGGCGAGATCAACACCATTCGCGGGAACGTGAACAAAATGAAATCCAAGGAAGCCCTCTTCAAATCCGCGCTCTTCACCGACGAAGAGTTGAAGATGTTGCTGCCCATTACCAGCCCCGACGGCTCCGACAGTGCCAACCTGGATGCCCTGGTAGAAATGCTGGTCTTGTCTGGACGTTCATTGCCGCACGTGCTCATGATGCTGGTCCCCGAAGCGTGGCAGGACAACAAGCTGATGGACCCGCACCGCAAGGCCTTCTACAAATACCACGCTTCCATGATGGAACCGTGGGACGGCCCCGCCGCACTGGTATTCACCGACGGCACACGCATTGGTGCGACACTTGACCGCAACGGTCTTCGCCCCCTGCGCTATTGCGTGACCCGCTCAGGCCGCGTGATCGCCGCCTCCGAAGCCGGCGCTTTGCCCGTAGATCCCAAAGACATTATCGAAAAAGGACGCATCACCCCCGGCAAGATGCTGATGGTCGACACCGAGCAAGGCAAAGTGCTGGACGACGAGAAAGTGAAGCGCGCCGTATACGAAGGCAAGTCGTACTACAACTGGATCATCCAAAACCGGTTGAAACTGCGCCTGGAGCCCGAACACGAATGGGTGGAGAGCAGCTTCGACGAAAAGACACTCGTGCAACGCCAAAACGCCTACGGCTACACCTCCGAAGACGTGAAGATGCTGTTGCTCCCCATGGCCGAAAAAGGATATGAAGCCGTTGGCTCCATGGGAGACGACACACCACAAGCCGTGTTGTCGAAGGAGAGCCGTCACCTCTCGAATTATTTCAAGCAACATTTTGCGCAGGTAAGTAACCCGCCCATCGATCCCATCCGCGAGCGGTTGGTGATGTCGCTCTTCACACGCGTGGGCTCAAGCCTGAACGTGTTGGAAGAAACGCCGGAACATACCCGCCAGATCCATATTTCACAACCGGTGTTGCTCAACGCCGACCTGGAAAAATTCAAGCACCTGCAAGATCAGGGTTTTGAATGTGGCGTGATCCAATGCGTGTTCAAGGCCGACGGCGAGCCCGGTCGCTTGGAGGAAAGCCTCAACCGCATCTGCAACGAAGCCGAAAAGGCAGTTCGCGCCGGAAAGAAGATCCTGATCCTGTCGGACCGGAAGATCAGCAATGAATTTGCACCGATCCCTTCGCTGTTGTCGGTAGGGGCTGTGCATCAATATCTCGTTGAGAAAAGAATTCGTACGCAAGCCGGCCTCGTAGTAGAAGCTGGCGATGCGTGGGAAGTGCATCACTTTGCCACCATCGTGGGCTATGGCGCCAGCGCGGTGAACCCCTACATGGCATTGGAGACCATCCACTTCCTCAACAAGCAAGGCGCTTTCTACAAGCCCCTTCCCGATGAAGAAGCGTACTCCAACTTCCAGAAGGCCGTTGGCAATGGTTTGCTGAAGGTGATGTCGAAGATGGGTATCAGCACCCTGCAGTCGTACCAGTCTTCGCAGATCTTTGAAGCGCTTGGTATTGGTAGCGATGTGGTTGAGAAATGTTTCAGAGGAACGATCAGCCGTATCGAAGGTTTGTCGTTTGATGATATCGCGAAGGAAGTATTGGTGCGTCACGAGCTTGCCTTTGAGAACGAAAACAAAGAGCTCCCGGTAGGCGGCGTGTATCAGTGGAAACGCCGGGGTGAGAAACACTTGTTCAGCCCCGAAGTCATCCACTGGTTGCAACACTCCACCAAGTCAAACAACTACGAGCTCTTCAAGAAATACGCACAAAAGATCAACGATCAAACGAGAGATACCCTCACGTTCCGTGGTTTGTTCGAATTCAAGAAGCGCAATCCCATCCCGGTGGATGAAGTTGAACCCGTAGAGGAAATCTTCAAGCGTTTTGCAACGGGCGCCATGTCGTTCGGATCCATTTCGCACGAAGCGCACAGCACGCTGGCCATTGCCATGAACCGCATTGGCGGCAAGAGCAACAGCGGCGAAGGTGGAGAAGACGAGGCACGTTTCGAGAAGAAAGCAAATGGTGACTGGGAACGCTCCGCTATCAAGCAGGTGGCGTCCGGACGTTTCGGTGTGACCAGCTACTATCTCGCCAACGCCGATGAACTTCAGATCAAGATGGCGCAGGGTGCGAAACCCGGCGAAGGTGGTCAGTTGCCCGGCCATAAAGTTGATGAATGGATCGGACGCGTGCGTCACTCTACACCCGGTGTAGGGTTGATCTCACCGCCACCTCACCACGATATTTATTCTATTGAAGACTTGGCGCAGCTCATCTATGACTTGAAGAACGCCAACCGCCAGGCCCGCATCAACGTGAAGCTTGTATCTCAGGCAGGCGTTGGTACTGTGGCGGCCGGTGTAGCCAAAGCAAAAGCCGATGCCATTCTCATTTCCGGTTCCGATGGAGGAACAGGTGCATCGCCCATCAGCTCCGTGCGTCATGCCGGTCTGCCTTGGGAACTTGGCTTGGCCGAAGCGCACCAGACCCTGGTAAAAAATAATTTGAGAAGCCGCGTAGTGTTGCAGACCGACGGACAGATCCGCACCGGCCGTGACATCGCTATCGCCGCATTGCTTGGCGCCGAAGAATGGGGTGTTGCTACAGCCGCACTGGTTGTAGAAGGTTGTGTCATGATGCGCAAATGCCATTTGAACACCTGCCCCGTAGGTATCGCCACCCAAGACAGCGACCTGCGCAAATTGTTCACCGGCAATCCTGATCACGTTGTTAACTTCTTCACCTTCCTTGCACACGACCTGCGCGAAGTGATGGCCGAACTTGGTTTCCGCACCGTGAACGAAATGGTGGGCCGCGCCGACATGCTGCGCGTACGTCAGGACATCGACCATTGGAAGATCAAGAAACTCGACCTCTCCCCGATCCTGCAACGCGAGCCCGTGTTGGAACACATCGGCCTGTACAAACAGATCGACCAGGATTTCGAGTTGGAGAAAGTGCTGGATTGGAAACTGGTGGAAGCTGCCCGCGCCGCACTGGACGACGCCGAACCGGTTCAAGAGAAATTCATCATCCGCAATACCGACCGTACCACCGGCGCTTTGCTGTCGAACGAGATCTCGAAAAAATATAAAGGCAAAGGTTTACCGGAAGACACCATCCACTTCCAATTCAAAGGATCGGCAGGCCAGAGCTTTGCAGCCTTCGTTGCACCCGGTGTGACGTTCGAGCTGGAAGGCGAGGCAAACGACTACTTTGGAAAAGGTTTGTCGGGTGGAAAACTGATCGTGTATCCCGACAAGGAATCGACCTTCAAGCCCGAGGACAACATCATCGTGGGCAACGTAGCCTTCTACGGCGCCACTTCCGGTGAAGCTTATATCCGCGGACAAGCCGGCGAACGCTTCTGTGTTCGTAACTCCGGTGTAACTACGGTGGTGGAGGGCGTAGGCGATCACGCTTGCGAATACATGACCGGTGGCCGCGTGGTGATCCTGGGTAAGACCGGGCGCAACTTCGCTGCGGGGATGAGCGGTGGTATTGCCTATGTATTTGATCCCGAACGCGCCCTGGAACGCCTTTGCAACAAAGACATGGTCGACGTAGAGACCATGGAAGCGGAAGACAAAGTAGAAGTGAAGGCCATGATCGAGAAACACTTCAAGTATACGGGCAGCGACCCGGCCGAGTGGATCCTCGAAAAGTGGGAAGAAGCTTCCGAACTCTTTGTGAAGGTGATGCCGAAAGACTACAAGGCTGTGCTGCAAAAAGCAAAGGCCGCAAAAGTGACGGCACCCAAGGTTGGAAAAGTTACAGTTAAAAATTGATTAGACGAACATGGGACAGATAGATGGATTTATGAAGTTCGATCGCGAGATGCCCAAGTCGCGCGACCCGAAAGAGCGGATCAAAGATTACAGAGAAGTATACAATCCCCTCGATAAAGAAAAAGTGAAGCAGCAAGCATCGCGTTGCATGGACTGCGGCGTGCCCTTCTGCCACAACGGCTGCCCGCTGGGCAACAACATTCCCGACTTCAACGATGCGGTGTATCAAGGCAAGTGGGAAGATGCCATCAAGATCCTGAGCAGCACCAACAACTTCCCGGAGTTTACGGGCCGCATTTGCCCCGCACCCTGCGAAGCCAGCTGCGTACTCAGCATCAACAACAAGCCGGTGACCATCGAATACATCGAGAAGACCATCGCTGAACAGGCGTTTGAGAAAGGTTATATCAAAGCCAACCCTCCCAAGCACAGAACCGGCAAGCGCATCGCGATTGTTGGCTCCGGACCCGCGGGATTGGCCGCAGCAGCGCAATTGAACAAGGCCGGCCACTGGGTGACCGTGTTCGAGCGCAGCGACCGGATCGGTGGTCTGCTCCGCTATGGCATTCCTGATTTCAAGTTGGAGAAGACGGTCATCGAACGCCGTGTCCGCCTCATGGAGCAGGAAGGCATTATCTTCCGCACCAACGCCAATGTGGGCGTGAACATCAGTGCAAAACATTTGCAGAGCGAGTTCGATGCCATCGTGATGTGCGGCGGCGCCTCAGCCCCGCGCGATCTGCCCATCCCGGGCCGTCAGCTCAACGGCGTGCAGTATGCCATGGACTTCCTGCCCCAGCAAAACAAGCGCGTGGCCGGCGACCGGATCTTCTCTGGAGAGATCCTGGCGACCGACAAAAATGTTCTTGTCATCGGCGGTGGCGACACGGGCTCCGACTGCGTGGGGACATCCAACCGTCAGAATGCAAAATCGGTAACACAGATCGAGTTGTTGGCAAAGCCTCCCGCCGATCGCGCCGATAACAACCCCTGGCCGCTGTGGCCCATGATCCTGAACACATCCTCTTCGCACGAAGAAGGTGTTGCGCGTCAGTGGGCTATCCTCACAAAAGAATTCCTCGGCGACAACACAGGCCGTCTCACAGGCTTGAAGATCGTGGACATCAAGTGGGGCGTGAATGCTCAAGGCAAAATGGGCTTTGAAGAGATTCCCGGCTCCGAGCGCATCATCCCTTGCGAACTGGCCTTGCTGGCCATCGGTTTCGTGGGCGCCGAAAAAGGCGGCATGGTGGAAGAGTTGAAGCTGGAGATCGACGAACGCGGCAACATCCGCACCGAGAACTACATGACCTCGCAGGAAGGCATTTTCGCCGCCGGCGATATCCGCAGAGGCCAATCGCTGGTGGTATGGGCCATCTCCGAAGGCCGCGAAACCGCCCGCGCCGTAGACACCTGGCTGATGGGCGAATCGAACCTGGAAGCCAAGGATGAATCGTTCGTACACCTCAGCCACGAAGCCTGATCACCGAACATTAATTTTATATGAAGAAACCTCTCTTAACCGGGAGGTTTTTTTATTTCCGTCACATTTTTCGTTGGAACCATAGCCGCGGATTCATAGTTATGAACCGGATTTACTTTTTTAATTTTGCACCCATAAAAATTCTATAAAACGTGGCAGGAAAAACAGTGAATGTGGGACTCGTGCAGATGTCGTGCACCAAAGACCCGGGCGAAAATCTGGCAAAGGCGATCACCAAGATCCGCGAGGCCGCCGCCAAAGGCGCGCAGATCGTTTGCCTCCAGGAGTTGTTTACTTCTTTGTACTTCTGTGATGTGGAAGATTACCAGAATTTTAAACTGGCCGAATCCATTCCCGGACCCTCCACCGACGCCTTGAAGGCCGTAGCCAAAGAACTTGGGGTGGTCATTATCGCGTCGCTTTTCGAAAAGCGCACGGAAGGCATTTACCACAACACCACCGCCGTGCTGGATGCCGATGGCTCCTACCTGGGCAAGTATCGCAAGATGCACATCCCTGACGACCCGGCGTATTATGAAAAATTTTACTTCACACCCGGCGACCTGGGCTATAAAGTTTTCAAGACCAGGTTTGCCACCATTGGTGTGCTCATTTGCTGGGATCAATGGTACCCGGAAGCCGCCCGCATCACCGCGTTGATGGGCGCAGAGATTTTGTTTTATCCCACCGCCATCGGCTGGGCTACTTCTCAGGATGAAGAAACAAACACGGAGCAATACAATGCCTGGCAAACTATTCAGCGCAGTCATGCTGTGGCAAACGGCGTGCATGTGGTGAGCGTGAACCGTGTCGGATTCGAGCAGGATGGGGCGATGAAGTTTTGGGGAGGATCGTTTTTTTCGAATCCGTTTGGGAGCATTTTGTATCAGGCTTCCGCCGATCAGGAAGAGGTGAAAGTGTTGTCGCTTGACTTGGGTAAAACCGATCGGTATAGAACACACTGGCCTTTTTTGCGTGACCGTCGTATCGATTCGTATCAGCCGATTACGAAGCGGTATATTGATGAAGAGTAGGCGTGAAAAAAATACATTAAACCGCAAAGGCGCAAAGGACGCAGAGTTAACGCAAAGCAGAACTGTATTTCTTTGCGCTGACTTTGCGCTCTTTGCGTCTTTGCGGTTCAACTTTTGATTTTCCCATTCGCAAACTGTACCCATAAATGCATCCGTCCGATTTCCGAACCACCAAGCTTTCTGATTTCAAAACCGCTGGCCTCCCCGCCACGCATACACCCCAACAACTCGGCTACCACTTCCCCGCAGAGTTCGCACCGCACACCGCGACGTGGCTAAGCTGGCCCCACAAGGAGGCATCCTGGCCAGGCAAGATCGAAACCATCTACCCCCTCTACGCCCAGTTCATCAAGTACGTCGCCGAAGGCGAAAAAGTAAACATCAACGTAGTCGATGAAGCGATGAAGGCGAAGGCCACGCGCCACATCGAACAAGCTGGTGGCGATTTCAAAAACATCAACTTCTTCATCCACCCCACCAACGATGCCTGGTGCCGCGACCATGGCCCCGCTTTCGTGATCAACCCGAACGCTGCTCAAAAGAAGATCATTGTCGATTGGGGCTATAATGCCTGGGGCGGAAAATATCCTCCGTTCGATCTGGACGATCGCATTCCCACGCGCATTGCAGAACACTATAAGATACCCGTCATCTACCCGGGCATTGTCATGGAGGGTGGCTCGGTAGATTTCAATGGAAGGGGCACTGTGTTGACCACTACTTCGTGTCTCCTCAACCCGAATCGAAACCCCACCTTCAATCAAAAAGAGATCGAAGAATTCCTCCATCAGTTCTATGGTGTTGAAAATATTCTTTGGCTAGGCGATGGCGTAGTGGGCGACGACACCGACGGCCACATCGACGACATTACGCGCTTTGTGAATGAAGACACCGTCGTGACCGTGGTGGAAACCAATAAACAAGACGAAAACTACGAGCCGCTTCACGAAAATCTCAAGACGTTAAAAACGCTTCGCCTGGAAAATGGCAAGCAGCTGAATATCGTAGAGTTGCCACTACCATCGGCTGTGGTCTACGAAGACATGCGGCTTCCTGCATCTTATGCAAATTTCTATATCAGCAACAAATATGTTGTAGTCCCCACATTCCGCGATGCCCAAGACGACAAGGCGCTGCAAATTCTACAGCAGTGCTTCCCTGATCGCAAAGTGATCGGTCTCGATTCGCTTGACATTATTTGGGGACTGGGATCCTTCCACTGCCTGAGCCAGCAGGAGCCGGCTGTCTAAAAAGACGTTTGACGGAAGCGGTGCAGTGTTGCCGGTGTGAGGCAATATTGTAAGGGCACATCAAAAGCATTGACGTCCTCGATGGGTTCGACCGGCTCAAAAAGGGAAATGCCCACCGTGATGCAATCCGGCCGGCACGTCGCCAGAAACTTGTCGTAAAATCCTTTGCCGTAGCCAACGCGTTGGCCATTCGTGTCGCACGCCAGCAAGGGCACCAAAACCATGTCGATCTGCTGCGGGGGTGTGGGCACACCCTGTTTGGGTTCGGCGATGCCCCATGCGTTCTTTTCCAATTGGTGTAGTCCTTCAAAAAAAATATTTTCCAAGGCTCCTGTCGCTTGCTCAATGCGGGGAAGCGACAGGCGGACGTGCGGAAACTCCCGGCGTATCCGGTCGATGATGATCCACGTGTCGGGCTCCTTATTTTTCTGCAACGGCAAAAACGTATGCAGGACCTTGATGAAGGAAAGATCTATGCTGGAGAAAAAAATCTGGTAAAGCTGAAAATTCAACTGCGTGTACTCAGCCTCGGACAGCGACAGCCGTTTTTGCAGAAACTCTTTTCGCAGCGATGCTTTTGTCATGAAACAAAGATAGCAGGCAATTTCTTCCGGCCTAGTCCACGTACGACAAGATGTTGAAGCTGTAATCCAGCGGATCGAAAGTCTCTAACAGGTGTGTAATGAACTCCGGGTCGCGCTGGTAGAAATTGAGAAAATTGTCGGTGCGCTCTTGTAAACCGCCGTTGGGGAAAAGATGATCCTTCACCGCTTCGATTTGGCGGAGCTTGTCTCCGTGCTGGCGTTTCTCGGCGCGCAGCAGCTTCCGCTCGATTTTCTCCAGGCTGTTCAACGCACGTTTTCCCTCGGCGCCAACAAAAGGTCCCAGGGTTGTATCGATGGCATCAGCCCGCCTCTTCAACGTAGCAAACAGTTCGGTGACGGCGGCGCGTTCCTGGCCCACGGTGAGGTTGCGGGGCGAATGCGTGAGCACCCAATGATTGAACAAATAATTCTTTTCTTCAAACAAGTCTTTGAGCTGCAGCGACGTCTTGGAAAATTTACGCGCCACTTCATGATCCATGACCATCCCGAAATTGCGGGGCATGATCATCGGAAAGGGCGTCTTGAACTGATCGAACACTTCTTTCAACTGCAACCAGTAGATCACTTCCGCCGGACCGCCCACATAGGCCACGTTGGGCAGGATCATCTCCTGGTATAAGGGCCGCAAGATCACGTTGGGGCTAAGCTTCTCCGGTTCCTCGGCAACGATCTTTTCCATCTCCTGCTCCGAAAAAGAAAGATCGCTCTCCAATATAGTAAAGCGATCTCCTTGTTTTTCAATACGGTTCCGGATGCCGGATGCCAGGTAAAAGAAATTTATGTCACGACAAAATATCTGTGTTTTGTAGCCCTGATTTTCCAACGCCGCGTTGGTGGGATCCACCAGCTTCTTCGTGTTTTGACGAAGCACGTCCTCGCGCATCACGTCGGTGAACAGCGACTTTAGAGAACGGTCGTCGCCATCGATGACTACGAGGCCTTCGTTGGCAAACAGCGTATTTACGTAGTGTCTTACGGCCGCGCTCAGCGTTTTCCGTTTTGAATACGCTTCCGTAAAGATTTTTATGTCTCCGGAAATTTCCTGCGCAAGTTTATCCAGCCCCTTGGTGTGAAATCGCCCTACAGCGCCCTTCTGATCCGTTTCCCAGGTATATTTTTTACCAAACAGTTTGAAGTATTTTATCTCTTCATAATCGTGATCTTCCGAAGCCATCCAATAGACGGGCACGAAATTCGATTCCGGGTAGCGCGTCTTCAACTGGCGGCAAGTATTGATGACGGTGACGATCTTAAAAATAAAATACAGCGGCCCCGTAAAGATATTCAACTGGTGACCGGTGGTCACCGAAAAAGTGTTTCCCGCTTTGAGTGCTGCAATGTTTTCTGCGACAGCAGACGAAGGCGCAAAGCCTTCATACTGTTTTTGCAGTGCCCCTACCAGTACTTCGCGCTGGTGTGGGGTGAACGAAGACTTTTTATCCGCGATTTGTCCGCCGAAATTTTCGAGGGTGGGAAAACGATGATAAAAGGGTTTGAGTGTTTCTTTTTGCTGCAGGTAGTCCAGGAAAAAATTGCTGAACGCATGAGTATCAGCAAGGGAGACCTTATCAAGCTGCATGGCAAGAGTTAAAGTTGGTGGGACTTTTTAAAACCATAATCCGAATAACGGCAATTTATGGATTAGGTTTAAGATTTTATAGCCGCTCCTTGAACCGCTGTACCGGTTAAATCAAACTCCGTAGCACCCGTTATGAATACGTTAACAAAATCTCCCAACCGGAGGTAGTCACCCGGGCTTTCAATGATCACTTCGTTGTCTACTTCGGGCGAGTCGTGCTCGGTGCGGCCGATGAAGTTGCCGCCTTCTTTGCGGTCGACCAACACCTTGAAGGTCTTGCCGATCTTTTGCGAATTCAGCTCCAGCGAAATGCCCTCTTGCAAGGCCATCACGTCTTCGAGGCGTTGTTGTTTCACTTCGGCCGGCACATCGTCGGGCAGGCTATAGCTGTGTGTGTTTTCTTCGTGCGAATAGGAAAATATACCGAGGCGGTCGAAGCGCGACTTCTCAACAAAGTCCATCATCTCTTCAAAGTCTTGTTGGCTCTCGGTGGGATGGCCGGCGATCATGGTCGTGCGAATGGCAATGCCCGGCACTTTCTCGCGGAGGGTTTGCAACAAGGCTTCCGTCTTATCGCGCGTGGTCCCGCGGCGCATCACCTGCAGCATTCGGGTGGATGCATGTTGCAGGGGGATGTCGATGTATTTGCAGATGTTGCTGCGCTCGGCCATCACCTCCAGGGCGTCCATGGGGAAACCGGTGGGGAAGGCATAGTGCAGGCGGATCCATTCGATGCCTTCCACGTCCGAAAGATTCCGGAGCAGGTCGGCGAGGTTTCTTTTCTTATACAGGTCGAGACCATAGTAGGTAGAGTCCTGGGCGATGAGCAGCAATTCTTTCGTGCCGTTCTTGGCCAGGTTCCGGGCTTCCAACACCAGCTCTTCCATGGGCCGCGAAATGTGGCCACCGCGCATGATGGGTATGGCGCAGAACGAACAGGGGCGGTCGCAGCCTTCGGAGATCTTCAGGTAGGCATAATGGCTTGGGTTGGTCAATATGCGCTCGCCTACCAGCTCGTGCTTATAGTTGGCCTTGAACACCTTGAGCATGCGCGACAGGTCGCGGGTGCCAAACCAGGCGTCCACTTCGGGGATTTCTTTTTCGAGGTCGTCTTTGTAGCGCTGCGAAAGGCAGCCGGTCACGTAAACTTTGTCCACGATGCCTTCTTCCTTGGCGTCTACATAGCGCAGGATGGTGTCGATGGACTCCTGTTTGGCGTTATCGATGAACCCGCAGGTGTTGATCACCACCACGCTGGCGTCGTCTGTTTTGGATTCGTGCACGGCGTCGATGCCGTTGCCCCTCAATTGGGTGAGCAGTACTTCAGAGTCCACCAGGTTCTTGGAGCAGCCCAGGGTGACGATGTTGACTTTGGTATTCTTGGTTCCCTTCGTTTTCAATGCGATTCGCGTTCTAATAGACTGCAAAAATACTAAAAATTAACGGGCACGGAATTTGGGCTTTGGGCCGTTAACTTATCTTTACAGCCGCATCATAACCATGAAAAAAGCCATCTGGTTCACTTTTTTAGCTGCTATTGCCATTTCGTGCCTCGACAACCCCGATTGCTTTCGGCTGAATAATGGCGAATTCGGCATCAATTTCCGGGTCATGGGCTTTGGTGCCGACAATTCGGTGCTGAATAGCGCAACCATCCTCGGAACAAACATCATCGTTAAGTCCGAGATCCCTTCTTCCATCGGCCTACCCCTCGACCCCCTGGCGGACTCGCTGCACTATGATTTTACTTGGGCCGGTGATAGCACGAGTTTTCTTTCTTTGGGCTATACCTCCCAGATCCAATTCGTTTCCGACGATTGTGGAGAGCGCCACGTGTTCGGTGGCCTCACCGTCCTGTACCACTCCTTCGATTCCATCAGCGTCTACAGCACCACGCCCACTAATCCTTCGTCTGTAAACATCCAGGTTTTTCGTTGCGCCAAGCCTAACTTGTTTGGCCTGAGCTTTAAGCAGCGAGTGAACACCACCACCACGAAAGACACCCTGGTGACTATCAAATCCATCACACCCAACTTTGGCGATCCGATTATATTTCAAAACGCGGATACGACGAAGACGACCGTGTATCTACCCCTCAACAAAGCAATCGACAGTGCGGAGTATGTATTCGATTTCGGCGCAGCAGGGAAGCGTACGCTCGTGATGGCCTATGACACCCAAGAAAAATTCTGGGCTAAGGAATCTTGTGGCACTACGACCTTGTTTTCGACCCTGCATGTATCGACGAGGACAACGCTGGTCACGGACACCAAAGATTACAAACTTGTCAAAAGTGCCACCTCCGATCCCGCTATTCTCAATCTTGAAGTCATCCCAAAATAGATCCCCCATCCCATCTTGAAGTTATCCCATACCATAGCACTTCTTCTGATCCTCTCCCTGCCGGCGCTTGGCCAGGAAAAAGAAAAGTCAGACACAGCGAAGGTCAAGGTGAAGCCTGACTTCCGGCCCACCGGTGTGCGCATTGGCACCGATGCCATTGCCCTGGTGAAAAGCCATTACGACAAGACTTTCAATGGTTGGGAGTTCAATGGCGATGTCGATTTCCATCGCTATTACCTGGCAGTAGACTACGGCCATTGGGCCCGCACCTATCTCTCCGACGGCGACAGCAGCAACTACGCGAACACGGGCAACTATTTCCGTGCGGGTGTAGATGTGAATTTTCTAAAGAATGATCCGGAGCGCAACATGTTCTTTGTTGGATTTCGCTATGGTGTGTCCAGATTTTCGGAGCAGTATTCCGTCATCGTAGCCGACACGCTATGGGGTACGTATAGCGGGACCTATAATAACACAAACGTGAACGCGCACTGGCTGGAGCTGACTACGGGACTCCGTGTAAAGATTTGGAAAATGATTTGGATGGGCTACACGGCCCGCTTCAAATTCGGCCTGAGCACGGGCAGCACGCCCGTTATGTTACCGCACGATGTGCCTGGCTATGGCCTGGCCGAAAAGGATTCCTACTGGGGCTTTAACTACCAGATCTTCATTCGAATTCCCTTCCGGAAATTACCCACCGTTTCGTCGGAAAAGTGAGTCCACGAACTCGGTCCTGTTAAAGGTTTGCAGGTCGCCGACTTTCTCGCCGACGCCGATATATTTAACAGGAATTTTGAACTCATCCGAAATGCCGATCACCACACCGCCTTTGGCCGTGCCGTCGAGCTTGGTGATGGCGAGCGCCGTTACCTCCGTGGCTTTTGTAAACTCGCGCGCCTGGATCATGGCGTTCTGACCCGTGCTGCCATCCAAAACCAACAACACTTCGTGGGGTGCGTCGGGGATCACTTTTTGCATGACGCGTTTGATCTTGGTGAGTTCGGCCATGAGGTTCACTTTGGTGTGCAACCTTCCGGCCGTATCGATAATGATGACGTCCGCATTTTGATCCACGCCGGCTTGCACGGCATCGTAGGCCACGGCCGAGGGATCGGTGTTCATGCCTTTTGAAATCACCGGTACGCCTACACGCTCACCCCACAATTTCAATTGATCGACGGCCGCGGCACGGAAGGTGTCGGCGGCGCCGAGCAATACTTTCTTTCCTTTTTTTGTGAATTGGGCCGACAGCTTCCCGATGGTGGTGGTCTTGCCCACACCGTTCACCCCCACCACCATGATCACATAAGGTTTTTTGTTCGCGGGGGTTTCAAATTCCTCGACGTTGTCGGTGTTGTTTTCCGATAGCAGGCCGGCGATCTCTTCTTTGAGGATGCGGTCCAGCTCGGAAGTGCCCAGGTATTTATCACGCGCCACGCGCTGTTGAATGCGTTCGATGATCTTCAGGGTGGTGGTCACCCCCACGTCCGACGACACCAGGATTTCCTCGAGGTTGTCGAGCACTTCGTCGTCGACGGTCGATTTGCCGACCAGGGCTTTGCCCAGCTTGCCGAAGAAGCTTTCCTTGGATTTCTCCAGGCCTTTATCGAGCGATTCTTTTTTATCAGAAGAAAACAGGTTGCCGAATAATGCCATAAGTGAGAGAGAAATTGTTTAAAACAAAAAAGTCCCGCGAGGGGACTTTTCAAATTCTTACCGAATTGAATTACTTTTTGGCCAGGACTTCTTTCACCAGGTCAGCAGCAACAATTTCTTCTTTGAAGGTGTAAGCACCGGTCTTTTCAGACTTCACCGCACGGATCACTTTAGCATAGCTCTTGCCGTCGGTTTTCTTGAGGGACGCAACTACTTTCTTTGCCATGGTTATTTAATTTCTTTGTGTACAGTATATTTTTTCAGCACGGGGTTGTATTTGCGCAACTCCAAACGCTCCGTTGTGTTCTTACGGTTTTTGGTGGTGATGTGGCGGCTCATGCCCGGCATGCCCGTAGCTCTGTGCTCTGTGCACTCTAAAATCACCTGGATCCTGTTACCTTTCTTTGCCATGATTCTTTATGATTTATTACAACACGAGGTTGCCGTTCGCTTTTGCTTCTTTCATAACGGCCGTGATGCCGTATTTCGAAATGGTCTTGATGGCCTTCGTAGACACTTTCAAGGTTATCCACTTATCTTCTTCAGGAATGTAGAAACGCTTCTTTTGAAGATTGGGAAGAAATCTTCTCTTGGTCTTATTGTTCGCGTGTGAAACGTTGTTACCTACCTGAGGTCTTTTTCCAGTTATTTGACAAACTCGTGCCATATCCGCTTTGTTTTAAAAATGTACCCTCCTAAAAAGGGACTGCAAATATCGATAAAAGCCATCTAATATTCCAAAGCCGTCGACAAATAATCCGGAATTCCTTCTAAAAAAGCTTGGAAACCAGCCATTCAGGCTCCAGATCCACAAAATTATCAATCGTCAGGTCCGTTTCATGCAGCTCCTCAGGGGTGTGCGTGGTGGTGACACCCACCACTTTGCAGCCTGCCGACTTCCCGGCCCGAACCCCCGCGAGCGAATCTTCGAACACCACGCACCGCGCCGGTTCGAATTGCAAGGCCGCCGCCGATTTGAGGTAGATCTCCGGGTTGGGCTTGCCCTGGCTCACAAAAGAGTCATCCAATATAGTCGGGAAAAATCGCTCTGTCTGGGTGTGAAGCAGCGTAAAATCCACGTTGGCGCGGGGTGCAGACGTAGCAATGGCCCGCGGTATGCGCTGCTGATCCAGCTTTTCCAGGAACGACAAGAGGCCGTCCACGGGCTTAATGTCGGTATAAAGCCTGCGAAAAAGGGCCTCTTTTTCGTCGGCATATTGGCGAATGGTGTCGTCGCCGAGGTTTCCAAACAGGTTCAGGAGCCAGTCGCGGTTGGTGCGGCCGTAGATTTTCTCGCGCAACTGTTCCTCGGCGAGGTGGTAGCCATGCTTTTCACAAAATTGTTGCAAGGCGATCTTATGGGTGGGATTGCTGTCGATCAGCACCCCGTCCATATCAAAAATGAAGGCGTATGGCATTTAAAATTTATTTACTTCAGTAAATAATCACTGTTTTTTTAACCCAGAAAGATTTTCCCGGTGCAAAGATGGGGAATGCTCAATAAATCACCAGCCGCTTTATGAAGGTTTTGCTGTTCTGTGTAAACCGGAGAATATAGACCCCCGAGGCCAGGTTTGGCACGTTCAGGCCGTACTCGGAATTGCCGGGGACCTGGATGGGGTCGGTGATGCGGTGGCCCACGCTGGTAAAGATCTGCAGAGTGACGTTGCGATCGGCCTTTACGGTGACGTTCCCGTTTTTCGGGCTTGGATTAGGGTAAACCTCGATCGTCGCGTTTTCGGGTAGCAGCGCTCCGTCGTCGTTGCGCAGGACGGAAAGTCCCCCCAGGATGTTGCCCACCACGATGGCGGGCTTGGTGGTTCCAAACAGGTTTGCGGGAGCCGTCCAGATGCGGCCGCCCATGTTGCGGGCCTGGTAGGCTTGAGCAATGGGATTATAGACAATTTGGGTCGCGCCCGCCGCGGCGTCGGTGGCCGTTCGGAAATCGTTGACAACGGTGATGCGGCCGTCCTGGTTGCCGATGAGCATGTCGGTCTTTCCATCGGCGTCCAGGTCGGCAACGGAGATTGTGAGGTTCTGGCGCAACACGGTGGACGACAGTCCCAGAAAGCTGCTGGTCTGCAACGCGAAGCTGAGGCTTCCGGCGGGGCCGTTATTCCTCCAATACTCTACCGAGCCGTTGGCCCTGCCCGCGAGCAAGTCCACAAGGCCGTCGCGGTCCACATCGACCACCGAAATATTTTCGGAGGCGAAGAGCTGGAAGCTGATGCTCTGTATTTGTTGATTGCCAAAAATAATACCTGCACTGGCGGTGTTGAGCACATAGTACAACCCGGTGGCACCATTTTGCAAGGCCGTGGCGGTGAAGACCAGGTCGACCTTGCTGTCGCCGTTCACATCGATGAACTGGATCTTCAGGTTGTAAAACGACAACCCGGAAAAGCCCCACATGTCATCGTTGGCCAGGGTGAATTCGGGATCGGTGGTGGTGCCCGTGTTCTTGTAAAGTTTCACCGTGGCGACAATGTCGGTGCCGTTCGTCGTGTTCTCGCTCACAAAAAGATCATAGTCGCCATCGGCATCATAGTCTGCGAAGGCGGGCACGGAATTGTCGCCCACGTCGATCATTTTGTCTTGCATAAAGTTGTCCTGCGCAAACGAAAAGGTGGGGTTGGTGGTGGTGCCGGTGTTTTTATACAGCCAGTTGGAGTGGGCCAGGTCGCTGTTCAAAAATGTTTTGGCAAATATGTTGGGTATCGAAACAAGATCTTTCGTGCCGTCGAAGTCAAGGTCCTCATAAAAGGCCGCCGGATAAATAAGGAAGTTCACCGGGCGGGGCTGCGGAAAGATGGAGAAGGAGTTGATCACCGGCGCATCCAGCGTGCCCTGGTTTGGCAGATAGTAAAGGTTGGAGCAGGTGGCTTCCGAGTACAGGATATCCAGTGTAGCGTCTCCGTTGGCATCGAGGATGAGCAGGCTTTTGCCGCCCGCGTGCTCCGTGCGACCTCCGGTAGGATCTTGGCGGCCACCCGGGGGCGGGCAGTCGACGCCGTTGAATGCAAAATTGCCGCAGGTACATTCTGTCACGCCACCCCAGCGCTGGGTCTGGCGTTCGAAGGTGAGCGAATCGCAGGTGCCAAAGCGCTCGATGCTGAAATTCTTGTGATACTCCACGGTGCCGTTGCCCACGAAGCGCATGTCGAACAGGTCGAGGTCGCCGTCGCCGTCGGCGTCGAGCAGCGAGGGCAGGTCATCGAACTGGAGCTGTACGTTGATGAGTCCGGAAAATCCAAGCGAAAGCAGCACGGAGCTTTTGGTGCGGCCGGGGCCGCTATAGAAGAAGAATTGTTTCCAGGCCATCGGCTGGCCGGGCTGGGTGACGTTGGTGAAGACTTTGATGCCCAAAATGTCGCCGGTGAAAATATCCTTTTTGCCATCGCAATTGTAGTCGCGCAGCAGGATCCAGTTGGTCACTTCATCTGGGAAAAACGATTCGTATTCGGGCGCGTATTGGTATTGGTTGTCGCGGTTCAGGAAGGTGATAATCTTGTCGGCGTTGCGGTCGTAAAGAACCAGGTCGTCCTTTCCGTCGTTGTCCAGGTCCATGGTGTTGTAGTGCGCCGCATTCAGTCCCCCAACCCAGGGCATCGGCACGGCCGACGCATCGGCGTTTTTTACCGGTATATCCTGGTCCAGCACATACGTAAACTGTGCCTGCAGGGACAGCGGCAAGAGCACGAGGAAAAGACGCAGTAGGTTGATCATCAAAAAATTTTTCTTTTATCCTTAACGTGAGCCGGAGCCACCTGTTATCTTTCCCGCAAGATACTTTTTCCCGGTGAACATTCCCTACTAAGTTGGGATGGCCGGAGGAGGTAACCGGCACAAGAAAACTGTAAAAGCGAGCGATGGAGATAGAAAAATTATACGCGTTATATCGTCAATCCGGCAAAGTTTCGACCGACACGCGCAAGATCGCGGCGGGCTCGATCTTTTTTGCACTGAAGGGCGACAAGTTCAACGCCAACACCTTTGCCCAGCAAGCGCTCGACAACGGCGCAGCCTACGCGGTGCTGGACGAAAAAGAACATGCCGTGAACGACCGCTGCATCGTGGTAGACGATGTGCTGGCCACGTTGCAAAAACTAGCGCGACACCATCGCGATCAACTCGCTATCCCCGTGATTGGGTTAACGGGTTCGAATGGAAAAACCACCAGCAAGGAATTGCTGAACGCCGTGCTCAGCAAAAAATTCAAGACCTACGCCACCATAGGCAATCTGAACAACCACATCGGCGTGCCGCTGACCTTGTTGTCGATTGATTCATCCATCGAAATGGCCGTGGTGGAAATGGGGGCGAATCACCTGGGCGAGATCGCCTTGCTTTGCTCGATCGCCAACCCGACACACGGTTTTATTACCAACATCGGGCGGGCGCACATCGGTATGTTTGGCGGGTTTGAAAATATTGTTCGCGCCAAGTCGGAATTGTATCAACACCTGCTCACCCACAACGGCACGGTGTTCATCAATTCGCAAAATGAGATTCTGGCCAACATGGCTAAACGCTTTAAAGCGCCTTTGTTCTACCCGGCAAAAGGAGACTATTACGCAGCGACCTTAGTGGGTGCCGATCCGTTTGTGAACATCAAAGCCGAGAACGGCGACGACGTGCAAACGCATCTCATTGGCGCCTACAATTTCGAGAACATTGCCGCGGCCCTGTGCATCGGCAAATTTTTCCAGGTGCCGGCCGCGTTGGCCAACCAGGCCGTGGCCGAGTATCTGCCGGGCAACATGCGTTCGCAGATGATCCAAAAAGAAACCAACACCGTGATCCTCGACGCCTACAACGCCAACCCCAGCTCTATGCAAGTAGCGCTGGAAAATCTAGCCGCCATGAAAGCGCCACATAAAATAGTGATCCTCGGCGATATGTTCGAACTGGGAGAAGAAGCCGAGAAGGAACACCGCCTCATCGGGCAATTGGCAAAAACGCTGGGCTTCGACAAAGTGTACCTCTGTGGCACGCTGATGAAAGCAGCTAAAGAAGAATTCCCCGGCGCCATCCTTTTTGAAAATAAAACGTTGTTAATGGAGGCTCTTAAAAAAGATCCTCCACGAAACGCCACCATCCTCGTGAAAGCTTCGCGGGGCATTGGGTTGGAAACGATAGTGGAATTTCTTTAAAGGCTCCTGGTACGGAGCTAAATTTTATTAGTTAAAAAATCATTCATTCATAAGAAAATCACGTCATGGACTTTGAAGGTGCATTCAAATTTTTAAAAGATATCCGAAAGAACAATAACCGCGAATGGTTTGAAAAGAAGAAGCCGATCTACACGGCGCTGAAAGCCGATTTCGACCTGTTTGTGGCCGACCTGCTGGAGGAAATGATTCCTTACGACGACTCCCTGGCCGGGCTAGACGCCAAGAAGCTCACCTTCCGCATTTACCGCGACGTGCGTTTTAGCAAAGACAAAACACCCTACAAAACCAACATGAGTGCTGCGCTGTCGTCGACGGGCAAAGGGATGGGCACGCCGGGGTATTATTTTCAGCTCGAACCGGGTGATAAAAGTTTTGTGGCCGTGGGCTTGTTCCAACCTATACCCGAGAATCTCGCTAAGATCCGCCAGGAGATCGACTACACGGGCGACAAACTGGCCAAGATCCTGAACGATAAAAAATTCAAAGCAACCTATCCCAAGTTCTGGGACGAAGATGCTTTAAAGACCACACCCAAGGGCTACGCCAAAGATCATCCTTACATTGAATGGCTGCGATTGAAGAGCTTTATCCTGGTACACAACTTCACCGACAAGGAAGTGCTTGACAAAAAATTTCTCAAGAAATTAACCACAGTGATGGGCGCTGCAAAGCCGTTGACGGATTATTTGAAGGAAGCAATCGCCTGACCGGACAACACACCCGAGACTTCGAGCAAAAACAACCATCAAACCCTGCACGTCACGCCTGGTCCGATCAGTCGTTCCAGTCCTCGAAATATTCGTCCTTTTCCAGCTCGACTTCTTTCTTCTTTTTCGTGCCTTTGTTTTTGAAGGCATCCTTTAACACCTGTACTTCTTTTTTCAAGTCGGACGCGATTTTTTTACGCACGGCCTCCGTATCATAGCTGATGCGGTAGTCGTCGGTGGTGCCGGTGATCTTGAGGAGGAGTTTGCTTTGACCGCTGCCATCTTCCTCCAACGCGGCGCGGGCCTCTGCAGAGTTGATGTTCCGGTCGTTGCGCAAGGGCGCAATGATGTGGTAGTCGATGCGCTGGTCAAACGTGTGGGTGCCGCTCACTTTTATGGAGGTGACGTTGGTGCGCACTTCCATCTGGGGTATGTAGATGGTTTTCTTTTCGATGTGGATATCGTTCTTGATATCGGAGAAGCGAAGTTTACTGAGGCCTTCGTCGTTGAGAAAGCGGTTCAGCTTTTTCATGGGCTCGAAGTTATTCAGCTCGCCGTTCTTGATGGTGGCGCTGATGTCGGCGATGAGCGTTTCGTTGAAGAGCTTCAGGTTTTGGTTGAGCGTCATCTCCAGGCTCACGTCGGCATAGGTCCGCCCTTTCAGGTGTTTGTCCTGGATAAAATCCTGGTCGAAGTTTTCGAATACATAAAATACACTGTCGACATAAATGCCCTCGAATTTTGCGTTGCTCACTACATCGATCGCTTTGGGGTTGTGCGCATCCACAATGCCTGCCAGGGTCATGTCGCCACCCATCGCGTGAAGGTTGATGTTGCGCGCCACGGCCATTTCGTTTTTCACCAACAGGTCGCCTTTGATGTTGCTCGCATGAAACCGTTTGTAGCGCAACCGCTTCACGTCACAATTAAAATTCAGGTTGATGTTGCGTGAAATGCTGAATTCATATTGCTGGTTCTTCCCAGCAGCCGGGTTGCCGTACCCCATGGCAAAGAGTTGATCGACATCGAGAAAATTCGATTTCAAATCCGTTTCGATGCCGATAGGTTGATTTTCGAACAACAGGAATGTAATGATGTTCTTAAAAAAACCATTGAATGTGAAATCGCTGTTGCCCACCAAGCCTGTCACATTGCTCAAGGCCAGGTCGTTGTTGCTGAATTGCAGATTGCCCGACAGGTTTTGCAGCTTGATCTTTTCCTCTCCGTAGGTGAGCCCGATGTTTTGAAGATCGATCGTTCCCTGCGTAGACACCCGTTGTGCCGTGGCCTTCTTTTTCAATAACTCCACGCGGCCTTCAAATGACACGTCGACCAACAAAGATCCGGACACATCCGTGAGATTTGCGATGGGGTAGAAACTCAGCACCGCCGCGGCATCCACACGTCCTTTGAAGTCGCTGATCACTTCCGGGTTGTTAAAATTCTGAAGGACGAAATTTGCCGAGAAGGGTTCGTTGTTCAGTTTTCCCTTGATGTCTTTGAGTACCAGCACGGCCTGCGACACTTCCATCACTTCCGGCGTGGCAAAGGAGCCGGTCATGCTGGCTTCTTCGATACGCGATTTGTAGTCGGGGTGATATACGGTGGCATTGGTAAATCCAAAATCAATGCTCAGTCCCGGACTTTTATGCTTGCTGATCTCTCCTTTAAGTTTTGCGTTGAAGTACACGTCGCCATCGCTCTTATATTTTTCAAACGTCTTGGCGGCCGAACCGGGCAGTAGCGACAGGATCGTTTGGATGTCGGTGTCTTTTCCTTTCACGGCCAGGTCGATCAGGTTCTTCTTTTTCCAGGCATACGTGCCGCTCACGTCAAAGCCGGCGTTCTTCAAATTGAGCACCGAGGGTTTGATGGTCAGGATTTTTTGAAGGTCGTCGTAAACAAGCTGACTCTCCAGATGAAACGATTTCCCCGCCAGGAAAGAAGTGCGGTTGATCTCGATCCGTTCCGTGGTCACTTCGCCCGCAGCATCGATGTTATAGACGTCGTTCACGGTCTGGATAGACGACACCAGCGCCTGGCTCACAAACGTGAACCGCTGATCGGACTTTGCGTCGGTATAGTGTACGGTAGTATTTTGAAGGTTCACGTTGCGCAGTTCGAAGCTGATGCTTCCGCCGCCGCCTTGCCCACCGGTATCCTTGGCAATGGTATAGTTATTTTCGCCCTTGTCGTTGATCTTGAGATTGGTCTCGCTCTCTTTGATGCGCAGGCCCTGGATCTTATAGTCCTCGTGCCAGGCATCCACCAGGCTCAACTGGAACGAAATCTCTGAGGCAGTCAGCAAGGGGTATTGGCCCGGCTGGCTGTCTTCCACGTAAACGTCGTGCATGACGATGGAGAGCATGGGGAAGTTCTGCCACACCGAAACGTCGATCTTGGCGATTTTTACGGGGGTGTTCAGCTGCTTGTTGGCCTCCCGGATGAATTGGTTGATAATCTTGTCCTTGAACAAAAAGACGGACAGGGAGAGGGCTACCACCAGAACAACGATTGCCAGCAGGAGATAAAAAAGGATTTTCCGGAAGGTTTTCAAAAGCTTAAAAAATGGTTGTGCAAAAGTACGTGACAAAATCCAATCCAACTCTGCCTGAGGCGGTTTCCGGGGCCTTGAAGCCGTTTTATAAGGCTGGAAACCTTTGCAAAATCCGTGTCCTGAGCCTAATCCGGGGTTTTTTGACGTTTTAGAGGGTCAAATTTTCAATACTTCGGGCAAAGTTTTTTGCACAAATAAAATTCTCTACTACATTTGCAATCCCAAAACGATGGGGAAATCAAATTAATGGGAGCTTAGCTCAGCTGGTTCAGAGCATCTGCCTTACAAGCAGAGGGTCGGGGGTTCGAACCCCTCAGCTCCCACAGAAGAAAGCCACTTGCCGATGCGAGTGGCTTTTTGTTTTTGTATGCCTTTGCGCCGGACCAGGAGATTCAAAATAATTCCCTCCGATACTCACCAATATTTCCTATCGGGAATATTTTTTGCTTTTCAACTATTTGTGGAATCCTGACCACAGTTTCATACAAAGCGCAGCATTAACGGACTCCCCATTATAGGTTTTCTATTTTCTTTCGAATCCCTGATAGGACCCAGAAATTCGCTTTCTCTAACAACGGGGATACCTCCTGTGGAAAAAACCCTGTCCTGCCACGCTTTGGGACGGTTGTTGCATAACCTCCACTGTCTCGACCCTGTTTTACCCTTAACCCCGAGATAATGGAAGAAAAGAAAAACCGGAGGCTTGTTCTGGTGTCGAACCGCCTGCCGTTTCAACTTTTGGAGAAGAACAAGCGGATCACGCTGAAGGAGAGCGATGGCGGCTTAGTGAGCGCCCTCAAAAGTTACTTTGAACGAGAGACCTCCAACGCGTTTGATGAAAAATGGTGGATCGGCTCAGCGGACTTCCCGGAAAAGCGATGGGAAAGTTTTAGCAATGATAAAAAAAGGCGTCCCCAGGATTTTGAAGTAGAGCCGCTTTTTCTCGACACAAAATTATACAACCGTTACTACAACGGCTTCTGCAATGCCACCCTCTGGCCGCTCTTTCACTACTTCCCCTCCTTTGTCGAATTTGACGACGACACCTTTCGCGCTTATGAAGAAGTGAACCAGCGCTTCGCAGACAAGCTGATCGCTTTCTTAAAACCCGGCGATGTTTTGTGGATTCACGACTATCAGCTGATGCTGCTCCCCTGCATGATCCGCAAAATGTTGCCCGACGCTACCATCGGGTTCTTTCTGCACATCCCATTTCCCAACTTCGAGATCTTCCGCCTGATGCACCGGTCGTGGAAAGAAAAGATCATTCACGGCTTGCTCGGTGCCGACCTGCTGGGTTTTCACACGCAGGAATATGTACAGCACTTCTTGAAGACCGTGCGCATGGTGGCGGGGTTGGATCACTACTACCGCGCCATCTATGTGGATGACCGCATTGTGAAGGCCGATCTCTTTCCGTTGGGCATCGACTATGAAAAATTTCACAATGCTTCGGAGCAGCTTCCTGTAAGACAACAAAAGGAAGTTGTCCTTAAAAATTTCGGCGAGCGGAAAATCATTTTTTCCGTCGACCGGCTGGATTACACCAAGGGTGTTACGCACCGCTTGGCGGGCTTCGAGCGATTTCTGGAACAACACCCGAGCTGGCGCGAGAAAGTGGTGTTTATTATGGTGGTTGTGCCTTCGCGGCAGATCATCTCCAAATACAATCAACGGCGCAAACTCATCGAAGAGCAGGTGGGCCGCATCAATGGCAAGTACTCCACGCTGACCTGGCAGCCGATCATTTACCGTTACAGTCATTTGTCGTTTGCCGAACTGTCGGCCTTGTACCAGTCGGCCGACATTGGGTTGATCACGCCGTTGCGCGACGGCATGAATCTCGTGGCCAAGGAATATGTGGCCAGCCAGCGCGATGGTCGCGGCACGCTTATCCTCAGTGAGCTGGCGGGTGCAGCCAGTGAGCTTGGAGAGGCCATCCTGGTGAACCCGGTAGACAAAGAAGAAATGGGCCAGGCCATCTTTACCGCCCTTACACAGCCGGAGGAAACCCAAAAACAAAACATGGCCATTCTTCAGCAGCGTCTGCAGGAGTACACCGTCCTTCATTGGGTGAACGATTTCCTGAAGCAACTCCAGGAGGTGAAAGATCTGCAAAAAGTGCAGGAGACCAAATTTGTGAATCGTGCTGCGCGCACTTCTATTGCTACGGCCTTTAAAGCGGCTCACAGCCGTCATCTTTTCCTGGACTATGATGGTACCCTCGTACCCTTCGCAAAACATCCGAGGGAAGCCGTGCCCGATAAAAGCCTGTTGCAATTGCTGGCCCGGCTCTCGGCCGACGATCGCACACAAGTCACCATCATCAGCGGCCGGGCCTATCCGCTGTTGGAGGGCTGGTTCCGAAACCTGCCCATCAATCTGGTAGCGGAGCACGGCGCGGCTATACGGCATCCGGAGGGAACGTGGAACGAGCATTCTGCCGATCAATCATGGAAACCGCTTATTCGCCCTATGCTGGACCTGTTCACGCAACGCAGTCTCGGTTCGTTTGTGGAAGAAAAAGATCATACGCTGGCGTGGCACTATCGCAACGTAGATCCCGAGCTGGGATTTGTGCGTTCGCGCGAGTTGTTGGACAACTTATATCACCTGGTGCGCAATGCACAACTGCAGGTGATCGATGGCAACAAAGTGATTGAAGTACGCGTGGTCGGTGTGGACAAGGGCGTTGCCGCCCGTCATCTTATCCAGGAACACCCTTCCGATTTTGTGCTGGCCATTGGCGACGACAAAACGGACGAAGACATGTTCAAGGCGCTTGCCGACAAAGGGATCACGATCAAAGTGGGTCCGGGTCACACGCAGGCGCAGTACACCGTGCCGTCACAAAAGGAAGTTCTCGGTCTGCTTTATCAACTGGTTGATTAACGTATGAGTATCCATCGCTATAACATGGGCATTGTAGGAAACTGTTCCTACATCGCCTACATCGACACGCATGCCTATGTGAAATGGATGTGCCTGCCCCGCTTCGACAGCTCCTTCCTGTTTGGATCATTGCTGGACGAGAAACGGGGCGGCGAATTTTCCGTTGTCCCCCAGGGTGAATTCACGAGCCGTCAGTATTATGTGGACAGCACCAATGTGTTGTGCACGGAATTTGAATGTGCCCAGGGGAAGTTCAGGGTGATCGATTGTGCGCCACGGTTTTTTCAGTACGAGCGCTTTTTCAAGCCTTTGATGTTGATCCGCAAGCTGGAATTGATCGAGGGCAACCCCGTTATCAAAGTCAAATGTGCGCCGGTGGGAGATTATGGTAATATGATCCCGGAAGTGGTGACGGGAAGCAATCACATACGCTTTCTCAATTTTGATATGCAGACGCGGCTCACCACGGATTTGTCGCTGTCTTATATTCGCGAGGAGCAGGATTTTGTTCTGGATCAGAATCGCTACCTGGTCTTCACTTATGGAGAACCCTTGGAAGCACCGCTCAAAGCGACGGCCGAAGATTTTATCAATAAGACTGTGCGTCATTGGCAATCGTGGATCAAGAGCACGTATGTGCCCGACATGTATCAGGACAGCGTGATCCGTTCAGCGCTCGTCCTCAAGTTACACCAATACGAAGACACCGGCGGCATCATCGCCTCCGGCACCACGAGTTTGCCGGAACACAACGGCAGCGCGCGTACGTGGGACTATCGCTATTGCTGGTTCCGTGATTCGTATTATACTTTGAAAGCCTTCAACGAAATGGGTCACTTCGACGAGTTGGAGAGTTACTTTGAGTACATTCAGAATATTTTGATGCGCGATGGCGATCGCATGCAACCCTTGTACACGATCACCGGGCAAAAGGACATTGAAGAAATACATCTTCCTTTGCAAGGTTATCTCGGCAACCAGCCGGTACGCGTGGGCAACAAAGCGTACGAGCAAATTCAGAATGATGTCTATGGGCAAGTGCTCGTGGGCTTGTTGCCGCTCTTTATCGATAAACGTCTCAGTTTCTCCAAGAAACGGCTGTATAAACCCCTGGTCACACGCCTTCTGCATTGGATCGAGGTCACCCTCGACGAGCCGGACGCCGGGCTGTGGGAATTCAGGAACGTGAAACAAATTCATACGTATACACTGCTTTTTCATTGGGCGGGATGTCATGCGGCGTTGAAGATCGGTACGCTCATGCAGGACAACGAGCTGGTGCAACGCGCGTCGCGCTTGCTGAAAATGAGTGTGGAGCGCATCGAAAAATGCTATGACCCGGCAGCCGGTGTCTACCGCCAGGCGCTGGGCTCGGAGCACCTGGACGCCAGCACGCTAAAGCTCATCACCATGAACTATCTCGATCCCGCGTCGCCCAAAGCGCAACAGCATTTGAAGGCGCTGGAGAGTTTGCTGCGCACTGACCAGGGACTATTTTACCGTTACGTTCACCAGGATGATTTTGGCAAACCAGAGGCCACATTCCTCGTGTGCGCATTCTGGTATGTCGATGCGCTGGCGTGCGTGGGTCGTGTGGACGACGCAATCAAGACTTTGAATGGCATTTTGCCGTATGCCAATCACCTCGGCATCTTTAGCGAAGACGTGGGCCTGGACGGATCACAGTGGGGTAACTATCCGCAAACCTACAGTCATGTGGGGTTGATCAACGCAGTCTTTCGTATCTCGAAAAAACTTGACTTGCCGAGCTTTAAATTCTAAAGTGCAACGCGCTCATCATCCTTGAATAGGAGTGCCGTTTGTTTCGAACTCACGAAGCTGTCTGCGCGGAAAAAATTATTTTATATCAGCGGTGTGACGACACTAGGCCTTATGCCTATCTTGTTCTGGCAACCCCCTACCCCTATGAAACGAAGGACATTCATCACACAATCCGCCATGACCGCCACCGCCCTGGGTCTGGCCGGGTCGCAGGCGTGGGCCGCGGCGTTCCAAACCAAAAACAAACTCCCGCAGTGGCGCGGCTTTAACCTACTGGATTTCTTTTCGCCAAACCCCGAGCATTCCCGCGGTGGCACAAGCGCCGATCATTTTGAATGGATGCGCGATTGGGGATTTGATTTTGTACGGATCCCGATTGCCTATCCGTATTATCTCGATATCGATCGAACAAAAGATATCACAGCCGAAGACACCTACAAGATCAATCTGAAGGCGGTGGAAAAAATTGATGCGCTGGTGGAGACCGCTCACAAGTTCAACATCCACGTGAGCCTGAACCTGCACCGCGCGCCGGGCTATTGCATCAATGCGGGTTTTCATGAACCTTTCAATCTTTGGAAAGATCAGGCAGCGCAGGATGCTTTCTATTATCACTGGGGCTTCTGGGCGAAGCGCTATAAAAGTCTCAGCAAAGAAAAAATCAGCTTCGACCTGCTGAACGAACCCGCCATGCGCGAAGACATGAACGACCAGCTCTCGAAGTCGACTGCCGTTCCCGGTGAACTGTATCGCAAAGTTGCCAAGGGTGCGCTGGATGTGATTCATAAAGAAAATCCTGCGCGCATCGTGCTGGCCGATGGCAACCAGGTGGGCAACAATGTTATTCCTGAATTGGTAGACCTGAACATCTCGCAAAGTTGTCGCGGCTACATGCCCGGCATCATCTCGCACTACAAAGCTCCCTGGGCCAACAAAGATCCCGAGCACTTGCCCGAACCCAAATGGCCCGGCCAGGTGGGGGACAAATATTTAAGCCGCCAGATGCTGGAAGATTACTACAAGCCCTGGGGCGAGCTGGTTCAAAAAGGCGTTGGTGTCCACTGCGGCGAGTGTGGATGCTGGAACAAAACACCGCACAAGGTTTTCCTGGCATGGTTCGGCGACGTGCTCGACATCCTGAACCAACACAAGATCGGCTTTGCCCTCTGGGAATTCAGCGGCGATTTCGGCGTGCTCAATTCCAACCGCGCCGATGTAGTCTATGAAGACTGGCATGGCCAAAAACTGGATCGCGAGCTGCTAAAGCTGATCACGCGCCATGCTTAAAACAGAGCAGTATTGACCGATCACTCCACGCCTTCCACCAACAATAAATTGGCCGTAGAGGCCGACTGCCGGATAGCTTTGGCCGGTGCATAGCCGGGCGACGACCACCAGGCTTTGGCCTGCTCGGGCGAAGGAAATTCCAGCACCACCAGGCGGCCTGGGGTCCAATCACCTTCCAGCGCTTCGGAGGGGCCACCGCGCACGATGAACTTGCCGTCGAACGGACGAAGCGACGCCAGGGTCAGTTTTTTGTAGTCTTCGTAGCGCACGGGATCGGTCACGGTAACATCAACGATAATGTAGGCTTTCATGTATTTTTTGCTTTAGGATGGACTAAATAGATGCTTTTCCGGGAAGGCCAAAAGTAAACGGAGTTTGCGGATTTGTCACCGGCCCGCCGAAAAACCTCGGCTAAAATGTAGGGTGTTGCATACTTTTTTGTGTGGTTATTTGTTTTCTTTGCGGCATTATTAATATTCCCGCATACTCATGAAACTATTCGTTTTTTGTCTTTCGCTCCTGGTGAGCACCACACTCCTCGCCCAATCCAAGAAGGAATTGCAGGCCGAGATCACTTCATTAAAGTCGCAGATCGTGCAGCTCAAAATGGAGAAGATCGTTACCCTCGACACCACCAACGTCCACGATAAGGCCAGCTACGGCCTGGGCATGCTTTTGGGCACGAACCTGAAAACCCAGGGTGGCGACTCCATCAACATAGACCTGTTCATTGCTGCCGTAAAAGACGTGTTCCAAAACAAGAAACTGAAAATGGAACAGCAGGAAGCTATGGCCACCGTGCAAGAATACATGACACGCGCCATGGAAGCCAAGAACGAAAAGATGAAACAAGCCGGCGTAACGTTCCTCAACGAAAACAAAGCCAAGGAAGGCATTAAAAGCACCGCCAGCGGTCTGCAATACAAAGTGCTGACCACCGGCAAGGGCAAGGCTCCCTTGGCCACCGACAAGGTTACCGTGCACTACATCGGCAAGCTCACCGACGGCACCGTGTTCGACAGTTCTGTTGAACGTGGCGAGCCCGCCACCTTTGGTGTGAACGAAGTCATCCCCGGCTGGACCGAAGTGCTCCAACTCATGCACGAAGGCGACAAGTGGATGGTGTTCATTCCCCAGGAGTTGGCCTACGGTGCACAAGGTGCCGGCGGAACCATCCCTCCTTTCTCGACCCTGATCTTTGAAGTGGAACTGATCAAAGTGAATTGATCGGCATTCCCCCATAACAAAAAAAATCCCGGACGGCCTCCGGGATTTTTTTTTGTGACTAGAGATAGCTAAGCCACCACTGCGCGCGATGCTCCGCTTTGTAGCCTTCATACCATTTGCACAAAGGATACAATCCCGCCACCACCCCAAACCATACGAGATACACCACAGGCAGTCCGAAGCCGTAGCCTTTCAGGTTGGGGGAGTCCGTCACCCATGTCGTGAATACCATGTCCGACACTTGATAGTCTGTAGCTAAGGCGGCGATGATGGCCAGGATATGGATGAGGTAAATATGAAGCAGGTAGTAGAACATCGGCACACGACCCAGAGTAGTGACGGCCGAGGCCACGCTTCCCCTCCATGCCTCCACACCTGCCAGCACCAACATCGCGGGACCCAGTGTAATAAGCGCATAGAGCAACGACGGCGGATATTTTGTGACGTTGATGAACGACAAGAACGTGAACACCGGTGAAGATTGCACCGACCAGGGGTTGGGATCGCCATAGCTGTTGAAGAAGCGGATCACGATGAACAACGCGATGGCGGCCGTGCCGAGGTATACCAATATTTTTTTCCGATCGGCGGCCGCAACGGAAGACGTATACAGCGTGCCAAAGCAATAGCCCAGCAGCATGATACCGGTCCAGGGAATGAGCGGATATCCAATGAACAAGTTGCGGTCAGGGCTCAGGGCAAACAGGTGGAACTCATGGAGGATCGACCAAAGGATAGCGCCCGCACCATCGCCTTCCACGTGAAAGCCGTCCAACAAATTATGACCGGCGACCAGCGCGATGCCCAGGCCCAGGATGACCGGGAACGGCAGGTAAATACACACCGACAAGATGATCATGCCCATGCCCAACGCCCAAATCACAAACAGGGAAGGCAACGGAAAATGAAAATTAAAGAACCATGAAAAATTGATGATCGTCAGTTCCAGCACCACTAACCAGAGACCGCGTTTGAGCAGGAAAACGGTTAACTCTTGTTTTCCTTTCCGACTTCCGACCAGAAACGCCGACGTGCCGGCGAGGAAAACAAACACGGGCGCGCAGAAGTGCGTGACCCAACGTGTAAAAAATAAAGTGACACTTGTCTTGCTCAGATCGACGGGATTGTAAAGAAAAGCGTCGGCGTGGAAATAGTCGCGAACGTGGTCAAGGGCCATCAGGATCATGACAATGCCACGTAGGAGGTCAATGGATTCAATGCGTTGGGTTGTAGCGCTCTTTATCATGGAAGAGGGATTAGAATTCTATTCAACGGAGGTGTTGAAAAAAGGATTGGGATAGAGAAAGAAATGATCACCGGAATTTTTGAAGGACAGAAGTAATTTTTAACTGGCGTGCAAATCGCAAGAACCGGGTTGGAATGAAAATTTGGCGCTCTCCGTTTTGTGGGTTGTGGGCTAACATAGGTTGGTCCAACAATTCCGGTTCATGGTTGTTCTTTGTTGTCGGATGTTTAACTCCTGGAATTTCGGTCCCGGTTTTTTTCCGATGGCTGGAGATGTCGAAGGGTCTCGAGGAGGTGAAACATTTGTCCCGACATGATTTCGAAGTTGACGGGCAGGGCGTGGTGTTGCTGCATGATGTAGGTGTGGTACATCTCGATGAGGGTGTTGCGCAGGTCTTCGGGAGACGTGAACTCCAGGAGGTGGTTGACTTCCCGGATGCCGGCTCGCGTGAGGCGAAACGGTGGTGGCAAGGCGGGGTGGCGCTTGGCTATTTTCTTTTTCGCTGGCATAGGCTTCACCTTTTGCAGGAAGATAAAAAAGAATAAACCAGGTGTCAACAAATATGATGACACATTTTTTAAGCATTTCCAGGAACTTACTCTCAACAATGTTAAACGATTGAAAAAGCAGGAATTGTCACGGAAATTGGGGAAGCGAATCGTCCTGTTGCGGGAAAAGAAAGGCTGGTCGCAGGCGGAATTGGCTCGTGTTTGTCTGAAAGATCGCCAAAGCATTGAACGATTGGAACGCGGAACCACCAACCCCACGGCCTACACGCTCTACGAAGTGGCCTCCGCCCTGGAGATCACGCTGGCTGAACTGCTCAAGTTCTGAGCCTTACATCTCCATCAAAAATTCGACCTCGATGTATTATTTCAACAAGCCGCTGTTCAGGCGCAGCAATTCCGTTTCGGCGATCTTGGCCAGGAAGCGGGCGTTGATCAAACGGTTGTAGGCATCGGCCAAGCTTTGTTGAGCGGTGCGTAATTCGATGAAGGTGGCTACGCCGCGTTTAAAGCTTTCCAGTGAAATGAAGAGGTTCTCTTTCGCCACCAGGATGTTTTCTTCTTCGATCAGCAGCACCTTCTTCGCGTTGTCGTAGTTGACGAACGCATTTTTTACCCCCACATCTACCAGGGTCTTTTGTTGATCGTATAAAATGGTTTGCCGGTCGACGAGGATGCGCGCCTGCTGAATGTTCCGCCGGTTAGTGAACCCGTTCATGATGGGCATGCTCATGGTGAACCCGTACGTGAGGCCCTTGTTTTGGTTGAATAACAGCGTGAAGTCGTTTATAACCAGGGTGTTGATCACGCGCGAATAGTTGTAGGATGTTGTAAAGTTAAAGGTGGGATAACGCTCGCCCTGCCGCTCGCGCAGCGCGAAGGCCGCTACGTCCACGTTCTTTTTATACGACATCAGGCTAAAGTTCGTGTTCTCGATGTTGGAGGCGATGTCTTCCTGTTTCAGATCGAGATTGATGATGATGGTATCCGCCACGTTATAGGAGGGCGGTAGCTTCATGTTCACCAGTCCGTTCAGCTGATCTTTCAGTTGTTGGATGATGGTTTGTTGTTGCAACACGGCCGTGCGCTGGGCGTTCAAGTCCACTTTGGCTTGAAGCAATTCGGGCTTCGCACCGGTGCCCACCTGCAACCGGCGATCGGCCAGTTTTACACGCTCTTCGCTCACCGACATCTGCTCCAGAATGGCTCTCAACTGTTGCTCCTGACGCACCACGTTGTAGTAGTTATTCACCACCTGCGCGATGGTGTTCACCATTTGGCCCTTCACGTTCAACTCGCCTTGCGCTTCGATTTCTGAAAGCCGGGCGCGCGTGGCAAACATTTTTGCGCCGTCAAACAACGTCCAGGTCAATTGAACGCCGCCGTTCAGGTTGTTGGAGGGGATGCCGTTGCGTTCTGTTTCCACGCCACTGGCCAGGCGCTGCTTCTGGTCCGCGTTGTTCCACGTGCGGCTAGCGTTGGCGTTGATGACGGGCAGCAGCACGCCGACGGAATACTTGTCGTCGGTGGAGGCCTGTTGTTCATAGCTCTTAAAGAGCCTCACATCGTAATTCTGCTCCAACGCCAAAGCCACCACCTGATCAAGCTCAATCTTTTCCTGTGCGGCAACGGTTCCCGAAAAAATAATAGCACAGCCTATAGCTGTCAATAACCTACGCTTCATAAACCAATTCCGCTTTTTTAGGGACTTCTTCGTGTTTAGTTTCTTTATCAAAGTTAAAGTCAATATGCTTTTTCTTACGCGATAAATACGAATACATAGCCGGAATCACAAACAAGGTGAGCACCAGCGAAAACATTACGCCGCCTACAATCACAATCCCCAACGGCTTCCGGCTAGTCGATGCAGCGCCGAGCGATAGGGCCAACGGCAATGAGCCCAAAGCCATCGCGAGGCTGGTCATCAGGATGGGGCGCAAGCGCAAACGAGAGGCTTCCAGTACGGCTTCCAATCTCGACATGCCTTCCTCCCGTTTCTGGTTGGCGAACTCCACGATAAGGATACCGTTTTTCGTTACCAGACCGATGAGCATGATCATACCGATCTGTGAAAAAATGTTTATCGTTTGCCCAAAGATAAACAGGGCCAGGAACGCGCCGGCGAGGGCCAGCGGCACGGTGAACAAGATGGTGAACGGATCCACAAAGCTCTCGAACTGTGCGGCAAGGATCAAATAGATCAACACCAACGCCAGGAGGAATGCGAAGGTGGTATTGCTTGAGCTTTCAGAATAGTCGCGCGAGGTGCCGGCCAAAGATGTGGTGAACGTGTCGTCCAGCACTTGCGATTTGATTTCGTTCATTACAGCAATGCCATCGCCAATGGTCTTGCCCGAAGCAAGGCCAGCGGAAATCGTAGCGGATTTGTAGCGATTGAAGTGATAAAGTGCCGGCGGCGTGGTAGACTCCGAAACATTCACCAGGTTGTCGAGGGATACCAACTGGCCAGAATTGGTGCGAACATAGAGGTTCTTGAGATCGTCCGGATCGTCACGGTCCAAGCGGGCCACCTGACCCATTACCTGGTATTGTTTTCCTTCTTTGGTGAAATAACCGAAGCGCAGGTTGCTGTAGGCCAATTGCAACGTTTGGGCTATATCTTGAACACTCACGCCAAGTTGCGCAGCCTTCAAACGATTGATCTCAACTTTCAACTCGGGCTTATTGAATTTTAAGTCGATGTCCACCCCCTGGAAAGTCGGGTTGGTGTTGGCCGCTTCCAGGAATTTGGGTAATGCTTTTTGCAGTTTATCGAAGTTGTTGTTCTGGATCACGAATTGTACGGGAAGCCCGCCTCTCCGGTTCACGGAGATAGTTTGTTCCTGTATCACGAAGGCGCGGCCTTCCGGGAAGCGGCCCAGATTTTTGCCGACGTAGTCCACGATCTGCTGTTGTGAGCGCTGGCGATCTTGAGGGTCGGATAACGTTATGCGTACAAATCCGCTGTTCACCGAACCTGCCCCCGAAAATCCCGGGGCGGTCACGGAAAGCGCCGTCCGGTATTCAGGAACGGAGTCCATAATGAACTTCGTCATGTCTTGTACATAGGTGTCCATGTAGTCATACGACGTACCTTCCACGGCGGAAAGTTGCAAACGGAATTGGTTGCGATCTTCCATGGGCGCAAGCTCCGACTGGAGGTTCATTCCGATATAAACGAATGCCGCCACGCACGCCACAAGGATCACCCCGGCCATCCAACGCACGCGCATGAAGGCTGCCAGCATTCGACTGTAACCATTCTCCATGCCTTGGAAGAACGGTTCCGTCACGCGATAGAACCACGAATGTTCATGGTGACTGCGGGTAAGCTTCACGCTCAAAACGGGCGTCAACGTAAGTGATACAAAGCAAGATACCAACACGGCACCGGCTACCACCACTCCGAATTCGCGGAACAGTCTTCCTACAAAACCTTGCAGGAAAAGGATGGGGAGAAATACGACGGCAAGTGTGATTGAAGTGGAGATAACAGCGAAGAAAATTTCTTTCGATCCTTCCAATGCCGCCTGGTACTTGTTCATACCCTGCTCCAGCTTTTTATAAATATTTTCGGTTACCACGATACCATCATCCACCACAAGACCCGTAGCCAGCACGATCCCTAGCATGGTCAATACGTTGATGGAGAAGCCCAACAGGTACATGATGAAGAACGTGGCAATCAGCGACACGGGAATATCGATCAGGGGACGAATGGCAATGATGAAATCGCGGAAGAACAAATAGATGATGAGCACCACCAACAAGAACGAGATGATGAGCGTTTCCTCCACTTCTTCGATCGAACGCAAAATGAACACGGTCTGATCCATGGCGATGCTCAACTCGATGTCTTCCGGAACTTCTTTTTTAATCTGATCGAGACGCTTGTAGAATTCGTCGGCGATTTCCACGTAGTTGGAACCTGGTAAAGGCACGATCGCCAGGCCCACCATGGGAATGTTACTCTCGCGCAAAATCGACTCCTCGCTCTCCGGTCCCAGCACAGCCTCGCCGATGTTCTTCAACCGGATGTCGCCACTGGGTGTCGACTTGATGATTACATTTTCAAAATCCTCTTCGGTATAAAGTCTTCCGAACGTGCGCACGGTAAGCTCGGTGTTATTGCCCGAAATTTTACCGGAAGGGAGTTCAATGTTTTCTTTATTGAGCGCAGCCTGCACATCAAGCGGTGTTAAGCTATAGGCGCTCAACCTGGCAGGGTCGAGCCAAATGCGCATGGCGTATTTCTTCTCACCCCAAACCTGCACGCTACTCACCCCAGGAATGGTTTGCAACCGTTCGACGAGTGTGTTGTTGGCATATTCGGTGAGTTGCAGCGGATTGCGCGTTTTGCTTTGCACCGTCATGGAGATGATGGCGTCGGAGTTGGCGTCGGCTTTCGATACAACAGGAGGCGTGGTAAGGTCTTGAGGAAGGGAGCGCACCGACTGCGAAACTTTGTCGCGCACGTCGTTGGTAGCGGTTTCCAGGTCCACCCCCAGCTCGAACTCGATGTTGATATTGCTCGTGCCCTGACTGGAAGACGATGTAATGTTCTTGATGCCCGCGATGCCGTTGATGGATTTTTCCAACGGCTCGGTGATCTGCGACTCGATGATGTCGGCGTTGGCGCCCGAATAGCTCGTGCGCACGTTCACGTTCGGCGGGTCGATGGCCGGGTAGTCGCGGATGCCTAGAAATTTAAAACCGATGACCCCAAACAGCACAATGATGATGTTCATCACAAACGCCAGGACGGGACGTTTTAAACTTACTTCTGATATGTTCATAACCTCAAGACGTTAGAAAAAAATGATCCTGTCACTTCTGGGATGAAACCCGCATGACTTTAATCTTTGCATTCGGCCGGATGGCCATTAACCCGGTAGTGATCACGGTGTCGCCTACTTTCAGCCCCTTCACAATCTGAACAAAGGCTGAGTCGCGGATACCGGTTTCGACCACCGTATAGGAGGCGCTGTCTTTTCGGAGCACAATGACTTGCTTGTCGCGTGCCGTGGGAATAATCGATTGGGTGGGCACCAACAAAGCCTGATCGTCTTTACCCAATTGCAAATTCACCTTGGCAAACACGCCGGGCACCAGCTCGCGGTGGTTCTCGTTCACCGTGGCCCGCACTTTGAGCGTGCGCGTGTTGGCGTCTACGCTGTTTTCGGTCGCCATCACCGTGGCGCGGTGGTAGTCCTTGCCGCCGTCGACCATGAAGGTGACCACGTAGCCGGCCACGATCTCTTTGGCATATTTTTCAGGAATGGAAAATTCAAGTTTCAGTTTGTCTACCTGGCGCAACGTGGTGATGATGTCGGTGGGCGCGATGTAGGAGCCGAGACTGATACCACGCAAGCCAACCCTGCCGGTATACGGCGCGCGGATCTCCGTCTTGGAAATGGCGATCCGGGTAGACTCGATATCGGCTTTCAGGTTTTCTACATCGAGTGCGCTGAGGTCATAATCTTGTTGGCTGATGCCATTGATCTTCAACAGTTCGTTGCTGCGCTCCTCGGTCTTCTGCTTGATCTGCAATTGCACTTCCAGCTTGTGGAGGCTGGCTTGCAGGTCTTTGTCGAACAATTTCACCAACAGCGTGCCTGCCGTGACGTGACCGCCTTCTTTGATGTTCAGTTGTACGATGCGCCCTCCCACTTCCGCGCGGATGGGGGTTTCTTCAAAGGGCAACAATGAGCCGGGCACTTCAATTTTCTCGCTGATCGAACGGGCTCTCACCACAAATCCATCCACGGCCAACGGCCCTTGCGGCTTCTTTCCACCGGTCGCAAAATCTTTCTTTTTTGCGCACGATGCCAGTACCATTACGGCAAAAAATACTCCACTGATTCTCAAAAATGAACGCATAATATAAGTTCGATAGCTATTTAGATTAACACGAAGGATGGATTCCGGTTCAGGCGTGTGAAGGAGTCAGGCCAACGGCGATGAATTGTTGGTGCAACTCCAAAACCTGTGGAATCAACAACGCTGTTTCATCGTTTACGACAATGTGGTCTGCCTGTTTCATTTTTTCTTCTTCCGGCATTTGGTTTCGGATGATGGCTTTTACTTGTTCTTCTGTGCGCTGCGGGTCTCGGGCGAGCACACGTTGTATTCGCAAGGTCTCAGGAGCATGAACCACGATAACTTTGTCTAGTGATTGATGAGACCCCGCTTCAAAGAGCAGGGCTGCCTCTTTCAGGACGTAGGGGTAGTGCCGGTTACGCTCCACCCATTGTTTGTAATGTTGGCCTACCCGTGGATGCACCAAACGGTTCAGTCTTTCCAACTTCTCTACATCGTTAAACACAGTGCGGCTCAGGTATCCACGGTTCAGGCTCCCATCCTCATGGAACGACAATTCTCCGAATTCTTTCTTGATCTGTTGCACGAGTATTCCATCGGTGGTCATTAGTTCTTTCGCGTGGCTGTCAGCATCATACGTGGGTACGTTTAGTGTCCGGAAAATTCTGCTTACCAGGCTTTTGCCTGAGCCGATGCCCCCTGTGATGCCAATTTGTAGCGGTTGATGCAAAAGGTTAAAACTTTACGTAAATGGAGTCCACGCCCAGCACTTTTGAATAGGGAGGCAAGCCCGTTACCACCGGGAATAGTTTCTTTTGTCCGCGCCCCATATTCCCTAAATCCACTACCGCTTTTACCGAGTCGGGACGGTAGGTGGCCAACGCACTTTGCGGGATGGTGACCCTGCAGGGAATTTTCTTTCGCTCGATGAAAGCCCATGCACGCTTGGGCGGGTTGATCACTTTCAGTGCAATGGAGTCGTCGCGCTCCACCATCCGATCGACGGAGAAGCTCACGGCCACCGTGGGGGGGTCGCGCTTCACCAGCTCGTTGTTCAGGAATGTAACCTCCACGTCGTCGCGAAAGTTCTCGTCGATGTTGCGATCGGGTAGCTTCAAATACAACTGGCTGGACAAACTGTTGATGAGCTTTTGCGGCCCTTCAATAAACACCGAATCCGGGACGATCGAGACGGGACTGGTCAGGGCATAGCCATCGCGAAATAAAATGCCGGGAGAATCCAGCCGCAGGTGCACCCAGCGCGAGGCCTTGGGTTCGATGGCGACACGCAGCGTATCGCTAATAACGAAGTTGATCTTAAACTCTTCCAACTGTGTGGAGAACAAGGCCGGCAATGTGCTCCCTACAATCTTTCTGACATCGGCGGGGCGCTCCAGGGCAATCACGAGCGCGGGCACCTTCAGCCCGGCACTGCGACGGAACAGATTCCAACCGATGCCCGAAACGTTGATGCGCACCGACTTGGGCAACGGGCGCACGGGGACATAGTTCTCGTGGTCGTAATCAAAGGCTAACGGAAAATTAATATTGGTGGTGTAGTTCTTGTTGAGGGCATTAAAAAACCAGAACACCATCGCGGCAAAAATGCACAGCACGATGGCGTTCCAGTTTTTCCGGTTAAATCGAAGTATGTTGAATATGGATTTGAAAAAACTCATCGCGTATCGGTCGAATTACTTTTTCACAGTCCACATGTTGCGTCACTGCGTACCGCCGGGATCGTGTCCCGTTTTGGTTAACCTCTCAATCCGGTATTACTTTTTTGTGTTGGCAGCTTTGGTGGCTTCCATAGAAATGGCGGTCTTGTTAAAGCGGATGCGTCCGCCTTTCTCCACTTCCAGGATAAAGGTATCGCCTTCCATCTCGGCTATATAACCATGAGCGCCGCCAATAGTTACGACATAGTCGCCTTTCTTCAATTCTTCGATAAATTTCTTTCCGTCTTTGGCCTTCTTTTGCTGGGGGCGGATCATGAAGAAATAAAACACCAGGATGATGCCGGCAATGGGAATCATTGATGTTATGTCAAATTTGGATGATGCTTGCAATAGGATGGAATACATAGTCTGAAATTTTTTTTAAGGCTTCAAAGGTATCTCAATTAAAACAAACATCCCAACCTGCTCAGGCAGATTGGGATGCGTTTGGAGACGGGAATGCGCTTACTTAGCGGGACCGCTCTTGGGGGTCACCATCGCTTTGAAGCGCAGCACGGTTTGCTTGGGCCAGGTGTTGGCCGTTACCGTCACGGTCTTGTTCTGAATATTGGATTTTCCGTTGCTATCGAATTTGGCCTTCACAAAGCCTGTTCCACCAGCAGGGATGGACTCTTTTGTCCAATCGGGCACCGTGCATCCACAGGAGCCTTGTGCGCCCTGGATGATGAGGGGTGCTGCGCCGGTGTTTTTAAAGGCATAGGTATATTCCACTACATCGCCTTCGTTGATGGTGCCGAAGTCATGGTCCACGGTCTGGAATTCCATGACGGGCAGCGGGCCTTCGGGTTTTGCCTCGGGGGCCGGCGTGGTGGGGGCGGGTGCTCCCGGTGTGGCGGTTTTTTTGCCTTCCAATTCAGCGAGGCGACTTTCCAACTGTGCGATACGCTTCTCGGCGTTCTTGTCCTTGCAGGCGCTGGTCATCACGGCCACAAAGGCCAGCAAGATGAAGGGCTTTACCAAATACTGTTTCATGTTCATTTAAATTTATCGGTTCTTCTGTTTTTCAATTCAACGTTCAGCGGGATTAACCTTTTTTACCGCGGATCTGTTCCAACAAGTCGTCCACATCTTCCAACAGACGCTCGGCCTTGTTCTTCGCTTCGTCCACCACTTTCTGGCCCTGCGATTTTGCTTCGCTGGTGAGCGGTGTTTCTTTGCCCGACACGAAATCGTTGATCAGATCCTGGAGCATGTTCCTGTATTTGTCCAACTGGAACGACAACTTTTCACGGGTATTTGTTCCCTTGTCGGGGGCGTACAGTATGCCCAAAATCGCGCCCGCTGCCGCACCGAAAAGAAAAGCCATCAATGTATTTCCGCTCTTTTTGCTCATAAAGGTTTAAAATTAATTAGGGTTTCTGCGCAAATTCAAAATTTTAACAATTTTTAACAAATCACTTCCGGCCTCATACGGACGTTCCGGTGATTAACGCGGCAAAGGGCGTTTTTATTTGTTGTCGATCAACCCGCGACCGCTCTTTTTCAAGGTCCCGGCGTCTTTCAATTCCTTGGCGATCACGTCTAGAATGCCGTTGATGAACTGGCGGCTGTTGGGCGTGCTGTAGTTCTTGGCCAGCTCGATGTATTCGTTCATGGAGACTTTTACAGGAATGTTGGGAAAAATCAGCAGCTCGGCAATGGCCATTTCCAGGATCACCCGGTCGGTCAGCGGAAGGCGGTCCACCTCCCAGTTGCGCGTGTTGTTGGCAATGAGGTCCTTGTATTTCACCTCCAGCGATGCGGTGGTGTCGAACAGGTTTTCAATAAACGCCTTGTCGTCATCCCAATTGATCGACAACGTGTGCAACGTCAGCGGCGTTTTCGCCTCGGGATCGAACGACTTGATGGTCTTTTCCACCATGCCCTTCACAATGTCCTTGTCCTCCGCCCAACGCAACACCTCTTCCTCAAAGAAGTCGTTGATGACGGTCTTTCCCAGGATCACTTTTTTATAGAGGTGGTTGATGAATTTTTTCTGATCTTCCAGCGTAGGGCTTTTCTTGTCGAGATAGTTCAGGTATTCGTTTTCCTGGCGGATCACGTCGCGGAACCACACCTTCACGCGCTCCGGTTTGTCCTGCCAGTGACGGCCCAATTTCAGGGCGTCTTTGTTCAGCGCTTCGCTTTCCACCAGGCCTTTTATCCAGGCGTTGTTGACAAAATTTTTGTGGCTCACTTTTTTATCGGCGGCAGCCAGCTCGGCAAAGGCCGGCACCAGCTTCAGCACCTCGATGTAGCGGTCGTAGATCTTCTCTACCTCGCTCACCAGGTTCTTCCGGAAAAAATCGGTGTCTTTTTTGGTTTGTTTGGCGTAGAAAACGAAGCACTCGTTCACCACTTTCTTGATCTTGGCATCTTCGTGGTCCACCGAGGTCTCCTCATGCTTGGCAAAGGTGGATTCGAACAGTTTTGCCGCCTTTTTCTTTTGGGCGTTCAGCAGCGGCTTGTCCTGCACCTCCATGGAATTGAGGTCGGGCATAAAGGCTTCGTTTATATTTTCGAGGCACAATTCATAATTGGCATCTTTGCATTGTTGCAGCGCAAACAGGCTCTGCATCACTTTTATTCGAAGGCTTCTTCTGTTAAGCATGGTAAAGAACAGCGTTTAAAGTAAAATCCGGGCCCAAAAAAATCCAAACCCGCACGATTAACCCATTACTATTATACAAAAGGTAACGGGGGCACAAAAATAAAAACATCCCGCCAGCTTTCACTAACGGGATGGGGAATTGTTTCTTGGGAACGTTGTAGACAGGAACCAGGAGTTCTTGGGAGGCTGTAGTCAGGAGCCAGAATCCAGGCGCCAGGAGCCAGTCCTGCGAGTCAGTATTCAGTAGTCAGAATCCAGGAGCCGGTGCTGCGAGTCAGTATTCAGTAGCCAGTATCCAGTAGCCAGTTTTCAACATTCAGGAGTCAAGTGTTTGGGGCCGATAGTTGCCTGTTGATTTCGTGCAAGCATCACTTACAAACTCAAACCCACACTCACACCCGCACCCTCTACTGGCTACTGACTACTGGCTACTGAACACGAAGCACCAGCTCCTGACTCCTGGCTCCTGGATTCTGGCTCCTGAAAGTCCTACCTCGATACCTTCACCAGCGCCATATCCGCAATCCGCTTCTCACACAACTTAATCGCGGCTTCCTGGCTCGACAGCTTCTCGCGGGTGGCCAGGTTTAAAATGTTCAAGCACGTATCATAGATCTTCTCTGTTTGTTCCATGACCCGCTGACGATTGTAGTGTCCGAGGTATTCGTTGTAGACGTTGATCAGTCCTCCGGCGTTGATGAGGAAGTCGGGCGCGTAGGCGATGGAGCGGTCTACCAGCATGTAGCCGTGTTTTACTTCGTCTTTGAGCTGGTTGTTGGCGGCGCCGGCGATGATGCTGCACTTGAGGCGGGCAATCGTGTCGTCGTTTATCGTGGCTCCCAGGGCGCAGGGCGCGTAGATGTCCATGTCGAGGTCGTAGATGGCGTCCTGGCCAACGGCGGTCACGCCGTGTTTGCGGACGATGTCGGCTACTTTGGTTTCGTGGATGTCGGTGATATAGACGGTGGCGTTTTCTTTCACCAGGTGCTCCACGAGGTGCATGCCCACTTGGCCGATACCTTGAACACCGATCTTCTTGCCGCTGAGGCTGTCGTTGCCGTATACTTTTTTGGCGGTGGCCTTCATGCCCAGGTAAACGCCATAGGCTGTTACCGGTGAAGGGTCTCCGCCGCCACCCATGGATTCGGGGAGGCCGGTGACGTGTTTGGTTTCCATGGCCACAAATTCCATGTCGGCCGTTTTCATGTTCACGTCTTCGGCGGTGATGTATTTACCATTGAGGCTGTTCACAAATTTTCCAAAGCGGCGCAGGAAGGCTTCCGTCTTCATGGTGTTGGCGTCGCCGATGATCACGGCCTTGCCACCGCCCAGGTTCAGACCGCTGATGGCGGCTTTGAAGGTCATGCCACGCGAGAGACGCAAAACGTCCGTGAGGGCATCTTGCTCCGAAGCGTAGTTCCACATGCGCGTGCCGCCGAGGGCAGGGCCCAGCACGGTGTTGTGAATGGCAATGATCGCCTTGAGGCCCGTGGCCGCATCCTGACAAAACACGACTTGCTCATGACCCAGTTGTGACAGCGTGCCAAAGATGCCCGCGTGTTGCACTTTTTCAAGTTCTTTAATCTCCATCGGATTTGTTTTACGTTTGATTGTTGTAGTTTTAAACCCCGGTTTTCCAAGGTCCCTTTCATTAAGGAATACGCAAAATTACGTCGTTTCAAACGTTTGCAAGAACTATTGGAAGTATATTTCGTTTAACGGAAGGCCTGCCAAATTTTTTTGAATGAAAGAATTAAAGTACCTCAATAAATACCTGTTAAAATATAAATGGCTGCTCCTCTTCGGAACGCTCTGGGTCATCATCTCCAACATTTTTCAGATTGTCCCCGCCATCATCGTGCGCCACTCGATCGACCTGGTGGCCGATAATTTCCGCATCTACCAAGCCTTTAAAGGAACACCCCAACAACAGGACTACTTCAAAGTTTTTGCCTTTGGCATCCTCATCTATGCAGGACTCATTTTGTTGATGGCCTTCCTGCGCGGCATCTTCCTCTATTTTGTGCGACAAACGCTTATCGTGATGTCACGCTATGTAGAATACGATCTGAAGAACGAGATCTTCGAACACTATCAAACACTTCCCCTTAGCTTTTACAGAAGAAACAACACCGGCGACCTCATGAACCGCATTGCCGAAGACGTCGGGCGTGTGCGCATGTATCTCGGTCCCGCGATCATGTACGGCCTTACGCTCATCACGCTGTTCCTGATGCTGATCCCGCTCATGTTCAAGATCAGTCCAACGCTGACGTGGTACGCGCTCAGTCCGTTGCCTTTTCTTTCCCTCAGCATTTTTCTCGTGAACAATAAGATGGAAAGACGGTCGGAGCAGATCCAGCAAAGCCAATCGCGCCTCTCCACTTTTGTTCAAGAGGCTTTCAGCGGCATTCGTGTTTTGAAGTCCTTTAACCGAGAACAGCAATCGCTCTCCAAGTTCGAGATGGAGACCAACATCTATCGCCGGCAATCCTTGAAGCTCACCAAAGTGCAGTCGCTTTTCTTCCCGCTCATCATGGGACTTATCGGCATCAGCACGATACTCACCGTGTATGCCGGAAGCATGCAGGTGATCCAAGGCAACCTCACCTTTGGCAACATCGCGGAGTTCATCATCTATGTGAACTTGTTAACGTGGCCCGTCACCTCGCTGGGATGGACCAGCAGTCTTGTGCAACGCGCCGAAGCTTCGCAGAAACGTATCAACGAGTTTTTAAAAATACAGACCAGCCTCGTTTCTGAAAAAAATCTCGATCGCGAGATCCAGGGAAAAGTGGAGTTCAAAAATGTATCCTTCACCTATCCCGACACGGGCATCAAAGCGCTAAGAAATATTTCGTTCTCCATCCAGCCCGGCGAGTCGCTGGCCATCATCGGTACCACAGGCTCGGGCAAAAGCACGGTGTCGGCGCTGGTCTCGCGTTTGTATGACGTGCGCGACGGCGACATCCTGATCGACGATGTGCCTATCGCTGACTACGAACTGCATGCTTTGCGAACCCAGATTGGCTACGTGCCGCAGGACGTATTCCTTTTTAGTGACACCATTTATAACAACATCGGCTTCGGTTTGAAAGACCCTGAAGAGGAGAAAGTGATTCAGGCCGCTAAAGATGCTGACGTGTATGAAAATATTATGGGTTTCCCCAACGGGTTCAGTACACGCGTGGGAGAGCGGGGCATTACGTTGTCGGGTGGGCAGAAGCAGCGCGTGTCGATTGCGCGGGCCATTGTTCGCGAGCCGAAGATATTGATGTTAGATGATGCGCTCTCGGCTGTGGACACAAAGACAGAAAATACTATTTTGAATAGCCTGAAGCGGATTATGCAAGGGCGCACGACTATTATTATTTCTCACCGCGTGTCGTCTGCGAAATTAGCGAACCGAATTGTGGTACTCGTCGATGGTCGTATTGTTGAAGAGGGCACGCACGAAGAGCTTATTGCCCTGGATGGAATGTATAAAGATCTGTTTGAGAAGCAGGGACAATTGGACGAGGCCGAGGCGAAGGACTGACGAGTTTATTTTCCCGAGTCGTTATTTCAAATCTATCATTTCAATAGTACAAATTCCCTGAGGAAGATCATCTGAACAATCCGTCTCAGGAATAATCATGCAATCCCAAACATTTTCATCCTGCATCCGACTGCTTATCGCTATTCCCTTAACCTTCCAAGAACATTCTCCAAATAAGAACCTAAGACCCGAAAAAGGAAGCACGCCACGAGGAAATTTAATGGAGTAGACATTCCCAATGGACAAATTAAAGACTCGTAAAACGTCGACATTAATGGTTGTCTTTGTCACTGAGATTTTGATTTATTCGTCTTACGTGCTTTGTTGTTTCGTGAGTTGCCGGGAAAAAATTACCCCAAAAAAAAAGAGGGATACCCCTCTAAAACACATACCTCAATCCCACACCCCCCTCAGCCCTTCTCCAGCCAGGGTCTGCCAGCACATCGGCAAAATATTCCAGCTCCATGAACGCCGAAATGGGGATCTTAAAATAAGCATACTCGATACCGACAACCGCCTGGGGTCCCATTGTAAATCGCGTTTCCGTGAAACGCCCGAATTTATCAGGTGAAAAAGCGTCGGCCTTGTAAGTGTAATCGTACTGCAGTTTTGTGTTCTTCCATTCCCAACCGGCGCCGACGTAGAACTGCAAGCCCTGCGACACCCTGGACGCATCGAAATGGTAGAGCAATTTTACTTCGCCGATCAGATCAGCCAGCACTTTGTGGGTGTAGTATTCAATGGTGGCCTCTTTGTTGGAAAACGTGTCGCGCACGGCGTATTGGTCAAACTTCTCGCGGAAATAGCGGTTGTAGAGCCCGCTGGAAGCCTTCCCGACGTCTACGGCCACCGCAATCCTTTTGTTGAAATAGTATTTATAGGTGATGGCAAAAGGGTCGCCGAGCTTGATACCGATGCCCTGGTAGGGATATTTGCTGGTGATGAAGATGGGGCAGATCGTTTTGGCCTTCGCACCTCTCACTTTGTTGGCAGCGCCGTAGCGCTCGCGGGTGTACATGCTTTTGCCGCCATTGTAGATGCGGGCCTTTTGCGCGTAGGTGGCGATCGCGCAAAGGCAAAAAGACAGAATGAAGAGCGTTTTCTGAAAGTGCATTCAGGACAAATATAAACGTTTTGTCCTTCAGTGCTGGTCTTCAAACGTTAATTGCGCCGATGCCAGCTTCAAACAAACTCCTTATACTGCATCCTGTGGAGCTGGGCATAAAAGCCCTCCTGTAAAAGCAGGTCTTCGTGACGCCCGATTTCCTTGATTTCGCCATGGTCGAGCACAATAATTTTATCGGCTTTCTGGATCGTGGAAAGACGGTGGGCTATGACAATGGAGGTGCGGTCGGTCATCATTTTGCCGATGGCCTGCTGGATCATTTCCTCCGTTTCGCTGTCAACGGAGGAGGTGGCTTCGTCCAGGATCAGGATCCGAGGATCGTAAACCATGGCACGGATAAACGAAATCAATTGCCGCTGCCCCACGCTGAGGGTAGAGCCGCGTTCCATCACGTTATACCCCAGTTTTCCGGGCAAGCGCTCGATGAATTTGCGGGCGCCTACCAGATCGGCGGCGTGCCAAACCATATCCTCCGTTACCTCCGGATGATCGAGGGTGATGTTGTTGAAAATAGTATCAGAGAAAAGGAACACATCCTGTAAGACGACGCCAATGTTTTTGCGGAGCGAGCCAAGTTCATACGCTTTGATGTCGATACCATCGACCTGGATGGAGCCGCGGTTGATCTCGTAGAACCGGTTCAACAAATTGATGATCGACGATTTTCCCGCCCCGGTTGCCCCCACAATGGCCACGGTTTCGCCAGGCTTAATGTCGAGGTTGATGTCTTTTAAAACGTAGTTGGCGTCGTTATACGCAAACCACACATGCTCGAACTTCACCGCGCCCTGGATCCGCTCGGGTTTGATCTCGCCGTTTTCCTGCACGTGCTCGGTGGCATCCAGCAGGTTCATGATGCGCGACGAACTCACGATCCCCATTTGCAGCGTGTTGTAGCGGTCGGCAATCATCCGGATGGGACGGAAGAACATCTGAACGTACATGATAAAGGCCACGAGTTTGCCGATGGTGAGCCCCGTCTGCTCAAAATTAATGATGCCCTTCGCGCCATACCACACCAGCAACCCAATACCGGCGGCGGCAATGATCTCGGCCACGGGATAGTAGACCGAATAATACAGCACCGAACGGAGGTTGGCCTGCTTATGCTCTTCGTTGATCTCCTTGAATTTTTCGAACTCGATCTTTTCGCTGCCAAAGATCTGGACGATGTTCATGCCCGTGATATGTTCTTGTACGAAGGTGTTGAGGTTAGCCACAGCGTTGCGCACATCGTTGAACGCCACTTTAATTTTTTCCTTAAAAACGTAAGTGCTGATGAGCAGCAGCGGTATGGTCGACAAGCTGAGCAGGGCCAGGCGCCAGTCCTGGTAGAACATGAACGCCAGGATGAAAACGATTTGCAGCAAGTCGCCCACCATGGCGGCGAGACCTTCGCTGAAAACATCGGCGAGCGTTTCCACATCGGAGATGGTGCGGGTGACGAGCCGGCCGATGGGTGTTTTATCAAAGAAGGTGAGCCTCAGGCTGATGATGTGTTCGTAGAGCTTGGCGCGAATGTCGCGGATGACCTGTTGGCCAAGCCATCCCGAAATGTAGGTATGGATGTATTGTGCGATGGATTGGAAGACGAGGAGGCCCAGCAGGATCCACATCATGTTCACCATGCCGGCATAGTCGCCGTAGGCCACATCGTTGTCGAGGGTATATTGAATGAGGAAGGGTCGTGTGGGGGCGAGCACGCCGAGCACCACGGTGAGGACGATCACAACGATAAACCGCCAGCGGTACGGGGTTACAAATTTCATCAGGCGCGTGAGCACCGACCAGTCGATGATATTGCCGCTACTTACTTTTTCTTTCTCCACGGGTGGCGTTAAGATTCTTTTACAAAAACCGAAGGCGGATATTTTACCTTCGACAGATACAAACCATACGGAGGAACATTGGCGCCGGCCTTTTTACGATCGCGGCTCTGGATGATGGCCTGAAATTCCTTCAGCGACGTTTTACCAGTTCCCACGTCCAGCAAGGTGCCGACCACGGCACGTACCATTCCCCGGAGGAAGCGGTTGGCCGTGATGGTAAACTCCAGCAAATCGCCTTCTTCGCGCCAGGCTGCTTTTTTGATGTCGCAAAGAAAGTGATTTACATCCGTTTTTACTTTGCTGAAACATTCAAAATCGTGTTCGCCCAGTAATAACGCAGCCGCGCTGTTCATGGTTTGAACATCGGCCGCCTTAAAATAATGCCAGGCCAGGCCTTCCTTGAACGGATTTTTTTTGCGGGTGATCCGGTAGTGGTAGGTGCGCTCCACGGCATCGTAGCGCGCGCTGGCGTCGTCTTTTACCCGGCGGATGGACGGGATGGCCACATCTTTTGGGAGAAAAGAGTTGATCTTTTGGAGCAGTGTGGGGTAGTCGAAGGGGAGTTTTTCGAGGTCGCAGTGAAAAAATTGTTGCTCGCAGTGTACACCGGTGTCGGTTCGGCCGCTTCCCACAATCCGGATGGGGGTGCGGAGGAGTTTGGAAAGCGCGTCTTCTACCACGGTTTGGATGCCGGTGGCGTTGGCTTGGCTTTGCCAGCCGGCGTAGTTTTTGCCGTTGTAGGCGATTTCGAAGAAGTAGCGCATGTGTCGTAGAAAAATGCAAAGAACCTCGTAACCTTCGCTAAAGCTTCGGCGAACAAGGAAAGACGCAGAGAGCGCAAAGTTAACGCAAAGCCCTTCTTTGCGCTAACTTTGCGCTCTTAGCGCCTTTGCGGTTTAACTTTTGATGCTTTCGTATATCACAGCCGCCCCCTGTCCCACACCAATGCACATGGTGGCTATTCCGTACCGAACGCCCCTCCTCTGCATCTCGTAAAGCAGTGTAGCGCTAATGCGCACCCCGCTGCAACCCAACGGATGCCCCAAGGCTATGGCGCCGCCATTCACATTGACCTTATCGGGATCGATTCCCAGATCGCCCATACACGCCAGCGACTGCGAAGCAAACGCTTCATTCAACTCCACCAAGCCAATATCTTTTATAGAAAGCCCCGCTCGTTTCAATGCTTTTTGCACCGCCGGCACGGGTCCCACTCCCATATAGGCCGGGTCCACACCTGCCACGGCCATGGAAACAACTCTTGCCATAGGCGCCAGGTTAAGACGCTTCACTGTGGTTTCGCTTGCCACCAGACAAGCGGCGGCGCCATCGTTTATGCCCGACGAGTTCCCGGCCGTTACTGTGCCGCCATCTTTAAAGGCAGGCTTCAGAGTCGCGAGTTTTTGCGGGGTGGTGAGGCGCGGGTGTTCGTCTTTCTCGAAAAGAAAAAATTCGTCTTTTGATTTTTGAATGGTCACGGCCACCAGTTCGTCTTTGAATTTTCCACCCTCGTGGGCGGCGGCATATTTCTTTTGGGATTGAAAGGCAAATTCATCCTGCGCCTCGCGGCTGATCTTCCAGGTGGCGGCCACATTTTCGGCGGTCTCGCCCATGGAATAGGGATAGTAGAGCGCGGCCAGTTGGTCGTTCAAAAAACGCCAGCCCAGGGTGGTGTCGAACATTTCGGGTTTGCGCGCAAAGGCTTCGCCGGGTTTGGCCATGACATAGGGTGCGCGGCTCATGCTTTCCACACCGCCGGCGATAAAGATCTCCCCGTCGCCCGCCAACACGGCGCGGCTGGCGTCCATGATGGCCTGGAGGCCGGATGCGCAGAGCCGATTCACTGTGACGCCCCCCACTTCGACCGGCAAGCCCGCCAACAGCAGGGCCATGCGCGCCACGTTCCGGTTGTCTTCACCGGCCTGGTTGGCGGCGCCGAAGATCACATCCTCGATTTGTTTGGGGTCGATGGCCGGGTTGCGTTCCAGCAGCTTGCGGATGACATGGGCCGCCAGGTCGTCGGGACGTACAGACGCCAACGTTCCGGCATATTTGCCGATGGGGGTACGGAGGATGTCGATGATGTAGGCGGAGGTCATTTTCTGAATCGCGTAGTCGCCAAAATTTCCGGGCGATTTACACCGCGAATTTTATTTACTTTGCCAGCAAGTTAAAGTAACGCACCTATGTGGCAAAGAATTCAAACGGTATTTCTGGCGATCGCTATCCTCTCACTGCTCTCCAGCACGGTCTTTCCCGTCTGGACGCTTGAACAAAATGGAGAACTTCACGTGCTCACGGCGTTCTACTATCTGAAAGGTGGCGTCTATCAATACAATCCTTATTCGCTCACGGCCGTGCTGGCGGTGGCGTCGGCTACAGTGGCTTTTATTGAGATCACAAAATTCAAAAACCGCCTCACGCAAATGAAGCTGGGTGCGCTAAACTCGCTGTTCATGGCTGTCACCATTTTCTCGTCGGTTTATTTTGCCACGGACCTGATCAAGGCCACCGAGGCAGGGGGCCACTATGGGTTGGGGTTGTGGTTGCCGGGGTTGGCCGTGATCTGCAACCTGGTCGCCAATTTCTTTATCCGGAAGGACGAGCGCCTGGTGCGCGATTCGGAACGCCTGCGGTAGGCTGACAACCTGTCACGCCAGCGTACTGGAACAAATTTTGTCATCCCTGTCGACCACAGGGATTTTTTATTATTTATCGATCACGCATATCCTATAACCGAAAAAACTGAACATATGGCAGCCGTAACCGAAGAAAAAGGCACGATCTCGATCCACACCGAGAACATTTTCCCCATCATCAAGAAATTTCTTTATTCCGACCACGAAATCTTCCTCCGCGAGCTCGTCAGCAACGCCGTGGACGCCACCCAAAAGCTGAAGAAGCTCGCTTCTCTCGGGGAGTTTACCGGCGAACTGGGCGACCTCAAGATCGACGTGAGCTTTGACAAGGAGAAAAAGACCATCACCGTGAGCGACAAAGGCCTGGGGATGACGGGCGAGGAGATCAAAAAATACATCAACCAGATTGCCTTCTCCGGCGCCGCAGAATTTGTGGAGAAGTTTAAAGACAAGACCGACGCCAAAGACATCATTGGCAAGTTCGGTTTGGGCTTTTACTCCGCCTTTATGGTGGCCGACCAGGTAGAGATCATCTCCCGGTCGTTCAAAGCCGAAGAAAACGAAGCCGCCCGCTGGATTTGCGACGGCTCCACGGAGTTTGAGCTTTCGGCCGCTACCAAGGCTGAGCGCGGAACCGATGTTATCCTGCACATCAACGCGGACTCCGAAGAATTTTTGGACGAATGGAAACTGAAAGGCATCCTCGACAAATATTGCAAGTTCCTCCCCGTCGAGATCAAATTCGGCACCACCCAAGAACAGGAAGACGATGGTGTAGACGCCGAAGGCAAGCCGAAATACAAAAGCGTTACAGTAGACCGCATCATCAACAATCCCGCGCCGCTGTGGGTAAAGTCTCCCAACGAACTGAAGGACGAAGACTATCTCGCGTTCTACAAAGAGCTGTATCCTTTCTCGGAAGACCCGTTGTTCTGGATCCACCTGAACGTGGACTATCCTTTCAACCTCACGGGCGTGCTTTACTTTCCCAAAGTGAAGAACGACTTCGAGATGCAAAAAAATAAAATCCAGCTTTATTCACGCCAGGTTTTCATCACCGACGAAGTGAAAGACGTCGTTCCCGATTTTCTCATGATGCTGCACGGCGTCTTGGATTCGCCCGACATCCCGCTGAACGTATCGCGCAGCTATCTGCAAAGCGATGCCAACGTGAAGAAGATCAGTCAGCATATCACCAAAAAAGTGGCCGACAAGCTCTCGGAATTGTATAAGAAAGACCGCAAGGATTTCGAAAAGAAATGGGATGACATCAACATCTTTGTGAAGTACGGCATCGTCAGCGACGAAAAGTTCTATGACCGCGCCAAGGATTTCACGTTGTTGAAAAATGTTGACCGCCAGTATTTCACTTTTGAAGAATACAAGGAGAAAGTCAGTCCCACGCAAACCGACAAAGACGGCAACGTGATCTATGTCTATGCTTCCGATCCCGGCAAGCAAGACAGCTTCATCCAAGCCGCCAAAGCAAAAGCCTACGACGTGTTGCTGCTGGACGGCGTGCTCGACAATCACTTCATCAACACGCTGGAACAAAAGCTGGAGAAAGTGCAGATCAAGCGCGTGGACAGCGAAACGGCCGACAAGCTGATCGACAAAGACGGAAAAATGGAAAGCGTTTTGAGCGCGGACGAGCAGGAAGCCGTGAAGACCGTGTTTGAAAAAGCCATCAACAGCAAGACCATGACCGTGGCCGTAGAGTCGCTCTCGCCGCAGGATCTGCCCGTGGTGATCACCATGAGCGAATTTATGCGCCGCATGAAAGACATGGCCAAACTGGGTGGCGGCGGTGGCTACGCGTTTATGGGCAACATGCCCGACAACTATAACGTGGCCGTGAATGCCAATCACCCGATCGTCCAGAAAATATTGAAAGCCGGAAGCGAGGAAGACAAAAACAGGTTGGCCAAACAAGCCTACGACCTGGCCCTGCTTTCGCAGAACATGCTGACGGGTGCCGAACTGACCAACTTTATCCGCCGCAGCGTGGAGATGGTTTCATAAAATCGGCGAGCGCGCAAGTATTCAAACCCTCCGGATTTCTAAAAGCCGGAGGGTTTGTTATTTTTACAATATCAACTAAAGCCGGTACGTTAAGTTTTTCTATGCATTTCTTACGGAGAATATCGTTCCTGATCCTGCCGGTCCTTCCCCTCGTGAGTTGGGCCCAGGACGAGCCTCAAGAACCGCAAGAGCAGCGTTTCACCATCGACACGCCCGCCAGCCTGGATTTCCAAAAGGAAGAAGAGCCCGTTAACACTACCAAAAAGAAAAAACCGAAGAAGAAGGTTTTCTACGGCATCAAAACCAAAAAAGGCTTTACCCGCAAGGGCGTGGGCGACCGCATTACCTATGAGCTTTTTTATTATCTGAAAAAATCCGAAAAACCGCAGACGTTCGTACGCGATATCTTTTGGTATGACTACACACGGCGCGAGATCAGAAAAACCTCCACTTTCGATCCCACCAAAGGCGTGCTTTTGCATGGCCCTTATGAAAAACGTGTGGGTGAAACGGTCGTGGAGAAGGGAATTTTCTACAAAGGCACCCGCCACGGCCGCTGGATGCGCTACAACAGCCGCGACAGCACACTGCTGGACAAGGACAAGTTCTATCACGGCTGGCCCAAAGAGTCGCTGGTGAGCTACTACGACCCGACAGAGCGCAAGCGCATGAAAGAAATGACGCCGATCGAATTCGGTGAGAAGGAAGGCTTCTACTATTTCTTCCACGAAAACGGCCAGCTGGCCGTGCAGGGCGAATACCAATGGGACGAGAAAGTGGGCGACTGGACCGAGTTCTACGCCAACGGCAAACGCAAAAAGATCATCGCCTATCCAAAGGAACCCTTCGATGAGTCGATGCAGCCCTACGTGAAAGCCGAGTGGAACGACAAGGGCAAGGAAATCTACCGGAACAATAAAATGGCGAAATAATCACCTCAAAATATTCCTTTCACGGAAGAGCTGCTTTTTCAGGCAGCTTTTTTTGTTTCCATAGGCATGGCTAATAAATTACCGGCCATGTCATCCGGTCTGAAGCTCGCCATCGACGTTTACTATCGCGACGAACACGCAAAGGCGGTCGGCTTGCTGTTTCGGGACTGGGCCGATGACGCGCCGCTCGACGTCAAGTCGGCAAACATAAACGACGTTTCACCTTACGAGCCGGGGAATTTTTATAAACGCGAGCTGCCCTGCATTCTCGCGTTGCTGGCCCTGTTCGATATGGATACGATCGACACCCTCATCGTCGACGGCTATGTTTATCTCGACGATGAAGGCAAACCTGGGTTGGGCGCGCACCTGTACGAAGCCCTTGGCCAAAAAATAGCGGTGGTAGGTGTGGCCAAAACTTCTTTTCATGGCAACTCGCGCAATGTGGTGACCGTTACACGTCAAAGCAAGAACCCCCTGTTCGTCAGCGCCATCGGCACGCGGGTGGAAGTCGCGTCCGAAAATGTTCGCCGCATGCATGGCCCTTACCGGATGCCTACGCTTCTGAAAATGCTGGATCAGGAAACGCGCAAGGACTGATATGACCAGCAGCGATCCTGGCTTCAGAAAATGTTCCTTTATGAAAACATCATTTTTACATACTTTGCTATCCCGAACCATTCTTTATGTCTATCCCTAATCAGCAAACCATTCAACAAGCGCATGCGCGCATTATACCCTACATTCACCGCACACCCGTGATGACTTCTGCGGGTATTGACGAACAGGCGGGGTGCCAACTTTATTTCAAGTGTGAAAATTTTCAAAAAATCGGCGCCTTTAAAGCGCGCGGGGCGATGAACGCCGTGCTTTCACTTTCGGAATCGGCGCGTGCCAAAGGCGTGGCCACGCACTCGTCGGGCAACCACGCCCAGGCGATCGCACGGGCGGCGAAGATCATGGGCGTAAAATCGTACATCGTGATGCCGCGCACCGCTCCCGAGGTGAAGAAGCGTGGCGTACGGGGATTCGATGGCGAAATCTTCGAATGTGAGCCAACCCTGGCTGCGCGCGAATCGACGCTGGCCGACGTGATCCAGAAAACCGGCGCCACCGAAATACATCCTTTCAACAACTACGATGTCATTGCCGGCCAGGCCACCGCGGCCAAGGAATTGTTTGAAGAAGCGAAAGATCTTGACGTGATCATCGCCCCCGTTGGCGGTGGCGGATTGCTGAGCGGCACTGCACTGGCCACAAAATATTTCTCACCGGGCACGCAGGTGTTTGCTGCAGAGCCCGCGGGTGCCGACGATGCCTTCCGCTCCATGCAATCCGGAAAGATCGAACCCTCCCAATCCGACTCCATTGCCGATGGTTTGCTCACTTCGCTGGGTGACAAAACATTCCCCATCATCCATGAGCTGGTCAAGGAAGTGATCACCGTGACCGACGCGGAGATTGTTTCTGCTATGCGACTTATTTGGGAGCGAATGAAGATCGTAGTGGAGCCCTCATGCGCCGTGCCTCTGGCTGCCGTGTTGAAGTCGAAAGAAAAGTTCAAGGGCAAACGAGTGGGCATCATCCTTTCCGGTGGAAATGTGGACCTGGGGCGCGCCCTAAAGTTAATGACGGAATGAAATGAAACTTAACTACACGCCGTTTGAGCACCGCCGCCGTCCGTTGTTGCCGTTGCGCGAATTCTATATGCGCCAGGCGCACTACGGTTTGTTTACGGCACTCCTCATCTTCGTGTCGCTGGGCATCGGCGTGGTGGGGTATCACTTCTTCAACGATTTGAACTGGATCGATTCATTGGTCAACGCCTCGATGATCCTCACGGGCATGGGGCCTGTCGATCCGCTAAAGAATGACTTGGCAAAATTGTGGGCATCGTTTTATGCGATCTTCAGTGGCGTTGCTTTTCTTACCATAGCAGCCGTTTTTCTTTCGCCGATTGTGCATCGCTTTCTCCACAAATTCAATTTGGATGAGCCGGAGCAACCTCAAAAAAAAACCACCACCTCGCGGTGATGGCTTTTACTCCTGTAAACTAAAGTCTTTCGCTATTTCGCCATAAAGCGGTCGAAGCGCGATGCGGTTTCTCTTTTGGGGAACGTGTTGTTGCTGGTTTCCACGTCGGCCAACTCGGCGTTTGGATCCACTACGATATTCACCACTTCTTTGTCTTTGATGAACACTTTGGTGACCTCGCTTTCATTCGTGCGCCAAATTTCGGCGGCAATCCGTTCAATTTCCTTCGAACCATCTTTATATGTCCACTCGATCACCAACGGTGTGACCAGGCCCCCAACATTTTTAAAGCGCAGCTGATAAATGTTTTTGCCCTGCAGTCTCTGGCGGATAGCATTGTCGTCGACCTGGCTTCTGAACTCACCGTTGAGTTTCTCGGCGGTGTTGGTGAGCGTGAGGGGCTCGGGGCCTTGGCTGAAGTCGGCGGGCTTACCGTCTTTGGTGACCAGGTCGCCTTTCTTGGCTTTTACTTCTTTTCTCTCGGGATCGGCTTTGGCGGTGTTCAATGTGTACCACTTCACTTCGGCCAGGTCTACGTCCACGTTGTCGGTCGTGTAAAACCATCCACGCCAGAACCAGTCGAGGTCAACGGCGGAGGCATCTTCCAGCGACCGGAAAAAGTCGGCAGGTTTAGGATGTTTGAAAGCCCAGCGCTGCGCGTATTCTTTGAAGGCCTTGTCGAACAATTCGGGACCCATGACGGTCTCGCGCAGTATCGTCAGTGCGGCCGAAGGTTTGGTGTAGGCATTGGGACCGAACTCCGAGCGACGGATGTTGTCGGACGTGGTCATGATGGGGCGCATCTGGCTTTTGTCGCCGCGCATAAAAGGCACAATGCCTTTCGGCGTGCCGTGGGTGGCAAACAGTTCCGGGTAGCGGACGCGTATCGTTTCTTTTTCGAGGAATGTATTCAGGCCTTCGTCCATCCAGGACCATTGTCTTTCGTCGGAGTTCACGATCATGGGGAAGAAATTGTGCCCTACCTCGTGCACGACCACCGAGACCAGGTCGGTCAGGGTTTGTTTTGAATACTCTCCTTTCTTGTTCGGACGCTCGCCGTTGAAGCAGATCATGGGATATTCCATGCCTTGCTGTGCGGTGTGTATGGAGTAGGCTACCGGATACGGGTAGTCGAACGTGCGTGAAGAATAAAGCTCCAGCGCATTGCGAATCGCTTTGGTGGATTCTTTTTCCCACAGCGGGTTGCCTTCTTTCGGATAGAGCGATTGCGCCAGGGGGGTGTTGTTGCCCACTTTCACGGCCTGGGCATCCCAGATAAATTTGCGCGAGCTGGCAAAAGCAAAGTCACGGACGTTTTCGGCCTGAAACTCCCAAGTGCTTTTCTTTGTCGATTTGGTTTTTTCTTTTTGCGTCGCTTCATCTTGCGTCACGATGAAAACCGGCTTGTCGAATGTTTTCTTGGCGCGGTCAAAACGTTCGATCTGTTCCTTGGTCAATACGTCTTTCGGATTTTGAAGCACTCCGGTAGCCCCCACGATGTGATCGGAAGGCACGGTGATCTTTACTTTATAATTTCCGAACACGAGGGCAAACTCGCCTTGTCCGAGGAATTGTTTGTTTTGCCAGCCTTTGTAGTCATCGTACACACACATGCGGGGGAACCACTGCGCGCAGGTGTAGACATAGTTGTCGTCGTCGGGAAAATATTCATATCCACCGCGGCCGTCAAACACCTGGTGATTGTATTCGTTATAGCTCCAGGCCACCGAGAACGTGAATTTTTCGCCGGTCTTCAATGGAGAAGGTAGGTCCACGCGCATCATGGTGTTGTTGATCGTATGCGGAAGCTCTTTCCCGGAAGCATCTTTCACATATTGAATGGTGTATCCACCAACATAATCCGACACCACTACACCGGATGACTTGGTGAAGAAGCTTGCGGGAATGGAATCTTTTACCACGCCGGTATGCGTTTCCGAAGTCATGTTCTTTGGCGCGAAAATATTCTGGTCCAGTTGCAGCCAGAGAAAATCCAGTGCGTCGGGCGAGTTATTGTAGTAGGTAATGGTTTCGGAACCGGTGAGCTTTTGGGTGTTGTCGTCCAATTCCACTTGGATCGTATAGTCGGCGCGCTGCTGCCAGTAGTTTTGGCCGGGAGCGCCGGAAGCCGTGCGGTAGCCGTTGGGCGTGGGGAGCATTTCTCCCAGTTGTTCAAATTTTCCTTTCCAACCCTGTTGTGCTTGTGCCGACACCTGTGACACAATGCCGAGGGTAAGTATGCATGCCAATATTCGCTTCATCACGTTCCTTTCTTTTGGTGCTCTCCGTTCTATTAAAATTCAAAGCGCGCCGGAAAGTTCCGGCACGCTGTAATTCGTTTGTGAACGCCACGCCGGGCGAACACGCTATGTTTATTTTGACTTCTCCTTCTTTTTGAAATCGTCGAATTTCGATTCGGCCTCGCGTTTGGGGAAAACGTTGTCCTGCACGTTGATGTCCGACAGTTCAAAGTTAGGATCCAGCACGATGTTCACCACCTCTTTTTGTTTCACGAACACCTTGGTGATCTTTTGTTCGTTCACTCTCCAGATCTCGGCGGGAATCTTCTCGATTTCCTTTGTGCCATCCTTGTAGGTCCACTCGATGATGACGGGCATCACCAGGCCACCCTTGTTAGACAACGTTACTTCATAGATATTCTTGTCTTCCAGCTTTTGCATGATGGCCTTATCGTCGACACGGCTCGCAAATTCGCCGTTGAGTCGAGGGTCGGTTTCGATGAGGCTGAAAGGTTCGGGGCCATTGTTGAACGAGTCATATTTCTTGCCATCGCCCTGTGCGAGGTCACCCTTCTTAGCGGTCACTTCCTTTTTCTCCAGGTTGGGCTGGGAGGTGCGCATTTTGTACCATTTCACCTGGTCGATGGATTGATCTACGTTGTCGGTGGTGTAGAACCAGCCTTTCCAGAACCAATCGAGGTCGACGGCGGAAGCATCTTCCATGGTGCGGAAGAAATCGGCAGGCTTGGGATGCTTGAAGGCCCAGCGTTGTGCGTATTCTTTAAAAGCTTTATCGAAAAGCTCGGGACCCATCACGGTTTGACGAAGCATGAACAAACCAGTTGCCGCCTTGGCATATTGTTCGGGGCCGAATTGGATCACTTGTTCGGAGTTGGTCATGAGCGGGCGCATTTGGCTTTTGTCGCCTTTCATGTAGGGCACGAGATCGGCCGGCTTGCCGCGGGTGTAGTTCAGTTCGGGGTAGCGTTCCAATTCCGTGAGCAACTGCACAAAGCTGTTCACACCTTCGTCCATCCAGGTGGTTTGGCGCTCGTCGTTGTTCACGATCATGGGGAAGAAATTGTGACCCACTTCGTGAACCACCACGCCGATCATGCCTTGCTTTAATTTTGCGGTGTACGTGCCGTCTTTGGCGGGGCGACCGAAGTTGAAGCAGATCATCGGATATTCCATACCGATGCTCGCCGAGTGAACGGAAGTAGCCACCGGATAAGGATAGTCGAGTGTGTAGCGGGAATATACTTCCAGCGTATTCTTCACGGCCTTGGTGGATTCTTTTTCCCACAGCGGGTTGCCTTCCTTAGAATAGAACGACTGGGCTAACGGCGTTTTGCTGCCGATCTTCACCGCTTGCGCATCCCAGATAAATTTACGTGAGCTGGCAAACGCAAAGTCGCGCACATTTTCTGCGTGGAATTCCCAGGTTTTCTTTTGGGTTGATTTTGTCTTTTCTTTTTGCGTGGCTTCCGATTGTGTAACGATGATGACAGGTGCATCAAAAGTGACCTTTGCTTTTTCAAAGCGCTCGATCTCCGTTTTTGTCAACACGTCGGTAGGGTTTTTCAAGACACCGGTTGCACCGATGATATGGTCGGAGGGTACGGTGATGCGCACTTTGTAGTCGCCGAAAGGCAACGTGAACTCTCCGCGGCCAAGGAATTGTTTGTTCTGCCAGCCTTCATAGTCGTCGTACACACACATGCGGGGAAAGAACTGGGCGATGGTGTACACATAGTTTCCATCTTCCGGAAAAAATTCAAGACCACTGCGTTGTCCAAACACGCTGCGGTCGACGATGTTGTACGACCACTCTACGTTGAACGAATATTTCTCACCCGAACGGAGGGGTTGCGGAAGATCCACGCGCATCATGGTGTTGTTGATGAAATAGGGAAGTGCTTTGCCGTTTACTTCTTTCACGCCTTTTACGTTATAGCCTCCTTTAAAATCGGAGACCTGGGCGGCGTAAGTTTTAGCTGCGGCCGAATCCACCACGTTGCCGGTGTTGGTGGTGCGCAACGTATTTTCAGGAGCGATGATGTTCTGGTCCAACTGAAGCCACAAATACTTCAACACATCGGGTGAGTTGTTGGTGTAGGTGATGGTTTCGCTGCCGCTGATGCTTTGGTTGTTGTCATTCAGCTCTACGTTGATCACGTAGTCGGCTTTTTGTTGCCAGTATTTCACGCCGGGCGCGCCAGAGCCTGTGCGGTATTCGTTCGGCGTGGGCAAGGTTTGGTCCAACTGCTCGAACTTGCCCTGCCACTGCGGTGCCTGTTGCGCGATGGCAACGTTGACCAGCAGGATCAGCGCATACATCAGAAATTGCTTCATAAAAGAATATAGTTTAGGTTAATGAGTCACTAGTTTTTGAGCCAGAACATATGGTCCTTCATCAGCAGCAGTGCCATTCCGGCCACTGCAGACGATATAACCATCTTCCAGTCCCTTCTGTTCAGGTTGAATAAATCCACTAAAATGAAACATACGGACATGAACAGCACCACAATGATGATCTGTCCGAATTCGAGACCCAGGTTGAACGCTAAAAGGGGCGTGAAGATGTTCTCGCTTTTTCCCAAAATGCTGCGCAGATAGTTGGAAAATCCCAGCCCGTGTATCAATCCAAAAAAAGCCGCGTAGAAATAATTCATTTGCATGGGGCCGCCGGAAACGTTGTTCTCGTTCTTGAACAAATTGGAAACGGCGGTGACGAAGATGGTGAGCGGGATCAGAAATTCGATCAGATCAGGCTTCACGTTCACGATCCGCAGCGTCGATAGGGCCAGCGTGATGGAGTGCCCGATGGTGAACGCCGTGACCAGCACCAGGATCTGTTTCCAGTCGCGGGTGATGTAGAGGGCGCAGAGGGCCACGATGAACAGGATGTGATCGTATCCGTTGGCATAGTCCAGGATGTGATCCTTCCCCAGTCCGAAATAGAGTTGAAATTCCGTCATAAAACGCTGAGCACGCTTTGAAAAAGGGAGCAAGTATACTAGTTATTTTTTACTTATGACACCCCCGTTTTGGTGGCCGGGCGGGTTTGATGGTTAAACGGTAGCGTTTATTGCGGGGCCGGTAATAAAAATCCTTTTAGTATTTTATCAGAAAGAACAATCTTTGCAGGAATTCATTTTTTCACAAACGAATGTTCTCATCCCTTTGCTTTATTTCCACGCTGCAAAGCCTGGCTTTTTCACTTCTCCTCCACCCGCTGCACGTTTCCGTCACGGAAATTGAAATGGATGAAAAGGACAAGCGGCTGGAGATCATGATGCGCGTGTTTGCCGACGACCTGGAAACCACCTTGCGCGAACACCTCAAACAACCCGAATTCGACATCTCAAAGCAGTCGACGCCTGCCCTGAATGCCATCATGAAAGAATATCTGGCGCCGCGTTTCAAGATCGTGGTGGATAATAAGGCCGTGCAATCGAAATACCTGGGCTATGAGTTGGAGGGCGATGCGTTTATCTTTTACATTGAAGCACCGGGTGTAAAAAAATTGAAGACCATCCAAATCCAGAACAATATCATCATGGACGTGTTCGAGGATCAATCGAACCTGGTGCATGTGACCGTGCGGGGAACGGTGCGGAGCCTGCGCCTCACCAAAAATGTTCCCACCGATAAGCTCACTTTCGATGTAAAGTAAAATCCTGCGCTGGAAAAGGGCCCAGGATAGCATAAAAAATCCCATCTTCGCGGAAATTATCATTGCGTATGCAGAAGGTATTGGTAATCGTGTTGTTCGCGGCCTTGATCCTGGCCGGTTGTAAAGGCGAAAAGGACGAATGCGTGGTGGCACCGTCTATTGAAAAACCGGTGTCGATAGAAATCCTGCAGCTGCAGGATTCGCTGGTGAACCTCACCACAAAGGAAGAGCTTGTAGCCCTCCTCACCCACCATCCGCTGATACGTGACTATATTTTCCGGCGCACGGAGTATCCATCCGATTCTGCTTTTATCAACCAACTTTTTGCAAAGGTCACCAGCCCGCACATGGATACATTGGTGATGGAAACCAAACGTGTTTTTGGCGACCTGTCGGGATTGAAACAGCAGTTTGATGAAGCGTTCAGCAACATAAAATATTATTATCCCGGCTTCACGCCACCTAAAATTCAAACCGTCGTTTCCGGCTTGGAAACGGATATGCTCGTCACCGATTCGCTCATCATTGTCAGTCTGGATTTTTACCTGGGCCGTGGCGCTAAATACCGGCCAAAGATGTATGAATACCTGCTGCGGAAATACGACCCCAACGACATCGTACCCTGCGCGATACTGATCTATGGCATCGAAGGCCGCTTCAACAAAAATCAACCAAACGATAAAACGGTGTTGGCCGACATGGTGGTCTTCGGAAAATCATTCTATTTCGCCAAGCACATGCTGCCCTGCGTACCCGACAGTGTTTTCATCTGGTACACTCCCGAAGAAATGAAAGGCACGCGAGGCAACGAGGATCTGATCTGGGCCCGGTTCATCGACAGCCAGGTGTTGTATGCCACCAGCCACAAAGTGAAGCAGGATTACCTGGGCGAGCGCCCCGTGACCATACAAGTGGGTGAAAAATGTCCCGGTCGCATTGGTCAATGGGTGGGCTGGCAGATCGTGAATAAATATGCTGAGAAGCACCCTGAGGCCACTTTACCGCAGGTGATGAACGCGCCCGACGCACAGCAATTGTTCCGGGACTCCTACTACAAACCGAAAAAGCGCTAGGCCTTGTGCGATAAGCAAAAAGCTGAACTATCTTTGAACCCCAATTCTATAACCAACTCAAAATTGTATGCGTCAAAAAATTGTAGCCGGCAACTGGAAGATGAACAAAACCCTGGACGAAGCCAACATCCTGGCCTCGGAGATCAAAGGCATGGTGGCCGATGAAGTGAAAGGCAACGTAAAGGTGATTCTCTGCACGCCGTTCCCTTACCTGCTTCCCATCAAAAATCTTATCGGACAAGATACCCGCATTTCGGTGGCCGCTCAAAATTGCAGCGAGCACGAGTCGGGCGCATACACCGGCGAAGTGTCGGCCGCGATGTTGAAGTCGCTGGGCATCGGCTATGTGATCCTGGGTCACAGCGAACGTCGCCAATATTTTGGTGAAGACGGAAAATTGCTGGCCAAGAAAGTAGACATCGCGTTGAAGCACGGCCTGTCTCCCATCTTCTGCTGCGGCGAACCTCTTGAGGTCCGCGAAAGCAACGGACACGAAGCCCTCGTAAAAAAACAAATCGAAGAAAGCCTGTTCCACCTGGATGCGGCATCGCTCCAGAAAGTTATTGTTGCGTACGAACCCGTGTGGGCGATCGGCACCGGCAAAACAGCGACTTCACAGCAAGCGCAAGACATGCATGCCGTGATCCGCAAGCACCTGGCCTCCAAATACGGCGAGGCAGTGGCCAACGAGATCACCATTCAATATGGCGGCAGCGTGAACGCGGCCAATGCCAAAGAACTTTTCTCTCAACCGGATGTTGACGGCGGCCTGGTGGGCGGTGCGTCTTTGAAATCCCGAGAGTTTGCCGAGATCATCAAGGCTATGTAAACCATAGAAATGCCGGTGACATTCACGTCACCGGCATTTTATTTCTTATCCGATCCGTATTTCTCTTCACACGACTCCATCTTCTCATGTACTACTCACGCCTCCAGGTCATCTGCGACCCCGATTTCTCCGAGCTGATCATGGCCGAAATTGCCGAGGCCGGCTTCGACACGTTCATGGAGACGGACAAAGGATTTGAGGCGTATGTGGAGATGGAGAAGTATGACAAAGAATATCTGCAGGCCATCAAAGACAAGTATACCTTGCAAACGCCCGTGGTCTTTTTCCAGGACCGCATCCAGAAACAGAACTGGAATGAAGAGTGGGAAAAAAATTACGAGCCCATCATCGTGGATGACCGTTGCCTGATCCGCGCTGATTTTCATAAGATCGAAAAAAAATATCAATACGAACTCATCATCACCCCCAAGATGTCGTTCGGCACGGGCCATCATCAAACCACGTATCTGATGATCAAGAGCCAAATGGACATCAACCACTTGAACAAGCGGGTGATGGACGCCGGCTGTGGCACGGCAATCCTCTCGGTCATGGCATCCAAGCTTGGCGCCAAAGAAGTCGAGGCATTCGACATCGACGAGTGGAGTGTGAGCAACGGCCAGGAAAACATCGACGTGAACGGGTGCACCAACATCCACCAGCAACAAGGCAAGCTGAGCGACTTCTCCTTCGAAGGAACATTCGACATCATTTTGGCCAACATCAACAAGAATGTATTGCTCGACGAGATCAGGCTGTACCAACAGTATATGACCCCTGAAAGCCTGCTCCTGCTGAGTGGTTTTTATACAAACGACATCGACGACCTTCTCAACGAAGCGGGGCGCTACAACCTTGCCGAAGTGCGCCGCGACGAGCGTGAGCAGTGGGCATCATTGCTCTTGAAGAAATTATCCTGACCCCCAACACGCCGGGCGTTCGCTCCGCGTTATTTCCACGTTTCTCCTTTTATTTCACTTCATCGTTTTCTTAGCGTGCCCGTGAGCGCTGGCAAGGCCTTCGCAATTGAAAAAATTTTACAAGAGGTTTTTGTCTGTCTGCTTCACCCTGTATCTTCACGGACAGCCCCCTCAACCTAACGCATGGCGGCTGCACCCGTTCGTACATTTCCAACCCTTTATCAAAACCCATGAAACCTGTCATCTTCACAAAGCTCTCGGTCATGATGCTCCTGGAATATTTTATTTGGGGATCCTGGTACGTCACGATGGGCACCTACATGTCTGAATTTTTACATTCCAGCGGGGTACAGATCGGCGCGGCCTATAGCGCGCTGGCCATCGCGACCATCATCTCTCCCTTCTTTGTCGGCATGGTAGCCGACCGTTATTTTGCTGCGCAGCGTATCATGGGAGTACTTCACCTTGTAGGGGGAGCGCTTTTATACCTGGCCACACAGATCACGGGAAACACCGCCTTTTATTGGGTGATTCTGTTCTATTCGTTGCTCTACATGCCCACCATTGCGCTATCCAATAGCATTGCCTTCACACAAATGACCGACCCCGGAAAACAATTTCCCTGGATCCGCGTGTTCGGTACGCTCGGCTGGATCATCGCTGGCCAGTTGATTGGTGTATTTTCGATCGAGAAAACACAGTTCACTTTTGTGATGGCGTCCATGGCTTCCGTTGCACTTGGACTCATCAGTTTTGTATTACCCCACACGCCACCGAAGGGCCGAACGTCCGACACCAGTGCGTCGAGTGTGTTGGGCACAGAAGCGTTTGTATTGTTTAAAGACAAACCCTACCTCATCTTTTTCATCGCAGCCGTCCTGGTGTGTATTCCGCTTTCGTTCTACTATGGATTTGCAAACCTTTTTCTGAACGAAGCCGGCATGAAAAACCCTGCCGGTAAGATGACCCTTGGACAATTTTCGGAGGCCTTGTTCATCCTGGCGATTCCTTTCCTGTTCAACCGCATTGGTGTTAAAAAGATGTTGTTGCTGGGAATGGCCGCGTGGATCTTGCGATATGTGTGCTTCGCGTATGGAAATATCGAAACCGGTGCATGGATGCTGTATGCCGGCATTCTGCTTCACGGCGTATGCTACGATTTCTTCTTTGTGACCGGCTACATGTATACGGAAAAGAAAGCCGGAGAAAAAATCAAGAACGCTGCGCAAGGACTATTCACCTTTGCTACCTATGGCCTGGGGATGTTCATTGGAACCTGGTTCTCGGGCTTCACGGCGGATTACTACACAACAGAAGGTGTGCACCAATGGACAAGTATCTGGCTTGTTCCAGCCTATATTGCGGTCGCCGTGTTGCTCTATTTCATTTTCTTCTTCAACGAGAAAAAGGAAATAAGCAAAGCGTGACCACACTGATTTCAACTTTCAAAACTTGAAATCGGCGATTCAAAAAAATTCTAAATCCAAACATACACCAACAAACGCAAGAGATTATGAACATCGCCATGCTAGGGTCGGGCTTCATCGGCCGGTTTTATGCCGAATCCATCCAAGGCTATCGAAGCAAAGACAAGATCGTCAGCATCTATTCCCGCAAAGAAGAAAGTGCAAAGAAATTTGCCACGGACTATAACGTAGGGTTTTCCACAGCCCACCTCGAAGCCGCCATCGACCGCCCCGATGTGGATGTGGTCTGTATCGCCCTGCCGAACAATATGCACGAAGAAGCCGTGTTGCTTTGCTGCAAACACAAAAAAGCTGTGATCACCACCAAGCCGCTCGCGCGCAACGCTGAAGAGGCCAAGCGCATGCTGCTCGCCGTGGAAAAAGCCGGCATCTTCAATGGCTACCTCGAGGACCTGGTGTACACGCCTAAGTTTATCAAAGCACAAGAGAGCGTAAAGAACGGTGCCCTCGGCCGGATTCTTTGGGCCAAGTCGCGCGAGACGCACCCTGGTCCGCACAGCGACTGGTTCTGGGACATCGAGCAAGCCGGCGGTGGCTGTATTCTTGACCTGGGATGCCATTGCGTGGAGATCACCCGCAGCTACATTGGTAAAGATATCCTCCCCGTGGAAGTGATGTGCTGGGCCGACACCCAAGTGAAACCCATCGATGCCGAAGATCACGCCATCGGTCTGATCAAATACGAGAACGGCGCCATCAGCCAGTTTGAAGTGAGCTGGACCTTCCGCGGCGGCCTCGACCTGCGCGACGAAGTGATGGGTACCGAAGGCACGATCTGGATCAACAGCTTTATGCGCACCGGCTTCGAAATGTTCACCACCGGCAAAAGCGGCGACTACCTCGCCGAGAAAGCCGAAAGCAATTCAGGCTGGTTGTTCCCCGTCGGCGACGAGCTGAACGAGCTGGGCTATAACCACATGTTCATGGACATGTTCAACGCCATGGAAAAAGGACAGCAGCCCAAGGAGACCTTCTACGACGGCTACGTGGTGAACGCGGTGCTGGACGCTGCCTACAAATCGGCCAAAACAAAACTGTGGGAACCCGTGAAGCTCGACATCTGGCGTGGTCGCACCGGCGTTTCCAAAGACAGCCACCTGCAGGAATACGATGCCGAACATTACCTGGTGAAAGAAGAGGTGACGCACTACGGCGCCAAGAAAGTGATCTTAAAAAATAAGAAGACGGGAAAGATCAGCCAGATAACGCAATAAGAAAATACGATCAATTAAACAGACCGGCGAATTTTTTGCCGAGAATGTTTCGCGAATATTTTGACTCTGCCAGCAAGCGCCCAGCTTGCTGGCTTTTTTTTAGCGCTGCCCGTTCTTCCAGGTAAGGCGTAACGACCTTCACAAAATCCTGCGGCTGACGGCTATCGACATACACACCGCAGTGTTGTTGTTCAATCTCCGACCGGATCCAGCCACCAAAATTCACCAGGATGAGCTTGCCGGCGGCCAGGCCGTCGAAGTATTTATTGGGCGATCCGGTTTCCAGGATAGGGATCGGTTTGTAGCAGACAAATGCAGCATCGGTCACGTTCATGATTTCTCTCACGCCGTCACGATCTTGAAAGGGGATGAAGGTGAAATTGGTCAGCGCCAACCGTTTTACGATCGCTTTCAGGTTTTCCAGCAAGGCGCCGTCGCCACAAAGTAAAAAATGTATCGACTGGTTTGCTTTTTGGGACGCGCGGGCGCATTCAATAAAAAAATCAAGCCCATTGGCCAGCCCCACGGCACCGATATACGACACCACGAACCTGTTTTCCACTCCGAATTTTGCCTCGAGCGAACGCTGTTTCTCCTCTGGAAAATAAAAATCCGTGTCCGACATGTTGGGGATGAGGTGAACGGTTTTTCCCGGCACTTTTTTCTCAATTTCGGATTGGATCATCGGCGAAAGCGCCACCACCGCCTTGGCTTTGCGATAGGTGGATGTTTCCAATCCATAGAGAAACTGTTTGAAAAAATAGTTCTTCACAAATCCCATTTGTATAGGCGCCTCCGGCCACAGATCGCCCACTTCAAAGATGAAAGGGATGCCGTAGACCCTTTTCAGCACACGGGCCGCCAGCCCCACCGTGAGGGGAACGGAAATAGCATAACAGGTTTTCACGGGACCCAACTTGCGGGTGGTCCACACCACGCCGGCCACATAGCGGAGAAACGCGATGCTGCGCCGCCAAAACCCAAAATGGTTATGGTAGACAATCGGCAGGTAGTGAATCTCGATGCCATCCACGATCACCCCTTTGTATTTCCCCTCATTGTGTGCCGTGATCACCACGGGCGTCATGCCGGCGTCTACCAGCGCTTTGGCCAGGTAGTAGGAGCGCAGGGCGCCGCCGGTTTGCGGGGTGTTGAAGTGCTGGTGAAGGATCAGGATTTTCACGGTGCAAAGAAAACAATAGTTCGGAGGCCTGCCCGACCCAACCCGATCTTTTTGTCCGCTCCGGCCATCCAGAAACGTTTTATTTATGAAACCCGATTTTGTAGTTTCAGGACAAACGAAACCCAAATTATGAACAAGACACTGATAACCCTTTTGCTGGTTGCAGGCTCCCTTGTGGGCGCACACGCACAAATCAAACTTTTTAATGGAAAAGACCTCACCGGCTGGAAAGTGGCCGGCACCGAAAAATGGTATGTGGAGAAGGGCGAGATGATCTGCGAGAGCGGTCCGGACAAGGCTTACGGCTATTTAGTTTCTGAACGCGAGTTCAAAAACTTCGAATTGACCGTAGAATTCAAGCAAGAGTCCAATGGCAACAGCGGCGTATTCTTTCATGCCGGCATTGAAGGAACCACGATCAGCGGCTGGCAAGCCGAGGTGGCGCCCCTCAATCACCACACGGGTGGCGTCTACGAGTCGTATGGAAGGGGTTGGTTGATCCAGCCTGCGGCGGACAAGGAAAAGGTGCTGAAGGAAGGGGAATGGAATACGATGGTCGTGCGCGTGGTTGGCGACGAGGTGAACACGTTTTTGAATGGTGTTCAGATGATTACCCTAAAAGATGAGAAAATTGGCGCCAGTACGGGCAAAATAGCCTTGCAAATACACGACGGTGGCGGTGTAAAGGTGCGCTGGCGCAAGGTGGAGATCAAGGCCTTGTAGGCGGAGCAACGACGATGAAGGGCCTTATGCCCTTCATTGTTTGTGTTGCGGAACGCTGCGGGCGTAGCCCAAAATGTTGAGCACCGTGCTGGAGGAAGGCTCCAGTTGGGCAGCGTCCATATTCTTTTTCATGACGTACAGCTCGTTGTAGAGAGCTTGCAGGTCACTGTCGCAAATGAGGGCCTTATCAATCTCCCTCGTCTCCTTCTCCGTAGTCTCGTGGTATAAATACCTGATCAAGTCCGTTTGAGTAAAAGTTTTTATCATTGGCTCTGTGTTTCACCATCTTTTTCCGCAGGTTGATGAGTGCATAGCGCATGCGTCCCAGCGCTGTGTTGATACTCACCCCTGTGCGTTCCGCGATCTCCTGGAAGCTCATCTGCAGATAGTGCCGCATGATCAGCACCTGTTTCTGCTCGGTCGGTAACTCCTTAATGTAATCTCTGAGCTTGGTCCGGGTATCCTTAAAAATCTGCTTGTCCTCCATCGACTCCTCGGCAAATTCCATGGAGTTGAAGAGTCTGCTGCCGTCTTCCAACACTACCTCGGGGTAACGTTTTTCTTTTCGAAAGTTGTCGATCGCTAGGTTATGAGCAATCCGGCTGATCCAGGGTAAAAATTTACCTTCTTCGTTGTAGCGTCCACCACGAATGGTGTTGATTGCCTTTACAAAGGTTTCCTGGAGTAAATCTTCGGCGGTGTACCGATCTTTCACGATCAGGTATATCGCCGTATAGATTCTCGATTTATGCCGGTGCAGGAGCATTTCGAAAGCTTCTTCGTTACCGTTTTGATAGAGCGACACTAGTTGGGAGTCGCTTAATCTGCTGTCAATCATTCTTTCTCACTTTAAGGTAACGTAGAGATCTCTTTCGATATTGTTTTGGGTTAGTGGAACAAATAGGTTTGAAAAGATAGAAAGATTTTGGATTAGCGCAAAAAATTTTCAAAAAATTCTTGCCTCTCACACAATTTCTTTAGCTATTTGCTCGCAAATACTGCGTCTTTAAATAGTATGGCCATCAGCAAGAAAAAAGTAATCAAAAGCCTGGAAAATCTCTCAGAGGATCTCCAAGAACTGCTCCGCGATCAGTACCCGAACGGGTATGAGGGCAGCATTCAACGCATTACCAATGCGAAGCGGGAACCGATTTTCGTTTTCCCCCTGGAAACCGAAGATGCGACTTACCTGGTAAAAGTACCCGCCACCAAAAATAGTGACGGCGAATACGATGTAGAATCGAAAGCCGAGGGCGAATTCGACAAAAATGAGGACGGATTCGATTCCGGAGGCGAAGATTTCGATAGCAACGCCGGCGACAGCGCTGATAGCGACAGCGATTATGACGAAGAGGGCGGCAGTCGCGGCAATCGCGAAGCCAGCTATGATCCCGACTTCGACAATTGATCTGAAAAAAAAGATAATGGCATAAAAATGAACACCGTCTCACCAGATGGTGTTTTTTCTTTTTATGGGAAATGATGAATCGGCAACCTTGCCTCAATTATTTCGTCAAACTTATTTCATCCCCACATCTCTTGTGCGAGATTGCAGGGACTAGCTTTTGAATTATAACCGAAGATTCTGTGTCAAAAACCCTTTCTGTTAAAGCGAACGATTCTTATCTGGAAGACCTCGATCCCCGCGACTACATCATCATCAAACGGGCACGTGTCAATAACCTGAAAAATCTTAGCGTCGCCATTCCCCGCAACAAGCTGGTGGTCATTACGGGACTGTCGGGTTCCGGAAAGTCGAGCCTCGCTTTTGACACGCTTTTTGCGGAGGGCCAGCGCATGTACGTGGAAAGCCTCAGCGCCTACGCCCGCCAGTTTTTGGGCCGGATGGAAAAGCCGGAGGTCGACTACATCAAGGGCGTGTCGCCGGCTATTGCCATCGAGCAAAAAGTGAACACGCGCAACCCCCGGTCCACCGTGGGCACCACCACGGAAATTTACGACTACCTGAAACTGCTCTTCGCCCGCATCGGCAAGACCTACTCGCCCGTCAGCGGCAAGGAAGTGAAGCGCGATACGGTGACCTCCGTGGTCGATTATGTGAACCGTCTTCCCGCCGGCACACGCGTGATGGTAGCCTGCCCACTCCACATAAAAAAGGGCCGCAAGCTAGTTGACGAGCTGAATCTGTTATTGAGTAAAGGTTTCGCGCGCGTGTTAATCGACGGCGAAGTCAAGTTTATTGAAGAGATGGTGGCCCCTCCCGCCGAAGGTGGCAAAAAGAAGAAGGCCGCCGCCCAACCCGATGGTTCCGTAGAGGTCCTCATCGACCGCGCCGTGGTCAACCCCGGCGACGACGACACCACCTTCCGCCTTTCCGACTCCGTCCAAACCGCGTTCTTCGAAGGCGAGGGCGACTGCCTGATCTATGCCGAGGGTCACGACAAGGTAAAATTCTCCGACCGCTTCGAGCTGGACGGCATGCGGTTCACCGAACCGTCCATAAACTTCTTCAGCTTCAACAATCCCTTCGGCGCCTGCCAGACGTGCGAAGGTTTTGGAAAAATTCTCGGCATCGACGAGGACCTGGTCATCCCGGACAAATCGCTGTCGGTCTACGAGGGCGCCATCGCGCCGTGGCGCAGCGAAACCATGGGCGAATGGCAAAAACCCCTGCTCAAAAACGGCATCAAATTCGATTTCCCTATCCACCGACCCTATAATGAGCTTACGAAAGCTCAACAAGACATATTGTGGAATGGCAATACGTATTTCGAAGGCATTCACAATTTCTTCAAATACCTGGAATCCAAAACCCACAAGATCCAATACCGCGTGTTGCTGTCCCGTTACCGCGGGCGCACCAACTGCCCCGATTGCCGCGGCACCCGGTTGAGAAAGGATGCTCAGTATGTGAAGATCGCGGGCGTCTCCATTACCGACCTCGTGCTGATGCCGATCGAGGACATGCTGGCATTCTTTAAAAAGATCCAGCTGCCGGACTTCGACAAAAAAATCTCGGATCGCATTCTGACGGAGATCACCTCACGGCTCGAGTATATGGATCGCGTTGGCCTGGGATATTTGACCTTGAATCGTCTTACGTCTACCCTATCAGGCGGGGAATATCAGCGCATTAAGCTAGCTACCTCTTTAGGAAGCGCCCTCGTAGGTTCCATGTACGTGCTGGATGAACCCAGCATTGGGTTACATCCGAAAGACACAGACCGCATGGTGAGCGTGCTGATCTCGCTGCGCGACTTAGGAAATACTGTGATCGTGGTAGAGCACGAAGAAGAGATCATGCGCGCTTCTGACCAGATCATCGACATTGGGCCCGATGCGGGAAGCCACGGCGGCGAGTTGGTGTTCCAGGGCACGGTGGATGAGATCGATGGGACCGTACGGTCGCACACGACGGATTATCTTAGCGGCCGCGAGACGATCGCGATCCCTAAGACGCGCCGCAAGTGGAGGGACGCCGTTACGGTTATCGGCGCGAGAGAGAACAATCTGAAAAATCTTACCGTGAAGTTTCCACTGGGTATTCTTACGGTGGTTACGGGTGTGAGCGGTTCGGGGAAATCAACGCTCATCAAAAAAATTCTATATCCGGCGCTGGGCCGTTTGTCGGGATCCGTTTCGGAAACGCCTGGGAAATACGACAAGCTGGAGGGCGATTTTTCGCGCATCACACAAGTGGAATTTGTGGATCAGAATCCGATCGGCAAATCATCGCGGTCTAATCCGATAAGCTATGTGAAGGCGTATGACGCCATTCGCACGCTCTATGCCGACCAACCTTTGGCCAAGCAACGCGGCTACAAGCCTTCGCACTTCTCCTTCAATGTGGAAGGCGGACGCTGCGAGACCTGCCAGGGTGAAGGCGAGATCAAGATCGAAATGCAATTCATGGCCGACATCTACCTGAAGTGCGAAAGCTGTCACGGCAAGCGCTTCAAACAGGAGGTGCTCGAAGTGGAGGTGAACGACAAGAACATTTCCGACATCCTGGACCTGACCGTGGAAGAAGGTCTTGAATTTTTCAAAGACAAAAAGCCGATCTACGAAAAGATCCTCCCGTTGTTCGAAGTAGGCTTGGGCTATGTGAAGCTGGGGCAATCGTCCAACTCCCTGAGTGGTGGCGAAGCACAGCGCGTGAAGCTGGCCTCTTTCCTGGGAAAAAATTCAACGGAGGGCCACATCCTATTCATCTTCGACGAACCCACCACGGGCTTGCACTTTCACGATATCTTCAAATTGCTCAAAGCTATAAATGCATTGGTAGATGAAGGCCATTCGGTGATCATCATCGAGCACAACCTCGAGGTGATCAAATGCGCCGATTGGATCATTGACCTTGGTCCGGAAGGGGGCGAGAAAAAAGGGGGCACCCTCATGTTTGAGGGAACGCCTGAGGAAATGGTGAAGAAAGGGAAAGGGTATACGGCAGAATTTTTGAAAAAGAAATTAAAATAAATTTCCGATCTCTGTTATGACTGTCGTCCGATAAGCGCTTCCGTAAAGGCGTTTAACCTTTGCAGTGCCTCCGGCGAACCGTGCAGGGTTTTCAATTGAGTGAATCCTTTCCTGAAGTATTGGTTGACTTTTCGTTCGGTGAGCACGCGAATGTCTAACGCGTCGTAGATGGTTTTCACGGCCGCGATCTTTTCGTCTTTCTTGAATTTTTTTACCACCAGCCACTGCTGAAGCTGAGCTTTGTGTTTGCCCCGTGCATTTTCCAAGGCTTTGATGAGCAAGAATGTCTTCTTGTTGCTGATGATATCACCACCCACTTGTTTGCCGAACTTTTTCGGATCGGCATAGGCATCCAACAAGTCATCTTTTAATTGAAAGCCGATGCCGATGTTGGTTCCGAATTGGCGCAGAGCACGACACTCCTTCTCATCGGCACCCGCCAAAATTGCACCCAGCTCGAGACTGAAACCCAGCAGCACGGCCGTTTTCAAGCGGATCATGTTCAGGTATTGTTCTTCCGTTACCGTTGTCTTGGTTTCGAACTCCATATCCCACTGCTGACCTTCGCACACTTCGACGGCGCAGGTGTTAAAAGCTTTGAGGATGCGTTTCAGTTTGTCGCTCTCCACAGACAGCAACATCTCATAAACCTTCACGAGCATGACATCGCCGGAGAGTATGGCCGTATTTATGTTCCACTTTTTGTGTACCGTTGCTTTGCCCCTCCGCAAAGGCGCCTTGTCCATGATGTCGTCGTGCATCAGCGTGAAATTGTGGAAGGCTTCCACGGCCACGGCGTAGCGCACTACATTTTTTGGGTCGGGTTTATAAAGGCTGTAGGCCAGCATGGTTAGCATGGGCCGCAAGCGTTTACCTCCCAAGCCCATCAGGTAACGGATGGGCTCGTAGAGGGAAACGGGCTCTTTGCCATACTGCTGTTTTTTGATTTCTTGTTCAATCCACTGCTGATAGCGGGTAATGGAGGACGGCATGGCGCAGAATTATTCTTCGGTGGTCTTTAATTTTGGAGCGAAGATCAGGTCGATCAGGCGTTTGTCGATGTCGGTTCGCTTCACCATCACCTGGATGCGATCGCCCAACGTGTAGCTCTTGCGTGTTTTCCGTCCGGTGATGCGGTAGTTCTTTTCATCGAATTCGTAGAAGTCGTCGGTCATGTCGGCCATGCGGATCATGCCTTCGCATTTTGTTTCCACGATCTCCACATAAATCCCCCATTCGGTAACGCCGGAAATAAGTCCTTCATACGGTCTCTTTTCGGCAGTGGACATAAACTCCACTTGCTTGTATTTGATCGACGCGCGTTCGGCATCGGCGGCGCGTTTTTCCCTTTCGGAAGAGTGCACGCTCTTGGCTTCGTACTCTGTCTTGTTCACGGCCTTGCCATCGTCCAGGTAGTGTTGCAACAGGCGGTGCACCATCATGTCGGGATAGCGGCGGATGGGCGATGTGAAGTGCGAGTAGTGACTAAACGCCAACCCGAAGTGGCCTTTTGCATCCGTGGAGTATTTGGCCTTGGCCATGGTGCGGATGGCGAGTTGCTCCAAAACATTTTGTTCCGGCTTGCCTTCGATCTCCGTCATGAGTTTGTTCAACGAGCTCGAGATATTGGTCTCGTCCACGTTCATTTTGTGGCCGAACTGGCGGGCGAACACCGAAAAATCCTTCACCTTTTCAGGGTCTGGAAAATCATGGATCCGATACACGAAGGTGTTCTTCTCTTTTCCTTTCTTCAGGTTGAATATATAGGTGGCCACTTGTTTGTTGGCCAGCAGCATGAACTCTTCGATGAGTTTGTGGGCGTCTTTGCGCACTTTGGGAATTACTTCGAGGGGCTTGCCGTTTTCGTCGAGCTTGAATTTTACTTCCGTCGTCTCAAAGTTCACAGCGCCTTTGCTGAACCGTTCCTTGCGCAGCTTTTTGGCCAGTGTGTTCAATATGGTCAGCTCTTCCGAGAGTTCGCCTTTTCCTTTTTCCAATACTTCCTGGGCGCCTTCATAGCTGAATCGCTTGTCGGAGTGAATGATCGTGCGGCCAAACCATTCTTTTTTGATATGGCCTTTCTCGTCCATTTCAAAAACGGCGGCAAAGGTGAGCTTGTCTTCGTGCGGACGGAGGGAGCACAATTCATTCGACAGGCGTTCGGGTAGCATGGGAATGGTCCGGTCTACCAGATAAACTGACGTAGCACGGTCGTAGGCTTCCTCGTCCAGAATGGAATTGGGCGTTACATAGTGTGTTACGTCGGCGATGTGAACGCCGATCTCATAGAGCCCGTTGTCGAGCTTGCGGAAGGAGAGGGCATCGTCAAAGTCCTTGGCATCTTCGGGGTCGATGGTGAAGGTTGTGATTTCGCGGAAGTCCCACCGCTTTTTGATCTCTTCTTTGGTGATGTCTTCGTCGATCTTTTTGGATTCACTCTCCACCTTTTCAGTAAACTTGAAAGGCAGGTCGAACTCGGCCATGATGGAGTGGATCTCCGCTTCATTTTCGCCGGCTTTACCCAACACCTCCACGATCTTCGCCTCGGGCTTGCGGTCATTCTCCGCCCAGGAGGTCACTTCGATGATCACTTTGTCGCCGCTTTTTGCACCGTTGATATTTTCAGGATACACAAAGAAATCGGTGTGCATCTTTCTATAGTCGGGCACGACGAAGGCATAGCTTTTCGATAGCTCCACCTTCCCTACAAAACGCGTACGATTGCGTTTTACCACGGAAGTCACTTTGCCCTCAGGATGCTCTCCATGACGGGTGGGATACACCACAATGGTGACCGTGTCGCCGTCTACAGCGGAGCCGAGGTCTTTTTCTTTGATGTACACATCGGTCTGGTCGTTGCCCAGCTTCACATAGCCAAAGCGTGAGCTCACATGATCCAGAACACCCGTAAGGGTTTCCTGTTTTCGGTTGCTGATGAAAGTCCCGTTGTCTTCTTGGAGACGGCCATTCTCCAGGAGGTCATCCAGGATTTGGCCGAGGGCCTTAATATCATCTTTCTTCTTGAGGCTTAATTTTTTGAGGAGGTGTTTGAACGAATAGGGTTTACCCACGTTGTTGTCGAGCACGGCGAGGAGGGCCGCTTCTAAAACTCCCCGCTTGTTTCCGCTGTTTTTATCTTTTGATTTTTTTTTCGATTTACTCATTAGTTGATTTGTTGACGTACGTCACCCTTTGGGAAATGCTTCCCGGTGACAAATTGTTTTGACTTTAGTTTAATAATTCGGATTGATAACGGTGCAGGGGCATCATCTACACCTGAAAAAGTATGGTTTGAAAAATTCGGGGGTGTTGCCGTTTCCCCGGGGTGGATTGCCGTGTGGTAGCGTTGGACATGGCGCGATGTCCGGGTCTCCAAACTTATTTCTTCAAGCATAACATGCCGGCTGCAGTTATTCATCACTGTTTTACGGAACGAAGATACGAAATTTATTTTTAGGTCTCCCGAAACGGTCCGGCGTTCCATATCCGAAGCGCCGTCCGGGAGGTTACTCGGTGCTTTTGTGCACCAGGGGCTGGTTTAGGGTGATCGTCTTCATTTTCAGGTACAATTCCGCCAGCACCACCACATCGCGCAGACAATAGTCCCTGATCTTGCTCAGGTTTTTATCGACGTGATAGACCTTGTTCACCTGGCTGCCGTCCATATCGCCCTTGCTGGAGGGTACGTTGAAGATGGTGGCCAGCAGGTCCAGCGAGGTGTAGTGTTTGAAGTCGCCGAACTTCCACATCTCCATCGTGTCGAGGTGGGGCACTTCCCACGTCTTTTTGCCCATCAGGTTCAGCACCGGTGGCAGGGGGATGCCGTTCACCAGCATGCGACGGCAGAGGTAGGGGTAGTCGAATTCTTTGCCGTTGTGGGCGCAGAATTTTAACGCGAACGGGTCGAGCTTCTCCACCATGGTTTTGAACTCCATCAGCAGTTCGCGCTCGTCGTCGCCGGCATAGGCTTTTGTTTTCAGACCCAGGTCGCCGTTCTCGGTGTCATAGAATTTCCCCACGGCAATGCACACGATCTTGCCAAACTCTGCATAAATGCCCGCGCGGTCGTGGAAGATGGTTTCGTCGGTATGGTCGCCGTCGCGTTTAAAAAAACCGGCCTTGCGCGCCCATTGGGTTTTCAGGCGCTCATCCAGGGCGTTGTAGTCGGCCGTTTGGGCGACGGTCTCGATATCGAGAAACATCAGGTCACGTAGTTCTTGGATCATCTCACATCGGGAGTTGCTGGATAAATGTAACCAATACCATGCGAGGCAAAAAATTTTTCACGAGTGCAATACGCCATCCATCTCAATTTCCGGGATAAAGAAGATGTTCTCTTCGCGAATGGAGTCCGGTACAAACACAAAACGCTTATCGAAGATCTGCGAGCCAATGTAGTAGCTCACCCAGTACTCGTTGTTCAGGTGAAATATCGCCGGGTCGATGGGCTCGATCAGTGTTGCGCTATTCGGCGCGATCGTGTCCAGAAAATGGCGCAATATGGACGTCTTTTGTTCCTCGCCGTCCTTTTCTCCATAGCCCTTGCTGGCTACCAACGTATTCTCTATGGGCTCGTGATTGTTGTTGATCAGATAAACCCGCCAGTCAAAACTCCCCAACTCGTTCTCCTTTCGGCCCACGGCCAGCGTCACGTGCTTTACTTCCGGTATAACAATATCCTTGATCATAAATTTCTCAAAATTCTAACTCCTGACTCCGTTCTCCACCATTTCCATCTCGAACAATTGCGCGAGATGCCCTTGAAGTCGTTGCTGCACCTCTAAGACATCAACGGATCTGCCCAATTCCTGTTGCAGGGAAGTCACCGCTTTGTCGGTGATGCCGCAAGGAATGATGTGGCTAAAGTACGAAAGGTCGGGATTAACATTCAACGCGAACCCGTGCATGGCCACCCACCGGCTCATCTTCACCCCCAGGGCACAAATTTTCCGGGCCTGGTTGCCCTTCTCAAAATCAACCCACACGCCGGTAAGGCCTTTGATGCGGCCTGCGTCAATGCCATAGTCCTTTAATGTCAGGATGACAGCCTCTTCCAGGAAACGCATGTACTGGTGAATGTCGGTAAAGAAATTCTCCAGATCGATCACGGGATATCCCACGATCTGTCCCGGGCCGTGGTAGGTGATGTCGCCACCCCGGTTGATGTGATAGTAGGTGGCGTCGATGGCGGTCAGGTCTTCCTGTTTCAAAAGGAAATTATTCTCCTTGCCGCTTTTGCCCAAGGTATAGACGTGGGGATGTTGACAGAAAAGAAGAAAATTCTCGGTGGTTTGGTGTTCCTGTTCCGGCAGCGAGCGGTTCAGGGCCTTCACGGCCAAGATCTTATCGAACAATGACGCCTGATAGTCCCACGCCTCCTTGTAGTCGATGAGGCCGAGATCGATGACGCTGGTTTTTTTGTTGATATGGAAGTTCACCTCAGAATGACGCTTGATTGATTTTTTTTGTCGGGTTCATGATGTACGTGAGGTACGAACCGTCGCGCATTACCTCAACAACACGAAAACCCTTGTAAGCAGTTCCCCAGCTTCCGCCAAAATGTGAGTCGAACATGCAGGGGACGGCGCCGATCATTTTCACCCCATCTTCCTCGTGCTCGTGGCCGTGGAACACGCCCCGGACGTTTTTGGATTGCTTCATCATTTCCAAAAAAGCCGGCGTTTCCAACGAAAACTTTGCCCATTTGGCCTGAGGGATGTGTATGAAGACAAAGACATTTTTCTTTTGCTTATGCTCTTCCAGTTTGGCTTTCATCCAGTCCAGGTTGGGGCTCAGGTATTCGCCTTTTTCGTTGGACGTGGTGGCCAGCAACAGCACATCATCCTTGATCACCACGTCGTGATTTACGGGTATGCCCCAAATCTCATTCCAGTAGTCGTCGCTCACCTTGTCGTGATTGCCCTTGGTGACATAATATTTTACAGGAAGCTTGTCCAGTTGGGCTTTGGCGGGGACGAGGAAATCTTTTTCATCGTGAATGATGTCGCCATTGATCACACAAAAGTCCAGCGGGTTTTGCTGGTGGAATTTTGTGACGTTGCCCGTCATGGTCTCGTAAAACGAAACGTAGTCGGTGTTCTTTTCGCCATAATGTCCATCGGAAGCCACGGCGAAGCGGAGCACGACCTCTTTTTTCAACCCGGCTGCGTCGGCGGGTGTGAGTTTCAATACGCTGCCTCCCAACATCACCAGGGATGCGGAAGAAATGTGGCGGATAAATTCTCTACGGGATGCCATGGCTACGAATATTTTACAACGCTAAGGTACGGTTTATTCCCCTTGGCGACCGCCGGAAATAAATGTTAATATTTATTTCATCACCGGTATTTTTTTTCGGATACATCCGTAAATTAATCCTGTCAAAAAAATTTACCGTTGTGAGAGATCATTTAGACACTGGCGCCCGTGGCGAGCAGCTTGCCGCGGACTTCTTAAAAACCAAAGGATTTGAGATCGTTGCCCGGAACTACCGGCACAGACGCGCGGAGATCGACCTCATTGTGAAGCGCGACAACTGGCTCATTTTTGTGGAAGTGAAAACCCGGACGTCCATTTCGTATGGCTACCCGGAAGAGTTTGTTGATGAACAAAAAGCTCGGCTGATCTTTCAGGCCGCCGAAGAATACATCTACTCCACCGACTGGCAGGGACACATCCGCTTCGACATCGTGTCGGTGCGCATGGGCATGCCTCCGGAGATCATTCATTTTGAAGATGCGATAAACTGAATAGCTTTCTGCGAAAGCGGATACCTAGTGCGCCTCCAACCAGTTCAGCCCCACACCGACTTCCACTTCCATGGGCACTTCCAGGTGCACAGCGTACTTCATCAAGTTGATGATGTTTGATTTCACGATCTCCACCTCATCCTTGTGCACGTCGAAGCACAATTCGTCGTGTACCTGCATGGTCATTTTCGACTTGAGCTTCTCTTTGCTTATCCAGCGGTGGATATTTACCATCGCGATCTTGATGATGTCGGCGGCGCTACCTTGTATGGGCGCGTTGATCGCATTGCGTTCTGCAAAGCCGCGGGTGGTTACGTTGCGGGAGTTGATGTCGCGCAGGTAACGTTTTCTTCCCAGGATGGTCTCAACATACTCTTTTTCGCGCGCCATGTTTATGGAGTCGTCCATATAGCGCTTGATGGCGGCGAATTCGGTGAAGTACGATTGAATGATCTCCGCGGCTTCGGTGCGCGAAATGCCCAGGTTTTGTGATAGTCCAAAGGCGGTACTGCCATACAGGATACCGAAGTTCACCTCTTTTGCTTTCCGCCGCATGTCGGGCGTCACCTTGTCGATGTCTACTTTAAAAACTTTTGCGGCTGTGGTGGTGTGGATGTCCCGTTTGTTGCGGAAGGCATCGATCATGGTCTGGTCTTTTGCAAAGGACGCCGCGATGCGCAGTTCGATTTGCGAGTAATCGGCCGACATGAAGAGAAACTCATCGTTTCTGGGCACGAACGCTTTGCGTATTTGCCGTCCCTTCTCGGTGCGGATAGGAATGTTTTGAAGGTTGGGGTTGTTCGAGCTGAGGCGCCCGGTGGCCGCCACGGCCTGGCGATAGTCGGTGTGGATGCGGCCGTCGCTTTTGCTGATCATTTTTGGCAGGGCGTCCACGTAGGTGGAGCGGAGCTTTTCGTATTCGCGGTAGTCGAGAATACGCTTGGCGATCTCGTGTTTTGGCGCCAGGGTCAATAAAATATCTTCGCCGGTAGCATATTG
>DATDAV010000207.1:0-14394 GCA_036525235.1 Chryseolinea sp. | reverse complement strand
GGGATACTGGTGAGGCTGCGGAATTCTTTTACAAAATGGATCAGTCCCTCGCTGCGCTTGCTGATGGTCTGGAGCGAAAGGTGGATGTCGCCGAGTTGGTCTTTGGTGAGGGGCTCGTTGTTGTCCTCCTTGACGTGAGGTTTCAATTCTTCTTCGACAATGCCCGCCAACGACGAGATGGGTGTCACCGAGTTCATGATCTCGTGGGTGAGCACGCGCACCAGGTTTTGCCACGCTTCCATTTCCTTTTCTTCCAATTCACTCTGGATGTTCTGGATGGAGATGAGCTTCACGTTTTCGTTGCGCAGGGTCAGCTCGATGGCATAAATAGAAAGTTGCACCAGCTCTTCGCCGATCTTGAGGCGCACCAGTTCGCGACCCCCGGTCTTCAGCTTTTCGAACACGTTCACCAGCGTGTCGCTCACTTCGGCCAGGTCGCGGATGTTGACGGCGCGGTTGATCTTGAGCAGCTTGCGCGCGGCGCTGTTGAAGATCTCGATGTTGCCGTCTTCCTTGAACACGATGAGCCCGATCCCTACGTGCATCACAATATTTTTAAAGAAAAGAAACTCCGAATCTTTTTCACGACGCGAGCTGCGCAGCTTGAGCATCGCTTCATTCATTTCCTGGTGAAGGCGTTTCACGGCGGGGTCGTCGCTTTCGGTCTTGAAGGAATAGGAGAGGTCGTCGAATTGGATGGAGTCGAGGAACGAGGCCATGTTCTCGTTGGAACGGTCGAGGTATTCCACCAGCAATTTGATCTGGTAGACACTCACCGCCAGGAAGATGAGGGCATACATCCAGTCGCCGCGGGAAAATGCAAAAAAAGCAAAAAGAAATATGGAGGCAGATAAGAACGCTACCCTTGGGAGTACAGGTGTTTTCCAGTTGAAATTAAAGTCCATACTTCTCCATTCGACGGTACAGCGAGGCACGCGTCAATCCCAGTTCGTCGGCGGCTTTTGAAATGTTGCCGTTGTGCATTTGCAGCGCTTTGGCAATGGCCGTGCGTTCCACTTCGTCCAGGTTCAGGGTGTTGTTCGCGGGGCCTGATGTGAGCGATCGGCTGAGGAGGAAATCGCTCTCCTGCAGCGTGGCCGAATCGGTCATGATCACGGCGCGTTCAATGGCATGTTGCAGCTCGCGGATATTGCCGGGCCACGCATAGCGTTTCAGACGGTCGAGGGCTTCGCTGGCAATAGTGGTGACCAGCTTGTGATATTTCTTGGCGTAATAGGCAAGATAATGTTGCGCCAGCAGCGGAATGTCTTCCACACGTTCGCCGAGGGGAGGCACGCGGATTTCCACCGTGTTGATGCGATACAAAAGATCCTGCCGGAACGTGCCTTCCTGCACCATCTTGTGGAGGGGCATGTTGGTGGCGCAGATCAAGCGGATGTTCACGGGAATGGATTGGTTGGCGCCGACGCGGGTCACCACGCGGGCTTGCAGGGCACTCAGTAATTTACTTTGCAGGCTCATGCTCAGGTTGCCGATCTCGTCCAAAAACAGGGTGCCGTCGTTGGCGAGTTCAAACCGTCCGGGCCGGTCTTCACGGGCGTCGGTGAAGGCGCCTTTCTTGTGACCGAACAATTCGCTTTCGAATAGGGTCTCCGTGATGGCGCCCATGTCTACCGACACAAAGCTGTTGTCTTTGCGCAGCGAGCGTTGGTGGATGGCGCGGGCGATGAGCTCTTTGCCGGTCCCGTTCTCGCCAAGGATCAACACGTTGGCATCGGTCTTGGCCACTTTGTCGATGAGGGCGAACACTTCCTTGATGGAACCGCTGTCGCCAATGATATCGGCGAAAGGCTTGCTGATCTGTTCTTCCAGCATCTCCTTTGCTTTCTTCAGCTTGTCTACCTGGTTATACGATTGCTTCAACCGGATCGCCGTGGCGATGGTGGCAATGAGCTTTTCGTTTTGCCAGGGCTTGAGAATGAAATCGGTCGCGCCTTGTTTGAGGGCACGCACGGCCATCTCCACATCGCCAAAGGCGGTGATGAGGATTACCACGGCCGTGGGATCGTGGGCCAGGATCTGCTCCAGCCAATAAAAACCTTCCTTGCCACTGGTGATATCCTTGCTAAAGTTCATGTCAAGCAAGATCACATCGTAGCTATCGTTGTTGAGGAGGAAAGGAATTTTCTTTGGATTCTTTTCAATGATCACATGGTGGGCTTGCTTCTTGAGCAACATCTTCGCCGCCAGCAACACATCTTCATCATCGTCGATCATTAAAATTTTGCCGCCTTCAGGATTCACAGTGTATGGTAGATTTAGGGTGAATGATCATCTCCAGGGAATTTTGTGCCAACTTCGAAATCAAGCGAATTTCGCCCATAAAGCGGACACGGGTGTCCCTGAGAGTACAAAGATGTTCAAAAATGAACAGTTTTATAGTACGGTATTACGGTTTTGGCGTAAAAAAGTCGATGGTTTTGTTCTGGACGGTATAGATCCGCTCGTCGGTGATCAATATGAATTGGGCGGGCTGGGGCAGGGGTTGTTCGCGGGTTTCGGCTGTGAATAAGTTGAAGAATTTGAGCTTGTCCTTTTTAATATAGTATAGCTCCTCGCCGATAAAGTTGAAGCTTTTCAGCGTGGGGCTTTCTATGGTCTTGAGCCATTTCCCCATCCCGCTAAAAACCTGGATGCCTTTGTTCGGCTGCAGCAGGAAAACGAACCCCTGGTACTCCCGGATGAACGTAAACGCTTTGATATCCTTATAAAGCCCGGTGGGGATCTTCACGTCCACATCGATGGTCTCCGTGGCCTGGGTCACCTTTTTCAAACTGCCGTCGGCGGCATCGACCACCCAGATGTCGTGGTCGCCGGAGATGGTGACCAGCCAGGGCTCGATCACAAAAGACGAATCGAGATGATAGGAGGCCGTCATGTCGAACGATGGATTATAAAACGCATAGTGACGATCATTGCGGAAATAGGCAAAAAGCCGTGAGCCGTCACGGGGATCGAATTGTGTGGGCAGGGGACCGAGTTTGTAAACCACGCTCAACGTAGCATCCGGTGTGATTCGTTGCAACTGCCCGCGTTTCGTGATCACGTAGAGGTCACCAGGCCGGTCCACGGTGGCGTAGATAATTGTATCGCTAAGAGAAATGGATTTGACCTTCACCTGGGCCGACGCGGCGAAGGCGCCAAACACCAACATTAAGAACAAAAACTGGAGCGGATATTTCATGCGGGGGATTTGAAAGTTTTAAGTTCTACCTGCTGCCCATCGTATTCGGCGTAGGTGCTGAAATTCACCCACTCGCCCGTGTTGATGTAGCGGCTGTTGGCGCTGATCTGCAGGTCGAGCGGAAGGTGGCGATGGCCAAAAATGTAGTAGTCGAAGTGCTCGCGGCTTTCAAGGTCTTTGCAATAGGTCCAGAGAAACTCGCCTTCTTCTCCTTCAAATTTCTCCTCGCGCTTCTGATTGCCCAGGCGGCTCTTGCGCGACCAATAGTTTGCAATGCCTATGCCAAAGTTGGGGTGGAGGCGTGCAAACAACCACTGGCACAACTTGCTGTTAAAAAACTTCTTGATGAATTTATACGTGTGGTCACCTGGACCCAATCCATCACCATGACCGATCAGCAATTTTTGTGCACCCACCTGCAATACCTGGGGGTCGCGGTAGATGGGGATACCTAGTTCCGTTGGGAAGTAGTCGAACATCCACATATCGTGGTTACCCGTGAAGAACACGATCGGGATACCCGCATCGCGCAGTTCGGCCAGCTTGCCTTGCAGGCGGATGAACCCGCGGGGGATGGCATGGCGATATTCGAACCAGAAGTCAAAGATGTCGCCCAGCAAATAAATGCTGTGGGCTTCGTCCCGTACTTCCTCCAGCCAGGCTACGATGCGTCTTTCGCGTTGCAGACTGGTGGCGTGGTCGGGAACACCCAGGTGAAAGTCGGAAGCAAAGAATATTTTCTTTCCGTGAAGGCTGGCGACGGGTTCGATCATAAAAAAACTCAGGTGCTTCTTAGGACACCTGAGTTCAAAAGTAAGATTAAAATGTCTAAATCAAGCTAGTTCGCTTCCTCGGGCGCGTCGCCTTCCAGCGTAGGCGTGGGATCAACACCGGGCTGCTCATTTTCGAGTGCCTTCTTCTCATACTTACCCTGGCCGTTGGTGAACTGCTGGTAAGTGGTCAGCTTCTCGAAGGGGCGTTTGCCGATGAGTCTCTCCAGGTCGGCCTGGAACAGGATCTCTTTTTCCAGCAACTCCTTGGCGATAATGTCAAGGAATTGACGGTGCTGGATCAGCAACTGCTTGGTGCGGGCATATGCCGAGTCGATAATTTTCTTCACCTCGTCGTCGATCTTCTCGGCCATGGCTTCGGAGTACGGTTTCTGGAACGCGTAGTCCGATTGTTTGGAATCGTAGAACGACATGTTTCCGATGGCGGGGTTCATACCATAGATGGTCACAATGCTGTAGGCCATTTTGGTGATCCGCTCGAGGTCGCTGAGTGCGCCGGTCGAGATCTTGCCGAAGACAATTTCTTCTGCTGCGCGGCCACCGAAAGCCATACACATCTCGTCGGTCATCTGCTCGGTTTGATACAGGAACTGCTCGCGGGGGAGGTACTGCGCATAGCCCAGTGCGGCTACACCGCGGGGCACGATACTCACTTTCACCAGCGGGTCGGCATGTTCCAGGAACCAGCCTGCCACGGCGTGACCGGCTTCGTGGAAGGCCACAATCTTTTTCTCTTCGGGGAGAATGATCTTGTTCTTCTTTTCCAGACCACCGATCACACGGTCGATGGCATCCTGGAAGTCCTGCATGTCTACGGCTTTCTTATCTCTGCGGGCGGCGATGAGGGCCGCTTCGTTACATACGTTGGCAATTTCAGCGCCGGCAAAACCCGGGGTCTGTGCCGAAAGTTTTTTTGGATCCAGACTCGGATCGAGTTTGATAGGCTTCAAATGTACTTTGAAGATCGCCTCGCGTCCTACGATGTCCGGCTTGTCGATGCTGATCTGGCGGTCGAAACGTCCGGGGCGCAATAAGGCCGAATCCAGTACGTCGGGACGGTTGGTGGCGGCCAGGATGATCACGCCGCTGTCGGTGGCAAAGCCATCCATTTCTACCAGCAGCGAGTTCAGGGTGTTTTCGCGTTCGTCGTTGGCACCGGGCAATTGGCCGCGTCCGCGGGAGCGTCCGATGGCATCAATTTCGTCGATGAATACGATACAAGGTGCTTTTTCTTTGGCTTGCTTGAAGAGGTCGCGCACGCGGGCAGCGCCCACGCCGACGAACATTTCCACGAAGTCGGAGCCGGAGAGCGAGAAGAAGGGAACGCCCGCTTCGCCTGCCACGGCTTTTGCCAATAAGGTCTTACCTGTACCGGGAGGGCCCACCAGGAGGGCGCCTTTGGGTATTTTACCGCCCAGCTTGGTGAACTTGCCGGGGGTTTTCAAAAAGTCTACGATCTCTTTTACTTCTTCCTTGGCTTCGTCCAGGCCGGCTACGTCGGCGAAAGTGATTTTCACCTTGCTTTCGGCGTCGAAGAGGGCGGCTTTGGATTTGCCGATGTTAAAGATCTGTCCGCCGGGGCCGGCGCCACCCGTCATGCGGCGCATCAGCATCCAGAAGCCAAACAGGAGCAGGAAAAGGAAGCCCCATTGTACGAAGAGCTGGAAGTAGTCTTCGCGGTCTTCGGGTTTGTATTCGGGCATTTTGGCGGCGGGCAGCTTGTCGCGGAAGGTGCGGAACTCCTGGTCGAAGTTGCCGGCGTCAACCACGTGCATGATGTAATGCGGACCGCTATTGTTTGGCGTGCTGAGCATGCCTTTGTTGAGGTCGTCCTTATATTTGACGTTATTCAGCGCTTCCTGTTTCAGCGTTACTTCTACGAACTTCCGGTTTTGAACCAGCACCACCTTTTTTACGTCACCGTTGGTCACCATCGTCTTGAAATCGTCGTAGTTCAGGTCTTGCAGGTTGCTCGAATTGCTGAAATACATGACACCGAAGATCACCGCCAGGGTGGCCAGAATGACCCAAACCTGGTAGTTGCCACGGGGTGGCTTATTGGGTAAAAGGGGCTTATTATTTTCTTTCTTGTCAGCCATTATCTATTTCCTCGTCAATTTTTAAAATATCAAATCAATAACGTGTTGTAAATGAATTGGTTTTTTATTTACCGTCTTCAATTTCGGTAATGTCCGCGTCACCCCAAAGTCTTTCCAGCGCATAAAATTCGCGTCGGTCTTTGCGGAAGATGTGGACCACTACGTCAATATAGTCGAGTAGCATCCACTCTTTATTGTTTTTTCCTTCGGTGTGCCAGGGATTTTCTTTCAGTGTCTTAAAAACTTCGGCGTCGACGGAGTCTGAAATAGCATCCAGTTGTTTGTCGGAGTTTCCGGAACAGATCACGAAGAAGTCAGCAACGGCGTTCTTTATCTTGCGAAGGTCCATGATCACAATATCCGTGGCCTTTTTCTCCTGCATGCCCTTTACAATCACATCGCTAAGCTTTTCGGCGCTGGCTCCCTTCCTTTTTTTAGCCATTAATCTATCTTCGTTTTTTGTTTAACCCACAAAACTAATCAAAAATACCTTGTATAAAATTCCCGTCAGTACCCTTTTCCTTGGAAAAAACCTTGTTTTTGTGCCGGAATGTCATTCCACCAACACCCTGGCCCTGCAACTTTGCCAGAATTCCGGGCCCGCGGAAGGCACTTTGGTGATCACCCCCAATCAAACGGCCGGCCGAGGCCAGCGCGGAAACGGCTGGGAAGCCGAACCCGGCAAGAATTTTACCTTCTCCCTGATCCTGAAGCCCACCACGTTGGCGGTAAAAGACCAATTTTACCTGAATATTTTTACCTCGCTGGCGCTCCACGATTACCTGGCGGCCAAAAAATGTGCTGCCGTTCGTGTAAAATGGCCCAATGACATTTACGTCGGCTCCAAAAAAGTATGCGGTATATTGGTGGAAAGCCAGATTTCGGGAAATAAGTTCTCGCACGTGGTGGTGGGCATCGGATTGAATGTGAATCAGCAGAAATTCGGAACCGACACGGCAACATCGTTAAGCGTTTTGACCGGAATACAATTCGATTTGCAAACGGAATTGGAAGGTTTATTGACGTTTATTGAGGCGCGTTATCTGCAATTGCGGGAGGGCAAGTTGAGTTTGCTGATGGCGGATTATCTCCATGTGTTGTATGGCCTTCACCAGCCTTTGGCATTTGATGTGGGAGGTGTGGTCGCGGAAGGAGTGATCGCGGGGGTGGATGAGTCGGGAAGGCTGCGAGTTTTGATGGAGGGGGAGGAGCGGGTGTTTGGTGTGAAGGAAGTAAGCTATAAAGTGGGGTGAACGGAAGGCCGGTGTGCTTCGTCATGTCGCAGGCACGAGCTTTTTAGAAACCTACGCCCGTAGTTCAAGACATCCCGAGTTTCGAGAGCACTGAAACCTGATAACTTGCACACTTGATGAAACGAAGACTGGCAAACACCGAGTGCGTTGTGCCCGCTTGAAATGCCTCACGGATCCAGTGCGCTATCCACGGGGTTCCTTGAACACGTGCGAAGCCAGAGGAAGGGCGTGCCTGCGGAACGACGTGTTTTGTCGGAAGGCCGGCAGTGCTTCGTGATGTCGCAGGCACAAGTTTTTTAGAAACCTACGCCCGCAGTTCAAGACATGCCGAGTTTCGAGAGTACTGAAATCGGATAACTTGCACACGAGTTGAAACGAGCACAGGCAAAAAAACGACTGCTCGACTATCTTTATAAATGAAATACACCCGCTATGAGTTTAGACACCGTTGAATTGCTCATCAACATGGAGAAACATTTTGATATCTCCATCCCAGACCAGGAGGCTGGGGAGATTTATACCGTTCAGGATTTTGTGGATTGCATTTACGCCAAAATTTCAACGCGTCCGGAAAAAGTTATGGACATAAAAGAGGTCGAACGAATTGTTATCAAGATCGTAAGCGAATCCTCAGGCATACCCGTGAATGAAATTAAACTGTCCCATAGCATTACCGGTGATCTCGGTTTGGACTAAGCCACGGCGATCAATACAGGGCGACTTCTTCAACGAAGATTTTTCGCCAACGTCTTTTTTCGCCATAAGACATGGCTTTAATATTAAGTCGTCACCATCTCCACATACTTCTTCCACACCGTATGCACGACTTCCTTCGTGAGAGGCTTCGAAGCATAATAGTCCACCATGTCCGATTGTGCCGCCTTCTGCTTGTCGCGCGGATCGAGCGAGCTGGAGAGCAAACAGATAACACATTTCTGTTTGTAGGCTGAGAAACTTTCCCTGAACTGATCGATAAACTCCCAGCCATCCATGCCGGGCATGTTGATATCCACAAAGATCAGCGAAGGCCATTTGTTTTCGCGCTGGAAGGCCGATAAAGTCTCCAACGCTTTTTCGGCTGACTGGATGGCGAGTATGGACTCCACCCGTCCCGTCTGGCGCAACATGATGGTGTTGAGAATGTTGACCACATCATCGTCGTCGATCAATAGGGCGAGGTCCAGCTTTTGATGATCTTCCGTCATATCCCGAAAGGTATGGTGAAGTTGAAGATGCTTCCTTTTGGGTGGTTTGGTTCAACCCAGATCTGCCCGTTGTGGAGTTCGGTTACGATCTTGTGGCATTGGGCCAGCCCCAGGCCGTTGCCGTCATACATCCCCCGTGGATGGAGCCGTTGATAGAGCCTGAATATTTTTTCATGATGAGCGGGGTCTATTCCGATGCCGTTATCGGCCACGGAAAAATTCCAGTATTCCCCCTTCTTTATACACGAAATTTTCACCCGGGGTGGTTCCTTGCTTCTGAATTTCAGGGCGTTGCTGATGAGGTTTTGAAACACGATCCGCAGCTCCATGCTATAACCCATCAACGCGGGCAATTCTTCTACCTCGATCGTGGCGTCGCATCCTTTGATCAACTGACTGAGATCGGCTTTCACTTCTTCCAAAACATCATGGCAATTGACTTTCGACATCACGTTTTCTTTTCCGATCCTGGAATACTCCAGCAATCCACGGATCAGGCCCGACATCCGGGTGGCTCCCTGCTGAATGTAGCCGATATACTCCGAAACTTCGGGGTCCGGATTTCCCGAGAACTTGTTGCTCAGCAGGGCGATGAAGCCCTGTATGGTGTTCAAGGGTTCTTGCAGATCGTGTGAAGCCACATAGGCGAACTGTTCCATTTCGATATTTTTCCGCTCCAGTTCGTCGGCATATTTCGCGATGCCCTCGGCCCTTTTTAGTTCAGTATTGTCAATGTGGCAACCGATCATGACGAGCGGGTTACCTTGCTCATCACGTTCAACAATATTTCCCGAGCAGATAACCCACACGATCGAACCGTCCTTGTGTTTATATCTTACTTCGATCTCAAAGGGGATATGGCCATCGGATTCAAGATGTTTTCCCAGCAGGGCGTAGGTGTCGGGCAGATCGGAAGGATGCATCAACCTGTTAATGGTCTCGGTCGAGTTCTCCAATTCCGAGTCTTCATAGCCTAACATGGCCTTCAGGTGAGGGCTGATGAACATGGTGTTCTCCGGGATGTTAAAGATCCAGTAGCCCGCCAGTGTGCTCTCGGTAATGCTGTTGAACAAAGCCTCTTTCTCTTTAAGCTTCAGGCGCACCGCAGAAAGTTCTTTCTGAAGGCCTTCCAGGGTAATCGACTCGTCCTTCATACTTTGCAAGTCCTCCATACTACGGGCATGGATTTATAAATAGGATCAATCAGATCCTTAAACCTCGGATTTTTCTTCAGGATGAACATAATGAACAAAGGCTGCCAAATGAATAGGGGGTGTGGCAGTTTGAGAATTCGCTAACTCGTTATCCCATCGTTCGTATTCGACAAAACTGCCCCTGCAAATTAGCGAAATGCCTCCGAATTCTGTGCGCTCTTATGAAATTCACAGCGGAAAGTTCAAAACACTCCGGGAGGAGGGATGACGGGAGTACAAAAGGATACCGGAACCAAAAAGGTTCCATTACGATTTGCTGAATTTTGCCACCAGGTACCAGGAGATCAGGATTTGGAGAAGTATAAATGTGGGCAGAATGGCAGGGTGGAGGATGAATATATCCAGTGACTTCCCCGATGTCAGCATGACGGGCAAGTCCAATAGGTTAAATATTACGATGGCGGCCAGAAGCCGGGTGTTGCCTTTGAAATACCACCAGCAAAATATTCCGTAAATAAATTCCAGTATAAAATTCAGAAAGGGAAAAGAAATGATGCCCAGCCCCCAGACGGGTGTTTCGCTAAACGGCGAAAGCCTGATGTCCTTCTCATGAAAAAGAATGTCGAGCGCCACATGCGACAGTACGCCCAGTGCAAAGGGCAAGGCCAACGGTTTGTTCTTGACTATCCAGCGGATTAAGCCATAGGAAGTCAGCGACAATAGGAGGCTGGAGAAGATCGAGTGCGAGTAGGGGAGAAAGTCAAGATGAAGTTTTCCGTTCAATACAGAAAAATGTTCGATGCCCAGGTAGTTAAATACGACCCAAAACAGTTCAACGACTTGGGTGGAGATAAGCAAGGGCAGGATGGGAACGTTTGGCCGGTCTTTTTTGAGCAGCAAGCTGGTCGCTGCGTGATTGATTGCATACATGATGTTTCTGATTTAAGATGCAAATCAACACCTGTATTACCGGGGATTTTTTGACCTAGGTCAAAAAGTGAACGACGCTGGTTTTATGCTATTGGTTTAGGGATAGCTTTCGACGGATACGGCTAAGCGTTTCTGGCTTTATCCCTAAGAACGACGCAATGTCGCGCAGCCTGGCAGATTTATATACCTCCGGGTATACCTTCAGAAACCATTCATATTTGTCTTTAGCGGGAAGGTGGATAACTCTTTTTAGAAAATAGTCCCTGTCCATACAGGCTTTCTCCAGTACTTTTCGACCCATCACGTTTAGTTGCAGGCTATGCGCATAGTGCTTCTGCAACGCAGGAAAGCTGATCAGGAACAGATTGCAATCCGTTACTGCTTCAATGGACTCATAGGATGGGAGTTGTGAATAGAAACTATGGTATGAACTGCAAAATGTTCCGGGGCCGTTAAACTCTGTGGTGATCTCGTCGCCTTTGTTATCTAAGTGAAAGGTTCGCAGATATCCGCTTTCAATAAGCGCAAGGTGAACACTGGCTTGCCCTTCGGTGATAAAGTACTCCCCCTTTTTTAACTGACGTGCCGACAAGGATTCTTTGAACACGATAAGTTCCTCTTGCGGTAATCCCAGGCCATTGAATATTTTGTTGCTCATAGGTTGAGTGGTTAAAAATCAGGACGCATCCGTTTGAAAATGCTATGACCTGTTCAAACGTTTCGTACCATGGGTCTACAAAAGATGGGTTAAAGATATGTATTAAAGAATTCAAAGTTTTTATCTATCATTGACGCCACGTTATCCATCATGAACCGCGTATGAAGAAAATTACTTTACTCCTCTTTTTAGCGATTGCAGGAAGGGCCTACAGTCAGCGAACATTTCCCTCCATTGATCTAAACCTTATCGTTTCCTCCGTAGACGCCGCTTCGGGACGACGGGAGTTGTCTCTCGAACTGCTGGCCACAAAAATCCCCAAGGACGACAGGGTGAGAATGGAAAAAGCGATCGACGATCTGAATGTTTCCATTTCGCGCGACCGGGCCAATGCTGCGCTTTTCATCGAGCGCGGCCTGTTGAAGAAGCAGCTAAGCATGTGGCTGGATGCCACGGCGGACATAGAGCGAGCGTTGCGAAACGATCCCAAGAAAAATGAGGCACATTTCTATCTCTCCGAATTGTGGATGATGCAAGGCTCCCGCTACAATGCCCTGTCAGAAATCGAGCAGTACATCAAGCAATGCCCCGACAGTGCAAAAGGCTTTTATCAAAAAGGTCTTGTGTTGACGTTCCTCTTCAAATCAAAAGTCCGCAATTTCAAGGAGCAATGCCTGGAATCTATTCCCGAGTTTGAAAAGGCGATAGCCTTGAAGCCCAACTACAGGGAAGCTCTCTTGGTGAGAGGATATTGCAGCCAATTTCTCGCACTCTTCGAACTTGCCCTGGCCGACTACGACAAAGTTTTAGCCGCCCACCCGGATGATAGCCTCGTCTATTTTTTAATGGGAAGTTTTTACGACGAACAGAAAGATGCCGCGAACGCCTGCCCGAACTACACAAAAGCAAAAGACCTTGGTGCTAAAGTGCCCGATCGCATCCTGAAAAGAACTTGCCCCGGAAAGTAGACCGGGGCGTTCGATCATTTACCCCTAACGATGGGGGCTACACGCGTGCCGATAAGTTCAATGGACTTGAGGAGTTTTTCCTGGGGAAGATGGGCATTGTCCATTTGGAACGTCAGTCTGGAGATGCCGCCCAGGGCCTCGCTGTGGCGGATGATCTTTTCCGCTACTTCTTCCGGATTACCCACGATCAGGGCCCCTCGCTGGCTTGCCTGCGCGTCGAAATGCTGTCTTGTCACCGGCGGCCAGCCGCGCTCTCGGCCGATCTCGGTAAAGGTGCGGGCATATCCGGGATAGAAATCGTCCATCGCTTCTTTTGTGGTCCCGGCCACATAGCCCAGGGAATGCAGTCCCACTTTCAGTCGGTCGGGTGAATGGCCGGCCTTGCTTCCAGCTTCTCTGTACATATCGATCAGCGGACGGAACCGATGGGTTTCACCTCCAATGACGGCCACCATCAACGGAAGTCCAAGGGCCCCGGCGCGAACAAACGACGCGGGCGTGCCGCCAACGCCTAGCCATATCGGTATGGGATTTTGCACGGGTCGCGGATAAACCGCCTGGCCCGTGAGCGGTGCGCGGAATTTGCCCGACCAAGTTACGCGCTCGTTGTCGCGAATCGTCAGCAGCAGGTCAAGCTTTTCGGCAAAGAGCTTGTCATAATCCTGGATGTTCAATCCAAAAAGTGGGAATGACTCCGTAAACGAACCCCGCCCCACCACCATTTCGGCACGGCCTTTCGAAATAAGATCCAACGTCGCGAAGTTCTGAAATACCCTCACCGGGTCGGCGGCGCTCAACACCGTGACCGCGCTGGTCAGCCGGATATTCTTGGTGCGGGCCGCGGCGGCCGCCAGGATCACCGTGGGCGCCGAGTCCAGAAATTCCTTCCGATGATGTTCGCCCACACCAAACACATCCAACCCCACCTGGTCGGCCTGCTCTATCTTTTCGAGCAGATGGCTCATAGCCTCTATCGCATAAACGCCCGTGCTGTCAACTTTATCTTTTTGTACGGCGGCAAAACTGTCAATTCCAATTTCCATGAAGATGTTCCCAATAGGTTTGGTTATATACATTTTTTCCGTGCAGAATGTTCCAATTGCCTAAGGGGACGTTGAAAAATGTGTTATCGGGCCCTCGCCAGTGCTCGTTTCAGGTCGTATACACACCATCGTTACCAATACTTGATCATCTCATACAAATCATTCCATTCGGGATTAAACCCCACGATGAGTTCAATCTTTTTTATTCTTGAATAAGTCTTTACTTGTTTTTCCCGATCGATAGCTTCTTCGATAGAATAGAGGGTTTCATAATAAACAAGCTTACTAACATTGTATCGGGCACTGAAGCTACGCGGGTAAGCTTTTTCTCTGTGCTGGGTGACCCTGGCGTATAGGTCTGACGTGACGCCGACGTAGAAGACGGTATGACGGCTATTTACCAGAATATAAACACAACCACCGCGGACCATATTGTTAAGGTAGCGAAGTCTGCTGAATGATGAAGTACTGCGGGCCTTCCGACAAGCACGTCGTTCCGCAGGCACACACTTTCTCTGGCTTCGCACGTGTTCAAGGAACCCCGTGGATAGCGCACTGGATCTGTGAGGCATTTCGAAGCGGACGCAACGCACTCGGTGTTTGCCGGGTTTCGTTTCAGTTCGTGCGCAGTATATCCGATTTCAGTGCTCTCGGAATTCGGGATGTCTTGAATCGCGGGCGGGCGTTTTTATAAAACTTGTGCCTGCGACATGACGGTGTTTGCCGGTGTTCGTTTCAGTTCGTGTGCAGTATATCCGGTTTCAGTGCTTTCGAAATTCGGGATGTCTTGAACTGCGGGCGTGCGTTTTTATAAAACTCGTGCCTGTGACATCGTGAAGAATAAAAACAGGCACCCAAAGGGTGCCTGTTTTCCTCAAACAAGTATAACCGACAACACTCACCAACCAAAGATCTGTTTCAAATTAGGATTCAAAACAACTTCCGGTTGGGGTACGGGGCGGTAATAGTACTTGGGCTCTGCAAATTCGCCGCGGTCCGGGTCGGTCACGCAGGTGCCGCTGGTGCCGTTGGAAAGGTAGAAGGAGGCGTCGCTGCCGGCGGGGCCGACGCGGTAGTAGATCAGCTTT
>DATDAV010000206.1:0-12409 GCA_036525235.1 Chryseolinea sp. | reverse complement strand
GGACAACTATAAACTGCACACCATTTGCGAAAGCGGCAATTGCCCTAACATGGGCGAATGCTGGGGGGCAGGCACGGCCACCTTTATGATCCTGGGCAATGTGTGCACCCGCAGCTGCACATTTTGTGCGGTGGCAACCGGAAGGCCCACCGAATACGACGCCGACGAACCCAAGCGCGTGGCCGAAGCCATCAAGCTGATGCAGGTGAAACACGCCGTGATCACGTCCGTGAACCGCGACGAATTGAAAGATCGCGGCGCCGAGATCTGGTACCAAACCGTTGTGGAAACCAAGAAAATAAGCCCTGAAACCACCATTGAAACGCTCATCCCTGACACCAAAGGAAATTGGGATGCGCTGTACCGCATGATCGAAGGCGGTCAGGAAGTGGTGTCGCACAATATGGAAACCGTTGGGCGCCTCTACCGCATGGTGCGCCCCCAAGCCAAATACGAACGCAGTCTGGAACAGATCAAGCGCATCCGCGAAGCCGGCATGCGCACCAAGTCGGGCATTATGCTCGGCGTGGGCGAAACAAAAGAGGAAGTGTTCAAGGCCATGGACGACCTGGTGGAAAACGGCTTGCTCATCCTAACCCTGGGCCAATACCTGCAGCCCACCAAGATGCACCTGGAAGTAGCCGAATTCATTCACCCCGAAACGTTCGACATGTATAAGGAAGAAGGACTGAAACGCGGCCTCCGCTATGTGGAGTCCGGTCCGTTGGTAAGATCTTCTTATCACGCCGAGCGTCATGTGAATGTGCCCCTTTCATAGGCCGTACTTCCCGTTAACGTTTTTTCTTTGTGTTTTTGAATAGTCCGTTGTGAAAGCCGCTCCCGGTTTTCACTTTTTCTTTTTACTTTTGCGAAACCCCATCGTAACCCCTGTGCTTCGAAAATTCTTCCCACGCGACAAGAATTACATCCTGGAAGAGGCACAGCTTTCCATGGAAACCGCCTTGCTACACTACCTGGTTGACTTTGTGAAAGTGGAGTACCTGCTGCGTTGCAACCCGCTGGGGTTGGCAGACGATACCTCCAAAAAGATCCAATCGCACCACAGCACCCAATTCGAACACCTGCACGAGTTCTACCTGAGCCTGGCCGGCCTGTTCCGCTTCAAATATTACAGCGATAATCAACTGGAGTTCCTCTTCGATGGCCGCGACGATTCCCGGAAATACCAGGAAGAGTGGAGCCTCATGTTCAAGCGCTGGATCAAAGAGTTTTGCAAGCACGAAAATTTTACCCGCGCCGTGCTGGAACTCACCGTGTTCTATCCCGATGATTATACGCCGCAAATGGCCGGCATGCGCCTCAGCGCGTTCATCACGAAATTCTTTGAGGTGAAGATCGATCCTCAGAAAGGGATCATCAAAAAAAGCGTCGCTTAAATTCCTGTAAACAGCGTTACCTGCTCCAACGGATTGGGCACCATCACATTCCATTGAAATGTGTCGCGAATGGCTTGGGCATATTTTTCCTGTGCTTCTCCCTCGCCGTGTACACAAAACGTGAGCTTTGGTTTTTCCGTAAAGCCGCCCACCCATTGAAACAACTCCCGGCGATCGGCATGACCCGACATCGATGCGATTTGTTCAACCCTGCAGTGGACCGGCACATCTTCGCCAAAAATGCGTATAGACGGCGCGTGGTTCTGCAGGCTGCGGCCCCGGGTTCCTTCGGCTTGATATCCGGCAATGAGAAAGGTATCCTGTGAATTTCTTAACCGGTTGAACATGTGATGCAGGATGCGGCCTCCCGTCATCATGCCGCTGGAGGCGATAATGATGGCGTTGGTTTTCAAGTTATTTAACGATTTGGAGTGTTCGGGCGACTTCACAAACACCAGCATGTTGGTTTCCATGGCATGCGCCAATTCTTCCCGTGCCGATTCGAAGGTGTGGTACTGTGGATACTTGTAAAATAAATAGGTGGTTGAAATCGCCATGGGGCTGTCGATGTAGACGGGCACATCTGGAATTTTATCTTCCTTCATCAGCTTTCTGAAATAATAGAGCAGGCTTTGGGTGCGGCCTACGGCAAACGCCGGGATCACCAGCACACCCCCGCGGCGGAAAGCTTCGCTTACTACGCGCGTCAGTTCACTTTCCGGGTCGTTGTAGGGATTATCTTTGGTGCCATAGGTGGACTCGACAAAAAGTACGTCCGCCTGTGTGATGGTTTCGGGTGAATGCAGCATGGCCTGCTGGTAGCGGCCGAGGTCGCCGGAGAAAACGATCTTTTTGGTTTGCGTATCGCCCTGGATAAAAACTTCCGTGATGGCCGAGCCCAATAAGTGGCCGGCGTCGTGATAGACGATCTCTACGCGGTCGTGTATTCTGAATTTGGTTTTATAGTCGAATGTCTTGAAAAGCGGAAACACTTTTCGTGCATCTTCTTCGTCGTAGAGGCCGCTGGGTTCAGCGTGTTTGGAGTAGCCTTTCTTCCGGGCGTATTGCGCTTCTTCATGTTGCAGCTTGGCAGAATCCAGCAACATGATTTGCATGAGGTCGGCCGTGGGTGGTGTGCAATAGATGGGGCCGTTGTAGCCGTCCTTCACCAATTTTGGAAGGTAGCCCGTGTGATCGATGTGGGCATGGCTGATCACGACGGCGTGGATCTTCTTGGGGTCGACGGGAAATTTATCCCAGTTGCGCAGACGCAATTCCTTCAAGCCCTGAAACAATCCGCAGTCCAACAAAATGTAGGTCCCTCCGATGTCGATGAGGTGGCGCGAGCCGGTAACGCTTTTGGCTGCGCCTAAGAATTGTGCTTTTACGTCCATGTACGAAAGATAGAGGAAAATAATTTCCGGTCACCGCCGCTGTCTGAAATCCACAAAATTCTGAAGTGGCCCTTCCTTAGCAATCACATCGGAAACACGGGCGTGGGGTGGTCCTTGGCGGCACCATGCTAACAATGCCTGAAGCGCAATGTCGTCACCTTCTGCTTCGATGTACACACTGCCATCCGGTTCATTTTGGACAAATCCCTTTAGACCGAGGGCGCGCGCTTTTTCCACCGTGGAGGCGCGGTAGAATACACCCTGTACTTTTCCAATAACATGAATTGCCATATGTTTCATGTGTCTGTCTTTATAGAGCTGAACGGAATCCAAGGACCGTGTGAATTTACTAAAATCCCATCGCCTGAAGTATAGGGAATCTTAGGGTTTGCCCATCGGCAAAGGTTCTGAGCTGCAAAAAAAGATAACGAAATAAAAATAAGAACAGCGCCGCTTCTTTGAAAGATTGCTTTAGGTTGCTCGGTGATGAAGTCATACAGGAATACCATTTTACAAAAAAACCTGAAGCATTTGGCAATGCTTCAGGTTTTTGTTCCTTTTCAATACAGGGTGTTAGAAAATATAATCCGTACTCAAAAATGCCGATTCATGATTGCGGATGATCGTGCTGATCATCTGCTTGTTTTCATCGGTTGATTTTGTGGCGACGATGGTGCGGATGGAAAACACGCGCAGGGCATCCGCCACCGATAGCGTTCCCTCAGCCGAATCCTTACGGCCGTTGAACGGGAACGTGTCGGGACCGCGTTGGCTTTGCGTGTTGAGGTTGATGCGCCCCACTTGATTAACGAAAGCATCCATCAGGCTGGCGACGCGTTTTGAGTCTTTGCCAAAAATACTGATCTGCTGTCCGAAGTTGGAGTTCACCACGTAGTCGATCACTTCGCTGTCGTTCTCAAAAGGAACGATGGGAATGACGGGGCCGAATTGTTCTTCGGTGTAAAGTCTCATTTTATCATTGACAGGGTAGACTACCGCGGGGTAATAGAAGGAATGCGAATATTCTCCACCACCATCATTCACGATGGTCGCGCCATGTTGTTTTGCATCTTCCACGAGGTTGCGCAGGTAATCCACTTTGCCGGGCTCCGGAAGGGGCGTGAGCGAAACGCCTGGATCCCAAGGCATGCCCGGTTTGAGCGCGGCAACAGCCTTGTTGAATTTTGTGATGAATGTATCGGCAATGCTCTTGTGCACAAACAATACTTTCAGCGCCGTACAACGCTGACCGTTGAAAGACAGCGAGCCGGTAACGCATTCGCTTACTGCATTGTCGATGTCAGCATCCGGAAGTACGATGGCTGGATTCTTGGCATCCAATCCTAAAACGGCTTTGAGACGGTGCGATTTGGGGTGAAGCTTTTTCAACTCGTTGGCACCTTTGTTTGTTCCAATGAAGGCGAACACATCGATGAGGCCTGTCTCCATGAGCGCGCCCACGGTTTCGCGACCCCGTCCATAAATAATGTTGATCACACCGGGAGGGAAACTCGTGCGGAAAGCTTCCAGCAGCGGGCGGATCAACAGCACGCCAAACTTTGCGGGTTTAAACACCACGGTGTTGCCCATGATGAGCGCCGGGATGAGCGTGGAGAATGTCTCGTTCAAGGGATAGTTATAGGGGCCCATACACAATGCCACGCCATAGGGCACGCGGCGGATCTGTGCCATGAAGCCTTGATCTTCCACCAGCTTTGCGGAATTGCGATCGATGTCTTTATACACCTTGATGGTGTCGACGATGTAGTCGCAGGTCCGGTCAAATTCTTTTTCGGAATCTTTCAGGGTCTTGCCAATCTCCCACATGAGGAGCTTCACCACCTCCGCGCGGTTCAGGCGCATGGTCGCAAGAAATTTTTCCACGTGTTCGATGCGGGCGGTAACGCTCAGGGTAGGCCACACGCCGTGACCGAGGTCATAGGCTTTCACTGCGCCATCTAATGCTTCGAGGGCTTCTTTCGAAGTAAGCAGCGGTGTGCTGCCGATGTTCTTGGGAACAATATCATTTCCTTGTTTCACATAGACGGGACTCAGGATGGGGTTGAGACTTCCGGGCCACGTTCTCAATTCGCCGTTGATAAGATACTCCCGTTGATCGATGGGTTGCGAAATCCGGTAGGCTTCGGGAATGTCGGCCTCCGAAGGGAAAACATTTGTTAAGCGTTCGCTCATTGTATTTGATTTGGGTTGGTTGTTTGCAACATGGAAATGCCGGACGATGTGCCGATGCGGGTCGCGCCGGCATCTATCATAGCCAACGCCTGCTCGCGTGTTTTAATTCCGCCCGACGCTTTTATGCCAACGTGTGCTGGCAAACTTTTTTTCATGATCGCGATCTGCGTGGCCGTTGCGCCCTGGGGTGCAAATCCTGTCGATGTCTTAACGTAGTCGGCACCGGCGTCGGCGCAGAGTTTGCAGGCCCGCTCAAGCTCCTCATCAGTAAGATACGCAGTCTCGACGATCACTTTCAACAGCCTTTCGCTGGCATGAACCAGGTGGCTGCACTTGGCGATCTCGATCTTTGTCCAGGGAAGTCCCGTCTTGAAGGCGCTGATGTTCCACACGAGGTCGATCTCGTTGGCGCCGTTATCGATTGCGCGGCGCACATCGTCGACCTTGGTCTCGGTCATGGTGTAGCCAAACGGAAATCCGGCCACGGTGACCAGGGTGATCTTGGCGGTGCCGATCTCACGGCTGGCGCGCTTTACCCAAAACGGCGGCACGCATATACCCAAGAAGCCATACTGCCTGGCATCGTCCACCAGTTGGTCGATGTCGCGAATGGTCAGCGTGGGACTGAGGTTGGTGTGCTCGATGTAGCGGGCGAGGTTCATCGGTACAAGATACCGAAAAATGCACACGCACACCGTTATCTGTCACGATGCAAAAAAGGGATTAGGGAGGTCAGTGGCGGATGCCACACTCCTTGCAATACTTCAGCTTGCCGGCCTTATGCTTCTTGGGTGGACGTTTGTGTCCGAAATACATGGGGTTGGAATATTGGGGCTTTGCCATTTCGCGTCCAGCTTTATCGCGTTCTTTGGCCACCGCCATCATGCGGTCGTAGTAGTCTTGTTGACTGTCGTAGGTAGGCCCTTTGGATTTGGATTTTTTCTTCTTGGGCTCGCGGGGCATCGTTTCGGCCCCCTGGTAAGGACTCAACGAGTTGGGATCGACGGTCGATTGCTCGGTCGCGTCCTTGTCGCGCTTTTTCTTTTTTGACTTTTGGGCGAAGGCCCCGAAGCCGATCAGGAAAAACAATATAATAAGGAGTGCTCGCATAAGCGTAAGATCAAATATATTAACTATCCGGCGCTATTAAAATTGTTTTCGCCGGGTTCAATCGGCAGGAATTGTCGCCCAACCTAAACCAGGCGTTGTTGAAATGAAACTGCCCCCGGTTGCGCAGGGGCAGTTCAACTAAACCCTAAAAACTTAACTAACCTAACTTTAACTTTAACTAAACTTTACTTTCTAAACTTTAACTGCTCTTGGCCTCAAGCATGGTCTGCTGGCGGCGGAAGGTCCACGGCGGCGTGGGATTTTCCTGTTTCCAGAGGCCTTTGCCTTTTTGCTGCGCCGCGGTGCGATACGACTCCAGGTCGGGCAGCGGGTTCCTTTCGGAGGTCCAGGCATAGCCTTGCTTGAGCAGTTCCACGCGGGGATCCTCTTTTCCGTTCACCAGCACTTCTGCCAGGTAGTTGCCCAGGCGGTCACGGCCGGTAAACTTTACGACAACCGTTTTCTTCAATACGATCTTTTCGAGGGCAGATTTGGCTTTGTCGCCATACTCCTGTTCCAGTTCGGGGCTGTCGATGCCGGCCAGCATCACTTTGTGCGTTTGGTTGTCTTCGCCAACAACGCTCAGTGTGTTGCCGTCGATCACCTCGATCACTTTTCCCTTCACTTCCTCTCCGGCCAGGGCGACTCCCCAGAACATAAACGCCACGATCGTAACTCCTACCAGCCTGCTCCTATACGTGGCATCTTTGCGTTTTCGTTGTTCAAAATTGTGCTTTAAAATCATCTCGTGTCGCGCGCTTCGTGGAGGGGTCTGTCGCGTGTAAGATTTTCTTACAACTCCCGAGCCGTGCGCACGATGGGTTATGCAAATTCTTTACCAAAAGTGAAAGAGTGGTTTTTTGCCCTAAAAACGACAGCAGCGCCGGTTTTCGGCGCTGCTGTCGTTTCAATACGGGATAAGTTTTCTATCAGAATGAGATCACTTGCAATACTGGTCGATCTGGAACCGCGACTTCGAATCGCCAAATTCCACGGCCTTGCGCCAGTCGAAGCAGGCTTTGGTTTTGTCCTTCATCTGGTAATAGAAATTGCCGCGCTGTTTGTAGTACGTGGCGTTTTTGGGCTCGATGCGGATGGCCTCGTCCATGTCGGAGATGCCCGCCCCATAGTCGTCCAGTTGCGACTTGCAGGTGGCGCGGTTGTAGTAGGCCAGGCCGTCGCTGGGATTGAACTGGATCGCCTTGTTGTAGTCCAGCATGGCGCCTTCATAATCTTCCAGTCCCTCTTTCACCAACCCCCGGTTAAAGTGCGCATCCGCATTCTTGGGATCCAGGTCGATGGCCTTGTTCAACTCGGTCACGGCCGACTTGGTGTCTTCCAGCCCGATGTAGGCGCGGCCTTTGTTGAGGTAGAGCTGCACGGTGTTCTCGCCCGCCTTTTGTGCATTGTCGAAATCGCTTATGGCGGCTTGGAATTCATCCTCTTCCAATTGCATCAGGCCACGTTTGTAAAACACTTCCTTGTCTTTCACACCGGCCGCGATCAGCTTGTCATAGTACTCGCGCGCAGGAGGAAATTTCTGCAGGTTGTAATAAGTATTTCCCAGCAGTCGGTATAGTTCAGGATCGGGTTTCTCCGTGAGCTTCTCCACCTCGCGGAGATCCTTCACGGCCTCCTCGTATTTTTTTGTGTTGTAGTAGGCCAGCCCGCGGTTCTCGAAAGCCTTAACATAGTCTGGTTTCTTATCGATCGCCGTGCTGAAGTCGGCAATGGCCGACGGATAATTTTCTTGTTTAAAATAGGCCTTGCCGCGGTTGTTGAACAGCACCGGGTCTTTCAATCCCAACGCAATGGCTTTCGAATAATCTTCCACTGCTCCGGGCAAATTGTTCACGGTAAATTTCGCATCGCCACGATGAAAAAATGCCGACGACAGCGTGGCGTCCCTGACGATCGCTTCATCATAGTCTTTGATGGCTTCGTCAAAACTCTTGCTGTCGTAGCGACAATAGCCGCGCATGTCGTAGGCGGAGGCTTCTTTTGTTCCGCCCGTGATCGCTTTGTCCAGATCCGCGAAAGCGCCTTTGTAGTCCTTCAGGTTGTAGCGTGCAGCGCCGCGCTTGAAATACAGGTCGTTGTCTGTTGTGCCCTTTTCGATCGCCTTTGTGAAATCGGCAATGGACTTTTCATATTCTTTCAACTCGAACAAGGAATAACCGCGGGCTGCAAAAACAAAATTCTCTTTGCTCGCGCCGTCTATGGCCTTGGTGAGATCGGGCACGGCACCCTGATAATCTTTTGTGTAATATTTCGATATCCCCAGCACGGCAAATTCCTCCGCACCCGCTTCTCCACGCGAAGCCAAAATAGCCAGGTCGCCGATAACCCCGGTGTAGTCTTTCAATTGATAGCGGGCAGCGGCGCGGTTTTTCAATGCCTGTGTATAATCTTTCTTGATGCCCAGTGCGCGATCAAAGTCGGCAATGGATTCCTTGGGCATGTTGGCGTTCAGTTTGGCTTTGCCCCGGTTGTTAAAGACCACCTCGTCGCTGGCGCCCAGTGTGATGGCCTGGTCGTAGGCTTCGATGGCCCCCTTGAAATTATTTTGTTTGAAGCGGAGATTGCCCATTTGATAATACAGCTCCTTATTCTTGCTGCCCATCGTCATCGCTTTTTCCATCACGGGCAATGCCTCTTTGTCTTTTTGCACGACCATGTAGGAAAGGGCCAGCGCCTCGTAGGCGGGCAGGTCGGCTTTATTCTTCAGGGCTGCTTTCTCCAGGTCGGTGATGGCGGTGGTGTATTCTTTTTGCTGATACGATGCCTTGCCCCGTTTCAGATAAATATCGTCTTCTTTTTCACCGGCAAGCTCGGCGGCGTTCAGGGCTTCCGTTGCACCCTTGTAGTTTCCTGCATCAAAGCGCAGGTAGCCGGCGTACAGCGACACTTTGCTGTCTTTCACTCCCGCAGCCAAGGCTTTGTCGAGGTAGGTTTGGGCGAGGTCTTTTTTGCCGAGGGAATAGTTGGCAATGCCCAGCATCTTCAACACGTCGGCCGATTCGCCTTCGGTGGTTTTTGCTTTTTCAAGGTCGGTCACCGCGCCTGCGTAATCTTTCAGTGCAAACTTGGCTGTGCCCCGGTTGAGGAATGCTTTGCCGTAACTGGCGTTGGCTTGGATGGCTTTGTCGAAATCGGCCACGGCGCCGGGCAAGTCGTTCATGTTCATTTTCGCTTTGCCCCGGTTGTTGAACAGCACGGCGTCGGTAGCGCCGGCTTTCACCGCGTTGTCGTAGTATTTGATGGCGTTCGCAAAATCGCTCTTCAAAAATTTCAGATCGCCCAGGTTCTTGAAGGCCTCCACGTCGGATGCGCCCAGCGTAACGGCTTTCTCCAAATCCTTCAAAGCATTCTCATTATCTTTTTGGATGAACTCCGCGTTGCCCTTGTACAGGAAGGCCTCCTTCGAGGCGACGCCCGCGGTGATGGCCTTGTTCAGGCTTTCAATAGCGGGAGCGTATTCCTTGTTTTTATATTGGCACGAACCCAAAGCATAAAAAACATCCTTGTCGTTCACGCCCATCGACACGGCGGCCGACAAACTTTTCGCCGCTTCGGTGCAGTTGCCCAGGGCGGCGTGGCTCAATCCCAGCATTCGGAACACATCCTTATCCTTCACTCCTTTTTGAGCAACCTTGTCCAACGCCTCGGCCGTGCCTTTGTCGTCTTTCAACATGAATTTGGCGGTGCCCACTTTCTGATAGAATTCCACATCGGCCCGGCCGCTGGCCATCAGCTTTTCGAAGTCGGTCACGCTGCCTTTCCAGTCCTGGAGTTTGTAGCGGGTCTCAGCACGGTTTTCGATCGCCTTGTCGTAGCCGGATTTCAATTCCAGGGCCTTGTCGAAATCGGGAAGCGCACCCTTGAAATCGTTGAGGTTGAATTTTGCTTTGCCACGATTGTTGTACAGCGTCGCGTCGGCTTTGCCGGAAGCGATGGCTTTGTCGTAGTAGGTAACGGCTTCGCGATAGTTTTCCATGCGGAACTTGGCGTTACCCAGGTTGGCAAAGGTTTCATAGCCGGTGGCGCCCATGGTGACCGCTTTGTCCAGGTCGGTGGCTGCTCCCTGGTAGTCGTCCAGTTGATACTTGGCGTTGCCGCGGTACTCGAAAAGTTCAGCCGTATTGATACGGGCTTTCAATGCTTCGTCCAGGTCGGCCTTGGCTTTGTCGTATTGTTTCAGGCTGTAGTAAGCCACGCCGCGTTTCACATACACCTGCTTGTCGCCAAAACCGGAGTTGATCAATTGGGTGAATTGCAGGGCGGCATCGTCGAAGTTGCCGGCCTTTAATTTTTTCTGCCCGGCTTCCCATTGCACCTGCATCAGGGAGTCTGCCTTTTGTGCCCATGCGGTGGAAACCAGGAACAACAGGCCAATGGCTAAAAGTTTTTCTCTCATGTTTGTTTCGGAAAATGACGCGAAACAAAGTTATTAAATCCCGTCATGATTCAAGGCCCGGAAAAAACGGCTTCATGTAAGGTGCGGCCTCAAAAAAGAAAAATCCTTCCCGTTGCGGGGAAGGATTTGAGAGGGTCTTTCCAACCTTTAGATCAGTTCATGAAAAAGGCGACTGCCGCATCCAAAAAAAGGATCAAAAGCAAGTCCTGAGCCCTTTCATAATAGGAGTGGAGTGGTAGTAAGGTTTTCATAAATCAGGATGGCCTGTCGCCTACGTACGAAGCGGACCGGCCGGCCGGATCTCTGGTTTTTAACTTTTTTTGGGGAAATTTTTTGGCTAGACCTTCACCACGTTGCCCATCACCTGCATGGTTTCCAGGGTTGGGGTGGTCTTTCCGCCGCGGGGCTCGACCGTCACGGCAAAAGCGGCCGCCCCAGAGGCGATGTCCTTCATTTTGAGGAGTCCGGCCACGTCGCCGTCAAACACCCCGGCGTCTACCGGTTTGCCGTCGATGATGGCCCACAGTTGGTATTGATTGTCTTTCGACAATTGTTTCAGGCTTTGGATGCTGAGGTAGACTTCTTTGGAGGATTCATTCCAATACACATAGGCCATGGACTGCGGCGCGTTGGGCGTGCCCATCATCATCACCCGTTTGAAAGCGGGGTTGTTCACCACCTTCAAGTCGTTCTCCATTTTGTCGAGGTGCTGGTTCACGCGGTTGTAGTCTTCCGCCATGCGTTGGTTTTGGGCGGTCAGTTCGGTGAGGCTGGTTTCGGATGCACGCCATTTGTTCCAGTAATAATACGCCTGGAAGGAAGCGATCAACGCAATCGCGACCGAGGCCGCCGCGGCATATTTCCAGATGCGGCCGCTCGACGAGGGCATGGCCACCACCTTGGCTTTCGGGGAAACGGTCTTGTCGATCTGAGCAAACAGGTTCGCCTTGATGGACGCTTTCGGCGCTACGGCCGCATCCATCAAAAGTCTCTCCTGGGTTTCTTCCACGCGGGCGAGTTCTTCCCGGAGCTCAGGATATTGCGCAAGGTTTTTCTCTACCGCTGCGCGTTCCCGTTCAGAAAGTTCTCCCAGCGCGTAGGCCTCCAGGATACCGGTCGCTATGTAGTCGTGTATGTTCACGTGACTCCCAATGTTGTTCTCAGTTGTTTCATCGCCAAACGCAGGCGTGTTTTTATCGTTCCCAGGGGAATATTATGTTCATCAGCCAGTTCTGACTGCGTATAGCCCTTAAAATAAAGGTGTTCCACTACGAAACGTTGTTCTTCCGGAAGGTTTTTTAGGATATCCTTTACACCAATGTCGTCGATGCCCTGCTCCAGGTATTCCGAGCGATCGATCCTATTTACGACGTTGTCAATACCGGTGGTTTTCTTTTCCTTACTTATTTCGCGCGACCGTGTTTTGTCGATGGCCTGGTTGCGGGCCACATTCAATATCCAGGTGAAAAGCTTGCCCTTGGTGCTGTCGTAGCTATCGAATTTATCCCAGATCTTCAGAAAGACGTCTTGCAATACCTCGTCGGCGATATCTTCCTTCCTGACAATGCGGAGAATCGCACCATACAACGCTCCGGAATAGTGATCATAGAGATATTCCAACGCCAGACGGTCCTTCCCCCGCAACCGGCTGACAAGTTCTGACTCTTCGATATGTTGACGTGCAGGACTGATGGTGCTGAGAGGTATTTTATGAAAGTAAATTAAATAGAACCGAATAAGCAAGATTGGGATGGACGGTTTTCGCCCGCCAAACCTTGCATGCTCTTTCCGTCTTTCTGTGCCCGCTGAAGCTTTAGCGAAAGCGGGGCGGTTTAACTATTTCCGCACGATCAGAAGAAGATCCAAAGCATTCGACGCATCATCCACTACAACATAAT
>DATDAV010000205.1:0-1665 GCA_036525235.1 Chryseolinea sp. | reverse complement strand
AAGACCTGCAAAGAACTTGCGCATCTCCGCATGGCCATCAACGTAATGCTCTCCATCAGCTACGGTATTGACAGTTGCGAAAGTTCTGGGATATAGATAGTCATCTAGAATCCTTGAAGCGACGAAGTCGCTCATTTTGAGTCAAGTTTTATCAGGCCGCATTTTCCATAATATTAGCATCGATTTCCTTGATGAGCCTTTGGAAAGCGAGGGCGAGAGGCTTCGGCGTTTCGGAAAGGCCGCCTTGAAGGATCGAGAGGCCCGGGCGGATCAGGCGGGCATATTGACAGTTGCGAAAGTTTTGGGAGTTGCTAGTCAGCCGCGCAGGCATACTTCGTGTCTGGTAATTTGAAGAATGACCGCACTAAACTGACCGATTCCCGGATGGCCCGCAGCGTTCTTTCCACCACCCCTTTCAAGGCCTTTTTTGAGTTGATGCTCATCTTGCCAATCCGGCGTTTGGCGTGATTCCAGACTTGCTCATCTGGATTGAGTTCAGGGCTGTAGGGCGGCAATAGGATCAACCGTATCTCAAGGCCGGTTCCTTCCAATTTAAGAAACTCCTTTACGGCTTTGCTCTTGTGGTAGGATCCTCCATCCACAATGACCAAAACCGGCTTGCCCGCTGAGTGGCGCAGGTTCCTCAAAAATTCGATGAACCGCTGGCTTTCCATCTTTGCCTCGAAGCACTCGAAATACATTTGCCCCCGGGCGCTGACTGCGGAGATCATGTTGATACCAAAACGATCTCCACTATCAGCTATCACGGGAGTCTCTCCGATAGGCGCCCACGTCGTGCCAGTGTGCCCGTCCGCCCGCACCCGGCTTTCGTCCGCAAAAAAAATCACCGCCCCTTTCTCCTTTGCCCACTGCACAGCCCTGGGATAGCGCTGCTTTAAATAATAGTTCACCTTCGTCTTGTTCTGCCGGTACGAACGATACAAGGGCACCTGTGGGCTCAGACCTAATTTTTTCATCAACCGGCTGATGTTACTTTTATCCAATTCTATGTTTTTGTGGTCGATCAACAGGGATCTCACAATGGCCAGGGTCCACAGAGCAAATTCCAAATAGAATTGCTGCGGGCTCCCGCCTGTCAGCGCGTTGTAGAGCCACTGCATCGTTGCGGCATCAAGTTTGGAAGGACGGCCGCTGCGCACATCGTCGCGCAAACCGGCCATGCCTTTAGCCTCCACCCAGGTCAACCAGCGGAAGACATTACTCACGGCTACCCCATGAACTCTGGCCACAACGGACACCGCTTCTCCCCGCTGCACTGCTTCCACTACCGCCTTGCGCTTCTCAAAGCGGGCAATGGCTTCTGGAGTTGCCGATTTGCGCTCCTGCTTTTTGGCTTTGAGCGCTTGCTTGATTGCCCTTTTCCGGCTGGCGGCCCGACTCTTCCTTGATGGTGATTTTGCTGCTCGGGTAAAACTCATCTAGATGACTATCTATATCCCAGAACTTTCGCAACTGTCAATAAGACGCTTGGCACTTGCCTTTCTAAATTGGTTGAAAAATGGCTTAGGATTCGAGAGCTTATGGCCGGGCTTGCCTGCGTGCTGAATCACGAAGTTCGTAAAGTCACCCGGCCATGCATCACGCTTCTCTTGAGCGGTCAGTGGTGTCCCTGCCTGTAAGCGAATAAAGAGGTCTCGGACTTCA
>DATDAV010000204.1:0-10021 GCA_036525235.1 Chryseolinea sp. | reverse complement strand
ATTGACGAAATGAAGGCGGACCTGGCACTACTAGCACGCCTCAATCAACTTGACGAAATCCGGAAAGATGCGAGGCTGAGAGTTCTTTATGGCGCCGATACTAAAGAGGCGTAAAAACCATCTCCGGCCAATTAGTACGTTGTTTCCATGATATTTGTGATTACAATTTTAACGCCTCCCCAAACTATTTAAAATCCGCCCTGATCGTTGTCGATTTCCATTCTTCCAATTCCGCAGACATAGCCGCCAATTTTTCCGACGCCCGGTTGTAAGCATCATTCCCAAGAAACAAGTGAATGGGTGGTTCCGGACTGTCAGCTAGTTCCATAAATATTTCCGCGGCGCGAGCCGGATCTCCCGCTTGCTGGCCATTCATGGCAAGGTAGCGGTCCTGTGTTTTTTTCACGGCTTCATACCCTTCGATTTTGGTCGGGGTGAACTCCAGCGAGTTCTTGGTCAAAAAACCGGTGCGGAAACCCGAGGGTTCGGCAACGGTGACCTTGATCCCAAATTCCTTGACATCCAGTGCCAGCACTTCAGAAAAGGCGGCGACGGCAGCTTTGGTGGCGGAATAGACGGTCCAACCAGGAGCGCCGACAAAACCCGCTACTGATCCAATATTGATAATATAGCCCGATCGTTGGCTCCGCATGATGGGCAAGACACCTTTTACAACATTGACGGTGGCCATTACATTGACATTGAAAATGTTTCGGATGGCCTGTTCGGTGGTGTCTTCCACTGTTCCCGCCATGCCATAGCCCGCATTGTTGACCACTACATCGATGCGGCCGAAAGTTGCCAGGGTTTGCTGTATGGAATCGTCAATGCAATCCGGGTTGTTCAAATCGACCGCCAGCGGAAGAAAGCGGTTCGCGTCTATCACTCCGACCGCGTGGCTCAATGTATGTGCATCGCGGGAGGTTGCGGCCACTTTATGGCCGTTTTCAAGCAATTTTTTTACGAGGGTCAGTCCCAGGCCTTGAGAGGCGCCTGTTACATACCATACTTTTGAAGTATTCATGATGTTATATTTTAAATTTTTTTACTCGCGAGCGCCGTTAGTTTCTGTCCTTGCCATTCTTTATCGGATAATTGCAACGCGACCATCTGACAAGTTATTTCTTATGAGCGTATCATCTTCCCAAACAACCTCTAGCACTCTTCATGCATGATACACTCATAAGAAATAAAATGGTCAAAGGGCATTAAACCCCCATCATTACTGGTAAGAAACGCTTAGCGTAATAGGCACACTCAGCGCTTTGGATACAATACAATTAGCTTTGGCGCCTTCTGCAATTTCATGAAATGCTTCGGCGGATACACCCTCGATCAATGATGCTTTCAAATCCAAATGAATGCCCGTGATCTTAAGGTTTGCCATATCCACATCGAGAATGGCTTCGGTGTTCAAGTCGTTGGCTAAAAAGCCGGCGCGCTCGAGGGTTGCACTTAGGGCCATGGTAAAACAGCCTGCGTGTGCCGCGGCTATCAATTCTTCGGGATTGGTGCCGACTCCTGACTCAAATCGAGTTTTAAACGAATAAGGTGTTTGGTTAAGGACGGTGCTTTGAGAAGATATTTCTCCCTTACCTTGTTTAAGGTTGCCATTCCAATGAGCTTTTGCTGTACGTTTCATGTTGGTTGTTTTTATCGGGTTAAAAATTGATGATTTAATAGTAATTATCCGGCACATAGTTACCAGCACACAGTTAACCGATACTGTGTGTTTATGATGGCAGTTTCCCGGGGATCAATAGTATTGATTCCCTTTGCTGTCTCAGGTTTTTAAATGATCAAAGTAAGCCGTGGTTTCTTCCAATATTGATTTCATCAGCGCCTCGGCTTTGGTGTGTTTAAGCACCGGTGCTATCTGACCACCCCAGAACAAGATCATATCCCATTTCTCTTGTTCCATCGCCGCAGTGCGGAGGTGTGACATGAACTGTGTTTGCAGTGGGAAGGGGAGGAAGCCTTTTTCTTTTTGGATCAGGTCCTTCGCGATGCGGCTGGTCAGCCCCCGGCCCAGTCGGCCTGTGAAGGCGCGCGACAACGTGGTGTATTTTGCGGCATCTGAAAACAACATTTGTCTATGAATGGGTGTGGCATTGGACTCATCCGTGGCCAGGAACGCCGTGCCGATCTGTGCGGCATCTGCCCCGAGTGCCAGTGCGGCAGCAACACCCTTTCCGTTGGCGATGCCGCCGGCCGCGATGACCGGAGTCTTTACTTTTTCTTTTATGAGCTGGAGCAATACAAACGTTCCGGTAGTCGATGACTCTGCAGGAGCAAGAAACGATGGACGATGTCCGCCGGCCTCAAAGCCTGAAGCAATGATGAGGTCGACGCCGGCAGACTCCAGGGCGATCGCTTCGTCCAGGGTGGTGGCTGCCCCGACGGTGACGATGCCCAGCCTGCGGCATTGTTCGAGGATGTCGGCCGAGGGGATGCCAAACATAAAGCTGAACACGGGCGGCCGCTGGTGAAGGATCACCTCGACCTGGTTTTCAAAGCGGCTCTTAAACGGCGCCGGCTTGGCGGGGAGCGGTATTCCCAACTCATCAAAATAAGGTTTGAATACCTCCCGGGCTTTTCCAAACTGCTCGTCCGACACGGTGCCATCCACGGCATCGGTGTCCGAAACCCACAGGTTCAGGTTATAGGGCTTGTTGGTGGCCGCTTTGATCTGGCGATCGACCTCCAGGATCTCTTGCGGGCTGAGCGTGTAGGCCCCGTACCCGCCAAGTCCCCCGGCGTTTGACACTTTTGCCACCAGCTCAACCGACGACAGGTTGCCGCCAAAGGGCCCTTGCAGGATGGGATATTGAATGCCCAGTATTTGTGATGCTTTTGTTTGGTGCCACATAGCGCTAAAGTTTTATTTGGCCACGTCGGTGATCATTTTATTGACGATCATCCAGCGGTTGTCGATTTTATGAAAGGAGAGGAACTGATCATAGCTAAAGTCATACATTTTTACGTTCGCTTTAACCATCGCGATGGAGTTGATCACCTCCACCGAATAGATCGTGCCCTTAAAAGGCTTGCCAGAATCTTTCGGGCTTTGGCGGTTCTTCACACCGTCGAGGTACACGTCGAGTGTTTTGGCGTAGGGTTGTCCCTTCACGTCCCCGAACAATAAGGTGCCGGGGTTTAAGATTTTTTTCAACGCATCGATATCACCTTCGTAGATGCCTTTGAAGTAATAATTTTCCAGGGCCTGGGTGATGGCGGCTGAATCTTGTTGAGTGGTTTCCATGTTCTTTGAATTTTGTGCTTTTAAGACCAGCAAAGCGCTGGTCAAAAAAACAGTTATTAAGATGATTTTCATATTTTAATGCAGATGGTGTCCGGCGCCCATACCACCGTCGACGTTGATGATGGCTCCGCTGATAAAGTTACTTTTCGCGACGGTGTACACCATTTGGGCGATGTCTTCCACTTCACCGATGCGGTTCACCAGGTGCAACCCTGCGCTTTGATCGGCTCCCTCGCCGTGCATGGGGGTGCGGATCACACCGGGTGCGATGGTGTTGACCCGGATGTTTTGTTTGCCGAATTCGGCTGCCAGCTGCAGGGTGAGGGCGTGGATCGCTCCCTTCGAAGCAATAGGTGCCGTGGACGGAGCGCCACCCAGTGCGTGGTTTACGAGTGGCGTGCCGATATTGATCACCACGCCACCCTGCTGTTTTAACATTTGGGGAAGGATCGCCTGTGTAGTGAAAAAAGAACCTTTCAGGTTTGTGTTCAGAAACCGGTCCAGGTAAGCCTCGTCCACTTCGAGGAATGGCTTGGTTTCGTAGATGCCGGCGTTGTTCACCAGAATATCGGCCGATCCGAATTTTTCAAGCGCGGTGGCCAGCAGTTTTTCACCGGTGCTCTTATCCCTGACGTTGCCGGCTACCCGGGCGAGGTTTTCACCCCCGCCCAGTTCGTGGTAGGCCTGCTCCAGCTTTTCGGCTGTCGAAGAATTGATCACCACATTGTCGCCATTTTTCAGAAAGTGGCGGGCTACTTCTTTACCGATGCCTGATGAGGCACCGGTAATGATCACAGTTTGCTTTTTCATGGTGTTATTTTTTATCTGCGGTAATACCCTTTTCTCTCAGCACCGACACTTGCTCGCCGGCAAAGCCCCAGTCGTCCAGCGCAATTTCCTGGATGACCACATGGGTGAGTTGCGGGTCTTTATTTAGAATATTTGTGATCAGATCGGTCACGCCCTTGATCAGCTTTTGTTTTTGCTCTCTGGTGACGCCTTCGCGCGTTACTTCAATTTTAACGTATGGCATGGCTTTCGTTTTTTATGCTAAAACAGCTTGGTTAGCAGTTTTGGCGGTTACCGTTACGTCCAGTTCAAAATGATCATAGATCAGGGTGTCGCCCAAATTCTGAAAGAAATTTCCGGAGCGGAATTTCATTTCATATTTGGTGCGGTCGATGACCAGCTTGCCGGTGGCTGTTAACAGGTCGTCGGACGTCTTCACTACAGCATCGAAACCAACGGGATGCGTGATTCCTTTTATGGTCAGGTTACCCTCCACACGGTTGCCCGAAACGGAGGCGATCGCTAACAAGGCTTCCGGATATTTTTCGGAGGAGAAGAAATCATCCGAAGCGAGGTGACCGGCAAACTGCGCGTTGGTTGCGGGGTCGGTGATGTCCAGGATTTTAACGGAGGTGGTGTCGACGATAATTTCGCCGCCGATGAGCTTGCCGTCGTTCAAAAGGAGTTCGCCTTTTTTGATGGCGATGGTGCCGTTGTGCGCACCGGTTACTTTTCTGCCCACCCAATCAATATTGCTTTGGGTGCCTACGATTTCAAATTTTTGATTTTTCATTTTTTGGTGTCTTAAATGTGACACTCAAAGTAACGTAGGATGTCGCCGGGGGTCGCGTGACCTAGATCACTTTCAAAAGGCGAAAGAACTTATGTGATGTAGATCACATTTCAGGGGTGGTAGAGACGGCTAAGGGTTTCTCGTGAGACACCCAGGTATGCGGCAATCAGGTTTTTGGGGACGATATTATAAAGTTCGGGATACTGTTTTAAAAGTTCTTCGTACCGGTCCTTTACATTGTTGTTCATAACAGAGAGCAACCTTTTCTGCGTAGCGACAAATCCCTTGTTCGTCCTCCAACGGAAGAAGTGCTCCACGCTATGCAGTTCTTTGCATATCTTTTCCCTGTCGGCATTGGAAAGGGAAAGCACCTGGGCATCGGTGATGCAATCCAGGTTGATGGTGGCTTTGGTTTGATTATACAGTGCGTTGAAGTCGGAGGCCCACCACGTGGGCATGGCAAACTGCAGGATGAACATCTTCTGTTCATCGTTAATAAAGAAGGACTTTAAACAACCCGAGAGCACGAAGTATTCGTGCTCGACCTGATCGCCCTTGCTAATGATGGCCTGCCCTTTGTGAAAACTTTGGCTTTTGAAATGCGAAAAGAAATAGTCAAACTGCTCATCCGTGAGTACGGCTGTTTTGGCGATGTGTGTTTTTAGGATTTCTTTAGCGTCCATTCGGGGTCGTCGCTGACAAAAGTAAAACAATTTTTGTGGCGAAGCACCCTATAGCTCATTTATTAAGCAACGTATTAGGCGGATACCCGAATGCTGGTTTGAGCGAACGCTTATCTCACGGGCATCTCTTTGAATTCTTCATCCAGAAGCACTTTGGGCTTAAGTTTGTTTCTTAACGCTATTATCCTTTTCTCAAAGAATTCGTACGAAATTGAAGCGAATAATATAGTGATCGCTAATACTACGATCAGCAGGGCAGGACTAGGTATGGCACCCTTGGGCAGCAATAGCGATAGAACAACCATCATGGGTAAATGATAAACATATAACCCATAAGAGATCCTTCCGAGATATTTAAGTGGTTTAATCTCGAGGGAAATTATGGAGCGGGGATTGGTTGCGGCGTTGATAATTAAAAGGAGAAAAAGACCCGCATAGAATTCATGTTGAAAATATGGAATTTGGATGGGTTGATAGAAGGAAAACAGGTATATCCCCCAAATAACAATCTGAACGGGTTTGGAATATACAAGCTTCAATATTTGCCACTTCTGTTTGACGGCCAGCGCTCCGAGCGCTCCTATCGCCATGATCTGAACGGGTGATATTCTTATGATCGTATAAAGTCCGCTAACGATCTGGCTGTTGGATTTTAGCAATCCTGTAATTCCCAAGGCGGCGTAATACAAGATTATAAACACCAGAATACCCGTCAGGTAATTTTTTACCTTTTTTACTCCCCATGGCCAGATAAGATAGAACTGCTCCTCAACACCGATTGACCATAGAGGTCTCAGGGGGGTTAACATGAGGCCGAGTACTGAATTTAGGTTCGGAAGAATCAGCATGTACAATAATATGCTTTTCACAAAGCCTGAATTTTCCGTTGGATTGCCTTGTATATCCTTGTATAGTGGAAATAAAAGTATGGCGATTGCCAGCACCAGAAAATATGGAGGCCATATGCGTAGAACCCGTTTGAGGTAAAATGTTTTAATGGAAATATCCTTGGTCGCCTCTTTCTCCTGAAACAACAGGAATGTAATCAGGAAGCCGCTCAGCACAAAAAAGAGAATAACCGATAATTCTGCCATTTCATTTCCTTCAAAAAAGGACGGTGCGGCAAATAGAATCGGTAAAAATTGGTTGAAATGCAAGATGATAACGGTCAATGCCGCAATTGCCCTAAGTCCATCCAGGTTAGGAAAATAAATCGTTTTCATGCTTTTGGGATATGCTAAAGCTGGTTAAAAGAGTACCGCGGGGCGAAACCGCATTTACGGAATTCTCAGCGCCTTCGATTTACTTTTTAGTCAGCCCCATTAATTATTGAGCTAATATTTTACGCGCTGCAAGGTAGTCAAAATAAACGCATTATTAAAAAGAGGGCAATCGCCCGACACGGTGCACATCGCAAGGAGATCATGGGAAATGATCGTGGCGTCCCAGGCGTGATTTAGAGTGAATAGAAACTGTGCCGGCGGGCAATATAACCCCTCAGAAACATTCTCTCACTTAAGCCCATACGTCACGCTGACATAATACATCCCTCCGATAGAGGGGCCACCCAAGTAAGAATAGTAGTGTGCATTGGTAAGATTGGTTGCGCCACATTTCCAGGTCACGCCCAGCATCTTCCAGTTTGCTTGTGCATTGAGTGTTCCAAAGGAAGGCACGTTGCCATTCACCAGGAACGATTGCCAGTAGTAAGCGCTTTGCCAGCGATAGTTGAGCATCACACCAACGCGATTGAACAATTGGCTGTTGCCGATCGATACATTGTACATCCATTTGGGTGTATTGAATCCATCTTCCAATCCATCGGTACTGGTTCGGTGTTGTAATACGGCGTAGGTCACATTTCCGGTGGCCACAAATTCTTTATAAAATTTATAGGACAAACCAACGCTTGACCCATAGTTATAGGCCACCGTCATCGAGTTGGTCCACATGCGGTATTTGTCCTGGCCCGTTTTGCTGTTCATGTAGTAGGGGATGGAATCGGCCACAGAGGTTTTGGGAACATTCACTTCCACCTGGGCGATAAAGTCATTGTATTGATTGAAATACACATCGATGTCCACTTTCAATTTTGTAAATAAAATCCCCCGGTAGCCCGCCTCGAAGGATTGAATGTGTTCCGGTTGAAGGTAGGTATAGCTATTCTTTTTCAGCAGCTCCTGGTTATTGACGATGGCCTGATTCACTGAAGTGCCATTGGTGTTCACATCCTTGGTGACGGCCGCCTGGAAGGCATCGACCGAAGCGCGCAGATAAGCGTTCTCAAAAATACCGTGCGACATCACCGGCAGGCCACCCACTCTCTTCACACCACCGCTGTTGATATTGGAAAAGGCTTCAAAGACACTTGGAAAGCGAAACCCGCTCTGAAAAGAAAACCGGAAGCTTTGATTGGGCGCAGGCGAATACACGACCGTAAAGCGTGGATTCCATTTTACATCATAGTATTGATTTTTATCCGCACGCAGGGTCGCACCAATTTTTAGTTTGTCGTGCAATAGGGTTTTGGTCGCTTCCACAAACGCACCATATTTATAATACACCAGGTTCTTGCCCGGCTCCTCCGGATTGATAAAATAATTGCCGTCGGGAACGATCACGTAAGAACGATAGTCGCCACCCGTCAACAGGTGAATATGATTCCTGACCACGCCGGACAAATCATATTGTATGTCGCCATGATACATCTGTGATTTTACGCGGAGCGCCGCACCATAATCCCAGTTGTTGATGTTGCGCAGTTGGCTGGTCATATTGGAGAACGCTTCCGTTCCGGGCACAGGCCTGCCCTGATCGGCCGTTGCGCGGGCGAGGTGATGGGCCTCGGCCACGGTGGATCCTGCGTTTATAGCTGAAGTGAAACGGTTGGAATAGTCAGTATACCATTGACTGTCGGGTTTAAATGTCCGGTCAATATTTTCCGCCATCGAGCGGGCGTTGTAAGACTTTCCCGTGTTCTCGATGTTCACGTAGGCATGGGCCAGGATGTTTGCATCCTGGTAGGTGAGCGCATGTTGCTGGAGGATATAATCTTCGAGCCGGAAGCGATTCGCCCGCTGGTACATATTGTTGATGTCGGCAATGCGATAGGTGTAAGAAAGTTTTGACTGCGGGCGGATCTTGTATACCAATGTGGCGTCCGCCTTTACATTTTTCAGGGTATAGTCGACGACATCTTTTTCAAGATAACCCGTTCGTGCCACAACATAATTCTTCCCGTTGAGGTTAATGGTTCGCCTATCAGACGATTCGTTGCCATAGGAGTTGACGGGGTCGAGGGCCGGATTGTCGGCACCTAGCAACCCTGTGGTGGCGTTCGCATTGGGATTGATGTCAGTAAGGTTGTCGGCGATAAAATCGGAGCCACGCATATAGGTCGCGTTTATTTTGTAGGCAAAGCGGTCGGATGCCTTTTGCGCCCAGCGAAGAACTGTTTCAGAATAAAGTTTATTTCCATGGGTGGATGACACATTGTTGACCCCCATCTTTTGCTGAATGCTCAACCCCGTATTTTGAAAAGGGTCCAGGGAGGTGAAGTTGGCCAGGCCATTAATGGCGTTCATTCCATAAAGGGCGGAGGCCACGCCCGGAACAATTTCCGTGCTCTCAAGATCCAGATCGCTTAGGCCCATCATATTGGCGATGGGCGCCCCAATGTGCGGCGCCTGGACGTCTGTTCCGTCCACCAACTGTACGAAGCGCACGTTGGTGGTATTGGCAAACCCTCGCGTGTTAATCACTTTGAACCCCAGGCTTGGGGTGATCAATTGGACGCCCTTGATAAAATCCAATCCATCAAAAAAAGAAGGAGCGGGAGACTGCTGAAAGGCCGCGCGCGTGGTCTTTTCGACCGTCACCGGCGACTTGTAGATATCCTCCAGTGACCGGGAGCCGGTAACCACCACTTCATCCAATTGACGTGTTGCTAAGGAGTCTTTTTGATCTTGCGAAAAGGCATGAACGAAAAAAAATGCAAGTGCTGCCGTGATAACTATCTTCACAGGGGTTAGAGATTTGGGTGGCTCAAATGTAATATTTTATCCAATCCATCGGTATATATGGATATACATATCGCTGCCGCGGAATCAATACTCAACCGCGCCCAGGATGATGCACAAAACGGCGGCTAACGAAGTGAAGGAAGTTCAGCACCATTTTTCCAGTGTTTTCGGATGGGGGAACGGGGTGTGCCGCGTTTCTGCGAATGACGGGTTGTTCATGCCCAACGGAATAGTGTTACAGCTATACGCCAATCCGGTCAGCCCTTGGTTGGGTTCGTTGTCCGGCATCATCGATCTTACCACCGGTTATGATCGGTCAATGCCAGGCAGAACGATAAACGCGTTCGTAGCGGACGATCTGAAATGATGGCGATGGATCCTGTCTGTTGATCGCGTTGTGCCCCAAAAGAGATTGCCATAAATGAAAACGGGGTAAAGGCCCGTCTGACCTTTACCCCGCTAAACCTAATTT
>DATDAV010000203.1:0-63121 GCA_036525235.1 Chryseolinea sp. | reverse complement strand
CTGGGAAGCCTTTGCGCAATACGCCTTTAACAAATCACACTCCACGTGTTATTCGTTGGTGGCCTATCACACAGCCTACCTGAAAGCCAACTATCCCGCCGAGTATATGGCGGCCGTGCTGACGCACTCACAAAGCAACCTGGAGAGCGTTACGTTCTTTATCGAAGAATGCCGCAGCTTAGGCATTAAGGTATTGGGCCCGCACGTGAACGAGTCGGGTGTCTATTTTGAAGTGAACAAAGATGGCGAGATCCGGTTTGGGCTGGGCGCCATCAAGGGCGCCGGCGATGCCGCGGTGGAGTCAATCATCCAGGAGCGCGAAGCCAACGGCGCCTTTGAAGATATTTTCGAGTTTGCCAAGCGGATGAATCAACGTTCGGTGAACAAGAAGACCTATGAGTGCCTGGCCTTGTCGGGTGCGTTCGATTGCTTTGCCAGCATTCACCGCCGGCAATATGTGTTTGCCAAAGACGGCGAGGCGAGTTTGCTGGAGAAAGCCATCAAGTATGCCGCGAAGACCCAACAGGAAGAACAAAGCGCCCAGGCCAGCCTCTTTGGCGGAAGCTCGGGCACGGTGATGCCAAAGCCCCGCATAGACTACGTGGAGCCCTTCAGCGAGATCGAAAAGCTGAACCTGGAAAAAGAGGTGGTGGGCATCTACATTTCGGGCCATCCCCTGGACAACTTCCGGTTCGAGATGGACGCCTTCTGCAAGACCCGCTGCAGCGAGCTGACCGAACTGGAAGCCATGCAGGGACGCGAGGTCAAGTTAGGGGGCATCGTTTCCGGGGTGGAGCACCGGACCACGAAGACCGGCAAGCCCTTCGGCAAGTTCACGCTGGAGGATTACACGGGCAACTTCACGTTCACGCTCTTTGGCGAGGACTATCTCAAGTTCAAGACCTTCATGACGGTGGGCTGGTTCCTCTTTGTGGAGGGGGCCGTGATACGCAACTCGTGGGGACAGCAAAACCTGGAGTTCAAGATACGGAATATGGACCTGCTCAACGAGCTGGGCATCAAACGCAGCAAGGGTGTGAAGCTCCGGATCAACGCCAACGATATCACCCCGGGTATGATCGGCATCATCGAAGGCGTTTGCGGAGAGTATTCGGGCAACACCCCGCTTTACCTGAAGATCCAGGACCTGCAGGAAAACATCAACCTGGACCTGCTTTGCCGCAAATTCCGCGTCAACCCGGTCAACGACATGGTGCGGGAAATGAAAAAAGCGGGTGAAATCGAGGTAGAAGTGATGTTTTAGTACAAAGGTGCTGCCGCCCCGTTTGGGCTTCATAGAACTCTGAACTAAAAGCTATACCTTTGCGTTGGTCCTTTTGAAAGCATAAAAAGAACTTATAACATATACTCACATGGGAAAAGCAATTGAACTTAACGATGCTAACTTTGATCAGATCATAAACTCTGATAAGCCTGTACTGGTAGACTTTTGGGCAGAATGGTGCGGTCCTTGTAAAATGATCGGCCCGGTTGTGGAAGAGCTTGCCGGCGACTATGAAGGCAAAGCGGTGATCGGAAAACTGAACGTTGACGAGAACCCCGCTGTAACCGCCCGTTTCGGTGTGCGCAGCATCCCCACCTTGCTGGTTTTTAAAGGCGGCCAAATCGTTGACAAACAAGTTGGCGCTGTACCCAAATCGGTATTGAATCAAAAGATCGCAGCACAGGTTGCCTAATCATTGCAGGGTATTCTAGTCCCTCAAAAATAAAAAAGAGGCTGGTGATGAACCAGCCTCTTTTTGTTTTGTATCCGCCTTGACGGAAGTGCTTTTTATTTTACTTCTATCGCCCAATCGTCGGTGCGGAAGCTCGACACGGGCAAACCTTCTTTGCTAAACAGATTAGGGATGGAACCGTTCTTCCATCCAAACCGGACGGCCACGGGCTTCTTCACTTCTTTGGCCGATACCACTACCGTGTTTCCGTCGATGACGGCCTTTGCCGGGTAGAAGACTTTGTCCTCTCCCGCGATGGTGAACTCGGTTGGCGCACCGCCTTTTGCCAGCAGGCCCGCCGGAATGTTGTTGAACGACAGACGGATCTTGGCTTTCTCAACTTTCATCTCTTTATACAGCGGGTTCAGATACGTGATCCCTTTTTTGCCATAGGTGTCGGATAGCGCCAGGTTTGCCAGGCGTTCGCCTACGGGTTTCTTGTATTTGGGATGTATGTCGGTTACGTCCTCCACGAGGTCGGAGACCACTACCATGCCTGTCTTGGAGATGTCGAGCATTTTGACTTCCTGCTCGCGGACGAGGGTTCCTTTCTCCACGTCGCCATAGCCGCTAAACGGCGCGATCTGTACGTAATAGAATGGGAAGTCGTGCAGGAAATGTTTGCGCCAATCGTTGATCATGGTTTCCATCAGCAGCTTGTAGGTTGACGGTGCAGCCACATTGGCCTCGCCCTGGTACCACAACGCTCCGGCAATGCGGAACGGCAGCATGGGATTGATCATGGAATTGTAGACGACGGCAGGTGACGAAGGGCACCAGGGCTTATCATCCACTTGTTTCTTGGATGCTTCCAGTAGCTTCGGGTTGCCTTCGATGCTTTCGCGGGGTGTCCATGTTTCGGCGGGTGTGCCGCCCCAGCTGGCGTTGATGAGACCGATGGGCACGTTGAGGCTGGCGTTCAATTTCTTTCCGAAGTAGTAGGCCACGGCGCTAAACGACTTCACGTTTTCGGGGTTGGCCACTTTCCATTGGCCCTCGCCCCTCACCTGCGGTGTCATAGCGGCGGAGTTGGGGACGTCGAACAGGCGGATGTTGGGGTCGTTCACTTTGTCGATATCGGCCTTTCCATCGATGGAAGCATTCATGCTCCACTCCATGTTGGACTGTCCCGAGCAAAGCCATACTTCGCCGGTCATCACGTCTTTGAGCGTGATGGTCTCACTGCCTGCTGTCACGGTGATGGTGTGTGGGCCGCCCGCGACGGGTGTGAACAGCGTTGTGCCCCAGAAGGCGGTGTTGTCGGTTTTCACTTTTACGGTGGCCGTATCCCAGCTCACCTTGATGGTGATGTCTTGCGTGGAATAAGACCAGCCCCAGATGGGCGTGGGTGATTGTTGCTGCAGCACCATGTGGTCGTCGAAAATGGCGGCGAGGCGGAGTTGGGCTTGGGTGGTCGCTGTGGCCAGCAGCAAGGTGAAGAGCAGGGAGATCTTTCGCATGTTGTGAGATTGTCTGTGAATCAAAAATACAAAGGTATTGGAAGAAACATAACGGCCGCGACACCCCCTTCCGGATGTTTTCTACAGAATTTTTTTGAGGCGCTCCACGATCTCCAACACGGCAGGACAAACCTGGGTGTTCTTGTAGGCCAGGCCGGTGACCTGTACCATTTTTTTCCGGTCGGTGTGTGGGTATTCGCGGCAGGCTTTGGGACGGGCTTCGTAGACGCTGCAATAGTTGTCGTCGCCGAGGAAGGGACAGGGCGAGGACTTGAGCACGTAGTCGCGGTCTTCATCGATGCGCAGGTATTGTTCAACGAAGTCGCCCGGTTTCATGCGCAAGGCTTTGGCAACGCGCTCGATATCGGTTTGATAAAAGATAGGCGATGTGGTCTTGCAGCAATTGGCGCAGGTGAGGCAATCCATTTCTTCGAACACGGCTTCGTGGGTGGTGTGAAAAGCATCATCCACTTTGCGGGGGTCCATCTTTTTTACGCGCTCCAGGAATTTTTTATTTTCCGTGGCCCGGTTTTTTGCCTGTTGGTAGAATTTCTGCCGGTCGAAAGCATTATCTTCACTTGCCATTGTGCAAAGATCGTAAATTCGGCTAAACCTACTGATAAAAAAATATGACGACTGCAGCCCCTGCCACCGTGCTCGTTGAAAAACCCCGTATTTCCTCCATCGACATGATGCGTGGCATTGTCATGGTCGTGATGGCCCTTGACCACACGCGCGACTTCTTCCACATCGACGCTTTTCTCTTCGATCCCCTTGACCTGACCAAGACGTCGCCGGCCCTGTTCTTCACGCGGTGGATCACCCATTTCTGTGCGCCCACGTTTGTGTTTCTTTCGGGCATGTCGGCGCGCATCAGCCTGCAAGGTAAAGGCGCGAAGGAGTTGAGCAAATTCCTGTTATCGCGGGGGTTGTGGCTCATTTTCCTGGAGGTGACGGTTGTTCGCTTCGGATTGCTCTTCAACCTCTATTATGACTTCACTTTGATGCAGGTGATCTGGGCCATCGGCGCATCGATGGTGGTGCTTTCGGCACTTGTATTTCTGAAGGAGCGTGTCGTTTTCATCGTGGGGTTAGTGATTGTGTTTGGGCATAATTTGCTGGACCTGGTTTCTGTTCCACAGCAAAATCCTTTGTTTCCGCTTTGGGCATTGCTTGCGCAGGTTGGCTTTTTTCAGATCACACCTCAAAACGCCGTGGCCGTGCCTTACCCGATGTTGCCTTGGCTGGGTATTATGCTGACGGGATATGGCATGGGCATGTGGTATGCGAAGGGATATGATGCCGGGAAGCGCAGGGTTTGGTTGGTCAGGTCGGGGCTCATCGCGTTGGCGCTTTTTGTAGTGCTGCGCTTCATCAATATCTATGGTGATCCGGCGCCTTGGAGTGTGCAGAAGAATGCGTTGTATACGTTTATGAGCTTTTTGAACACGACGAAATATCCGGTGTCGTTGCTGTTTACGTTGGTGATCCTGGGGAATACGTTGTTGTTATTGGCGGCGTTGGAGTGGGTGAAGGGTAAGCAGGGATCTTTCTTTTTGGTGTATGGGCGGGTGCCTTTGTTTTATTTTATTGTGCACTTCTACTTGATCCATATTTGTGCATTGCTGTATACGATTGGGAATGGGATTCCTTTCTCGTCGATCGATTTTCATTTTGCGAAAGGGTTTGGGGGGATTACGGCGGGGTCGGGGGTGTCGTTGGTTTGGGTGTATGTGGTGTGGGTGGGGATTGTGTTAGTGTTATATCCTGTGTGTACTTGGTATAACAGATATAAGAGTACCCATAAGGATTGGTGGTTGAGCTATCTGTGAAATCATTTTGAACCGCAAAGGCGCAAAGGGCGCAAAGTTAACGCAAAGGCGCTTCGCGCTTTAGACGGTTTCGCGGGCGTAGTGGGTCATCAGTTCTTCTACTAGGTCGATCATGATTTCTTTTGCGGTTTCGGGGTATTCTATGTCGGCGGAGGCGCCGTAGCTGAGGAGCCATTTGCAGAAGGGTTTGATGTAGGCGGTGAGGAAGGTCATGCGTACTTTGGTGTCGAGGGTTTCTTCGGAGACAAAGCCGTAGAAATATTTTGCGTTTTGTACGTAGCGCACGGTGGGTTGATCGAAGCTGACGATGATCTTGTGCAGTTCTTGGTTGCCCTGTACCATGGAGGCGAGATATTCCTGAAGGCTCAACAAATTTCGGCCATCGAATTTTATGCCGGGCATCGACAGGTTTTGGATGCGGTCGGCGCGGAAGTCGCGGTAGCCGTTGCGCAGGCGACACCAGGCGATGAGGTGCCAGGCGCCGCTATAATATACCAGGCCAATAGGCTCTACGTCGCGTTGGGTTGATTGCTCGTTGTAGTTGCTGAAATATTCCATGCGGACCACGTCCCTGGCTACGACGGCCCGTTGAATTCCCGAGAGGAAATCGTTGGGGAATTGGTGCTCGTCCATCGGCATGCGGCGTACTTCGATGTGCGAGTGCAGATCCTCGAGGAGGTCTTTGTCCGATTCGTTCATTACGGCCTTGATCTTTAGCAAGGAAGATTCAAAGGCTTGCCGTATCGATTTATCGGTCATCTTTTCCACCAGTTTTCCCGCGAGCAACATGGCGCTGGCTTCGTCTTGGGTGAACATGACCGGTGGCAAATGATAACCGTCCACGATAAAGTATCCCTTGCCGGCTTCCGACCCGATGGGCACGCCGGCTTCCATCAATGCCTTCACGTCGCGGTAGACGGTGCGCAGGCTGATCTCGAAACGGTCGGCTATCTCCTCGGCCTTGACCACGCGTTTGGATTGGAGCTGTACGAGGATGGCGGTGAGTCGGTCGATGCGGTTCATACCCTAAAGTTACGGCATCGGCAGGAATTTGTTCTCAAAAAAAATGTCCCGCAAACCTGAGTTCCGGGACATTTAGGGGAATAAAATTGATTAAAGCTCGAGGTCCTTTATTCAGGCCCCACTACCGGTGCACTTCCCAATGCGGGATTGTTATACTCTACTTCATTTTTAGGCACATCAAAATAGGGCAAGTAATTATAGTTGATAAACGCCTTGGTGTTCACCACCGTGCTGCCCGTGAAGTTCGACAGGATGACACCGTTCGCCCTGCCGCCGCCCTCGCTCTTGTCGTCGGTAATCCCCATGCGGCGGGCATCGTAGAACGACAAGCCGCGGAAGGCCAGGCCGACCCTGCGTTCGCTGCGCAGTTCTTCCAGCGCCTCTGCCTGGGTAACCGCGCCGATCGCTGCAAGGCCTGCACCTTGATCATTGCGCACGTCATCGATCAATGTCGTTCCACCACCAACATTACCCGACCGGATCAACACCTCTGCTTTCATCAGCTCATTCTCTTCGTACGTACCGGCCAAATAGATATCATCCGCACCGGCTTCCTGTGTGTGGACGTAGGTGAGCACGCCGGGCATGTTGTTGCCGCCGTCGACCAGATAATAACGCGTTCCGTAGCCCAGGCCCCGGCCGCGCATGTTTACCAGGGGCGACTCCAGCAAATCAAAATTGTTTGCCATGCGCTGGTCGTCAGCGCGAAAATCCTGGATGAGGCGTTCGCTTACATAAAACGTCTGACCATCTTCGGTGGCGGCCAGGCCGGCGACTGAACCGAAATTGGGATCCACAACGGAGCGGCTAAAGTCTTCCGTGGTTTTCACAATAAATACGGGGTCATCTTCCTGAATGCCGTTGTCCACAAAACCTTCAATCGTTGTCCATTGTGCAGCCGTCATGTCGGCCACGCGGGTGTTCACCAGGATGTTTCTGGCGCGCAGCGTATTGATGTTGCGGATCCACGCTTCGGGTGAAGGGATGCCGCCTTTGCCTTGCTGGCAATAGCCCGGGATGGCGATCGCTAAAATATCGGCGGAAACACCGGGGTCTGTGATCGCGTTCAATTCTGTCTCGGCCTTGTCGAAATTGGCCATGGCCTCCGCAATGATCTCCGTGTTTGTTTTGAACTCACCATTCGTCAGGTTGGGTTCGTCGTTGATCACGCCGGCCACGTACATGGAACCGATGCGTGAATAGGCATAGCCCTTCCACCAATAGCCCCAGGCTTTCAACGTGTGCTTTTTATTTTCTGCATCGCCTGTATATTCCGCACCGTCGACTTTTTTCAGCAGGATGTTCATGGCGTTGTTGAGGAAATACATTTGAGTCCATTCCATCAGCATGGTGTTGGCCGGGCCATAGGCGCGGTCGTTGCGCAGTCTCAACTCATAGGGTTGTGAAACGCCGATGGGCATGGGAACCACCGTGCCATCATCGATGGTAACATCGGTGGGATTGTTGGCAAAGCGGAAGCTCTGGTTTCCCCAAGGGATGTAGATGATGTCGCCCATCGCATCGTGCAGGCCAAAGATCTGCGCGGTGAGGAAGCCCAGGTTGCGTCCGGTACGCGGACCCAGTTGGTCGTCCACGGAAGCATAGTAGCTGCCGATGCCGTTGATGTAGGTTCCTCCTTTGGCGTAGGCCACCAAGCCGGCTTCCGTCGAGAGGGCATTCTCCAGCGGCTCGTTCTTGTTCACCACCTCCGTGAGCTCATTCTTGCAGGCTTGTGCCACCAGCAAAAGAAGGCAAAGGGATATATAAAGTTTTCTGTGTTTCATACGATCGTGATTTACTTAGTTAAAAGAAACGTTCAGACCCACCTGGTACGATTTGAAATTCGGGAACGACCAGAAATCAAGACCGCGTTGCGTGGCCACCTGGGGCGATGCCGATGTGGTTCCACCACCAGACGTGTTCTGGCTGCTTTCCGGATCCATGCCGGTGTAGTTGGTGATCGTTGCCAGGTTTCTTCCCGTGAATACCAACTGAAGACGCGTGAACCCCTTCATGTCAAAAAACTTCGCGAAGTCAAATCCGACCGACAGGTTGCGTAACCTGGCAAACGATGAATTTTCCAGGAAGTAATCTTTTGTGCCGTTGCTTTCGGAGGCGTCGTAGAAGCTTTTGTAATAGGCCGTCCATGCACCCGTCTCTCCGTTGATGGTGAGCGGTTTGTCGTAGTCGCCGTGGAGACCTTCGGAATACATCCACTCCTTGGTTTGGTTATAGGTCTTCGCACCGTATACCCAGTCGATCTGGAAAGAGAAGGTGAGAAAATTCTTATAGCTGAAATTGTTGATGAAGGCCATGTTGAACTTGGGTGTTGTGTTGCCCAGGTAGTACTTGTCGGGCGTGAACTGCACGCGCTTGCCGGCCTTGTCCACCACGCGGCCGTTCACCACTTCGTAGTCGGCGGCATTGGCGGGGTTGATATAGGGGTCGCCATTTTTATCTTTTTGGTCGATGCTGGTCAATGCTTTGTAGCCGTAGATGGTGCCGATCTTCTCGCCGCCTTTCAGCGTATAGGTGGCGGCATTTGCCCAGACCAGCGGAATATCTTTGCCGTCGGCCGTGCGGGCGAGCGATGTGGATTGTGTTCCGAAGTTGGTCACGAAATCCCATTTCAGATTATCGCCGGAGTATACGTCCATGTCCACGCTGAATTGCACGCCATTGGATTCCAGGTCGATGTAGTTATCCCAAATATTCTCGGAACCTTGCGACACAGGTTGCGTCCGTTGCCAGACTACGCCCGTACTTTTACGACTCCAAATGGACACGTTGGTGGAAACGTAGTTGAACCATGCTCCATTCTTTGCCGGCGCAATGCCAAAATCGAAACCGTATTCAAATTCCTTGGTGCGCTCCACGTTCAAGCCTGCATTCGCAAAGGTCGGATTGCTATAGATGAGGAACCCATTGTCGACCGTACCGGTCTTGTATGATGGGATGCGCAGGTAGTGATTGGGCACGGGGCCTGCGAGGTCTTTCGATGCATCCAACGTATAGCCTACCGGCTGAATACCGGCTTCACCATAGGCCGCACGGATCTTGAACTCGGGTAAAATCGATGAGATGCCGTCCCAGAACGTGAGCTTTGAAAGCCGCAAGTAGGCATCGCCGCGGGGGAACGTGAAGGGGGATTTAGCATCGCCATAAGTAGAACTGTAGTCGGAACGGAAACCGCCGGAAATTCCTGCGGTCTCTTTGTACTCAAACCGTTGGTTCAACAAAAATCCATACGTAATAAAAAGGTCCTCGTATTCGGTGGTGCTGTTGGACGACGATTGTGCACCGTTGATGTCGTCGATGCCCGAATAAGAAGGCAGCCCGGTGTAGATCATGTACTGGCGATGGAAGCTGCTCTTGCGCCAGTCAAAAGCCAGTTGGGTGGTGGAGGCGATCGGCACTTTCCAGCCCAGGTCTTTGTCGAAATCAAACTTGATGGTTCCCGTCACCAGCGAGTTGATGTTGTAGTTGTTGGTGACCGATTTGTTCAATCCCCCGGCAATCGATTCGCCGATGAAACTGTTGTTGGCCAGCGACGAAGCGTTTCCCGTTTGGTTCTGCGTTTCGCGTGCAAAATTGTTGACCGAATAGTTCAAGCCCAATTTATAATCCAGTTCAAAGATCTTGGTGGGCGTGTAATGCAGGTTTAGGGTGGGGATCACATCGATGACCGTGCTCTTGAAATTCTGGTACTGGAAGAAATACTTCGGATTCGAGTTGTTGGCTCCCGCACCACCAAACTGATAGGTATAGTTGCCATCCGCATCCTTATAGTCCAGGTCGCCAAACGGGTAAGTATACATGGCCGACGACAATGGGGCGTTGCTCACGTAATACGGGTTAACCGTGTTATCCGTATAGATCAGTTGGGTAGTGGAGCGGAATTTCAGGTTCTTCAAAATGTCAACGCCCACGTTGGTGGTGAAATTGGTGCGGTCCAGCACACCCTGCACGACCGACTCCTGACGGAGCTTGGAAAACGAGAAAGCATAATCGCTGTTGTCCTTTCCGCCGGAGAGCCCCACGTTATAGTTGGAGGTGCGGACATTGCGGAACAACTGGGCGATGTGGTCGTGGTATTTCGTGTTGTTCTGGTAGGGTTTGTTGTTTTGTGCCGCGGGCCCGTTGTCCCAGTTGGCTTGTCCCCAAAGTCCCAAGGCGTCCTGTGTGAGCAAACCGCCGTTGTTGTCGAGGATGTTGCCGTTGGCGTCGGTGGTGAAGGAGTGGTTGTAGGGTTGGTGCAGGTCGCCGATGTTCAGCACCTGGTCAACACTGGTGCGGGCCGAAGCGTCGATGTGCATCGGGCCCTGCTTTCCTTTCTTGGTGAAGATCTGGATCACACCGTTGGCGCCTTGCGCACCATAGATCGTAGCCGCCGAAGCGCCTTGCACCACTTCGATGCGCTCCACGTTGTTGAGGTCAAGGGCGTTGAGCGAGGTGGAGCGCATTTCAACACCATCCACCATGATCAGCGGCTGCGTTCCGCCCGACAGCGTGTTGATGCCGCGCAACTGGATACTGACCGGAGCACCGGGGTTACCCGACGATGACATGATCTGTGCACCCGCAATCTTTCCCACCAAGGCCTGGTCGATAGACGCCGTTGGAATCGTCGGCAAGCGATCACCCGAAACCGACTCGACCGAGATGGCCAAACGTCGCTTGTCCGTGGCGACGCCCACACCGGTGACTACCACTTCCGATAATTGTGTGACGTCCGAAGAGAGTTGGATGTCGATGACCGAACGGTCGCCGATGGCAACTTCCTGGGTTTGCAAACCGATAAAGGAGAACACAATGGTCCCTCCTGCATCAGCGTTGGGGATGGAAAGCCGGTAGACCCCATCCACATTCGTAACCGTGCCAAAGGAAGTACCCTTTAACACAACATTGACGCCGGGCAGGTCGGAGCCGTCTTCTTTAGACGTTACCTTGCCCGTCACCACGCGCTCCTGGGCACGCGCCAATAGCGTCGTGCCTAGCAAACATGCTAACAGTAAAAATTTACTCATAGGTTGTTTTTGTTAATGAATTGTTAATAACCAAAGCTTGGGAAATCCGCTTTGAAATGAATCACACCGTAAAGGGGAAGATTAAGAAGGGGTAATCACACGAGACGCGGTAGAAGCGCAAAGTGAGACGATCGATTTGCTGGATTGTGATACCCTGTGTTCAGGCCTCACCGGCGTGCGTTGCTTTCGATCGAAAAGAAAATTTAAAACGTTAGCAACGGATCAACAACCATCAAAAAATAAAAGCGTCTTGCCGTGTCGAACAGCAAGACGCTTGATATACCGTAAGTGGATCAGGAAATTTTCATTCCTTCCACATTTCAAAAAAAATCTACCAGAAGATCGTATACAAAGCAGCAAGAATTCCGCAGACGATGACAGCACCCACGGCAAAAGCTCCCTTGGGTTTGAACATAGCGGCATCGATCTCCAAGCCTTTAGGTTCTGCCTTGGTATCCGTCAAGCTCACGACCACCATCACGGCCACGACCACCAGGAACACAAGGCCCATGCGGTCGATGAACGGGATCTCATACAAACCTGAATCGTTATTGATGGCGGCAAGTCCAAAACTGCTGAGACCAGAAAGATCGGCGTAGCCCGGCAACACTTTCAGGAACATCGAAAGCGGGAATACAATCACGGCGGCTACCAACGCTGCTTTCGCCGTGGTCTTTTTCCAGAAGAAACCTAAAATGAAAATGGCAAAGATACCCGGCGACACAAAGCCGGTGTATTCCTGGATGAACTGGAAGCCACCCTTTTTGTCGATGCCCATGAACGGCGAAATGACAATGGCCAACCCCATGGCTACCATGATGGCGATCTTGCCGACATGCACCAAATGCTTTTCGGTAGCGGCAGGGTTGAAAAATTTCTTATAGATGTCCAGCGTAAAGATGGTGGAGATACTGTTTGCCTTACCGGCCAGCGACGCCACAATAGCGGCCGTGAGCGCGGCAAAGGAAAGTCCCTTCAATCCGATGGGGAGCAGGTTTAGGAGGATGGGATAGGCACGGTCGGGGTTGAGTGCACCATTGCTTTGCATTTCCGTTTGGAACATGCCTTCCTGGTACAACACATAGGCGGCGATGCCGGGCAGCACGACGATGACAGGCATCAACAACTTCAGGAACGCGGCAAACAAAATACCGTTACGGGCCGTGGGCAGGTCGGCGCCCAGGGCGCGTTGCGTGATGTATTGGTTACAACCCCAATAGTTGAGGTTCACGATCCACATACCACCCAACAATATTGATAGTCCAGGCAAGTCGAGATAGTTCGGGTTACCCTGTTTGAAGAGCATGTGGAAGTGATCGTTGCCGTGATCCATCATGAGGCTGAATCCGTTGAGCACACCGGAGGAGCCAAAATGTTCCGACACCATGTTGAGGGCCATATAGGTCGTGGCCAAGCCACCCAGGATGAGGAAGAACACCTGGATAACATCCGTATACCCAATCACCTTCATCCCGCCGAGCGTGATGACGATGGCGAAGAGGGCCAGGCCCCCCATACACACCCAGAAGTTGATGCCCGAGATGGTGTTGATGGCCAGGGCGCCCAAAAAGAGGATCGACGTGAGGTTCACGATCACATACAGCAAGAGCCAGAACACCGCCATGATCGTGCTCACCGTGCTGCTATACCGCTGAGTGAGGAACTGCGGCATGGTGTAGATCTTGTTCTTGAGGTAGATGGGCATAAAGAAAATGGCCACCACCAGCAGGGTTGCGGCCGCCATCCATTCGTAGGTGGCGATGGCAAGACCCATTTTGAAGCCGGATCCCGACTGACCGATAAACTGCTCGGCCGAGATGTTAGAGGCGATCAGCGAGGCGCCAATAGCCCACCAGGTGAGCGACCCTTCGGCCAGGAAGAAATCTTTGGAATCGGCCAAGACCTTTTTCTTGCGGTTGTAAACCCAGTACCCGTAGGAAGAAACGATGACGAAATAAATGAGAAAGACGATGTAGTCTATGGAGTGTAATTGCTGCTGCATCTTGGTTTAGGGTATGTTTAGGCGAATGATTGTTAGGTTTCCGCCTCCTCGGCCCGCTTCCCAGGAAGAGGCAAATGAAGGTCAGTCTGTTTGGTTTTGTGAGGGTCTGGAAAATAAAAGTCAGGTTCTTTTTTGAAACTACAAAGGATGCAATCGATTTTTTAGGCTTTTATCACAAACCCGGCGGTGGATATTTGAATTTCATTAAAATAACCTTCAACTTTTGGTTTCTGAAAATATAGAACCCAAAACACCATGGCAAAAGGCTTATTGATCGATATGGATGGCGTGATTTACGGAGGGGATATCCTCATTCCGGGAGCCGACACCTTTATTGCCCGTTTACTGAGTGAAAACATCCCCTTTACCTTTATGACCAACAACAGCCAGCGCAGCCCCCTGGAGGCCGTGCGGAAGTTGCGGAAACTGGGCATCGAGGTAACCGAAAACCATATCTACACCAGCGCCATGGCTACGGCCAAGTTCTTAGCGAGCCAGGTGCCCAAGGGCACGGCCTACGTATTGGGCGAGGGTGGCCTCATCAGCAGCCTCCACGACCACGGCATCACCCTGGTAGACACCGAGCCCGACTTCGTAGTGCTCGGCGAAGGCCGCAACTTCACCCTCGAAATGGTGCAACGCGCCGTGGATATGATCCTGGCCGGCGCCAAGTTCATCACCACCAACCGCGACCCTTCTCCCAAAAAGAAAGGCTGGAACAACCTGGGCATCGCCGCGACGACGGCCATGATCGAGGAAGCAACCGGTATCAAGGCGTTCGTGGTGGGTAAACCCGGGCCAGTAATGATGCGGTCTTCGAGAAAACACATCGGACTGGAGACGGCGGATACTACGGTGATTGGTGATACGATGGATACAGATATTCAGGGTGGCGTGCAGATGGGGTATCGGACGATACTGGTGTTGTCGGGTATTAGTAAGAATGAGGAGTTGAGGAAGTATGCGTTTAAGCCGGATTTGGTGGTGAATTCGGTGAATGATATTGAGTTGCCTTTGGAGTGGTGGGTGTAACAGCGCTGAAGATCAGAAGATGAAAAAAGTAGTTGTTGCCGGAAGTGTTGTACTCGTGGCCATTGCTTTCTTCATACTTGAAATAAATGTTCCTGCTCGCGATCAAGAACACACCGTCGAGAAAGTCCGGATAGAAGAAAATTTCGTGAACGGTGATATCATTTTCCAAACATCCCTTTCAGGTCAAAGCGATGCCATCCAGCTTGCAACACATTCGAAGTATAGTCATTGTGGGATAATTTTCTGGGAAGATGGTCAGTGCTTTGTGGCCGAGGCGGGGAAGCAAGTTACTTTAACCCCTATCGACCATTTTATCAATCGAGGAGAAAACGGGCACTTTGCTGTGAAGAGGCTTAAGAACTCAAACGAGGTATTTACGAAGCCTGAGATCCTCGGAAAAATGGCTATCCTATTTCGTGATAAATTTTCGGGTAAGCCGTATGATCTCTATTTCGAATGGTCGGATGACAAAATCTATTGCTCTGAACTGGTGTGGAAACTTTATAAGGAAGCGGCGAATATAGAGATCGGAGAATTGCAAAGATTAGGCGATTTCGACTTAAGCAGTGATGTAGTGAAGGAAAAAATGAAAGAGCGTTATAAAGGCACAATTCCCTTAGAAGAGAAAGTCATCTCGCCTGCGCGGATGTTTGAGTCGGATCGGTTGATAACAATTTTGGAGAAGTAAATAGTCTACATCGATGCCTCAAACGAAATGTAGCTGTGCCTAGTGTCGTTTGTCTCCGAACTTCCGCTATGAACGGATCATCTATACAAGTCTCGCGTTTTCGTTTCTGCTAATCGGGATCAGACAGGTTCATCTTTGGAGGCAGCGTCTCCAGGACTGAGTGTATGGTTATATCTCGTCATTATTTGCTTCTTGTCCGTTCGGAGTGAGTCAAGTGCTTCCCATGCTACTTCATTATCATCCATGCCAGGATGACCAACAGGCTAACGTGAAACGCATAGATCGAGAAGATCATCGGTGGATCGAATATCCGGTGTCTATAATGGGTTCGGTTGAAGCCTGCTTCTTTAGCGTACTTGCCGAGAATTTTGCCGAGGTTGGCAAACGCTTTTTTCATCTCCATCATGATAAAAAATTCTATCATGGCGGTTAACGCCAGGCCACCGAGGCACAAGAACTGAAGCGGGGGTTCTTTCACGGCAGTGCCTTCTTTATCGCTAACGAACCAACCCACGATAAGAAGCAGCGATACCGATATCGAGATAACAACTCTTACAAAGCTCTCGTAGACCGATACCGTCTCGTCGAAGAAGAACTTAAATTTTTCGTCGTTTGTCATATTGATTTGGGGTTAAAACCAAAAAAAGCCCATCCTCCTCTTTATCAAAGGGGGAATGGGCTCGAAAGAAATATAGGTAAAAAGACTAAGAAAGAAAAAGCTTGGAACGCCGCGGCGTTAGCCGCCCTGTGAAAGCCTTACTTGGCCAACGTGATCACCACAAGCGATTTCGCCGGGATCTTCACCCCCACCGTGTCCCCTGTCTTTTTTACTCCCGCAAAAGCTGCGGGCTTCAACGTGCCGGGCTTGTCAAACGTGTTGTGATCGGTGAACTTATCCGACGTGAGGATCTGGGCGGTGGCCTTCAGGCTTTGTGTTCCGGGGACGTCCACTTGCAGGTCGATCGCGTTTGTTGGGTCGATGTTTACGATGGTGAGGTGGATGTTGCCGTCTTTGTCGCGTGATGCGGAGGCATTCAGGGCCGGTAGTTTTTCGTTACCGAACGTGTAATCTTTTGTGGTGACGGACAGCGGGATCAATGCAGCATCCTGATGGACCTGGTAGAGATCAAACACGTGATACGTCGGTGTCAACAACATCTTTTCTTTATCCGTAAGAATGAGGGCTTGCAACACATTCACCGTTTGGGCCAGGTTGGCCATGCGGACGCGGTCGCTGTGGTTGTTGAAGATGTTGAGGGTGGAGGCGGCGATGAGGGCGTCGCGCAAGCTGTTTTGCTGGTAGAGGAAGCCGGGGTTTGTGCCGGGTTCTACGTCCGTCCAGATGCCCCATTCATCTACCGCCAGGGCTACACGTTTTTCCGGGTCGTAGCGATCCATGATGGTGGAATGTTTGGACACCAGCTCGTCCGTGCGGAGACATGCTTTCATGGCAGAGAAGTATTCGCTTTCGCCGAAGGTTGTGGCGGAGCCCTTCTTGTCCCAGCCCCCTGCCAGGGTGTAGTAGTGCAGCGAGATGCCCCACATCATGCCGAGGGGGATATTCTTCATGAGGGTTTCTGTCCAGTTGTAGTCGAAGGAGTTGGCGCCGCCGGCGATCTTCATCAGTTTGGCGTCGCCGTAGTTGCGGGCATAGGTGGCGTAGCGGCGGAATTGGTCGGCGTAGAATTCGGCGGTCATGTTGCCACCGCAGCCCCAGCTCTCGTTGCCCACACCCCAGAATTTTACCTTCCACGGCTTTTCGTGTCCGTTTTGTTTGCGCATTTCGGCCATCGGGCTCACGCCGTCGAAGTTGAGGTATTCTACCCATTTCGACATTTCTTCTACGGTGCCGCTGCCCACGTTGCCACAGATGTAGGGCTCGGTGCCCAGCATCTCACAAAGGTCAAGGAATTCGTGGGTGCCGAAGCTGTTGTCTTCGGTCACACCGCCCCAGTTTGTATTGACCATGGTTGGCCGTTTGGCGCGGGGGCCGATGCCGTCGTTCCAGTGATACTCATCGGCAAAACATCCACCGGGCCAGCGCAGGTTGGGGATGTGTATTTTCTTCAGGGCGTCCACAATGTCGGTGCGGATGCGGCGCGTGTTGGGGATGGTTGAATTTTCGTCCACAAAATATCCTCCATAAATACAATGTCCCAAGTGCTCTGAAAAATGGCCGTAGATGTGACGGCTGATGGTGTATTTGCTAAACTCCGGACTCGCGACAATCCGGTTTTCTTTCACGCCTTGGGCGGCTGCAGTGAGGCCACAGCAAACCAATGCCATGAACGCGAGGGTGCGTAGAGTGCTCATAGAGGAAAATTGTTTTTTAAAAAGTGAATTACAAATGCTATGGAAAATGGAGTATACCCCTGGCGTTGCGCGCTTAGGCAACGTCACAGATCTGCACCCCTTGACGCAGGGAAGCGATCTTGTCTTCGCGCTTGGGGATAAATTCCTGCGCCACAAAGCCTTTGAAGCCGGTTTCCAAAATGGCTTTCATGATGGCGGGGTAGTTCAACTCCTGCGTGTCGTCGATCTCGTTGCGTCCGGGAACGCCGCCGGTGTGGTAGTGGGCGATATACTTTTGGTATTTTTTGATGGTGGCAATCACGTCGCCTTCCATGATCTGCATGTGATAGATGTCATACAGCAGCTTGAAGCGATCGGAGCCCACTTTGTCGCAGAGGGCCGCACCCCACGGGGTGTGGTCGCATTGGTAGTCGGGGTGATTCACTTTGCTGTTGAGCAGCTCCATGACCATGGTCACTTTATATTTTTCGGCAATGGGCATGAGGCGTTGCAACCCGATGGCGCAGTTCTCAATTCCCTTTTCGTCGTCAAGGCCCTTGCGGTTACCCGAGAAACAGATGATCTGGTTGAGACCTGCAGCGGCGGCTTTGGGAATTACTTCCGAATAGCTCTTCACCAGTTCATCGTGCAAATCGGGGTTGTTAAAGCCATCGACGATGCCTTTGCCCGCTCCCCACGGTAGGGCTGACGTCAGACCATATTTTTTCAGGATGGGCCATTCTTCAGGGCCGGTCAGTTCGATGGATGCCAGGCCGATGCTGTTGGCGGCTTTGCACAGGTCTTCGAGGGGAATATCGTTGTAGCACCAGCGGCAAACGGAGTGGTTTACTTTGCCTTTCAGGTTGCCGTCCAGTACGGCTTCGGCGGCCGACAAGCGGTGGGCCAGTGAAGCGCCGGCGACGGCCATGGCGGTCGTGCCTGCCATCTTCTTCAAGGCACTGCGGCGGGAATAATTTTCGTTGGTTTTCATAATGCTCTCTGGTCTGGTTCTATCTCTTTCCTATAAAGTCGTTTGGGTCGGCCCATCCCCTAACCACACTTGAAAAATTAAGTCTTCTGATTAGGTGTCAATTTTACACTATATTATAAAAAAATCACCGGAAAACGATTGCAACCGCTAAAAAAAGCTTTGTGAACCGTTTTCCGCGCTGCAATACCATTCTGATCGCCAGCGATTTGCCATCTCGGAACCCCAAAAATGATTCCTGCAAAAACTTCTCCAGACGGCGTTACACCGCCGGACCTCGCGACACGCCGGTCATGGACAACCGCTTCGCGTGTACAAGAATGAAATTCATGTTCACACCGGTCGTGGAAAAGCGTCATCCTAAACCTGTATTTCTCCAGTGTTATTTTTCATCCCTCAAATTTTCAGGCGAAATGAATTTGTTATCTTCGCCGACACTGAAACAGGCCGGCCATTAATCGCTGGTAAAAAATTCAGCACAGCACAAAAAACATATAACCCCATACCGCTATGATCAAAAGAAAAGCAAACGCCGTTTGGAATGGCTCCGGCAAAGACGGCAAAGGAACGCTCAGCACACAGAGCACCGTATTGAATAAGACACAATACTCCTTCAACTCGCGCTTCGCCGAAGGTGTAGGCACCAACCCGGAAGAACTTCTCGCCGCCGCACATGCGGGATGTTTCACAATGAAACTCAGCTTTGTGTTGAACGAAGCCGGCTTCACTGCCGACGAACTGTCCACCGACTGCGTCATCACGCTCGATCCTGCCACTGGCACCATCCCCACGGCTCAATTGACATTGAAAGCCAAAGTGCCCGGCATCAGCAAAGAGAAATTCGATGCTGCCGTGCAAGATGCCAAGGCAAACTGCCCCGTGTCTAAACTTTTCAAAGCCGAGATCACCATCGACGCGACACTGGCTTAGGTCAATTCTTTCTTATGCCGAAAGGCCTCTGAAACCGTTCCGTAAAAACGTGACGTTTCAGAGGCCTTCGTTTTTTTAAGAGCGCTCCATTCATCCCATGATGTTATACCTTCATACCGCTTTCAATCCATCAATCTGTCCCGATGATCCGCTCATGGAGTAATCGCTCTTCGAACGGCATGCCGGTCTCCCACAATAGCGGAAAGTCATGTATATTCACTTCCCCTAACCCGGAATTGACGCATGAAACCCATCACCGGAATTCTAGCCATCCTGTTGCTGATGCGCTGTGGCACACCAAAGCCATCGGACGACCGTGAAGCCATCGCCGCCGCCATCGAAAAATCGCTGCGCACCGAAACGTTGGACAAGTGGTACCCCCTGGCCGTTGACACTTCTTACGGCGGCTTTCTCAGCACGTTTACCTTCGACTTCAAACCCACCGGCGACCAGGACAAAATGATCGTGTCCCAAGCACGCCAGGTGTGGACAAATTCGAAAGCTTCGGAACGCTACCCGGATGTGAAACAATACAAGGAAAATGCGCGGCACGGCTTTTTGTTTTTGCACGATGTCATGTGGGACAAAATCTATGGTGGTTTTCACACGCTGGTGGACCGCGCCGGCTCCGTGAAGTCGGGCCCTAACGAAGAAAAAACAGCTTATGGAAATTCCTTTGGACTCTATGCATTGTCGGCCTACTATCACGCCTCGCGCGACACGGCCGCATTGGCGTTAGCAAAAAAATCGTTCGCCTGGCTGGAAGCTCATAGTCACGATCCCGCACACAAGGGTTACTTTCAACACATGAAGCGCGACGGCACGGTCATTCAACGCGATGCCTCTGTGCCTTCGACCGCCGAGACGGGTTATAAAGATCAAAACAGTTCCATTCACTTGTTGGAAGCGCTCACGGAACTATATTCCATATGGCCTGACGCCCTGGTGCACGAACGCCTGCAGGAAATGCTCTACCTCATCCGCGATACCATCGTGCAGCCCAAGGGTTATCTTCAACTCTTCTTCCTCCCCGACTGGACGCCCGTAACCTTCCGCGACTCATCCGAAGCCAGCGCGCTCAACCATCACAACCTGGACCACGTTTCGTCTGGTCACGACATTGAAACCGCCTACCTCATGCTGGAGGCCTCCCACATTGCTGGCAACCAAAACGACACCACCACCCTGCGCATCGCCAAAAAAATGGTTGACCACGCGCTGCAAAACTGCTGGGACGCCACCGGTGGCTTTTATGACGAAGCCTATTACTTTAAAGACAAGCCCGGCATCACCGTCACGCATGACACCAAAAACTGGTGGGCCCAGGCCGAGGGCATGAACACCCTCTTGCTCATGTCGGACCTTTTCCCAGACGATGACCATCAGTATTACGAAAAATTCAAAACGCAGTGGAAATACATCGACACGTATCTCATCGATCACGAATATGGGGATTGGTATGAAGCGGGGATCGACAAACAGCCGGAAAAGAAGAAAGCTTTGAAAGGACACATTTGGAAAGAAACGTATCATCACTACCGGTCGATGGCGAATTGTATGGACCGGCTTCGGGGGAAGAAATAGAGCCAGGAGCCAGAATCCAGGAGCCAGTATTCAGTACTCGGCATTCGGGACTTAGTATCCAGTAGCTAAGTATTCCGCATTTCATTGGTCATCAGTTGTTCGGAAACTAGGAGTTTGTGTTCTGTATTGCCTTTAGAACTTCAATCACTGATACACAGTTTGGTCATAGCAATAAACCGTACACCATTGACAGCTAAATATTAACTATGACCTCACCTGCCTTCTGGAAAACAAATACTGGATTCTGAATACTAGATTCTGGCTCCTGGCTCCTGGATTCTGGCTCCTGATTCTCAATATTGATGAAACGAGTCCGACACAAACGCAAGAACTGTCGGCAACGCTGCCCTCCAGTACGTCCATGTATGACCCCCGTCGTGAATACGGAACTCGTGCGGAATCTCTTTCTTCCGCATGGCAATGTGTACTAATGAATTGCCCTCAAATAAAAAATCATCATCACCCACGTCGATATACCAACGAACGGCCTTCTTCTGATCGTCCGGCATAGCTTTGATTAACTCCAGTACGCTCTGTCTTTTGAAGAACGCTTCGATCTCGGCATCCGTGCCTTTTTGATTATTCCTGCGCTCGAGGTAAGCTTTCGTATCCTCCAACGTCAACGGGCCCGTTGCTGCGCTGAGTGGGCAGGCCGCCGAAAAAAGCTCCGGGTGATGTAACGCATAGGTGAACGATCCCTCCCCTCCCATGGACAACCCTGCCACCGCGCGATAGTGTTTGTCTTTTTTTATACGATAGGTCTTCTCCACATAAGGCATCAATTCCTGAAAAAAGAAGTCTTCGTAACGCCACTCATTTTTCAAGTCGTTACCATAACCCCGCTGGCCGGTGTTGGCATCGGGCATGACAATGATCATGGGCGTGGCCTTGCCTTCGGCGATGGCTTTGTCGGTGATGTTCTGCACTTCACCGAATTGGACCCATCCCGTTTGGTCGTCGCCGCCACCGTGCAGGAGGTACAGCACAGGGTAGCTGCGTTGGGATGATTCATAATCGGGGGGAAGGTAGATGGCAAACTTGCGATCGCCCTTCAGGATCTTACTGGGGAACGAAAGGTTATCAAACACTTTGCCGGACTGTGCCAGGAGCACCGTCGGCACCAGTGCCAACAGGTAAAGGAGTTTTTTCATACTGATCTGGTTTATGAAACGGAATATGCGCAACAGCCTTGGGTCATACAACGCCAAAGGTTATGAGCGGCATATTACAATGTCATCTCCCAGCCTTTTTGATATTCACGCTTCCACAGTTGCAGTGCTTTCGGATTGTCCTTGATGTGTCCGTTGGACGGGTCGCAATACAACGTACTACCCGTACGATACGCGATATTCCCCAACTGCGGCAGCAACGTCGATTTATGACCTTCGGAAATCGGTGCATTCAGCTTTGCCTTGCCCCGCACACTCTCAACGAAGTTGAGCAAATGCATGCCGTCCAGGCGTTCGCCCATGCCCATGGTGTTCACCATGTCTGCTTGTTGCAGATCCGTCTTCACTTCTTTGACAAGTTTGTTTTCGGGATCAAAGATCTTGTAGTCATCTCCACCGGGAATGACCATCGTTCCCTTTTCGCCATAGAATATCACGCCGCGGCCCACGCCTTCCACGGGGAAGTTGTTGCAACTGCGTCCCTCCCAGGTCATCGCCGTGTTGTTGGCAAATTCGAACGTGATGGTTTGCGTATCCGGTGTTTCCCAATCGTCTTTGTAAGCAAAACGACCGCCGCCCGACACCACCTTTGTGGGATAGTCCACGCCAAGGCCCCAGCGCATCACGTCGATCTCGTGTGTGCCGTTGTTCAGCGCTTCGCCGGTGCCCCAGTTCCAAAACCAATGCCAGTTGTAGTGCACGAGGTTATCTTTGTAGGGTTTGCGCGGTGCGGGACCTTGCCAGAGTTCAAAGTCCAACGTGGCGGGTACGGGCACGGTCTTTCCCACGCCGATCGGCTTTCTGCCGTTTGCATACCACCCCTTGGCAAAATACACGCGGCCGATCGCTCCATCGTGCAACGCCTGCATGGCTTCCATCACCTTGGGAAACGAACGCCGCTGGCTGCCCATCTGCACGAGTTTGTTATATTTTGCTGCGCCGGCCACCAGCATCTCGCCTTCGGCTGGATTGTGTGCGCAGGGTTTTTCCACATACACGTGCTTGCCTGCCTTCATGGCCAGCATCGCGGCCGGCGCATGCCAATGGTCAGGTGCCGCAATGACCACGGCGTCCACGTCCTTTATTTCTAAAAGCTTGCGGAGGTCTTTTATGCCCTGGGGCTTTTTGCCGGAGATCTTTTCGATCTCGGCTTGGGTTTTGGCGATGACATTGTCGTCTACGTCGCAGATGTAGGCTACATCCACGTTGGGCAGTTTGGCCAGCATGGCGGATAATGCCAGTCCGCGGCTATTGGTGCCGATCATGCCGATCACCACTTTGTCGGCGGGCGATCCTTGAAAACTAAATACACTGGGGGCGATGAAAATGCCGGCCCCGGCGAGGGTGGTTTGTTTGAGGAATTGTCGGCGGTTGGTCATGGTGGGGTGGTTTTGAAATTTAATCTTGGTCATTGAAAGGTCGCGGTGAAAATTAATGTTGGCTCGCCCAAATCTTGTTGGTGAAGAACACCAACAGGGCGGGAGAACACCAACAAGGGCGGTCACGCGTCACTTTCTGTTATCCTTTCAATAAGTAAGGCTCGAGTATCTTTTGCCAGATCACATAGCCTTTGCTGTTCATGTGCAGCATATCTTCCCGGAACAATTCCTTCATCGGGAGTCCATCCTTGCCCAGCATGGCGTCGTACACATTCACAAACGACGCGTGCTTGTCCTTCTTTAAGTATTGACGTATCAGTTTGTTCGCCTCCACTACAACAGGTTGAAATTTTTGCCGGCTCGGGCTGGGCTTTATGGAAACGAACACGACGGACACATCGCCCAGCGTGCTGCGAATGTCCGTGAACAACTGTTGGAAACGCTTCAGCACGGTCCTGGCCGTCACGGTGTCGGAGGCGGCAATATCATTTTCGCCGCAATAAATCACGATCTGCTTGGGTTTGTAGGGGAAGATGATGTCATTTTCATAGCGGATCACATCCGGCAGCGACGAACCGCCAAAGCCCCGGTTTAGGATGGTGCGGCCCGGAAAATAGGTTTGTACATCTTGCCAAATGGTGAACGACGAACTGCCCACAAACAGGATCGGGCGCGCCGGCGGAGCGCTCAGGCTATCTTTTTTCTTGAAGTCGACGATGTCGTCGTGGAAAGGCTGTGCATAAACTAAAGTCGTCAGAAGGAATACGTATGCCAGTAGCGCTACTATTTTTTTCATGGGCGAAGAATAGGGGTTTATCCGTAATGAAAGGTAGTGCATTCGTCACACGTTTGCGAAAAAATTATGCAAACGGTTCCTCGTCGCGCTTTAAAAACCGGATTAACCCTTACTTTTACCATTACACGTATTCATTTTAAATAACCCCTCATGAAACTATACGTTCTTCTTTGCTTCCTATTCGTCTCCGCCGCTTGCGTCGCGCAAAAAGAAGTCGCCTTCACCCTGGATGATGTGCCCAACGCGGGCCTCTACAAACAAGACGGCTTCCGTTCGCGGCTGCTCGAAAAGATCGATGCGCTCACTCTGCCGGTAGCCATCTTTAGCAATGAAGCCAACCTGTACAACACCGAGTTTGCAGCCGAGAATTTCAAAGGCCTGGAGAAATGGATCCTGAACAAAAATATCATCGCGGGCAATCACACGTTCAACCACATCGGCTACACCACTTCCGGGGCCAAGGCATTCGAGGAAAGTGTGCTGAAGGGCGAGGTCATCACCGCCAATGTTTTGAAGCGCCAGGGGAAGACGCTGAAATATTTCCGTTTTCCGTTCAACGATATGGGGCCCGACAGCGTCGCGCATCATCACATGCGGGCCTTTCTGGAAAACAAAGGCTACACGCCGGCACCCTTCACCATCGAAAATTCCGACTGGGCCTACAGCGCATTGTACGAGGATGCTTTACAACATAACGACAAGGCAAAAGCCCAGCAGATCGGCTCAACCTACGTCAGTACCACGCTATCGCTGTTCGATTATTTTGAAACCCTCTGCCAGCAAAAATTCGGACGTCCCATCAGACACATCTACCTCTGCCACGACAACGCCCTCAACACCGACTACCTGCAAGCTTTGGTAGATGGCCTACGCAAAAAAGGCTACACCTTCATCACCCTGGACAAAGCCCTCCAGGACGACGTGTATAAACAACCCGATTATTATTTTGGAAGCGCCGGTTTCAGTTGGATCTATCGCTGGGAACCCGACCCTGAAAAACGTAAAGCCCTGCTCCGGGCCGAGCCGGAAAATGCAGAGCTTGTCAAAGCCTACGAGGCGTTGCAAAAGAAAAAGTAAAAACCAATACGAGCCCAGCGAGCTCACCCCGCATTCGCCACCACACGCGTCAACTGCTCGATGCGACCAGCGCCGGCAATGGAATAGTTGGTGAACACAGGATTGTTAGTATACCACAACACGGCCTCGTCCTGAACGTTGGCACGGCTGATTACCTTGGTGGGTCCCAGGATAATTTCCGCCTTGCCCTTCACGGTAATGCAAACCGCTTCTTTGCATTCCAGCTTGCTGAAGTCCAGCACGCAGTTACCATTAACATAGTCGATCACGAGCCTTCGACAGGAACCGTGAAAGGTGATGCACCCATCGCCCACCACCCGGAAGGTGACAGAGCTGCGAACGCAATAGATCATACCGGCCAGGTCAAACGAGCCTTTGGCGATGAATTCCACATCACCAAAATTACCGATCAGCAACGAGTCGTTTTTGTGGACACCTTCGAATTGTATTTTCCTTGTGGGTAGTGGTTGTTGTTTTATGCGCATACATACGGAGTTAAAAAAGTCATTCTCAAACTTGTCCTACAACATTTGAAGCCGGGACACTCCCCTTTAGAGCATCCCGCTTCAAATCGAATAAGGGATTGGCCTTATTCTGTTTCACACCTTACTTCTGTTACTTTGTAACAATCGTAACCGTGTTTGTGTTGGTTTTGCCGTCTACAGCAAGCGTAATGTCATATTTGCCTTCGGTGGCGACATAAAAATTGTGGTATTCCTTGCCGGCGGCGGTGGCATCTTTCACCTTACCATCGGTAATGGCAGAGCCGTTGGAAGTGGCCATACTGAAGTCGACCAGGTAAGATCCCTCCCATTTTCCATTTTCCAGGAACACGAATTCACGGTCGCCGATAAGACTTACGTCCGTCCATTTCCACGTGTAGATGGTCCCGGACTTGGTTGGAGTCTTCAGGTCAAAACCATTGTCCCAGTTGGCTTCGACGTCGCCAACTTTGTAAGCGTTTCCGAACAAGCCCATTTTCGTGGCGCTGAAATCGGTGAGCTTGCTTTCGGACCAGGTGTCGTTAGAGGCCGTGTATTTCAGTTTCACGAGGATGTTGCCACCGGCGTGATTCGGTATGTTGGACAAGAAAAAGCCAAGGTCGTTTTTGCCCGAAGCCCAGGCAGCGGCGTAGTCTTCCACACCTAAGCTCGACATCACGGTGGTCACGCCATCTTCATTGTAGACGTGCCAGCCGTCGTTGAAGCGGTAGCGATAGCCCGCCGCAGCCTTCAGCTTGACAATGCTTTCGAATACAGAGGAATCTTTTGACACGGATTTTTGAGCGAGGTTCGTTGCCGTAGCCCATACGCCCGGCGTTGCATCGCCAATCATATTGGCCTTCACGCGCACGATCACAAAATTCTTGTTGTTGATGTCAACATAGGCATAGTACAACCCTTCGTCGCCCACCGCGATCTCCGTAGCATCGGCTACCAATGCTCCGTGAATTACCATATCATTGATGGGTACATTCACGATGTCTGTTCCCAGCTCTTTCTTGCCGCCGTTTTCAGCACCATAGATGGTGCCCACGCCGCCTACCACTTGCGCGACTTTGATCTTCGCGCCGGCGCCGATGTACATGAATTTTCCGAATACGCCGTCTTGCGTTTCCACACCGGGCGCTTTGCCAGGATCAAGTTGCGCCACGTTCATGCGGGCAGCAGGTTCAACGGCCGAGGCAGCAACCGTATTGGTGCCATAAATGTAGACGCCATCCAGTTTAGGGATCAGCTCTTCCGGCTCGGCGTCGTCCTTGCTACACGACACGATGATGAACGGGAGGGCCAGCGTCAGCATCAGCAAAAGTTTTAGTGATAATTTTTTCATAGGTGTTCAGTTTTAGTTTGATCGTTAAGGTTCAAATCATAGGGTATTGCGGGTAATGTTTTATTCCAGCGAATCCAACAGCGCCCGCGCCTGATCCACTTCCAGGTTCACGAGGTGTTGAAAAGTCTGCTTCAGCGTGGCCAGCGCCGGTTTGTTGCCTTTGTATTTTATTTTTTTCAGATAGTAGGAATACACCAGCTCCAATTCGGCTTTCGTATACGACACGCCCGTGAAAATCTGCAGGATCTCCAGGCATTTGAATTGATCCTCCACCGTGGGCTCAAGGATGGTGCCTTCGCCAAAGTCATTCCACGTCACCAGTTGTAAATATTTCAGGTCGTACTCCGCAGCTTTGTTCAATGTGTTTTGCAGCGTCTGTCCATTATTGAAATCGACGTAGCCGTAGCTGGTGCCGGTGCCGCCTTCCGCATAGAAATCGTGAAAGCGTGGATACGCCGACCCGAGTCTCAATTTTCCACCCGACGCCTTCCCATAGAAAGTCGTGAGCTGACTGAGCGATGTATTGAAGTCTACCCACGAAAATTCTCCGCCGCCGGTCGATCCGGTGAGGGATGCATGATCCCACAAGGGCAGGAACACGGGAGCTTGCGTGTCTTTAAAAATTTCCGACCACTGACTGGCCGTTTTAAAATACCGGGGACCGAACGTGAGCAACAAAGGCTTTCCATCGATGGCGATGTGGTTCTTCTTTGGATAGTAGTTGTCGCTCAAATACTTCATGTCGGCCTGCGCCGCCTGCACCGCGGTGAGGTCTGTTTTAGCCTCGACGTTCTGCGCAGTATAATCCTCATACACCACCCCAAACTGGAGCCCCACGCTGTCCATCTCCGTCACCACGGCATTCGTGGCGATGGCGTTCACCTTGTAGTCATAGACGCTGTGCGTGCCGTACCAATCGATCAGCAACCCATCGACGCCGGCATATTTCATCAGCAGCAAATGATAGTCGATCACATCTTTGTCGCGCGAATCATAGGGCCCGATGAGGGGATAGTAGTGTGAGGCAATTTGACGCTGCCCGTTAGCCTCGATGATGTCGGGGTTCTTGTTGGCCATCGTCCAATGCGAGCCCCAATAGCCGGCAAAAGGCTTGCTTTGGAACCAGGGCATATAGTGCATGTACACTTTCATGCCGTTGGTTTTCTGCACCGCCGGCGGTCCCGTCACTTCTTCTTCCGGTTCCGGATCAGACGAGCTGCAAGAGAACAGCACGGCCATCACAAGCCCCATCGTAAGGATCGCGTTGCGCAAGGGGTATCTATATTTCAGTATGCTTCCGGTCATGATTGGCGTTAATAGCCCGTGCTGGGCACCATTTTAGTATTGTTGTCCACCTCCTGCAGCGGTATGGGATAGTAATAGTCCTTGTCATTGTACACGATCACGCCTTGTGTTTTATTAAGCGTGTTGTACTTGTTCACTTCCTTCTCCACGATTTTCCAGCGCACGATGTCGTACCAGCGATGGCCTTCGCCAAAAAGTTCGCGGAAGCGTTCCTCGCGGATAGAATCTTGAAGTTGCGTCCCTCCTAAACCAACGTAGTCCACACCGGGCTCCGAAGCATCGGGCGAAAAACCATAGGCGCGGCGGCGCACTTTGTTCATGTATTCGGAAGCCTGCGCATCGTCGCCGAGGTTGTTCATCACCTCGGCGTACATGAGGTACACATCGGCGAGGCGCATCAGGAGATAGTTGGTGCCACTGTTCCGGTTGGTGGTGAGCACGCAATAATCTTTTGGTACATATTTTCTGAAGCTGTGACCCGTGTAATTGAATTGGCTTGTTCCCGCCGGGGTCATGGCGCCGGTCTCGTCGGCAGCGAGATCGGCGGGCGCATAGGTGCAGATCTTCAGGCGCGGGTCGTTGTGAAATCTGAAGATGTTCACGCCATGCGGCGTGCAGTTGCTCCAGCCTCTGCCGGGAGGGGCCAGCACCAGCGCAATGCCGGAGCCCAGGCCATTCTCCCAAATATTTTGCTGCATGTCTACAGTGTAATTCAATTCAAACAACGACTCCCGGCTAAACTCATTCTTGCCCTGGAATAAATCGTCGTAGCGTTCAAAAGGTACAAGCCCATATTTGTTGCTGGCAAACACCTGGTCGAAGTACTGTTTTGATTTCTGATAGTTCTCCATGTAGAGATACACCTGACCCAGGTAGCCCTCCACGGCAAACTTGGTGACACGCGCAATGTTGTTGGCGTCCCATCCCTCGGGCACGAGCGACTCGGCGGTTTCAAAATCCTTGATGATCTGTGTATATACTTTCCCGACGCTGGCACGGGGGATCATCAATTCGTCGCGGGTCTTCGCTACCTTCAGGATCAACGGCACGGCAAGACGCGTGCTGTCCACGGCATAGGACTCCTCTCCCCAAAGCCGCACCATATGGAAGTAAGCCAGTCCCCGCAGGAAATGCGCCTGGCCGACGATCTTCTTCAACTGCGCGAGTTGGTCTGGGGTGGCCTTGCCGCTGCCTTCAAAGGCCGGCGCATTCTCGATGATGTCGTTGGCGCGCGCCACAATTCGAAAGAATCCCCGCCACGCGATATACACATTGCCGTCGATCGATGTTACCTCGTTCCGGTTTTGTGCATTCCAATAATCGGATTCGTGCGGCAACGCCAATAAGGTTTGCACATAGAAGGTCTGACCGAAAAGATCAAGGTTCTTCACCGCATCGTAGGTAGCGTTAAGCGACAGGTCGAAGTTTTCGATCTTCGTATAAAAGTTGTCGGCCGTAAGTTCATTCTGGTTGGTCAGCTCCAGAAAATTATCCGAGCAGCCCGTGGCAGCAGCGGCAAGACCGGCCAAAATGAAGAAGTATATAATGACTTTCCTGCGTTTCATATCGTCTTAAAATTGGAGTTCAAAACCACCGGTAAACGTGCGCACCTGCGGATAGTATCCGAAGTCAACGCCTCGGCTAAGATTGGAGCCTGCGATCTCCGGGTCGAGACCCGAGTATTTCGTGAACGTCAGCACGTTGTTGCCATTCACATAGAACCGCAGCTTCTTCATGTGCCACTTCTCCAGCAATCGCGCCGGCACATTGAAACCAATCTGGATATTTCTCAACTTCAGATACGATCCGTTCTCCACGAAATAGCTGGAAGGCTTACCCCAGTTCTGGTTCGGATCGCTGGCGATGTTGCGCGGGTTGTTGGTGTGATGATCCGGAGTCCACGCTTCGAAGATGTCGGTGGTCGTGTTGTCGTCGCCAAAGAAATTGCGTGTGTAGGCTTTGCTGGCGTTGAAGACATCGACGCCTTGAACGCCTTGAAATTGCAAGGCCAAGTCGACGATCCGGTTATAGGCGACACCGATGTTCAACGCATAGGTCATCTTCGGCCAGGGATTTCCAATGAACGTGCGGTCATGTTCCGCAGTAACTTCTCCATCCGGTCTTCCATCCGGACCGCTTAAGTCGCGATACATAAAATCGCCCGGTCCGGTGCCCGCCTCCTGGTAGGTGCCATCGGCTGCCCACGAGTTCACGGCATAGACATCATTGGCGGAATTCAACATCTGTTTCACCTGGTAGCCGTAGAAGCTCGACACAGGTTTGCCGGCTTGCGTACGCGTCATCCCTCCGATCTGACCCCCGCCGCTACCGCTGATGAGCGCACCATTGCGATCGTCCGATAACTTGGTCAGCACATTCTTCATGAACGAGGTGTTGGCGGTCACGTTAATATCAAATTTTTTAATGCTGGTGTTATATCCTAAGTCAATGTCAAAGCCCGTGTTGCGCATGGTTCCCACGTTGACCTCGGGGCTCACCGGATCGAAGTTGTGCACGGCAATGCCCGAAGAAGACGGTATCGGCACCTGGTACAACATGTCCTTGGTGTCTTTGATGTAGTAGTCTACGCTGATCGAGAATTTGTTCTCAAAGGCCTTCAGATCCAGCGCCACATCATGCATCACCACACGCTCCCAGGTCACATCGGCATTGGTGAAGCGGCTGATAAAGAAGCCCGGAACTTTGTTGCTTCCGTTCACATCGAATGAATAGTAGGAGAACTGCGACGTGTAGGTGGGCAAGTAAATGAAGTCCCTACTGTTATTGGAACCGATCGACCCGCTGCTGGCGCGCAGCTTTAGGTTGGTGATATAGGGCACATTCTGGAAAAACCGCTCCTGCGAAATTCGCCATCCCGCCGAAACCGACGGAAAGGTTCCCCAAATGTTCTTCATCGCAAAATTCGGCGCCGAGGCATCGTGACGTATGTTTGCCTCGAGTAAATATTTCTCATCATAGCTGTAGTTGAACCTCCCAAACTGTGAGATAAGCCGCGACTGATTCACGTTGGCTTTGTCGGTGGTGGCGATGGAACCCGTGGCGAGGTTGATACTGGTGGCTACGTCTACCGGGAAACGGTTGCCGATCACATTGAAGTGCCGCGAGTCATACTTCATGGCCTCATAGCCGGCCATGATCTTAAAGCTGTGTTTTTTTATCGACCGTGCATAGGTAGCCACCAGGTTACCGGTGATGGTCTGGTCATTGCCCGAGCCGTAGGTCAGCGCGGCAATCGGGTTGGAAAATGATCCGTAGTTAAATGCTTCGTCAAATTTCTGCCCCAGGTAATTGTAGTAGTTGTAGCCTACAGTGCCCCGTATCGTCAGTCCGTTTAAAGGATTGGCTTCGAGGTACACGTTTCCATCGACGCGGCTATACGTACGCGTTTCATGTTGCTGATATTGGGTAGCCACCGGATTGGGACCTTGAAAATAAACGGGACCTTTTCCCCATCCGCCAAATTCATTGGTCGCGTCATGGATCGGCATGATGGGGATGGAGCGATAGGGAACGCCTCCCGTAGTATTCTCATTGTTGTTGCCGATCGGATTTTCGATCACCCGCGAAAGCAACACGCTCTCCCCCATCTTCAACCACTTGGTAAGTTTCATGTCGGAATTCAACCGCATGCTATAGCGCTTATAGTTGTTGTCGATGAGAATGCCGTCTTCGGTATCGTGACCGAACGACAGGAAGAAATTGCTTTTGTCATCTCCCTTCGACACCGAAAGATCGTAGGTGTTCACCACGCCACTCCCGCCGTAGAAAGCCTTGATCCAGTCTGTGTCGTCCTGGTAGTTGTCCCAGGCCGGTTCCGGATTCTGACCTGCATTTAAACGGCTCTCCTTTTTGTATCTCACAAAGTCCGCGCTGTTGAGTAAGGTCGGAAGATGAATGGGGCTGCGCTTGCCCAGGGAAGTTTTAAAGTTGACCTGGAGACTGCCTTTACCACGCTTGGTCGTTACCAGGATGACGCCATGCGCGGCGCGAATCCCATAGATCGCTGAGGCAGCCGCATCTTTTAATATTTCAATGGTTTCCACATCGTCCACATCAAATTGGTTGCCCGGGCTCATGCGAATACCATCGACAATCCACAACGGCTCGGTATTTCCGATAGAACCCACACCCCGAATGTGGATGGTAGGCGCCGCTCCGGGAGCACCGCCGTCACGCGTCACGTTCACACCGGCGGCCATGCCTTGCAACGCCTGGTCCAGGCGCAACACGGATTTGTTCTCCATGTTCTGGACGTTCACCGACGATATGGCGCCGGTAACATTCGAACGCTTTTGCTCTCCATAGCCCACCACGATCACCTCATCCAAAGCCCGCACATCCTCCGCCAAGGCAATGTTGACGACCGTCTGGGTAACCAGCGGCACTTCTTGCGTCACATACCCGATGGAGCTAAACACCAGTGTTGCTTCCGTGTTCACCGTGAGCGTGAAGTGGCCATCGGCATCGCTTAACGTGCCCGTGGTGGTTCCTTTCTCATAGACACTCACCCCGGGAATGGGCTCTTTGTTTAGCGCGGTCACCCGGCCCGATACGCTCCGCTTTCCTTCCACATCCTGGGCGCACGCCGGGAGGACGACGAGTGACAGTGCGATCACCATAAAGAGCCATCGTGCGTCCTGTTTTCTTTGTAGAGATATTTTCATAGGCTCGTCGTTTTTACGCTCGTGCGACTATTCTTATTAAGTCAGTTCTTTTCCTGGAAGCGAATGGCCGTACCACCGCCCGGAGCCAGGGTTAGGATGAGCGTTGATGCCGCATCCACATCCTTTTGGGCAATGTCGATGGGGAGCGGGTTTGTCGTCATGTCTGCGTCTTTGCCATCCTGGTAGATCGTGGCGGTGTACTTCTGGCCGGGTTTGAGGAAATCCAGTTTTACTTCCAGCGTGCGTTTGTCTTCGTTGGTGATGCTGCCCAGGTACCAGTCGCTACTGTTGCGGTCTTTGCGGACGGTGGTCACGTATTTGCCGATCTCGGCGTTCAGCACGCGGGTCTCTTCCCAATCCGTGGACACGTCTTCAATAAATTTCAAAGCGGGCTTGCCTTCATAGTTGGACGGCAAGTCGGCGGCCATCTGCATGGGGCTGTAGATCACTACATACAAGGCAAGTTGTTTGGCCAGCGTGGTGTGCACGCGGTGGGAACCATCATTTTTGAATGTGATGTCGAAGATGCCGGGCGTGTAATCCAACGGCCCGCCTAGACAACGCGTAAAGGGCAGTATCGTCGTGTGCGAAGGTGGATTGCCCGTGCTCCAGGCTTCGTATTCCGTACCCCGCGCACCTTCCCGGGTCATCATGTTCGGATACGTCCGGCGAAGGCCGGTGTCTTTGATGGGTTCGTGAACATCCAGCATGATGTGATACTTCGCGGCCAGCGTCATCACCTTGTGATAGTGACGCACCATGAATTGGCTTTGATGACGCTCGCCCGACGGTGTGCGGTTCACATAACCCGTCTTCACCCGGTGAATGTCATACTGCTGACAAAGCTTAAACGCGTCTTCCAACTGGCGCTCATAGTTGGCCACGTTGCCGCCGGTTTCGTGGTGGGCAATGAGACCGATGTTTTTCTCTTTTGCATAGCGGCTGATCTCTTCCAGGTCATAGTCGGGATAAGGCTTGGTGAAATTGAAATTGCCCGACTTGGTCCAATCACCTTCCCAGCCCTCGTTCCAACCTTCCGCCAGGGATGCCGAGAGATGATGCGCCGCGGCAAAATCAATAAGCGCTTTCATGTTTGCCGTAGTGGCCCCGTGATGGGGTCCTCCCTCCCAGGTCTGCGTTTTCAGGTGCATGCCCCACCAGATGCCGTTGTACTTGCCGGGTTTTATCCACGACACATCGCCGATGGCGTTGGGTTCGTTCAGGTTTAGGATGAGGTAAGACGTGGCGAGATCACCGGGTTTGTCGGCCAATTGCACGGTGCGCCACGGCGTTTGCATGGGTGCCGTCGCCTCCACGCGGTTGCCGTTGGCCCAGGGCACGAGGTCGCATTTCAGGGTGAGGTTGCCCTTGTTCTGCAGCGTCATCGAAGCATAGTCCACCAGGGCAGCTTCATGAATACTCACATACAGGTCTTTGGCCGCCATGGTCAGCGGCGTGTGGACGGTCTCTTTCAGTTCGCTCACCTTGTTGTTTTTGAACAGGTACTCGCTGTCCATGTCGTCACCAATGGCCGGTATCCACCAGGCCGACAGGTCGTCGCGCAGGGCGAACTCGGTAAGTTCGTCCATGATGACAAAGCTTTTCAGGTTGGGTTGCTCGGGGATGGCGTAGCGAAAGCCAAGGCCGTCGTTGAACACGCGGAAGAAGATATTAAGCTTGCGTTTAAGACCCGAAGTCTCTTCCAGCGACAGGGTCAGGCTGTTGTATTGGTTTCGGATGGTCTTCACCTCACCCCAGGCCTGCGTCCAGGTCTCATCGAACGAACCGGTTTTGGCGGATACAATCTTGAAATCCTTGTTCAGGGCGGGCAAGTCTTTGAGCACAAACCCGAGGGCAGAGGGTTTTATGATCGCAACTTTATTGCGGAAAACACTATAGAACGGGACACCGCCCTTCAATTCGAATTGAACCGTTAGCTGGCCGTTGGGAGAAGCGACCTCCACCGGGCGGTCTTTGCTGTGGCCGGACAGGGCCAGCAAGGCGAACAAAAAGATCAGTAATACGACGTAGAATGCCTTCATGGGTTGAGCGTTAGGGTTTGTGCAACGAGCGAAAAAACAGTTCCCGCTATCGTTTGCGTCAGCTCAACAAAGCACGCCTCCGGAAAAGGATGGATGAATTATTCCACTAAAAATGTAAATAAAAGTGAAGGCTATAAATCGCTACAAAATTGAATATCAATCGTTTGCGAAAAACTTCGCGCGATCAAAATATAAACCCATGTGAGGGTTTTTGAAGGCCTAAATCGTCTGGATCTCCATGATCTTCTGCTCAAACTTCTCGTTGGGCACGATGGACTTGCCCTTGATCCGGGCTTTGTAATTGTAGATGGTATTTATAGAGTAGTCGAGAATCTTCGCAATTTTTTCCGTGTCGTGGATGCCCATACGGATCAGGGCAAAGATCCGCAACTCCGTGTTCATCAACTGGCCCTCTTTCAGCACGATCCTGTCCTCCTCTTTAAAATAAGAGTTGAACACGGTTATAAAATCCGGGAACAGCTTTAGAAAAACTTTGTCGAAACTGAAGTATAACTCCTCCCGCTCCTTCTTGACGTTGATATTATTGACAATGAATTTGATGTCCTCCAGTTTTTTGGTGATCAACTTCATTTCTACGGCCTTTTTAAACGCCTCGATCTTGCCCAGGTATTCCGAGTTGATATTAAAATAATAGCCGATGTATTCCTCCTTGATGGTATTGGCTTCCAACAACGCCTTTTCCGTCCGTTTCAATTTCTCCAACTGTTTGTAAATCACCACCGCGAAAACAATGACCAGGATGGCCAGCACGGTCAAGGCCGTGGAGTAGATCAGCCAGCGCCGGCGTTGCTCATCCACGTTGTGAACCTTGGCGGCAGCGATCACGGGCAGAATAGACCCAACCTGCACTTTGCGCTGGCGGGCACCATAGAAAATGGCGTCGTCCATGGCCTGTTGAATAAACGTGTAGGCATTCATCAGGTCTCCCCGGTTGTAGAGCTGCTCGGCGAGGCTCGACATGGCCGCCGTTTCTTTTGTGGCCGATATAATGTCGGCAATGGCGGCCTGCGCCAACAAGTGGATGGCCTGATCAGGTTCGTTGCGGGAAATGTAGAAGTAGCTGAGCGTAGACGCCGTTACGGCCAGTTGATGTGGGGTGAGCTTGTATTCGTTCAGCAACTGATTCAGGTTGGCCAGTGCCTCGCGGGTATTTTCGTTCTTCAGGTTTTTCAGCCCGCTCAAATACACAAAATTGTAATCGCTGGGACGGCACAAGGCCTTGGCTGAATCCACATACTTGTTCCCCAGCGCGGTGTAACGCTGCGTGTAAAACCCGTCACGATCGAAGTCGCCCAGGTCATAATACGTCCGGGCAAGAATGGAGTAATAGTCCACCCGGATGCTGTCGGGCAATCCCTGCACGCGCATCCGGCTGAGCGTGTCGATGGTTTCCTTGAACATACCCGACGAAAGCAAGATAAATCCCAACTTGACCCGGGCGTAGGAGATCCGCACGGGGTCATTCATTTTGTAGGCGAGCAGCTGCAGTTTTTGGATGTTGATAAAGGCCGAGTCATAAATAAAGGCCTTATACTCTTCAGAAATTTCCTGTAGCAAGAGAAAACGGGCCTCATCATCCCGGGCTGGGGTGCGGTTTAATTGTTGGTGAAGGTCCTCCAGGCGGTTCAGTTTGGTTTTTGTATACTCCTCTTTTCTGTCAATCGTCTTGTTCAGCCGGGTCAACAGGCTGTCGGAAGAGGCCGCCATCGCTACCGTTGTCAACAGCATCCACCCCATGAGAAACCACACTTTCATAAAAGGAAAACTTTACCAATCTAAAATATACAAAAAAATGCAGGGCGGCATACCCCGGCAGGAAGGAACTTTCAAAATTTGCCCGGCAAGAAGCGTGGGTGATGTTACACAAATTTTACGCCTTCACGGTGGAGCTTGCGGTACTTGTTCTTGTCGAACACATAATAGAACGCTCCTTTTTTGGATGACACTTTTTCTTTTTCCTCCAACTTGTTCAGGATGCTGAGCGACAGGATCTTCTTGGTGAAGTTGCGCTTGTCCAGCTTGCTTTCGTAGATGGCTTCGTAAAGATTTTGCAGCTGGGGCAGCGTGAACTTCTCCGGCAACAATTCAAAACCGATGGGGTGGTTGGCTACCTTGGACTGCAACCGCTCTTTGGCCGTGGCCACCATTTCCTTGTGATCGAACACCAGGGTCGGGATCTTATCCAGGGGAAACCAGCGTGCCTCGTGTTCGTTTTGCAGCTGCTCGGTGTAGTCGGCACTGTTGATGAGGGCAAAGTAGGCGATGGAGATGACGCGCCCGGCCGTATCGCGGTTCACGTCGCTGAAACAATACAACTGCTCCATGTAGATGTTCTCGATGCCGGTGAGCTGCCGCAGCACCCGGGTGGCGGCTTCGTCCGTGCTTTCATCCTGATTCACAAAGCCGCCCATCAGCGACCATTTGCCTTTTTCGGGCTGGAGACTCCGCTTGATCAGCAAAGCCTTTAGCGCCTCGCCGTCGAAGCCAAAGATAATGCAGTCTACGGCGACCAGTATTCTATCGTGACTCTTGTACTTTCCAATATCCATTCGCCAGAATTTGTATAGGCACTAATATCCTGAATATTACCAAAACTTGACGTACAATGCCATCAATATTAAAATCGTGACCAGGATCAGGATTTGGGTGGACGTTTTGACCTTGAACATCTCCCAGTCGATGGCAAAGGCCTTGGGGTTCACCTTCGGGCCGGCAAGGCTCATGAGGATCATCACGATCATGGTAAAGAGAAAGGACAATCCCATGGCAATGAGGAAAGGGATTTCGAAGCCCCCGTGACCGTTGGGATAGGCGGTATAAAACAGGGTCTCGTTGCCCAACACCTGCGGCGCAAACTGGTTGAAGAACACCGACAACAAGAATCCCGTGATCACACCCGCCACCGCCGCGGCACCCGTTGTGCGTTTCCAAAACATTCCCAGGATGAACATGGAAAATACGCCCGGGCTGATGAACCCGGTATACTTCTGAATGAACGTGAAACCGCCCTCCCCACCAATGCCCAGCAGGTCCTTCCAGGTAAAGATCAGCGCCAGCACCATCGCAGCCAGCACCGTGAGGCGCCCAACCCAAACCATACCCTGCTCGTTGGCATCCGTGCGGATGTATTTCTTATAGATGTCGAGCGTGAAAATGGTGGAGATGCTGTTGAGCTTGCCCGCCAGTGACGCCACGATCGCCGCTGTGAGGGCCGCGATGGACAAACCCTTCAAGCCACTGGGAAGAAACCCGAGTATGGCCGAATAGGCGCCGTCTTTGCTCCCGCCTTCCAGTTGCGGAAGATGACCGTTCTTATACAACACAAACGCGGCGATGCCCGGCAACATCACAATGACCGGCATCATCAATTTGATAAGACCCGCAAAGAGAATACCGGTGCGCGCCGTTTGAAGATCGGCCCCCAGCGCGCGTTGTGTGATGTATTGATTGCATCCCCAATAATTCAGGTTCACGATCCATTGCCCCGCGAAATACATGGCAATGCCGGGCAACACGAGATACTTGTTGATATACTCCTGCGATGCATCCGGCCCAGGCTTGGACAAGATCATGTGAAAATGATCCGGAGCCTCCTTCATCAATACTTTAAAACCTTCTATCGCGCTGGACCCCACGCCAAATTTTTCGCTCACCATCACCAGGGCAAGATAGATCGTGGCCAACCCACCGATAATGAGCACCCCCACCTGGATCACATCCGTATAGCCGATCACCTTCATTCCCCCCAACGTAATCACCAAGGCAAAAACCGCCAACCCGATCATCAGTATATGCAGCGACTCGCCACCCACCAAACCGTTGATGGCCACCGCGCCGAGATACAAAATGGAGGTGAGGTTTACAAAGACGTACAAGAACAACCAGAACACGGTCATGATCACCGCTACGGTTTCGTTGTAGCGCGTCTTCAAAAACTGTGGCATGGTGTAGATCTTATTTTTCAGATAGATGGGAATGAACCACACGGCGATGATGATCAACGCGATCGCGGCAATCCACTCATACGCCGCCACGGCAATGCCCACAAAATATCCCTCCCCACTCATGCCGATAAATTGCTCCGCCGAAATATTGGAAGCGATCAACGATGCTCCAATGGCCCACCAGGTGAGCGAGCCCTCTGCGAGGAAAAAGTCCTTGGTGTCGGTTACGGCTTTCTTCTTTCGTTGGTATACCCAATATCCATACCCGGCAACGATCAAAAAGTAGATGACAAAAACAAGATAGTCTGCAAACACAAGAGCTTTGTTCATGCGGTCGGGAATTTTGGTGATGGTTTAGGTTGATCTGCTGGGGATATGGTTTTTTTAACGGTAGTACACTTCGTTCCAGCGAAGCATATTCTTGAAATCGTACAGGTTTGTATTTTTTCCGATCAGCACAAACTCAATGCCCGCCATCTCGGCAAAATCCTGGAGATGTTCTGATGTCAGGTTTTGGCTGTAGCATGTATGGTGGGCGCCGCCGGCGAGTATCCATGCCGCGCAGCCTGTCGGCATATCCGGGAATGGTTTCCACAACACACGCGCCACGGGAAGTTTTGGTAAGTCATGGGGCGGCTTCACGGCCTCCACATCGTTGACGAGCAACCTAAACCGGTTGCCCATGTCGATGATCGAGGCGTTGAGTGCGGCGCCCGGTGCACTGTTGAACACCAGGCGGACCGGGTCGGCCTTGCCCCCGATGCCCAGCGGATGAATTTCACACGAAGGCTTTCCGTCCGCGATAGACTCACAGATCTCCAGCATGTGGGCACCCAACACCAATTGTTGTGAGGGATCGAAATGATAGGTATAGTCCTCCATAAACGAGTTGCCGCCTTTCAAGCCGGTGGCCATCACTTTCATGGCGCGCACCAGGGCGGCCGTCTTCCAATCGCCTTCTGCGCCAAAACCATAACCTTCCGCCATAAGGCGCTGCACGGCAATGCCCGGCAACTGCACCAGGCCATGCAGGTCTTCAAAAGTGTCTGTGAATCCCTTGAAGTCGCCTTGCTTCAGGAACGTGCGCAATCCGCATTCTATGCGGGCGGCATCGCGCAGGGAAGCATATTTGTCGCTCGACTTTTGCAACGCTGTGGCTAGTGTATACTTCGTAGCATATTCATCTAACAGGGCGTTGATCTCTCCGTCTGGAACGGCGTTGATCACGCTCACCAGGTCGCCGATGCCATAGCCGTTCACGGCATAGCCAAATTTGATCTCCGCCTCCACTTTGTCGCCATCCGTTACCGCCACCTGGCGCATGTTGTCGCCAAAGCGGCAAAACTTGGCGCCTTGCAGGTCATGCCAACCACTCGCGGCACGCATCCAGACATTGAGCTTTTGTTGCACGCCTTTGTCTTCCCAATGGCCTACCACCACTTTGCGTTCCAGGCGCATGCGCGACATGATGAAGCCAAACTCGCGGTCGCCGTGGGCGCTCTGGTTCAGGTTCATGAAATCCATGTCGATCGTACCCCAGGGAATGTCGCGGTTGAACTGGGTGTGCAGGTGCAGCAAGGGCTTGTGCAATATTTTCAAACCACCGATCCACATTTTGGCCGGCGAAAAAGTATGCATCCAGGCGACAATACCGATACAGTTTGGGGCTGCATTGGCCTCCTGGCAAAGTTTGTAAATTTCTTCCGATGACTTTAATACGGGTTTGAAAACAACTTTCACGGGAATGTCCTGTGCAGCGTCCAACGCCTTGGCTATTTGCTGGGAATGCTCCGCTACTTTTTTTAATGTTTCTTCGCCATATAAATGCTGGCTGCCGGTAACAAACCAGGCTTCAAATGTCTTCAGGTCCTTCATGTCGGGCGGTTTATTTTTTTCTATTGTTTGAATTTTAAATTGAATATCTCAGGACTGACCGTAGTAGGAGTCGGGTCCGTGTTTGCGTTCGAAATGTTTTTTGATGAGCGAGTCCTTGAGCCGGGGTGCCTTTGGATTGATCTGTTCTGTGTAGAGCGCCATTTGAGCGATGGATTCCAGTACGGCGCTGTTGTAGACGGCCTTTTCCGGTGTTTTTCCCCAGGTAAACGGCGCGTGGTTTCCCACCAGTATCATTTCAATTTCTTCATAGCTCAGCTGGCGCTCGTTCAAACATTTCATGATCTGGTAGCCGGTTTCGAATTCATAGTCACCTTGGATCATGTCATCGGCCATCGGTGGTGCACAAGGAATGTCCACGGTGTTGTGGTCGGCATGGGTGGTGCCAAAGATGGGGATGTCACGCTGCGCCTGCGCCCATGCCGTGGCATAGGTGGAATGCGTGTGCACAATGCCCCCGATGTTTTCCCAGTGTTTGTACAACACCGCATGTGTTTTTGTATCCGACGAAGGTCGAAGTTTTCCTTCCACGGTCTTCCCGTTAAAATCTACGATCACCATGGTGTCCGGCCGAAGATCTTCATAAGGCACACCGCTGGGCTTGATGGCAAAGACACCCAACGCCCGGTCTACCGCACTCACATTTCCAAAGGTAAAGATCACAAGCCCCAGCTTGGGTAGTTGCAGGTTGGCCCGGTAGGCCGATTCTTTTATGTGGTCGTATTGGCTCATTCCTTAGAACTAAATTTTTAACGGATCTATTTTTTATGCTAGCGCCCTTTGTTTTCCAAAACCGCACCCAAGTCCAAGTACTGTTGGTAGCGCTTGGCATAGAGTGCTGTCGCTGTTGCATTCGGTTTATATTCCTGGTCAAACCCTTGCCCCATGGCGTGCATGGCATCTTCCACTTTGGGATACAACCCCGCAGCAGTGGCGGCAAACATGGCGGCCCCGGCAGCACAGGTTTGTTCCGAGCGGTGGATGCGCAACGGCATGTTCATGACATCGGCCATGACCTGCATAATATACGGCGACCGTCTTGCGACGCCTCCTAAACCAATGAGGCCTTTCACGGGAACATTCTCATCATTAAAGCGGTCTACAATCGCTTTTGCTCCAAAGCATGTCGCTTCCACCCAAGCCCTGAAAAGTCGCGGCGCGTCGGTGCCCAGGTTCAGGCCAGTCATGGCGCCTTTCAGCAATTGGTTGGCATCGGGTGTTCGCCGTCCGTTCAACCAATCGATACCCAGTTCACCGGCTTCATCCAACGGCAAGGCTATGGCCTGGCGTGAAAGCTCGGGGATGATCTTGCCGGAGAGTTCTTCGCTAAGTTTGTCGGCGAGTTCGGGAGAGATCAACGACGATGACTTCAGCAAGGCTTCCGAGGGCCATAGCAACAAATCCTTAAACCAGGCATACGTGTCACCGAACGCTGATTGTCCGGCTTCCAATCCCATCATGCCGGGGATGATGGAACCGCTTACCTGTCCGCAAATGCCGCGCACCAGTTTGCCTTCCATATCCTGCAAGGGAACGACCATCATGTCGCAGGTTGATGTGCCCATCACCTTGCTGAGATGGTAGGGCTCTATTTGTCCACCCACCGCGCCCATGTGACAATCGAAAGCGCCAACGCTCACCACAACGTCCGTGTTCAAGCCGAGACGTGTTGCCCATTCCGCACTGAGTTTTCCTGCGGGTTTGTCTGCTGTATAGGTTTCTTTAAAGAGGCGATCGGTGAATCCTTTCAACAAGGGATCGAGTGATGAGAAGAATACATCGGGGGGAAGACAGTTGTATTCGGCAGACCATAACGCTTTGTGTCCCGCGGAACATACGCCACGCTTCAGGGCATGGACGTTGTCGCCGCCCGTGAGCAGGAAGGGAATCCAGTCGCAATGTTCAACCCACGAATAAACCGCGCCCCGCACAGTCGTGTCGGCACGCAATACGTGGAGAAGTTTGGCCCAGAACCATTCGGAAGAATAGATGCCGCCCACGAACTGGAGATAGTTCACATCGAAGTTCAGGGCATGTTGGTTGATTTCGGCTGCTTCTTTGACGCTGGTGTGGTCCTTCCACAACACGAACATGGCGTTGGGATTGTTTTCAAACCCGGGCGTCAGCGCCAGCGGTGTTCCGTTTTTGTTTACGGCCACGGGTGTGGAGCCGGTGGTGTCCACGGCAATAGCCTTGACGTTGGCCCGCACCGTTGGGCCGGCCTGTTGCAGACACGCCTTGATGGTGGCCTCCAATCCTTCCACATAATCCTGCGGATGCTGGCGGAATTGGTTTCGCGACGGATCGCAGAAAAGCCCATCGCGCCAGCGTGGGTAAGCATACACGGAGGAGGCCATCTCTTCACCCGTACGCGCGTCGGCGATCATGGCGCGAACCGAGTCCGTCCCATAATCCAGCCCAATAACATATGCCTGGTTCATTGTCATTCAATCGTTTGAATGACGAAAGATACACTTTCTTTTATAAGTGTAAAACAAACAATTAATAAAAAATGAGCTGGAATTGGGTATTTACCGGTTCCCACCGCTTCCTTAACGGCCAGTGAGAACGCCGGAAATAACTGGATGCTACGGGTTTAGGTCGGTCAGTCGCGGATCGGTATAGTCCTGAATGGAGAACAGCACGTTGGGGTATTGCTTAAAGTCCTCCGCCTCGTGGATGGTGGCGATGGCCACGGCCTGCATGCCGGCATTCAGGGCGGCTTCCACACCTTTCGGGGCATCTTCGAACACGACACAATTTTCGGGCGCCACGCCCAACTGAAGCGCTACCTTTAAGAAGACCTCGGGATTCGGCTTGCTTTTTTGCACATCGGCAGCGCTTACCACGGCTCCAAAAATCTGACGGATATTCAGGTTGTCCAGCGCGAAGTCAACGTTGACCGGAGGCGCCGCCGAACCGATGCCCATTTTGATGTTGTTCCGCTGCGCACGTTCCAGAAATTGAGGTAGGCCATTGATCAGTTTAAGGTGCGGCTTATAGACTTTTTGATATTGACTTTCTTTATCCACGGTGATGGCCTCCACTTGTTCCGGTGTGAAATGATTCACGCCAAAAATGCGGGCGAGAAATTCGGGATTTGTACCGTACATCTGCAGCTTCACTTGCTCCCGGCTAAGTTGGGCACCGAGTTGGTTCACTACGCTGTGCCAGACATCGAGGTGGAAATGCATGTCGTCGATCATGGTGCCGTTGAGGTCGAAGAGGATGGCTTGGGGAATTTTCATGGGGCAAAAATATCATTTTTCACCGCAAAGCCTCCTTCGCTAAAGCTTCGGCGGGCAAGCGCAAAGGATTTCGTGATAAGGTTGGCACATTTTTTTAACAGTTCACTTTGTTGAAAGATGAACTAAACAACGCATGCTATGCTAACCACGAGATTAGACCGAATGGATAAACCCGGCGAAGTGCCGGTGCCGGGAAAAGAACCGGAGATAAAACCGGGCAAGGAGCCTGAACCGAATGTCTGGCCCCGAAAAGAACCGGAAATAAAACCGGAGCATGAGCCTTTGACAACACCGCCGCCGGCTCCGCAGGAAATACCGAAGCGCCCGGATGAGTGAACGCGTGTTGTAAAAATTCCTCACAGGACAACAGTTTGAGAAATACTTGCTCAAACCGTAAAGAATGCGCACCGAATTTCTACCCTTTACACTCGTCTAGCTCCTTTGATCCTGCTTTTCTGCTGGCATGATTTTACTACGATACTTAGAAAAAAATAACTTCATTTAAACACACACGTCATGAAAAAGATAATGTTAATCGCCGCCGGTGCATTGCTGTTTAGCGTCACCGCCACCTACGCACAGATCGACACGACCGGTACAAAGCAGAATGCCACGCCTCCGGCCGTATCACCCCAACCCAGCCCGACACAGCAGCCGCAACCTGCCGCCACGCCGCAGCCGGGACAGAACTATCAAAAGGACATGACCCGGATCCAGGCCACCGACATTCCATCGGGCATGCGACAAACGCTGCAAGATCCTCAATATAAAGGCTGGGAAAATTCCACCATCTATAAAAGCAACTCCAACAACGGCTACATGCTTCAGATGAATACCGGTGGCCAACCGCAATCGTATCGTTTTGATGCAGAAGGAAAACTCGTCCCGAATCCAAAACCGTAATACAAAGTTGTAAGACACGCATCAGCGCATACGGAGAAATCCGTATGCGCTTTGTTTTTTATAGGCTTGTTGGTTTGTCCGCTCATCGTCCGCAACCGAACAACGCCCCTCCACTGTCATCTCATTTTACGCTGAATTCGCATCTTATAAATTCTGGCATCATTATTATTCCTACATTTAGGAAATAACTTTCCGATGAAGAAATATCAACTGGGCGAATTTGAAGAGATCGTCATGCTTACGGTTGGCATTCTGTATAACGAAGCGTATGGCGTATCGATAAAAAAAGACATCGAGACCCGGCTGTCGCGAAATGTGAGCATGGGCGCGCTGCACACGGCGCTGACACGACTGGAGGACAAAGGCTATCTGAAAACTTTTGACGGCGAAGCTACGGAAGAACGCGCCGGCCGCCCGCGAAAATATTATCAGATCACGGCGCTGGGCAAAAGGGCGATGGAATATTCCCGGAGCACGCGCGAAGAACTGTGGCGTGCGATCCCGAAAATGGCGCTCCAGGTAAAAATCGTATGACCCCTCCCCGTCCACCCCAACTCTTCCTTCGTTTCTTCCGCTGGTATTGCAAGCCCCGGCTGCGCAATCACCTGGAGGGTGACCTGATGGAATTATATAACGAGCGTTGCGCAGCGTGGGGAAAACGAACGGCCAACCGGAAGTTTATCGTGGATGTACTCCAGATGTTCAGGCCCGGTATCATCCGTCCCCTGCACGATCACAAACCCATAAATCATTACGGCATGTATAAAAGTTACTTCAAGATCGGCTGGCGAAACCTCGCAAAAAATAAAGGCTATTCGTTTATCAACATTGGTGGCCTGGCGATGGGCCTCATGGTCGCGATGCTCATCGGGTTGTGGATATACGATGAGTTGTCGTTCGACACGTATCACGAAAACTACAAAGATATTGTGCAAGTCATGCAAGCGCAAACCGTTGACGGTTCCGTGATCACAGAGCCTCCCGTTCCCTGGCCGCTGGAAACCGAGCTGCGAAACACCTATGGCTCCGATTTCAAGTACATCGTGTTGGCCACGTGGATCAACTATCACGCCCTCAGCCACGGCGAAGAAAAGATCACCAAGCTGGGTATTTACGCTCAGCCGGATCTCCCTGAAATGATCTCGCTGCACATGATTGCCGGCACGCGCAACGGCCTCCGTGACGCGAACTCAATTTTGGTTTCCGCCTCCACGGCCCGCGCATTGTTCGGCGCAGACGATCCCCTCAATCAAACCATCCATATCGACGGTCGCCATGATGCAAAAATCACCGGCGTCTACGAAGACCTTCCGCACAATACCACTTTCCGCGACTTTCAATTCATCAGTACCTGGGATCTTTATGTGACCACCGAGCCGTGGATAAAACCCTCGGCCACCAACTGGGGCAACAACTCGTTCCAACTGTTTGCCCAACTCAATCCGCATAGCGACATCAACAACGTGTCGAAGAAAATCGAAAATGTCAAAGCCAAAAACTCAAAGGAAGAGGCGGTGTTGCATCCCCGCATCTTTCTTCATCCCATGCGCGACTGGCGCCTGCGGTCGGAATGGAAGAATGGTGTTCACAGCGGCGGCCGGATCCAAATGGTGATGTTGTTTGGTGTGATCGGCGTCTTTGTATTGTTGCTCGCCTGTATCAACTTCATGAATTTGAGCACGGCCCGTTCTGAAAAACGCGCCAAGGGAAGTCGGCATTCGCATGACGATGGGTTCCGTGCGACGCCAATTGGTGCAGCAATTTCTGAGCGAATCGTTTCTCGTCGTGGCCCTGGCGTTTATCATCGCGCTGGCGTTTGCCGGCGCATCGCTCTCGTGGTTCAACGAATTGGCGGATAAGCACATTGCCATTACCTGGCGCAACCCGGTGTTCTGGTTGATCAGCGCAGGATTCATTCTGATCACCAGCCTGCTGGCGGGCTCCTATCCTTCGCTGTACTTGTCATCGTTTCAACCGGTCAGGGTGCTCAAGGGTATTTTCACAAGCGGGCCGCGTGCTTCGCTGCCGCGCAAGGTGCTGGTCGTGGTGCAGTTCACGGTGTCGGTCACGCTCATCATCGGCACTACGCTGGTGTACCAGCAAATTCAATTTACGAAGAGCAGACCTGCAGGCTATACCCGCGAAGGACTGCTGACGATCCAAATGAGCGGCCCCGAATTTTTTGGCAAGTTCGATGCCCTCCGGGCAGCCCTCAAGCAAGCGGGGACCATCGAAGAAATGGCCGAATCGTCGAGCCCCATCACCGATGTTTGGCTGAACAGCAACGGGTTTACGTGGAGCGGTAAGGATCCCGGTCTCGCCGAAGATTTCGGCGCAATCTTTATCACTGCGGAGTACGGCCCCACCATTGGCTGGAAGATGAAAGAGGGAAGAAATTTTTCACGCGATTTTCCAGCGGATTCGTCTGCCGTGATCATCAACGAAGCGGCGGCAAAATACATGGGCATAAAAGATCCCATCGGCATGGAAGTTACGTGGGGCAGCGACCGGCTACACGTTATCGGGGTTGTAAAAGACATGATCACCGAGTCGCCCTATAAGCCCGTGCGACAAACGGTTTATCTCATGAACTATCGCTGGGTGAACTGGATGCTGCTCAAGCTCAACCCCGCACGAAGCGCCCACGAGACCCTGGCCGAAACGGAGGCCATCTTCAAAAAGATCATCCCCGCCACACCTTTCGAATACAAATTCATAGACGACACGTATGCCGCTAAGTTCGATGCCGAAGAGCGCATCGGTAAGCTGGCATCGTTCTTTACCCTATTCGCCATCTGCATCAGTTGTCTAGGGTTGTTCGGCCTCGCGTCGTTTGTGGCGGAGCAGCGCACCAAAGAGATCGGCATCCGCAAAGTGCTGGGCGCTTCCGTGACCAACCTGTGGCGGATGCTTTCGCTTGACTTTGTTACACTGGTGGTGGTGGCGTGTGTGCTGGCCATTCCTGTCGCTTACTACTTCTTGCAGGAGTGGCTGCTGAACTTCCCTTATCACACCGAGTTGAGTTGGTGGATCTTTGCGGGTTCCGCGGGCGGGGCGATCGCGCTGACCTTGCTAACAGTTAGCTACCAGGCTATACGCGCGGCGATGGCCCACCCCGTGAAATCCTTGCGATCGGAATAAGCAAGCTGTTAAAGACTGATATCCAACGGCAGTCGGCTCAAAACATTACAAGCGCACAGTCGGGGCTAAGCCCGACCGGTCGTGTGATTTTAACCCCAGCCTAAAAGCTGGGGTTATTTTTTTCTATGCCGATACTATTGTGAAAAGAAGAAATATTTGTGGCGCGGCGATTCTTGCTGGAAGACATCGCAGGCCATCTTTAAAGCGTAGGGATCTTTAGCACGGAAAACGAACGAGGGGGTAAAACCGTCTTCACATCCTTGCCTTTCCATTTCAGGGGTTGTTCTTCGGGATGAATTTGGGTGGGGTGTTCGATGTTATTCACTTCTTCGGGATTTCCCTTCAACACGGTCAGGGTTCCAGTCTGTGAAATTTTTCGTGCACCGGAAAGTTGAAGGGTAACGGTTTGTGGCGCGTCGCCTGCATTCACCAGTTTGACTAAAATGGTCTTGGCGTTTACATCCGTCACGGCCGATGCATACAATCCATTCTTGCCGGCCACTGTTTCTCCTTGGGCCGTCACTGGCAACACGTGCGTGCCTTTGTTGATGGAAAATAGTTTTTGGACATAATAGTTTGGTGTGCCATACGCGTGCAGGTTGTCAAACCAGATCAGGTCGGGTGTCCATTGCCAGGCTTCCACGTGGGCGAACAGTGGCGCATAAGAGGCCATGTGCACGAGGTCGGCATTGCGTTCGAGGCCTGTCATGAACGCGGCTTCGGACAATGCGCAGCGCCAGTTGTTTTCATTTTTCGGGCTCACGGTCGCGACGCTTTGTGCGGCATATTCGCCGGCAAATATTTTTGGCCCCTTGCGATCATAGGCATCATAGCGGTTGGCATTTTTTAAAAACCATTCGGGGCTGCTGTAGTAATGCTCGTCCACAAGGTCCGCTTTCAAATCTCTCAGTTCCTTGGAAGCATAGTCAAAAAGTTCACCGGAAGGCGCGGGGCCGGCGGCGGAGACAATTTGAATGTCGGGATACTTTGCTTTGATGATGGCCGAGAACACGGCGTAGCGTTCGATATACTGCGGACCCCACTGTTCATTGCCCACCCCAATGTATTTCAGGTGGAAGGGCGCTTCGTGTCCCATGGTCTTGCGCAATTTTCCCCATGGCGAGTCGGGGCTTCCATTGGCAAACTCGATCAGGTCGAGGGCATCCTGTACATAAGTGTCCAGTTGGTTGATGGGCACGACTTCGGCAGAGTTGAATTGACACGCCATGCCGCAGTTGAGAATGGGCAGCGGTTCGGCGCCTACATCTTCGGCCAGTTGAAAGTATTCGAAGAAGCCAAGGCCGAACGTTTGAAAGTAGTCGGGCGCAGGGCGGTGATTGAATTCTGTGTTCCAGCGGTTCACGATCATCTCGCGTTGTTCGATGTCGCCCACCGTCTTCTTCCATTGGTAGCGCGTGGTCAGTTCGCGGCCTTCCACGATGCAGCCGCCGGGGAACCGGATGAAACCGGGCTTCATATCGGCCAACAACTGCACGAGGTCTTTGCGCAAACCACCCGGACGATTTTTCCAGGTGTCGTTTGGAAACAGGGAGACCATGTCTATATCAACCACACCTTTGCCGTCGAACCAAATGTTCAGCAGCGCCTTGGGTTCTGTTTCCGAAGCCACGATCGTTGCTGTATATTTTTTCCATTCGCTACCCGCCGGGGTAATGCTGGTAGTGCCTAAAATTTTACCATTGGCGTCAGCGAGTTCCACCCGCAACGTGGGACTTCCCTGCTGCTGGCGGGCCTGCACCGAAAAGGTGTAGGTCGCGTCTTTCTTTATGCCCATGCCGCGGAAGCCTTCGTTGGTAAGTCCGTAGCCTTTGTCGGCCTGAACGTTTACACGGGCGATGCGCGGGTTGGTGTCGCCGCCTTCATGCAGGATGAGGACGCTCCCGGCATTGGTGGTGATGGCGTATTTGTTGCTCGCTTGTTCCTTCCATCCCATCAGCGGTTGGGCGAATTCAAACGAGCGGTTCTTCACCAGCTCGGCATAGAGCCCGCCGTCGGCCGCGAAATTGATGTCTTCGAAGAATATTCCCCACATGGTCGGTTCAATTTTCGAGAGGGTTTGGTCGACCTTTACATTCAGCACGGTCTGTGCTGGCAAGGATAAAGTTGAAAAGCCTGATAAAAACAGAAATGCCGAAAACCGGAGGAGAGCCTTGGATCGTTTCATATCAAATTTTTGAGCGTGGATCTTTTGAATAGTGTTTCGAATTTAAAAATACATTTATTATAATAAAATGTATGGTTTACACTTATTTATTTTTGCGATGATCATGAGCATAGGTGATCGTTTTGGAGTGTTTGTTGGCTATATTCAAAGTGGGGCGAAACTCAAAGGTTTGAACCGCAAAGGCGCAAAGGGCGCAAAGTTGACGCAAAGCTTGGCTCGGCATTGACCTTTGCGTCTCTGCGCCTTTGCGGTGAAAATTCAATGCTCCGCCCTTTTCAAACCCAGCAAAAATTGAAATACCTATGGCACATTTGAAGGACGCCAGAAAAGAACTTATCGACCAACTCATCTTTGTCCTGGATCATTCCATGACCTTGAAAAAAGACGGCGTCGATCCCATGGTCCCCTTTTCGGTGTTGGTGAAAGGCGACGATAAAGTCATAAAAACATTTGTCGGTGATACGCCGGAGTATGCGGAGAAAATGTTTGAAAAAACGATTCGCGAGGAAGATCCTGAAATAGCGGTGTTCGCGACCGATACCTATCTAACCATTGAAGACACCAAAAGCGACGGCGTCCTTATCAAGGCCTACGATCAGCGCGATAATTATATTTATCTGGTGGGACAAAGGTTCATACCCAAAACAACGGAAAGGGATTTTGAGAAAATAGGAAATCCTGCCTTCCTGGGAACAGTCGAAAATCATTTCAAGACAGGAGGCAACGGCACACCCGAGACACGGGAGAAGAAAAGCAAATGGAAATTCTGGTGATCGGCAGGCGATCACGGACATTCCATAACCAATAAGAAAGAAAGGAAATTCTGATCTGAAAGCTCAGCCGGGTTAGATCACCACGGCCTGCTGCTCACGATACACGACATCGCGGAGTGCTTTGTACTGATTCTCAAACGCGATCACCTTCTTCAACACGGCTTTGAATTGAATCTCCTTTTGAAGCAGGGCGTGGATATGGCCCAGGAAATCATTTAACACGTCAAGCTGCGCCGCTTCAAGATCGATCTCGAAAGATTTTTCATCGCGGTTGAAGGCAAACTTCAGTTCTTTCGCGCGGTTGAATTCTATCAATCCTTTGATCAAAATAAAGTTCGCGGCAAAGGCTTCCTTCACCCGGAAAGCCAGGCTCACGCGGTCGTTATAGGCAAAGGTGGTCGAGGGAATGTAAAAACCATTCTCTTCGAAAACGAAATTCAGGTTGGTAGAAACGGCTTCGGAACTTTTTGCAGGCGCAAAAGAAACTTCGGCTGTTGCGATATATAAAGATTGTTCGGATGACAATACAGATGCTGTCTGTGACATGGTCGTAAGATTTTTTTGTTGTTGTTAATCGATTGAATAAAGCGGAGGTGGACTGGCCGTCAACAACAGCAACAACACGTTTGGGGGAGGAAGGAGAGATTTTGGATGTTTTTCATGGCTTTTTACTTATTTATATTCCCTAATCATTTAGGCAGAATTTAGCACCTTTTCCCCATCAAGAGGCGGGTTGCAATAGGTTCAGCGAGTCTGCTCTCTCCCCTATTCTTTATAAATATGAAACAAATGTAAATTATAAATCTATTAAGTCAATAGACTTTGTGGAAATATTTAAAAAATATTTTCCCGTTCGCCTGAAGCAGGCCTCTAAGCCCTCTCCATGCATTACAAACAATTATTTATCAGGATGTTAGGACGAGAAACACACTTTCTGGAGCACGGAATAGCAACCTGCTTTTTGCAAGCCTTACGATTTTGAATTCTTCGTGTCCTTCGAGGTTTTTGGCTTTTTCTTGATGGGGAACTCAAAGCCAAAGCGCACATTCAGCACATCGGCATAGGGGCTTTTGTGATGGGGATCGAAAAGACGTACCATGATCAAGGCCGTGCCCTTCACATTTTTGATGAAGCGATAATCCTTCTTCACGCCGGTGAACACACCCCACACCCATTCGCGACTGCCGGCGTCTGGAATGGCGACGCGTGTCAGGGGCGGCACAAAGGTGTTCATGGTTTCCACTTCGAGTCGGGGAGAAAATCCTTTCCAGAGTTTGAACTCGCCGTACACGCGCGGGCCATATACGCGGGCAGCGTGATCAAAGTAATTTCGTTTGGTGTTGTAGGCAACCCGTTGGTTCCAACCCGCGCCGGCGGTGATGCGACCGGTGAAGCGATAGCCCGCATAGGGATTGAAATCTACCATCAGGTCCTCGCCTTTCTTTTGCATTTGCATTGCAATGCCAGGGAGCACGCGTTCATACCAGGGTTTGCCACGCATTTCGTTGGGGCGCTTTTTGGGGATGTCGCTGAGGCTGTTCAGGCTGCCGTATTTCTGTTTGTATTTGGACACCATGTCCATGGCCTCCTGCAATTGCTTTTCCTTGCCGGCGAAATGGTTCACCGCTACTTGTTTCACCTTGGAAACCGCTTCGTCTTTCATGGCCGCGGGGTCTGCTGCCTTGCCTGCCATGTCTTTGTATTGGTCGAGCGCCTTTGTTTGTCCTTCGAGGTCCTTTATACCCGACAACTCTGCGGCCTTTGTCTCGGCCGTCTTTGACAATTCTGTGGTGTTGCTCAGGTCGCCGCCGGCCACAGCCTTCACTTCTTTCAACTGCGTGGCATATTCGCCGGCCTGGCCGGTCACCTTCGACACTTCACCCATCTGACTCGTCACGTTTTGCAACTCGCCTACTTTGGCGGCGTCCTTTATGTTTCCCAGTCCGCCGGTTTGAGGAAGGTCCACGCCATTGATCTTGTTCAGCCCGTCGATGTTCCCGATGCCATCGATCTTTCCCAGGGAGGCGCCCCCCACAGAGGGCAGACCAAGTTCGGAACCGGGGATTTGAAAGCCGTCCACCTTCCCGGTCACGGACGACACTTTGTCTTTCAATTCCGGAGGGAGATCGAGTTGCTTAAGCTTGCCCGTGGTCTTGCCTTTTAAGGCATTCAATTTTTCGTTGAAGCCGGCCACAGTCTTTTCGCGCAGTTGATTCACGCTGTCCAGCGCATGCGTTATTTTTCCGGTGGGAAGATTCAGCGTTGTGAGGCTGTCCAGCCGGTGTTGCAATTTGTTTTGTACAGAATCCAGTTTGCTGATGGGGCGTTGATAAATGTCTTTCAAACTGTCGGCGCCATGGTAGAATGACGCTTGTATGGAATCAACTTTATGATGGGATTTTTGCAGGAGCGTGTCTTTCGGAAGAAACTGTCGGAGGCTGTCGGTGGATGGAATGCGGTTTAGCAGGCTGTCTGCAGACGCTTGCTGCCCATACCCTGCCGTTAGTCCCAGGCTAAAGATTAAAATAATGCACAACCTCATCGGAAATAATATAATTCGAAAAATCAGGATTTTTGAGGAGGATTCCTAAATGAAAATCATACGAAATCATACTTGTATTCCGGGGTGTTGAGAAAGTGTTTAAACAGGGGTTTTATATGGGATAACCTTTTAAAACGGATGGGAAATGAGGGTTTGGATTTGATGGAGGAATCTTTGGCAGGGTGTATGGGTGGGGTGGTCTTAATTTGTAGGGGCACGAAGCGACGCTTGTTGGTGAAATCAAGGGCGGCAGGGCGGCGGCCGTTACGGGATTTTCACCATAGGGAACAGGCGGTGTATTTCTTCGGGGGTGGGTTGGGTGCCGTATTCGCATATTTCGAATGACTCGGCGTGTTGGGCGGCTTGGGCCTTTTCTTTTCCGTAGCCGGCCTCCAGGGCTTTGCGGGCTTCGGGGGTTATTTTGCGCGTGTAGCGCGTGGCCAGCCATTTGATTCGTCCGGGGCCTTCGGCGGGCACTTCGGTGGCGTAGTTTCCGATCCAGGGAAGCCACTCGTATACCTGTGATTTATGCGCATCGAGGGCGTTTACTTTTTTGTCGAATACAGAGGAGATGTCCACGGACACATCGGGCCGGAACGGGTTGGGGCGTTGGAAATAATCTTCAAAATACAGGAACACGGGATTCTTGCGCAGCGCGGGAACATCGGATGCTACGTTGGGCACTCCCACCATGAAGGCGGCATCTTGCACCAGCACGCCCGTGTAGCGGTGGTCGGGGTGATAATCGTTGGGACGGGGACTGATCACCACGTCGGCGTTCCATTCGCGGATCTCGCGGATGATCTCCAGGCGCACGCTGAGGCTGGGTAACAACTCACCATCGTGGTTGGGCAAGATGTGATAGGCCGCGATGCCCAGTCGACGGGCCGACTCCTGTGCTTCTTCAAACCGGCGTTTGGCCAGCGGGCCGCCACCCATCGTTTGATGCCCGGCATCGCCGTTAGTCACCGCCACAAATTTCACGGCATAGCCCATCGCTGCGAAGAGCGCTGCAGTGCCACCTCCTTTGATATCACAGTCGTCGGGGTGCGCGCCAATCATGACGATTCTTATCGGTTGTTGGGTCTGTGCAAACCCGGCGATCGTTATCATGAGGAGCACTGGTACGATGAGGAAGCGAAGAAGTCTGCAAGGTTTCATACGGGATAGATTTAGGAGTGCCTATTGGTAAGTAATGTTACAAAAGAATTGCTTCACCTTTCCCCAGCGCTGTACCTTATTTTATGACCGGTCGTAACAAAAACATTACGGAATCATATTCATCCTGACAGTATTCGAATACGGTCATCGCGGTGTGAGACCGCTTGCCTCACGGCCTTTTGGCGCTGACGTGCAGCATTTGGAATTCGTTATCTTTACTAAACGGGCACCGTTCCCGAAAAGCGGAAAACCGAAGACTACTCCCCGACGCTGATGAAAAATTATCATTTAAAAATTGGACTGTTCGGCATAGGCCTGCAAGCCTACTGGGAACAATTTGAAGGCTTACAGCAACGGCTGGAGGGATATGTATCGGTCGTGCACAAGAATATATCGTCCACCAGCCATGAGGTGATCAATCTGGGTCTGATCGACACACCTGAAAAAGCGCTGGAGGCCGGCCACACGTTCCGGGAAAAAGACGTGGACATCATTTTCTTGTACGTCACCACCTATGCACTGTCGTCGACTGTGTTGCCCGTGGTGCAGCGCGCTAAAGTGCCGGTGGTCATTCTCAATCTTGTTCCCGAGGCATCGATCGACTACCATCGCTTTAACCACTTGACTGACCGGACGCAAATGACCGGTGAGTGGCTGGCATATTGCTCTCCCTGCCCCGTGCCGGAAATTGCCAGCGTCTTCCAGCGGTCCAGGATCCCGTTCTATCAGGTGACGGGTACACTCCATGATCCGGCGATCTGGGAGGAAGTAACGGCCTGGGTAGATGCCGCACGGGTGGCCCACATCCTGTTTCACAACCGGTTGGGATTGATGGGCAATTACTACGGCGGCATGCTCGACATCTACTCCAACCTTACCCTGCACTGCGCCACCTTTGGCGGACATATGGAGGTCATTGAGGTCGACGAGCTTTCATCGCTCCGCGAATCCATTCCCCCGGATTTAATAAATCTGCGGGTCGCTGATTTCAACAGCGCTTTCGACATCCAACCCGATTGTTCAAAAGATGAATTGAGCCGCGCGGCCAGAACCTCGGTTGCCCTGGATATCCTGGTGGAACAACATCAGTTGGGGTCGCTGGCCTATTATCACAAAGGAACCGGCAACGCAGCCAATGCCGATACGATGAGTTCGATCATCCTGGGGACATCGCTGCTCACCGGCCGGGGCATTCCCGTTGCCGGGGAATATGAAGTGAAGAATGCGCAAGCCATGAAGATCATGGACAGCTTTGGCGTGGGCGGTTCGTTCACGGAATATTACGCCATGGACTACGTCGACGATGTGGTGTTGATGGGGCATGACGGCCCGGGCCACATTGCCATTGCCCAGGGGAAGACAAAGGTAAAGCCGCTGCATGTCTATCATGGAAAAGTGGGCAGTGGTCTATCGGTCGAGATGCGTGTAAAGCAGGGACCGGTAACGCTCCTGTCGGTGGTCGAGAAGGTGGATGGCACGCTTATGCTCTTGTGTGCCGAGGGAGAATCGGTGGCCGGGCCGATACTGGAGATCGGCAACACCAATAGTCGTTATCGTTTTTCTATTGGGGCGCGGGATTTTGTTGAAAATTGGAATCGTCAGGGTCCCGCGCACCACTGTGCGGTGGGGATATCGCATATTGCCGATAAGCTAAAAAAATTGGGTGCGTTGTGGGGGATTGAGGTTGTTCAGGTGTGTTGAATTTTTAATCGATAATCGGATATGATCCGATTATCTGTTCATAAATGACATTAAATAAACGGAAAATTTACCTAGGACAGCGCCTGTGGTGGCGGACTACCCGCGGCCTTGGATTTGTCTTCGGGCAGAGGCACAAATTCGTGGTTATCGTTAGGAGGTAAAACGATCCGTCCTGCGGTCCAGTCGGCTTTGGCTTGTTCGATGCGCTCTTTTCGCGACGACACAAAATTCCACCAGATGAACCGGTCTCCCACGGGCTCGCCGCCCAGGAGCATGAGGGTGGTCGCTTCCTTGGCCATCAAAGTAGGATCGACGCCTTTGGTGAAAACCAGCATCTGGCCAGCAGTGTAGGCACGTCCCGAAACTTCGATGCTGCCTTTCACGATGTAGACGGCGCGTTCGGTGTGTTCCTTCGGTAGCCCGAACGTTGCGCCGGGTTGCAACACGGCGTGCAGATAAAGCAAGGGCGAATGGGTCTTTACGTTGTTGTTCAATCCGTAGGCGTCGCCGGCAATCAGGCGCATCCATACGCCGGTGTCGGTATAGATCGGCAATTGTTCGGGCTTGTAGTTGTCGAAGGTGGGATTGGCTTCTTCGTCTTTTTCCGGTAGGGCCACCCACGTTTGGATCATCTCGAAGCCGCCAACCAGGACCGACGGGTCTTCAAATCTTTCGGAGTGCGCGATCCCTTTTCCAGCCGTCATCCAATTCACTTCGCCGGGGCGGATCACTTGTTGCACGCCAAGGCTGTCGCGGTGGGTGACCTCGCCATTAAACAAGTAGCTGACGGTAGATAGACCTATGTGCGGATGGGGCAACACATCCATCTTGGCGACCGCCTGTGGTTGAATGCTCACCGGGCCGGCGTGGTCCATGAAAATGAAAGGGCCTACCATTCTTCGCATCCGAAAGGGCAGAATTCTTTTTACTTCCATTCCGGGAGCGATAGCGGCTTTGCGAGCTTCAATGACGATGTCGAGCATAATCGATTCAGTTTCTGATTTTGATGGGAATATCCGTCTTTCAAAGATACCGTTTTAAACAGATACCGCTCAAGCCTCAAAATGATTTGTGTTTCCACTCAACACCGCGACGATTTTTCTTTGCGCAAATGAACCGGCAAACAAACTCTTTCGTAACTTGTTAGTTCCCAAGACACGAGGACCGACCCGGTGGTCCGTTGCGCAAAACAATGAAACGGTTGAAGAAATTTGCGAACAAGCCCTTCCGCGAACTCAAGGAACACTTGAAAACGGTTCCGGTCAAACACGACACCGAAACCCTGCACCAGGTGCGCATCGACATAAAAAAAATAAAGGCCGTCTTGAACTTGATCCACAACGGCCGGAAGAAATTCAGAAGTCATAAACGCTTTCTTCCCTTCCGTGCGATTTTCCGAAAGGCTGACTCCATCCGGCAATCGGAAGTGCTTGCGTCGCTGCTGACAAAGTATCCCGAGGAAGGACAGCAGCTTCCTGAAACGGAGCATCCGCCGCTGGAAACTTTTGAATCGAATGTCCCCGGCTACCTACAGACTGTAAAAGCGCAATCCAAAAAACTCAAACCTTATCTAAAAAAAATCAAGGGCCACGACATCGGTCGTTATCTCAAACATCAATACAACAAAATAGAAAGCAAGCTCTATCCCCATCTCGATTTGAAAGACATTCACAAGACCCGGAAATCCATAAAGGCGGCTTTATTTGTTGCCGGGTCGACCGATCACTTAAAAAAGAAAAAGGAAAAATTTTATGACACGCTGCAGGAAGCTATCGGCGATCTTCATGACAAACAACTCTTGCTGCAGTTGCTAAAGAAAAACGATGTCGACCATCAACAACACCGCGCGATCCGCTCGGCCTGTGCACGCGACATACGTCAGATCCGGAGTCTCACCTCCGGCTTCTATGGTTAGCAGCACATCTTTGTGATGGCTGTATTTATCTCCTTTTAGCAGACCTCAATTTGTGCAGCACGGCGACCAAGGCATCGACATCGGCGCAAGTGTTATAAAACGCCAGGGAAGGGCGAACGGTGCTCTCCACCCCAAACCTGCGCAAAATCGGTTGCGCGCAATGGTGGCCTGTTCTCACCGCGATACCTTCCTTGTTCAGCGCCTGCCCTACTTCATCGTTCGTGTAGCCATCGAGGACGAAGGACATGACGCTGGCTTTGTCGGGGGCGGTGCCGATCAGGCGCAAGCCGGAAACTTGTTTTAATAGTTGTGTTCCGTAAAGCAAAAGAGCGTGTTCGTATTGGTTGATGAGTTCCATGCCGATGCGGCTCACATAGTCGATGGCGGCGCCTAGCCCTACTGCGTCGGCGATGTTGCCTGTGCCGGCCTCGAATCGCCCGGGGGCCTTGTGAAACTCCGTGTGCTCGAAGGTCACGTCCTTGATCATGTTGCCTCCCCCCTGCCAGGGTTGCATCTGGTTTAGAAGCTCCTCTTTTCCATAGACAGCACCGATGCCGGTGGGTCCGAATATTTTATGACCGGAGAAAACAAAAAAATCAGGGTTCAACTGTTGAAGGTCAACACGCATATGCGAAACCGACTGGGCACCGTCGAGCAAAACCTTTGCCCCTGCCGTGTGTGCCATGTCGATGATGATCTGGGCGGGTGTTACGGTCCCCAGTGCGTTGGATACCTGGGTGAACGATACGAGTTTGGTTTTGCTGTTGAGCAGCTTGCCGTATTCGTCCAACCGGATCTGTCCATCGTCGTCGACGGGGATCACCCGAATCTTAAAGCCTTTTTTTTCCGCGAGCAATTGCCAGGGAACGATGTTGGCGTGGTGTTCGAGGTGACTGAGAATGATCTCGTCGCCGGCATTTAGATTTTGATCGCCCCAACTTTGGGCGATGAGGTTGATCCCTTCGGTGGTGCCACGGACAAAGATGATCTCGTTTGGCGAGCCTGCATTGAGAAAGCGCTGTACTTTTTTGCGTGCGCCCTCAAATGCATCGGTAGCGCGGGCCGCCAGTTCGTGGGCGGCGCGGTGAATGTTGGAGTTCTCGTGTTCGTAAAATTCGCTGATGCGGTCGATGACGAGCTTCGGCTTTTGCGTGGTGGCAGCGTTGTCGAGCCAGACTAACGGTTTTCCGTTGACCCGTTCTTTTAAAATTGGAAAGTCGCCTTTGACGCGGTTGATGTCAAATGGTGGTCGCACCATCCCTACCCCACCCGGCACGGGCGATGGTGTGTTATCGTTCAAAAAATAAAATGAAGTAGGATGCATCCCCGGAAAAGGACTGACCGGCAACTGCGGCGTAGCCATAAAAGAATTGATCTGGCGAAGCACCTGGTTCAACTCCTGCTCGAACGGCTGTTCCGATTGAAAGGGCAAGCGATGTGACGATTTGTTGGCTGCCGGTTCTGTGCTATAGTTTCCGCTTGGATTTTGCAACGACGGCGACCGGCCGCTGCCGGCAACTGACTTGGGTATCTCGCCATTATAAAAATGAGGATCGGGCAAACTGGTTTGTGGATCCTTTATGTCAAAACTTTCCGGGTGGTTGATCTGGGAATTAGAGGCTCCTATATCTGCTGGCGAAAAGTCACTCACTTCACTTTCTGCCACAGGGTTCGCCTGGGCAAAACGTTGTGCCGACTCCACCGATGGATCACCCGGGGTGGCTTTAAAATATTGATTAGCCAACCGTTCCAGTTCCCGGACGTCGGGGAGATTATCTTGATGTAAATCGTTCATAACCGTGTGTTAAGAAATGGGACAAACGCCATTCACCGGGGGAATGCGATTCCCTCAATATTTGTATTCGTGGTACTTCGTTATGTCCACGTCTTCCAGCACGGCGATGGCGTCGTCTACCAGCACAGCGATGGAACAATAGAGGGCGATCAGGTAGGAGGCAATAGCCTTGTCGTTGATGCCCATGAATCGCACGGACAATCCCGGGGTTTGTTCGCCGGGCAGGTTGGGTTGATACAACCCCACCACTCCCTGGCGCGCTTCGCCGGTGCGGAGCAGTATTATTTTTGACTTGCCATTGGTGATCGGGAGTTTGTCGCTCGGGATCAGTGGAATACCACGCCACGTGATGAACTGCGAACCAAACAACGAAACCGTTGGCGGCGGCACACCTCTGCGCGTACATTCACGACCAAAGGCAGCGATGGTCAGCGGGTGCAACAAGAAGAAGCCCGGCTCCTTCCACACTTTGGCCAGCAATTCGTCCAGGTCATCGGGTGTAGGTGCTCCCGTACGGGTTTTGATGGTCTGGCTTGCCGGCGTGCTGCTGATGAGGCCGTATTCCTTGTTGTTGATGAGCTCGCTTTCCTGGCGCTCTTTGATGGCTTCGATGGCCAGCCGGAGTTGTTCACTGATTTGATTGTAGGGCCGGCTATAGAGATCGGACACGCGCGTGTGCACATCCACCAGGGTGTTGACGGCACTGAGGTTATATTCACGCGGGTTGGCGTCATAGTCCACGAAGGTGTGAGGAAGCACGTGCTCGTCACGTGTGGAGCAATCCACCTCGATGTTTTGGGCGTCCTTCACTTTATTGAGGCGGTACACGCCCGACTCCACCGGAACCCAGCTCATGAGGTGCGTCAGCCAGCGCGGGGTGATCGTTACCATTTGAGGCACGGTGCGGGTGGCAATGGCCAATTGTCGTGCGGCTACGTCGTCGAGTGCGGTTTGATTTTTGATTTTCTCTGCCATATGCTTTTAAAGTTTTCGGAGGTATTGCTTTTTTTGATCTATGGTATGTTTACTTTTTCAATACATAGTCTTGTCCTATTGAAATACGTCACAAACGATCTTCTAAAGAACAACAAGCCTTTACGGTCATGCGCGCCTGATGAATATGCGAAACGCACGTTGATTCGTCAAGACACATTACGAAGAACGATATGAAAATCTGAAGGCGCCCGTCTTCCATAAGATCAAACAGGTGGGACTTGATCCTGACATTGAAGCGGCGGGAATTAGTATGCACTAATTCTGTAGTAAGGTAATTATTAAATGGTGGATAAAACAAGGGTTTGCTCAAATTCAAATCATCGCGTTGAAAAGCAAATCTTTAAGGTGATGGAAAACCTCGTCACCGATTATGAAAAATGGGTTATATTACCAGTCATGAGTACCTCCCTGAGTCCGCCTGACATTGTCATCCCGCACACCTGCTTGCTGGGCGAGGGGCCGGTTTGGGATGCCTCGCGAAAGACGGTTTGCTGGGTAGACATTCTCAACGGCGAGGTGCACGAATTTTCTACCGTCACGCAGCACCATCGAAAGATCGATGTGAAAGACATGGTGGGCGCCATCGCCTTGTGCAACAACGGCGAATACATCGCGGCCCTGAAGACCGGGCTGGCCTTTGTCCATAAAGACAGCGGCCGCATCCGGATGCTGCATCATCCCGAGGTGCATTTGCCCGGCAATCGCTTCAACGATGGCAAGTGCGATCCCGCGGGCAGGTTTTGGGTGGGCACGATGGCCCTTTCCGAAGCGCCCGGCGCCGGCAGTCTCTACATGATCGACAAAAACCTGGCGCATACAAAAAAGATCGAAGGGGTCACCATTTCGAATGGCCTGGCGTGGACCGGTGATCACCAAACGTTTTATTATATCGACACCCCCACCTATGAAGTGGTGGCCTATCGATTCCATCTTCCGTCGGGAGAGATCACGGAGAGAAGAGTGGTCATAACAATCCCCAAGGCGGATGGCTTTCCGGACGGAATGACCATTGACCAGGAGGGCATGTTGTGGATCGCACACTGGGACGGCTGGCAGGTAACGCGGTGGGATCCGCGAACGGGTGAAAAGCTTTCACACATCGCCTTGCCCGTTGCCCGTGTCACTTCCTGCACGTTCGGTGGCGAGCGTCTGCAGGATCTTTATATCACGTCGGCGAAAGTCGGTCTGTCGGAAAAACAATTGGAGGAGCAGCCACTGGCCGGCGGGCTCTTCCTGGTGAAAAATTGTGGGCAAGGTGTGGAGACGGCCGTGTTCGAATGTCAGTAAATATCTGAGCTCAAATGAACTGCTAAATAGTATGGAACGATTCACAAACCAGGTTGCTGTTGTTTCTGGCGGCGCCGAAGGTCTTGGCAAAGGCATTGCCGATCGCCTTGCCTCCGAGGGCGGCACGGTTGCCCTATTCGACATCAACCCACAGCTTCTGGACAAAACCGTGACCGAATTCAAAGCCAAAGGCTACAACGTCTCCGGCCACCCGGTGGACGTCGCTTCGGAAGACGCCGTTCGAAAAGCGATGGAAGAAGTGGAAACAACCTATGGGCAGATCGACGTCATGGTCAATTGTGCCGGCATTGTCGGGCCCACCAGCACCAACATCACCGATTATCCCACGGAAGCTTTTGACAGGATCTACAACATCAATCTTCGCGGTTCATTTTTAATGACCAAGTATGCGCTCACGGCCATGAAGAAAAAAAATTATGGACGCATTCTTCTGATCGCGTCCATGGCCGGCAAAGAAGGCAATCCGTTTATGGCCGGCTACACCGCCACGAAGGCGGGTGTGATCGGGTTGGTGAAAGGAGTTGGGAAAGAGTATGCAGAGACGGGCATTACGGTGAACGGGTTGGCCCCCGCCGTGATCAAGACCGCCATGAACGACCAGACCGCTCCGGAACAGCTCGCTTATATGATCGCCAAGATCCCCATGAAACGCCTGGGCACCATCGAAGAAGTGGCCAGCATCACCGCCTGGATCGTTTCCAGGGAGGCCAGCTTC
>DATDAV010000202.1:0-23065 GCA_036525235.1 Chryseolinea sp. | reverse complement strand
GCTTTCCCATTTTGTTGATCGACAAAAGCAAAGGCAAACTGCGCGGCAGCCTCTATTTGGTATGGACCGACCAGCGCAACGGCACCGACGACACTGACGTTTGGTTTATGCGCTCCCTCAACTACGGCGACAACTGGACATCGCCCATCCGCATCGGCGAAGAGAGCAAGGGACATCAATACAATCCCGCCGTGGCGATCGATCCCGCCAATGGCAATTTGTATATCCTGTATTTCGACCGTCACGCGTATAGCGACACACAGACCGATGTGTACATGGCCTATACTTCCAACGGCGGCACGAATTTTCAAAATGTAAAGATCAGCGAAACGCCATTTGTGCCCACGGAAGCACCGGGCCTGGACACGCGCAACAGCATCTCAGCCTACAAAGGGATCATCACCCCCTTGTGGACGCGGACCGACGATGGCAAAGCCAGCCTCTGGACCGCCGTCATCAAAGAAGGCGACATCATCACCCCACCGGCACCACAGACCGCAAAAAAGAAGAAGTAGCACAGGCTACTTCTTATCATCTACTATATTCCTCTGAAGCGATTGGAACGATGGGTCGTTCAATAAGCATTTCTTTGCGTTGACTTTGCGTCCTTTCTGTGCCCGCTGAAGCTTTAGCGAAAGCGGGGCGGTTCAACACTTGACTAGCCGCCAAATGCACCCCACAGCCAACTCCATGACTGAGGAGAAAATGCCCTCTCCCTATCAACAGTTATTACCATCCACATCGCAGGCAGCCCCTTGTGCCATCTCAACACCGATTTCCTTGAACGCTTTTACAAAAGCGTCTGATGCCTGGGCTCCGGACACGCCATATTTATTATTGATGATGTAGAAGGGCACACCGCTGATGCCCAGCTTGGACATTTCCTTTTCTGTAAACGCCACTTGCGCCAGGGCGGTCTCGTCGGCGAGCGCAGCTTCGGCTTTTTCTTTTTGCCAACCGGCATCCACAGCCACGCTGATCAGATTTTCTTTTTTGGAAAGGTCGACCCCGTCTGTAAAGTAGGCTTTGAAGAACGCCTCGGTCAGGGCCAGTTGTTTGCCGTCTTCGGCAGCGGCCTGGATAAGCACGTGCGCCAGGCGCGTGTTGGGAGAAACGTTTTGTTTTGAGAAATCAAAAGACAGCCCATCCTCGCCGGCCACCCGTGTAGTGTGTTGTGTGATCTGCTCATAGCGGGCATCGCCACCAAATTTATCGGCCAGGTATTGTTTATGGTTCTTGCCTTCGGCGGGCATATCGGGGTTGAGTTCGAAAGGCAGGTAGTGGACATCGAAATCGTATTCGGAAGCCACATCGGCCATGGCCTTTTCGATGCGGCGTTTACCGATATAACACCAGGGACATACAACATCCGACACAATGTCGACCCGGATAACCGGCTTTATAATGGTTTTCATTCGTTAGCGTAAATTAGATTATTGATCATGATTTTTGGCATAACAGCACGGCCCCCGTTATCGTTCGGTCCACCCATCGACGGCGCTTTAAAAAAATAGCGGGCCTTGGATGGCCATTAAACGCTTAAAATACGCACCCTAAACTTATAGGATCCTTTGCCCGCCGGGGCATCTAGTTATTTAAAAACCTTTATCGTACTTTTGAAGGTCTATTAAAGCAAAAAATCAAAAAAAATGACTGTTGACGAGAAAAAACTCCCCTTTAAGGTAAAAGACCTCTCCCTGGCTGAATGGGGTCGCAAAGAGATCAAACTGGCGGAAGCTGAAATGCCCGGTTTGATGGCCCTCCGTGAGGAATTTGGCAAGCAGAAGCCATTGAAAGATGCACGCATCGCAGGATGCCTCCACATGACTATCCAAACCGCTGTGCTCATCGAAACCCTCGTTGAGCTGGGCGCCGAAGTGACCTGGTCTTCCTGCAATATCTTCTCCACGCAAGACCATGCCGCCGCCGCGATCGCCGCTGCCGGTATCCCGGTATACGCCTGGAAAGGAATGAACGAACAAGAATTTGACTGGTGCATCGAGCAAACCCTCTATGCCTTCAAAGGCGGCAAGGCTTTGAACATGATCCTCGACGACGGTGGTGACCTGACCAACATGGTATTGGATCGCTTCCCCGAACTCGTCACAGGCATCCGTGGTATCTCCGAAGAAACCACGACCGGTGTGCACCGCCTCATCGAGCGCATGCACAATGGCAAACTCCCGTTGCCCGCCATCAACATCAACGACTCGGTAACGAAATCGAAATTCGATAACAAATACGGTTGCAAGGAATCTTGCGTAGACGCGATCCGTCGCGCCACCGACGTGATGATCGCCGGTAAAGTAGCGGTCGTAGCCGGATACGGCGACGTAGGCAAAGGCTCTGCCGCTTCCCTGCGCGGTGCCGGTGCACGCGTGATCGTGACCGAGATCGACCCCATCTGCGCGCTGCAAGCCGCTATGGACGGCTATGCCGTGAAGAAAATGGACGACGCTGCCAAGGAAGCCGACATCATCGTGACGGCTACCGGTAACTTCGGCATCATCCAGGCGCGTCACTTCGAAAGCATGAAAGACAAGGCCATCGTGTGTAACATCGGTCACTTCGACAACGAGATCGACGTGGCTTGGTTGAACAAGAATGGCAAGAAGGATACCATCAAACCCCAAGTAGATATCTACACGCTCGCCAACGGCCGTGAGATCATCCTGTTGGCCGAAGGCCGCCTGGTGAACCTGGGTTGCGCAATGGGTCACCCTTCGTTTGTGATGTCGAACTCCTTCACCAACCAAACGCTGGCGCAATTGGAGCTCTGGACCAACACCAAGAACTACAAAAACGAAGTGTACATGCTGCCCAAGCATTTGGATGAAAAAGTGGCAAACCTCCACTTGAAAAAGATCGGCGTTGAACTCGATGTGCTTTCACCTACCCAAGCCAAATACATTGGCGTGGAAGTGACAGGCCCTTTCAAACCGGATTATTACAGATACTGATCCGAAACGATCGTTATACAAACAAAAAAACCTGGCAGTGCCAGGTTTTTTTGTTTTGTGGCATGGCGGTTGTCTTTACCTTTGCTGAAATAAATGCCCATCCCAATTCCATCATATGAGATCCTTCCTGATCCGCTTTGTTCCCGTCGCTTTGTTTATCGTACTGGCTTCGTTTCGTGTAGACCAGGGCGATAACGTTGAATTTATTTGCATGAAGACTCACAAGGCGAGCAACACCTGTCATTTCAATTTCATCGTTGATGGCGCGAAATACCGCTATGTTGACATTGGATGCAAATTCAGCAAAAAGCTCAACGACGTGGTGAAAAGTGCAAAAGAGGGAACACTATTCCTGGCGCGCGAATGGAAGATCGAATGCCCGATGCCTAAGGAGAAGAAGACCAATAGCAGCGACAGCACGAAGAGTTTTTAAGAAGGGCTGAGACATCTAGATACTTAATGGCGTTGCAATCAGACGCAAACGAGACGCAAGGTAGGCTTTGCGTCTTTTTTGTGTTGGTAATTATTTTGTGTTTGTAATTATTTGAATGAGGACTTGTAAAAGGTAGTAAAATTACTACCTTCGAGTGTCCCTCACAGTGTTTACTTTTATCCGTTAGCTGTGAAATATTCAGAATTCCATAGGCGAATCCGCCGGAGTGGGTGGATTTGGGTCGGTGCCGCATGGGCTATGAGCCCTTACGATCAGAATATTAAATCAAAGATAAATGAGAAAGCTTAGAGCGATTATTTCAAAAGGTCCGGAAGACTATGGCGCCTGGTTTGAGAACTTTCCTGGCGCGTATGGTGCCGGCGAAACTGTTGCGGAGGCGAAAGAGAATTTGAAGGAAGGTCTTAGACTATACATCAAACACAACGAAGTTTCTGATTGGCTAAAGAACAAAGAGTATGAAGTGATCTTCAAATATGACAGCCAAAGTTTCCTGAACTACTTCAAAGGCATATTCACCAACGCAGCGCTGGAGAGACTCTCCGGCATCAACCAACGCCAGATCAACCACTACGCAACCGGAAGAAAAAAACCAAGACCAGAGCAGTTGAAAAAATTGGAAATGGGTATTCATAAATTAGCGGTGGAGCTGATGGCGGTGGAGCTTTGAGAAACCGGAAGCCAGAGTACAGGGAAGCGAGAATTTGTAACGGCTAGATTGAGATGATGAAGATTTGTTGCCATGTGAATTTTTCGTCACTCGTTAGTATGCCCAATTCGTCTTAACTTAGGATACAAAAAGGATCCGGCGTGAAAATACGTTGTCTGTTTCTGTTTTTCGTGGGGCTGACGTTGTGTTCCGCACAGCCGAAGCGCGATGGCCGTCGGGGAGGAGTGACCGGGGCACTTGATGCCGATTCCACCTACATCGGGATCTTTCGCTTGCGCAACGATGTGCGATTAATTTACGGAGCACAAAGCGGCTCCCTTGCGTACGGCTCCAAACGGGTCAGCGATTCCCCCTTCACCGGAAACTTCAACAACGCAAACGACATCGTGGGCTTGGGTCTTACCTACAAGATCATCGACTTCGACGCGACCTTCTCCACGGGCACCTCCAACATTTTCAATGCCCAGAATCAAAGCCTGAAACAATTCAGGATCTCGGGAAGCTACACGATGCGGAAGTTTTATTTCCGCGCGTTCTATAGCGACAACAAGGGCATGATCTCCACCGACGTGGGCGACACCTTCACCAGCCAGCCCGACGTGCAAATGCTGCGCCTGGGCGTTCAGGCGATCTACATTTTTAATGAACAGCGTTATTCGTTTCGTTCAGCCTACTTTCAAAATGAACTTCAACGGAAGACCGCGGGCTCCTTTCTTATCCGCGCCGAACCTTTCTACAGATCATTGGGAACCGACTCTCGTTTCGTGCCCGAGCAATTGGACAACCCGCAGACCTATGGCAAGCAAGCCGGGTTGTATTATCTGCAAGCGCCGGGTCTGTTGATCATGCCGGGCTATGGCATCAACGTTGTTGCACGCGGGGGTGCCATTTTCTTTTCGCCGTTTGTTCTCGCAGGGTCAGGTGTGGCGATGAACATCTACAAAAGCGATTCGGGAAGATCGACTTCCTTCAATACGGAATTCGCCGTCTCGGTGGGCCTGAACACAGGCTACAACGGAGAGAACTTTTACGCGAAAGTGCGCTGCACCTACGACGCCTACTACATGCCGATTGATCCCGCGTTCTTCTCGGCGAGTGATCTGAACCTGGCCTTGATTGTGGGATACAGGTTTAAAAACTTTGAGAGTTTTATTCCGACGTCGTTCGTTCGCGTCGAAAGTAAAAAATAAATTGGTTTGTGAGGATCAGCCTATTTCAGGACGAGACAGGAAATCAAAAAGAAAATAGACTTCGAAAATTTCTATATCGCAATGTAACAAATCGTTAGTCGTTTGGGCGAAAAAATGCACAAGAAAATGATGCGCTCGCCTATCTTCGTCGGAAATATCTGTCATGAATATCAACGACGTCATCGAACTTTTTAAGATGGGCAAGGCCACGGCGAAAAGCCATATGCGCAACCTGATCGAGATTGCCGCAGCCGATGGCGGCCTGGGGACAGAAGAACAACGATTGCTAAACTACGCCGCGCAGCGAAATAACATTTCATCGCCGGAGCTACAGGAGATGCAGCGCAACCCGTCTAATGTCCGTTTCCAAGTCCCCGCCAGCGATCGTGAAAAATTCAACCAAATGTACGACCTCGTTCATATGATGTCTGTCGACAGGGACATTCACGTCGAAGAGCAGCGGTTGTGCGAGATATTTGCCATCAAATTCGGCTTCCGACAAGAGATTGTCCGGGAAATGATCGTCCTGATCCGCCAGAATATTGAAAAGTGGGTTGGTCCTGAGGAAACCATGCACACGGTAATGGCAAAGATGAAAGTTTTCGATTGACGTTGTTGGATGACGGCACCACAGAAAATGGCTGACCATACGAAGGAAGGAAAAGCTTATTAAGTTCGATAGCTGCGACGGCGGGTTGATACATGAGGGACCCGAACTCTCCGCTGCTTGATTTCATTATCCGCGGCGTTTTCTTTCGTAGCAAGGTTTTCTTTTCGAATCTGTTCAATAATATCCTGTGCATCCTTTTTTGCGTGCCTGACAAATAGCCAGATCGGAATAGCGAGCGCGAAGAATATAGCCGCTGCGATTATAATGGAGATAATGTCAAAGGTCATTGATAAGGCGTTTAATAGTTCGATCGAGTGCAATTATGCCATGGATCAGGGAAGCTGAAAAGAGCATTCCAAAGGCAGTAAAAACTACCTGTTTAGGAGTCGGACTGCCCACGATAAACGCGATAACCCCGCCCATTGTTCCTGCAAGAATTACGGTCATGAGCTTAATAATTTCCACGTAGTACTTTATTTTCTCCTTGGCTTTATCGGTAGCACTCGTTGCCATCTTAAACACATCGGGTTATAAATTCAATATACAATATTTTAAAGCTGAAATCCAGTAGCTTGGCATGATGTAAAAAGTTAGTTGGTTTTTTTGAAGACTGCAAAATCGTTGCAGTGCGGCGTTGCAATTTAGTATAGGCCAAGGGTTGATCCGAGTATAAAATCGGATATTCGTTAGCCCAACGATTGTAGCGAAGGAAACGGTAACGAGGCTTGGGAGGTACAGGTTAAGTCTTTACAAGCACACTGGTGATGTTCACTGATGTAGGGCAATGGTATGCTTGCACAGTTTCTCCAAGGTCGCAAGGTTGACGTCCGATAGCTTCTTTACATAGATGCAGGATTTCCCCATCTTGAATTTACCGAAGTCATCCAGCAGATGTTTGTTTTGTTCGGTTGGAAAAAATACGTATAGTGAAAACTCAGCCTTACGCGGTGAGAACCCAATAACCGGCGCGTCGCCTTCATGTCCGCTGGCATATTTGTAGTGATAACTTCCAAAACCGATGATAGTAGGTCCCCACATTTTAGGTTTATATCCAGACCATTTGCTCATGAGTTCAAGCAAGCGAAAACTATCTGCTTTCTTTTGCTCATTCTCCACATAGGATTCGATAAAGTCATTTACGTTGACTTCAGTGAAGGTGGTTTTATTCTTTCCCATGTATTGTCGTGTTTTATTATTTATTGACTCATACCCTTCTGTCAATGAATTCCCAACGACTCCTGGATTCCCTCCAACGATTTCCCCTTCGTCTCCGGCAGCACTTTCCACGCGAAGAACCCGTGCAACAACATCATGATCGTGAAGATGAGAAATGAAATGAATCCACCCATCTCCGACGACTCGGCCAACACGGGAAAGGTCCACGAAATAACAGCGGCCATAATCCAGTGTGTCGAACTGCCCAAGGTTTGTCCTTGCGACCGCACTTTGTTGGGAAATATTTCGGAGATAAAGACCCAGATCACAGCCCCCTGCGAAAAGGCAAAGAAGGCGATGAAGCCAACCAGGTAAAACATCACGGCATAGCCGCCGAATTGTTTTGTGTAGAAGGCATGCGTGACCAGCCCCAGCGAGATGACCATCCCCACAGAGCCAATGATCAGCAACGTCTTTCGTCCAAACCTGTCGATGACGGAGATGGCGAGCAGCGTGAAGATCATGTTGGTGACACCGATGGATACTGCTTGTAGCAGCGCCGTGTCTTTGGCCAGCCCGGTCATTTCAAAGATGCGGGGCGCATAATACATAATGGCGTTGATGCCCGATAGCTGATTGAACATCGCCAGCACGACGGCATAGAAGATGGGTTTGTTATACTGTCCATTGAAAACGCTTTCCTTGGCGCCCGTTTCCGAATGTAGTGAAGCCTGGATTCTTTGTACGGCCTCAGCAGGTTGAGGTTCCCCGATGCTTGTAAATACCTGACGTGCTTCCTCCGGTCTTCCTTGCTTGACGAGCCACCGCGGGCTTTCGGGGACAAAGAACACCATCACAAAATAAAGCAGGGCAGGAATGGCCTGCACACCCAGCATCCAACGCCACGAATCTTCGCCCACGCCAAACAGCAGGTAGTTGGACACGAAGGCGATGAGAATGCCGCTCACGACCATGAACTGGAACAGCCCCACGAGTTTGCCGCGCGAATGGGCGGGCGATATTTCGGAGATGTAGAGCGGCCCCACCACAGACGATGCGCCCACCCCAATCCCGCCCAGGAAGCGGAACACCACAAAGATAGACCAGGCGGGTGTGAGGGCCGTCACCAGGGACGTGACGAGGTACAGGAGCCCGATGGCTTGCAGTATTTTTTTGCGTCCGTATTTTTCGGACGGGCGGCCGGCGATGAGCGCGCCGATCACGGTGCCCATAAGCGCTGCGGCCACGGTAAAGCCGTGCGAGAAATCGTCGAGGGACCAAAGAACTTGGATGGACTTTTCCACGCCGGAGATCACGGCGGTGTCAAATCCAAAAAGAAAGCCGCCGAGGGCGGCTACGATGGCACTACGGAAGGCGGTTGCGGGTGCGTTCATGTTTTGGCATTGAATCTTTTAAGGTAAGAAACAATGGGCAATGAAGCATGAAACCGGTCAAATCAATCCCCGGAAAGCGTTAGGAAACAAGAACAAATGCTAGTGTCCTGCGTGCATGCGGCGCTGAAAGAGGGGTCTCAATATTGCGCGGTCCAGTACCAGCCAGGCCAGGCCGAGGTTTAGCAGGATGACGATGTTGACGATCAGCTTTCCACTCAGGGCAATGGGCGGCAGGCTCTTCGGAACGTATTGCGGCAGGCTCTTCGGGATATATTTTTGGGGCAATTCCTGGTTTAGGTTGATCGTGGTTTGAACACCGTCGAAGACACCGGAAGAAACCAGGATGGTGGCCAATCCGACGGCCACCAGGATGCCGACCAGCAAAAATATTCCATTGCGGGAAGTCAGGGTGGAGGAACGGGCGGGGTATTGATCCAGCTTGCCCATCACCTGTTGGGTAAAATTGCGCGAGGGCGTGTCTTCCAGCGAAATTTTGGAAAGCCACAGTTCGACGTTTTGCAATTCATCCAGGCGGGCTTTCAGCTCGCGGTTGTGGCTGAGTTCCGTCTCCAGACGTTGCTTGTCGGCGGCATTGAGGGTGCCGTCCAGATAGTCGAAAAGCATTTCTTCTTGGGCCTGGGGTATCTTTTTCATACGTTACAAAGTTAACGCTTCCTGTTTTAAGATCAATTTTAACTCGTCGGCCAGCCGGAGCCGGGCGCGATGGATGCGCACCTTCGCCGTGTTGGCCTGCATGCCCGTGATCTCGGCGATCTCTTCCAGCGAAAATTCGTCGAGGTAGAACAGGGTCAGGGCCGTGCGGTCCGCTTCGTTGAGGCGGGCCATGGCCAGGGCGAGGTACTTGCGTTTGTCGGTCCGCTCCAGCGTGCCCTCCCCGTCGGGAGCGTATTCCAGCACCGTGTTTTCGATAGACTGGAAGGTGTGGCGGCTTTTGCGTTTATAGCTGATGGCCGTGTTGAACACGATACGATACAGCCATGTGGAAAACTTTGCCTCCCGGTTAAAGGACGACAAATGATGATATGCCTTTATAAAGGCATCCTGCGCGGCTTCCTCCGCCTCGGCGCGATTTTGCAGGATCTTGTTGGCAATGGTGAACGCATAGCTCTTATGCTTGTTCACCAACTCCGCATACACGGAGGGCTCACCGGCCAGGATTCTGTCGATAATGATATGCTCCGCGGGGATGGTCATGACAGCGCTTTGACGCGATCTTTTCAACGGAAGTTACAGATTCGATTCCCCGGGATCAAAAAACTTTGAATATCGAAGGCAGGACCGTGTTCCGCGGCTTGGGATGCGTCACACGATTTTTCAAAAAGTCCGTAACCTGGCTTCAAACTCCCGCGTCCTAGAGGCAGATTTAAACAAAATCCTTACAATTATGGAAGTCGCAGTAATCGGGGTATTCATTCCCATCGTCGCTACCATCGGGGCATTTATCATGGTCATCTATCTCCGTAAATACGCCAATGAAGAGCGCATGGCCATGATCGAAAAAGGCATGGACCCGAATGCCATCGCTCCAAGGCGGAGTAACACGTCGGGGCCTTTGCGCGCATCGCTCCTGATGATCGGGGCAGGTTTAGGGTTGTTGATGGGATATTGGCTCGACAACGCCTTCTATATGGAAGAAGTGGCCTACTTCTCCATGCTGTTTATCTTCGGCGGCTTGGGTTTGGGTGCCTCATACCTCATCGAAGAGGGCAAACAAAAAAAGGAACTTGGTCGATAATCACGGTGTCCCTTCTGTTCCCATCACGTTTGTTACAGCATTTGCTTCCGAGCAGATGCTGTAACCGTCATTTGGTACTTTTCGTTAACTACAGTAGTTCCGTTTGTTGCTTTTATGTCAACACCTTCGCAAGTGTTTGTGGAACTATACTCTCATCCTGTAGAATACCTCTACAACTTCTTCCTACACAGTTTTGAATCTTGTTTTTTTAATGTCCTGATAAACAGTGGTTTATTGGTACTGCGGCCGTTGGCACTTTCTTTCGTATTAGGCTAATCATAATTAAATGTTCAACTAAATTCTAACTGTCATGAAAAAAGTAATGATCGCTGCTGCAGCCCTTTTGTCAAGTGTAGCATTTGTAAACGCACAAAATGCAACTGAAAGTGATAAAGCTGTAGCTGCTCCTACCGAAGTGCAGCAAGGCGAAAAAGTAAAAATCAAATCTGAAGAACTTCCCGAAGCCGTTAAGAAATCGCTCGAAGCTCAAGAATATCGTGGCTGGATGATCAGCTCGGCCTACAAAGCTGGCGATGTTTATGAAGTAGAGCTGAAGAACGGTGCAGAAACAAAGACCGTGAAGTTCAACAAGGACGGTAAGAAAGTCGACTAATCGACTTGTCCTCACAACCTGTAAACAACCGATTGGAAGAAAGCTGGGAATTATTCCAGCTTTCTTCTTTATTTTAGCCCCATATGGGCGCGATTCTCGTAATAGAAGATGACTTGACCTTTTCCAGGATACTGGAAGGATTTCTCACCAAGCAAGGTTTTTCCGTCACCGTTTGCCACAAAGGTCAAGACGGCCTGCAAACGCTGAAAACCAAAGCATTTGACCTCGTTTTGCTGGACTACCGCCTGCCCGACACCACGGGTATGGACGTGCTCACCGAGATCAAAAAGCAGTCACCCCACACGCAGGTCATTATCATGACCAGCTTTTCGGACATCCGCACGGCGGTGAAGGCCATGAAGATGGGGGCGTATGAATACATCACCAAGCCCGTCAACCCCGACGAATTGCTGATGCTGCTCCAGCAGGCGTTAAAAAAAGAAAACACCCCGGCCCCTTCGGTCAATACCCAACCCAAGTCTACCGCCCCGAAACAATTTGTAGAGGGCACCAGCACGGAAGCCCGTCGGCTGCATGAGTATATACGCCTGGTGGCGCCCACCGACATGTCGGTTATCATAGAAGGGGAGAGCGGCACCGGAAAGGAGAACGTGGCCCAAACCATCCACCGCCTCAGCGCCCGGGCCAAGGCCCCTTTTGTCGCCGTCGATTGTGGAGCCCTCTCCAAAGAGCTCGCCGCCAGCGAATTGTTTGGCCACACCAAGGGCTCGTTCACCGGCGCCGTGCAGGATAAGGTTGGTCAATTCGTGGATGCCCACAAGGGCACCCTCTTCCTCGACGAGGTAGGCAATCTCTCTTATGAAGTGCAGGTAAAACTTTTGCGGGCCATCCAGGAGCGCATCATCCAGCCCATCGGCAGCAATAAGGAAGTGAAAGTAGACGTGCGCATCATCACCGCCACCAACGACGACCTGGCCGAAAGCGTAAAGAAGGGATTGTTCCGCGAAGACCTCTACCACCGCCTGAACGAGTTCAAACTAAAAGTGCCCGCCGTCCGCCACCGCGAAGAGGACCTCGACGAATTTCTGGACTTTTTCCGCGAACTGGCCAACGCCGAACTCGACCGCCACGTCACCGGCTTCAACAAAGAAGTGACCGAGATCTTCCGCACCTACGAGTGGCCCGGCAACCTGCGAGAAATGAAGAATGTCGTAAAACGCGCCGTGCTTCTGACCAACGACGGCCTCATCAACGCCGCCGCCCTACCCGTAGAAATGCTGGAAACCATTCGCAACCCCCAGCCTAAAACCAACAACGACACACCGGTCTACGACCTGAAAGCCCTGCAAGAATCGCAGGAGAAGGAAATGATCATGAAGACATTGAAGGAGGTACGCTACAACAAATCAAAGGCCGCTCGTATTCTCAACATTGACCGAAAGACCTTGTATTTAAAGATCGAAAAATACGGCATCGAATAACTCACGTTGTTGGTGTCCCACCACCGTTGGTGTTCTTCACCAACAACATTTTAACCCGTCACTCCGCAGCGATGTGCCATTTGATGCGCCCACCGCATCACGACACCACATTGACCTGAATACTCATCACCAACCCCTCCACACCATCCTTCGCATCCAACAATTGCTGCAACACATCCTGCAACGCCACACCATCCGCCAACTGCGTCTCAATATCCCGCAAGGTCACCGATAATTCAGAAGACCCCATCTGCCCAATGCGTCCCGCCAGCTTATGCACGATCTCACGGATGGGCTCAGCGCGCATGTGCTTCAACTCCCGGTCCAGGTTCTCGACATCGCGTTTCGTTTCTTCGATGAATTGTTGCAACACAGATTGGAACAATGCTTCATCGCCCAGGGTCATGAGCCTTAACATGGAGAGATTGGGATCCAGGGTGTCGGTATTGTCGACGTCGATGCCTAACACGTCCAGCAGTTCGTGTTCGCGGAAGGGTTTTGACAGGACCACGTCGAAGCCTTCGTCCAACAGTTGCTGACGCTCCTGGGGAAAGACGTGCGCCGTGAGGGCGACAAAGCGCGTTTGAGGAGGATATTTTTTTCGCAGCGCATGACAGAGTTCCACGCCGTTGATGTGGGGCATGCGAATGTCCATCAGGATATGCGACACTGCGGCGTCGGGTTGTTGGTTGATGAGATCTTGCGCCTCGTCGTAGGTAGTGAAATTCACTTCGTGCTTTTGAAGGATGAGGCTGCACAGTCGCAGGATCATCACGTCGTCGTCGACGACCAGCACTTTGCCGGTGAAGGTACTCTTCGGAAGTTTTTTCTGGGCAGTATACCGCGGTGTGCCGGCCGAGGCGCGGGCGAAAGGAATGGTTGCCCGGAAGGTTGAGCCTCTCTCCGGCACGCTTTCCACCTCGAGTGATCCGCCTTGCGCTTCAACCAACGATTTCACGATGGTCAATCCCAATCCCGTGCCGCCGTAGTGGCGCGCGATCAGGGCGCTGGCTTGTTCGAATTGATTAAAAATTTTCTCCAGGTCTTCGGGGCGTATGCCGATGCCGGTATCGGTGACCTCGAAAATGCAGCGAATGTATTCGTCATCTGCATCCTCCACGGTCGTCACCGAGAGTTTCACCGACCCTTTTGCCGTGAACTTGATCGCGTTGCCAATGAGGTTATAGAGAATTTGCCGCAGCCGGAAGCCATCGCCCAGCAATTGAAAATCGCGGGCATGTTGCACGTTGAGCACCAGGGCCAGGGCCTTGCGGTCGGCCTGTATGCGCAGGGCGGCTTCTACTTCGCGCACGACTGCAAAGAGATCGAATGGCTCTTGCTCTAACGTGAAGTTTCCGCTGGAAATGCGGCTGTAGTCCAGCACCTCGTCCACGATGTGGAGCAGGTGTTCGGAAGAACTGTGGATGGCGTCGATGGCTTCGCGGGTTTGTCCGCGATGCTTCAATTGTTCAGCAAACCCGATGATGGACTGCAGCGGTGTCCGAATTTCGTGGCTCATGTTGGCCAGGAAGCGCTGCTTGATCTGGCTCAATTCTTCCGCTTCATCTTTTGCCTTTTCGAGCTGTTCTTTATAGTAGTTGCTGCGGCCGATGTCTACCCAGATCAGGTACACCAGCAGCGCAGCGCCCAGAAAGAAAGCGCCGAGCAGCAGCCCGATGTTGGAAATACTTTTTGTTACGAGCGCGATGGCGTGATCGTTCTTTTCGTGCATCTGCGCCAATTCTTCATTCTCCACGTCGTGGAGGATGCTGAGCAGTTTATTAATGAGCAGGCTGTTGGCATGGATGAGCTCCAATTCCTGCTGCAGCAATTTTTTATTTTCGGCACGTTGATCCTTCTCGAGGTCCGTCACGATCTTCTCCACTTCTTCGAGCGCTTTATTTTGACGCGACACCGAAAGGGTGTCAACGGTCACGCTAAGCTCTTCCTGCACCTTGACGTGCGTGGTGGCCGGCGGATTATTCTTCTTTTTACTAAAGAGCTTGCCCAAACCCGACCGTTCTTTTTGGGCGGCCACGGAATCGCGGGTGTAGGTGGTGATGGTTTTCTTTTCCGTCGTGACGACGCTGGTATCGATCAAAATCTTTTCGTGCTGCAGGATGGTGGAAAGTGTGTCGAGCCGTATGGAGAGCCGGCGGTTGTCGGCCACCTCGGATTTTAATTTCAGATAGGAAAAGAACAGCGTATTCCTTTTTTGCAGGATTTGCTTTATGGTGATCAATCGGCTGTGCTGGGCCGTATCCCACTTGAGCAGCCCCAGGGAGTCGATCTTGTTGCCGAGCGATTTGGATTGTTTGAGGAACGCTTTGTAGGGTTTCCTCGGATTTCGGATGGCCTCTGCACGCTGGAGTTGATCCAGGGCAGTGATTTCCTGAAAAATATCGTTCAAAGCATCCAACTTCCTATTCGGAGCCGAAAGCTCGTTCACCGTATCCAACATGTCGCGAAACCCAAAATGGGTAATACCCAGGGCCAACAAAATGGCCACAAAGGCCAGAAGAAACCCCGCAAGGATCTTCCGTTTCACCGAAGTAGGATAAAGCTTATCGCGAAAATACTGCATACCAATGGGTTGAAAACAATGATTGGTGGGCATAAGTTAGGGATAGATTGGGTTTTGTGAGGCAATTTTTTCGGTGAAAGGGGGGAATTCAGGAGCCGGAAGCCAGGAACCAGTAGTTGGAGTCGGCATTCAGGAGCCAGAAGCCAGGAGCCAGTAGCCAGTAGAAAAGTCAAATACAGGGTGCCATAAGTCTTTCTCCTCTTTACTCGGAATTTTTGCTTTGCTGACAGAAAAACAGCGCCCTGACTACTGGCTACTGAATGCCAAGAAAAAGCTTCTGGCTCCTGGCTCCTGGCTTCTGGCTCCTGAATTCTAGCTCCCGGCTTCCAGCTCCTGGCCCGTAAATTCTGATTTCTTCCATTAAATTCTGATTTTGCCTCCCCATCCTACAATAATCCCCCCTCCTGTCCCGACTTAGGAGGTAACTAAGCGTAATGGAAGCGATGGACTTGGCCATGCAAATGAAAGAGCAAACATTTCTCCGTGAGAAGGACAAGTTGCTGGGATTTATCCGCAACCGGGTTTCTTCTGTGGAGGAGGCGGAAGACATTCTGCAGGACGTATTCTATCAGTTCGTAGCCGGCTACGATACGATAGAGTCCCTGGACCGTGTCACTTCCTGGCTATTTTCCGTGGCTCGAAACAAGATCATCGACCGCTATCGGCGCGATGCAGCGCGGCCAAAACGTGCGGACCTCGAGATGCTTGCGGGAACGGACGACGATGCGCCGCTTACCTTACAGGACATATTGCCCGATTTGGGCAACTCTCCCGAAGACGCCTATTTACGTGATGTGATCTGGGACGCCATTATGGAAGCCCTGGACGATTTGCCCGCCGAACAGCGCGAGATCTTTATACTCAATGAGATTGAAGAGCGCAGTTTCCGGGAAATATCCGAGGAAACGGGCATTTCGATCAACACTTTATTGTCGAGGAAACGCTATGCGATCCTCGCTTTGCGAAAAAAATTACAACGACTGTATAAAGACATTTAAAGCATTTGGATTATGAACCGAGTAGTAAAATTTGTGGCGTGCGTGGCCCTGGGCGTTTTGGCGATTTTTGTCTTTGGATGGGTGACGATGAGCCTTTGGAACTGGCTTGTCCCGGCATTGTTTGCCGGTCCCGTCATCACCTTCTGGCAAGCCCTGGGTTTGTTCCTGTTGTCTAAGATCCTGTTCTCCGGCCTGGGAGGAGGGAAACGCGGCTGGCATCGCCCGCATCCCGCCGAAGCCCACTGGAAGAATAAGTTCTATGCTAAGTTTTCGTCCATGAGCCCCGATGAGCGGGCTGCCCTCAAACAAAAAATGAAGGATAAATGGTGCCGCTGGGAAGAAAACCCCCAACCCGGTGATTCGACCGGTTCAAACGGTTGAGGCTGGTATTTCCGAAGAAATTCTCTTAAAAAGTTGCTAAAAAGTGGAACCATAGCCCGCTTTGAGCGTTCAAGGAAACTATGGAAACTTTTGTAATGTAAATAGTTTCCATAGTTTTGCAACCCTTATGGAAGAACAAGACATCAAACGCAAGATTTTAAAAGGGGCAGAAGGCCTCTTCATGCGATACGGCGTGCGCAGCATCTCCATGGATGACATCGCCCGCCACCTCACCGTCTCCAAGAAAACCCTTTATCAGCATTTTGCCGATAAGGAAGACATGGTCACCATGGTGTGCGAGAATCACCTCAGGGAAGGCCAGAAAGAATTCGACGAGATCCGGGTGAGCGCCGAAAATGCGATCGACGAACTGGCCAAGCTTTCGATTTGTCTGAAGCGCAACATGGAAGAGATCAACCCCTCGCTGTTGTTCGATCTTCAGAAATATCATCCCCGGGCCTGGGCCACTTGGCAGGAGTTTAAAAAGAGTTGCATCTACGACTCTGTGAAGGCCAACCTGGACCAGGGCATCGCCGAAGGCTATTACCGGCCCGAGCTCAACACGGAAGTGCTGAGCATTATTAGAATGGCCACGGTAGAGATCGTTTTTGATGATCATACTTTTCCCCAGCAACAATTCAAGCTGGCGGACGTGCAAATGGAAATCTTCGATCACTTTGTACACGGCCTCGTTACTGAAAAAGGACGGAAGCTGTACCAGAAGTACAAAGAAAAGAAGGCCGTAGAAGTGAACCCAGTGAACCAACGATAAACCAGATAAACCGCGACAGCATGAAACCCTTTTATTATCTTTTATTAATCAGTTTGATTCTGCCCTCTTGGGTCGAAGCCCAAACCCAGCCGGACGAAAAAAGCAACTTCACACTACAGGAAGCGATTTCATACGCGCTGACCAACCAAGTGGCCGTGAAGAATGCACGCATCGACGCCCAGATTTCGGAATCCAAAGTAAAGGAAACCACAGGCATTGGATTGCCTCAAATCAACGGCAGCGTAGCGCTTCAACACAACCCGAAGCTGCCCAGGTTCTATTCAAAATATGACCCGACACAACCCAGCATCGTCGATCTGAGCCAAATACCAGGTATTGAAGCCGGTGATGCGGTAGCGTTTCAAAACGTTTTTCAATTGCCGGCCAATGGCACAGCGGGGATCACGATCAACCAACTGCTTTTCAGCAGTACCTATCTGGTTGGGTTGAAGGCCGCCGGCACCTACAAGGAGCTTGCCTACAAAACCGAAGAGCAAACCCAGATCCAAGTGGTTGAACAAGTGACAAAAGCATACTATGCCGTGTTGGTGAACAACGAACGCATTTCGTTGTTCGATAACAACATTGCACGCGTAGACACCCTGTTGAGAAATACCACGGCGCTAAACAAAAATGGTTTTGCCGAAGCTATCGACGTAGATCGCATTCAGGTGACGCTAAACAATCTCAAAACGGAGCGGTTAAAATTTTTAAACTCACAGAGCCTGAGTTTGGGACTGTTAAAATTCCAAATGAACTATCCGATGGAGAAGGAACTGACCGTAGTGGGTGACCTGAAAGACCTGAAGGTGAACGAAGATCTCTTCAATGAATACCAAGAGGGCTGGGACTACAAAAATCGCATCGAATTCCAGGTACTCGATACGCAACGCAAGCTGCAGGAGCTGGATATTAAGAACAAATTTTCCACGTCGCTGCCCAGCCTGACCGGCTACCTGAACACGGGCTACGGTACGCAGTCGCCGACCATCGGTGGATTGTTCAAGACCGAATCCAAGGTGCCTTCTACGGCCGAGTATGGTCCTGACAAATGGTATCCCTATACAGCTTTCGGTGTCACGCTCAACGTTCCCATATTCAGCGGCTTGCAGCGTACTTACCAGATTCAGCAATCCAGACTCGCCTTGCTGAAGATCCAAAACAACTACAACTCGCTGAAGCAAAGCATCGACCTGAGCATCGAACAGAATACCGTCACGTTCAAGAACTCCGTGGAGACCTTGAAGTCACAAGAAGAAAACATGACGCTGGCCGACAGGGTAGCCAGGGTAACCAAGATCAAATACGAGCAAGGTGTAGGATCGAATATCGAAGTGACCGATGCCGAGAACAGCCTGAAGCAGGCACAGATCAATTACTACAATGCTTTGTATGATGCGATCGTTGCCAAGATCGACCTCGATAAAGCGTATGCGAAGATCGATCCTTCGAAGTATGAAACAGCCCAACCTGCCAAATAAGAACCAAACCCAATGAAAAATAACCATTTTATGAAAGCCACGATATACACACGTTTTGCCGTCATCCTGACTGCCGTTATTTTAGCGGCCTGCAGTGCTGCTTCGCCCGACGATAAGAAGGCGGAGCTTGCCAAGCTCAAGCAACAGCAGGCTGATATTACCAAACAGATACAGAAGCTCGAGGGAGAGATTGCCAAAGCCAACCCCGACTCTGTGGAAGTAAGAGCCAAAGAAGTGAATGTTACCGAACTGGCACCACGCAAATTCGATTACTTCGTGCAAACACAAGGTCGTGTGGAAGCGGAAGACAACATCCAGGTCAGTTCTAAATCTGCTGGCGTAGTCACTACCGTATATGTGCAAGAAGGCGACGCTGTTTCCAAGGGCCAGGTATTGGCGCAGATCGATAACTCGGTGATCCAGCGCAACATTGAAGCCATGAAGTCGCAGTTGGAATTGGCAACCACCGTATACCAACGTCAAAAAAATCTTTGGGATCAGAAGATCGGAACCGAAGTACAATACTTGCAGACCAAGACCACCAAAGAAAACCTCGAAAGACAAGTGGCTTCATTGCAAGAGCAAAACAGCCAGACACGCGTCACGGCCCCTTTCAGCGGTACGGTGGATGAAGTAACGGCCAAGGTTGGGCAAAACATCGCCCCCGGTATGCCCGCTGCGCGCATCGTGAACACGTCCAACTTGAAATTGAAGGCCAGCGTCTCGGAAGCGTATGTGACCAACATCAAGAAGGGAAATAAAGTGACGGTAACCATTGCCGAGTTGGGCAAAGATATCTCGGCCACCGTAACGTTCGTAGGAAAAACAATCGACCCGCTTTCGCGATCTTTTCCCGTGGAAGTGAAATTGCCGGCGGAAGCTAACCTTCGCCCTAACATGACCGGTGTTGTGAGAGTAATCTTCCACACCGAGCCCTCGGCCATCGTGGTGCCGGTAAACGTGGTGCAATCTATTAACAACGAGAAAATTGTATTCATATCCGAAACCAACGGCAAACAAACCGTAGCCCGGAGGAAAGTGGTGACGGTCGACGGCGTGTACGACAACCTGGCGCAAGTACAAGGTCTCAAGGCCGGCGAGAAGATCGTTTCTTTCGGTTATCAGGGCCTGGACGATGGACAAGTGATCAAAACCAACTAGGGCATTAACCTATCCTTTTATGCAAGACATCGAAAAAGAATTTAAACCCACCAGTTGGTCCATTGACAATAAAGTGGCCATTTATGTGGCTACCGTGATTATCTGCTTGGCAGGGATCATGACCTACAACAGCTTGCCGAAGGAAAACTTTCCGGAGGTAGTGTTCCCGCAGATCTACGTGGCCACGCCCTATCCCGGCGCCCCCGAAGACATCGAAAACCTGATCTCGAAGCAAATCGAGAAGCAAGTGAAGTCCATTGCCGGTATTAAGAAAGTGACCAGCAACTCGGTGCAGAACTTTTCAAATGTGATCATCGAGTTTCGACCCGACGTGGAGGTGAAGGATGCCAAGCGCGAAGTGCAGGAAGCGGTAGACAAGGCCAAGCCCGACCTGCCCAACGACATGCCAGACGAACCACAAGTCGTAGACATCGATATCTCCGCAGTGCCCATCCTGTACATCAACCTGTCGGGCGATTACGACCTGGCTACGTTGAAAGAATATGCTGAGCAGATGCAGGACCGCATCGAAGCGCTGAAAGAGATCCGTCGCGTCGATATCGCGGGTGCTTTGGATCGCGAGATCCAAGTGAACGCCGACCTCTTTAAAATGGCTCAGGCCGGCGTTGACCTCGACGACATTTCGCAATCGCTGAAGAGTGAAAACGTGCTCATCGCTGGCGGACAGCTTTCTGTCGACGGCATGAAGCGCTCCATAACGGTGAACGGCGAATTTAATTCGGCCGAACAGATGGGCAACATCGTGGTAGGTTCGACCAAGGGTGGCAAAGTGTATCTGAAAGACATTGCAGATGTACTGGATACGCACAAGGAGCAAGAAAGCTTCGCTCGCCTGGACGAGAAAAACGTGGTGACCCTGCAGGTGGTGAAACGCGGCGGCGAGAACCTTATCGATGCTTCGGACCAGATACAGGAGATTGTAAAGGAGTTTGAGCAAAACATTCTGCCGAAAGGTGCGAAGATCACCATCACAGGCGATCAATCGGAGAACACGCGTACCACGCTGCACGACCTGATCAATACGATCATCATCGGCTTCGTCCTGGTAACGCTCATCCTCATGTTCTTTATGGGTGCCACCAACGCCATCTTTGTGGGTTTATCGGTGCCGATATCGAGCTTCATCGCCTTTCTCACTTTTCCAACGCTCGGCTTTACGTTGAACCTGATGACCTTGTTCTCGTTCCTGCTGGCACTCGGTATCGTGGTAGATGATGCCATCGTGGTGATCGAGAATACGCACCGTGTGTTCGACAACGGAAAAGTTCCGATTCGCAAGGCCGCGAAGATTGCTGCCGGCGAAGTGTTCATGCCCGTGCTTTCCGGAACACTCGTGGTGTTGGCTCCGTTTGTGCCGCTGGCCTTCTGGCCGGGCGTCATCGGTAAGTTCATGGTTTATCTGCCGATCACACTCATCGTAGCCTTGCTGGCCTCGCTGGTAGTGGCCTATATTATGAACCCCGTGTTTGCGGCCGACTTCATGAAGCCGCACGATCACGATCATGAGAACAAACCGAAGTTTACAAAAGGGTTCAAGGTATCGCTCGTGATCTTCGCCGCCATCGCCCTGTTGTTCTACGCTACCGGATCGATCGGCCTGGGCAACTTTACCGTGTTTATCTTCGGCATCTATGCGCTGCACCGTTTTGTGTTGGAAGAAGTGATTTCCAAGTTCCAAACGCGCGCCTGGCCATACGTTCAAAAAGGATATTCGAATGCCATCTCCTGGTGCTTGGCGGGATGGAGACCGTACGGAGTTATTGCCTCGGTGATCGCTCTGTTCATCTTCTCCATCGTGTTCACTGCCATTCGCAAGCCGCCGGTGGTATTTTTCCCGAAAGGCGACCCTAACTTTATTTATGCCTATGTGCGCCTGCCTATCGGTACGCACCAAAATGTGACCGATTCGATTACCAACATCGTGGAGGACCGTGTGATCAAGACCATTGGTACGGATACAGCTATCGTAGAGTCGGTAATCTCAAACATCTCGGTCGGCGCGGCTGAAGACCCGTTTGCAGGTAACCAGGCACAACCGCACCTGGGGAAAGTGACCGTGGCCTTTGTGAGCTTCGCCAAGCGCAATGGCCGTTCTTCGCGGGACTTCCTTGATAAGATACGCAATGCCGTAAAGGGAATTGCCGGCGCTGAAGTTTCCGTGGACCAGGAACAAGGTGGACCTCCTGCCGGTAAGGCAATCAATATTGAGATCGCTGCCGAAGATTTCGACATCCTCGTGGCCACGGCCGACCGAGCCAAGCGCTACCTTGACTCCTTGCAGATACCTGGCGTTGAAGATCTGGCGTCGGACTTTCAGAGCGACAAGCCCGAGATCGTCATTAAGATCGATCGTGAAAAAGCGAACCGTGAAGGCATCTCCACCGCCAAGATCGGCAACGTGTTGTACACGGCCGTCTACGGTCAGGAAGTATCACGCTTCCGCGATGTGAATGACGACTATCCTATTGAATTGCGCATCAAGGAAGCCCAACGCAACGACATAAACACGCTGATGAACCTGCCCGTGACGTATCGCGACATGAGCCAGGGAGGCGTGGTGAGACAAGTACCGCTCTCCGCTTTTGCCACCATCGACTACAGCAACAGCTTTGCGGGCATCAAGCGGATCGATCAGAAACGTGTGATCACACTGGCGTCGAACGTACTGTCGGACTTCAACCCGAATGACGTTGTAGGCGCGATTCAGAACAGCTTGAAAGAATTCCCCAAGCCCGATGGCGTAACCATCAAGATGACGGGCGAGCAAGAGAATCAGGCAGAAACCTCTGCGTTCCTTGGCGTGGCCGGCATGGTGGCACTGGGGCTTATTTTCATGATCCTGGTGATCCAGTTTAACTCCACCAGCAAGCCGTTGATCATCCTCTCCGAGATTATATTCAGTGTAATCGGCGTATTGCTCGGATTCTCGCTCTTCAAAATGGAAATATCCATCGTAATGTCGGGCGTAGGTATTATGGCGCTGGCGGGTATCGTCGTGCGAAACGGTATCTTGCTCGTGGAGTTTACCGACCTGCTCATTTCGCAAGGCATGGAGTTGAAAGAGGCGATTGTTGAAGCAGCCAAGACCCGTATGACCCCCGTGTTGTTGACCGCGATGGCCGCTACGCTGGGTCTTATCCCGCTGGCCGTCGGTTTCAACATCGACTTTGTGACATTGTTTACCGAATTTAAGCCGCACATCTTCTTCGGAGGCGACAACGTAGCCTTCTGGGGACCGCTTTCGTGGACGATGATCTTCGGTTTGATCTTCGGTACATTCCTGACCTTGTTCATGGTGCCGGTAATGTACCTGCTGGTAGCCCGCCTCAAGGCACGTGTCTTCAAAATAAAACCTGAAGTAGCCGCGGCGCACCATCACGGTGAAGAAGACGAACCTCTTCCAGGTACGCCAGTAGCTTTGAATTA
>DATDAV010000201.1:0-170912 GCA_036525235.1 Chryseolinea sp. | reverse complement strand
CGATGCTGTCGTGAACTGGACACCGCCCACCGTTTCGGATAACTGCGACGCTTCGCCGGTCGTTACGCAATCGAACAACGCTGGTGACACCTTCGCAGTGGGCGTACATACCGTTACCTATGAGGCCACGGACGCCGCAGGAAACAAAGAAACCTGTTCGTTTACCGTCACCGTGACCGATGCTACGAAACCCGTATTCGCGAATTGTCCCGCCAACATCGCAGTCACTACTAACCCGGCGTCGTGCGATGCCGTGGTAAACTGGACACCGCCAACGGTAACCGACAACTGTGATGCGTCACCGGTCATTACCAGTACGCATACTTCCGGGGCAACATTCACGCCGGGCGTATACACCGTGACGTACGAAGCCACGGACGCTGCTGGAAACAAAGAAACGTGTTCGTTTACTGTCACGGTGACCGACGCCACAAAACCTGTATTTGCCAATTGTCCCGCCAACATCGTCGTGCCCGTCAATCCAGCATCTTGCGATGCCATCGTGAACTGGACGCAGCCGACGGTTACGGATAACTGCGATGCTTCGCCGGTGGTTACCCGCACGCATAACCCCGGAACGTTATTCAATTTGGGTGTGCATACGGTGAGCTACGAAGCCACCGACGCTGCCGGCAACAAGGAGACTTGTTCGTTCACGGTGACGGTGACCGATGGCACGAAACCTGTATTCGCCAATTGTCCCGCCAACATCGCGGTAACGACCAACCCGACGACGTGCGATGCCGTGGTGAATTGGACACCTCCAACAGCAACCGACAATTGTGATGCGGCACCGGTCGTGACCAGCACAAAGAATTCCGGCGACACCTTCACGTTGGGTGTGCATACCGTCACCTATGAGGCCACGGATGCCGCGGGAAATAAGGAAACCTGTTCATTTACCGTCACGGTGACCGACGCCACAAAACCTGTGTTTGCCAATTGCCCCGCGAACATCGCCGTCACTACCAACCCGACCTCGTGCGATGCCGTGGTGAATTGGACGCCGCCATCCGTGACCGATAATTGTGATGCGTCACCGGTCGTGACCAGCACGAACAATTCCGGCGACACCTTCACCTTGGGAGTACATACCGTCGCCTATGAGGCTACGGACGCCGCGGGGAATAAGGAAACCTGTTCATTTACCGTCACGGTGACCGACGCCACAAAGCCTGTGTTCGCCAATTGTCCCGCGAACATCGCCGTCACTACCAACCCGACCTCGTGCGATGCCGTGGTGAACTGGACTCCGCCGGGGGTTACAGACAACTGCGATACGTCACCCGTCGTGACCAGCACGCATACTCCCGGGGTAACGTTCACGCCTGGCGTGTATACTGTGACGTATGAGGCTGCTGACGCCAGTGGCAACAAAGAAACGTGCTCATTCACGGTAACGGTGACAGACGCTACGAAACCTGTGTTTGCCAATTGTCCGGCTAACATTGCCGTGACGACCAACCCGACGACGTGCGACGTCGTGGTGAACTGGGTTCCGCCAACCGTTTCGGATAACTGCGACGCTTCGCCCGTCGTTACCAAGACGAACAATCCCGGCGACACTTTCACGCCGGGTGTGCACACGGTCACTTATGAAGCGACGGACGCCGCGGGAAATAAGGAAACCTGTTCGTTTACAGTCACCGTGACCGACGCTACGAAACCGGTCTTTGCTAACTGTCCCGCCAACATCGCCGTGAACACCAACGCGACGTCGTGCGACGTTGTGGCGAGCTGGACACCGCCGACGGTGACGGACAACTGCGATGCTTCGCCGGTCGTAACCACCACCAGCAATCCCGGGGACACCTTCACGTTGGGTGTTCATACCGTAACGTACGAAGCCACTGACGCCGCAGGCAATAAAGAAACCTGTTCCTTTACGGTGACGGTAGCCGATGCCACCAAGCCTGTGTTTGCCAACTGTCCTGCCAACATCGTTGTGCCTACTAACGCGACGTCGTGCGACGCTGTAGTGAACTGGACGCCACCGACGGTTACGGATAACTGCGATACTGCGCCCGTCGTTACCCAGACGGGGAATCCTGGGGACACGTTCACGTTGGGCGTGCATACCATCACCTATGAGGCCACGGACGTCACGGGAAATAAGGAAATCTGTTCGTTCACCATCACCGTGATGGATGCTACGAAACCTTCCTTTGCCAATTGTCCTGTCAATATTTCCGTACCAGTCAATCTCACTTCATGCGATGCCACCGTGAACTGGACACCGCCGACGGTTTCGGATAACTGCGATGCTTCACCGGCCGTGACCAGCACATACAATCCAGGAGCCATCTTTACCTTGGGCGTGCATACGGTGACCTACGAAGCCACCGATGCCGCCGGCAACAAAGAAACCTGTTCGTTTACGGTGACGGTGACCGATGCCATCAAACCCGTATTTGCCAATTGCCCCGCCAACATTACGGCGTCTATCAGTCCAGGTACCTGCAGCGCTACCGTGAACTGGACACCGCCAACCGTCACCGACAACTGCGATCCTTCGCCAGCGGTCACCACTACGGACAACCCCGGCGCAACGTTCACGCTAGGCACTCATACGGTTATTTACGAAGCTACAGACGCCAGTGGCAATTCAGAAACTTGTTCATTCACCATCACCGTGGTAGACGACGTCGATCCCGTATTTGCGGGTTGTCCATCGAACATTGTCGTAGTGGCAAGTGGTTCCTCCTGTGACGCGACCGTGCCGTGGACAATCCCCACAGCAACGGATAACTGTGACGCAACACCGGTCGTGACTAATAATTTTAATCCCGGCGACGTGTTCCCGATCGGCGTCACCACGGTTACCTACACGGCGACGGATGCGACTGGAAATTCGGCCACATGCTCTTTCAGCGTAACGGTGAACGACAGTGAAGCGCCGGTGCTCACCGGTTGTCCTGCCGATATTGCGATCACGACAGACGCCGGGTGCCAGGCCGTGGCCACCTGGACGCCGCCTGTGGCGACGGATAACTGTTCGGTCACGCTCACCAGCAATCACATGCCCGGCGAGGCTTTCTCCACGGGGTCCACGCAGGTCATCTACACGGCCACCGATGCTACGGGCAACGTGGCCACGTGTTCTTTCAACGTGGTCGTCAGTGATGCCATCGCCCCGGCGTTCCGTAATTGCCCTGCCAACATAAAGGTGTCTGCCGGCAATACATGTAGTGCGACTGTGACCTGGAACGCTCCCACTGTCACCGACAATTGCACGACAACGCTCGCACCAACGACCAACCACGCGCCAGGCGAACTTTTTGCCATCGGCACGACCACTGTAACCTACACGGTATCGGACCTGGCCGGCAACAGTGCCACGTGTTCGTTCACCGTCACGGTAGAGGATACCACGCCGCCCGCATTTCAAAATTGTCCCGCTCAAATTTCAGTTCGTAACGACAATTCCTGCGGAGCCATCGTGAACTGGACACCGCCAACGGCTACCGATAACTGTGGTGTGGCGAGCCTGGTCAGTTCACGTCAGCCCGGTGAAAGATTTGATACGGGCACGACCGAAGTCGTGTACACCGCCACCGACAGTCATGGCAACACGTCGGTTTGCCGATTCAATGTGACGGTGAGAAATGAAGAGATCCCTTCGTTCACCGGCTGTCCCAGCGATGTTCATGCGAAAGCCGGCGAGTCGGGGCAAGTGGCCGTGACCTGGGAACCGCCCATAGCTGCGACCCGGTGCGGGGAGTTATCGATGACCGGCTCGCACGAACCGGGCGAGGTGTTTTCTGTGGGCAGCACCCCCGTGGTCTATACGGCCCAGAATGACGCGGGAAACACCATAACGTGCAGCTTCAACGTCATCGTGGACTATGAAGATCTGGAGATCGAAGTAACCAAAGTGGTAACGCCCGACGGCGACGGGAAAAATGATGATTGGATCGTTGTCAACATTGAAAAATTCACTCGTAACAAAGTGCTTGTTTTAGACCGGTGGGGCAGCGTGATTTACCAGGCCTCGGGATATAACAATAGTACGATGGTTTGGAACGGTGTGAGCTCGAACGGCGTTCAGGTACCCACGGGTACGTATTATTATGTGATCGAAGTGGATTTCCTGGAGAAGCATTTGAAGAAGAGTGGGTTTATTGAATTGCTGCGATAGTATGGGGGCATGGCAACGATATTATTTTTTAAGGATCGCGTTATCGGCGGGCGTGCTCATTTTTTCTTTTCAGCAGACCACGGCCCAACAGAAGGTGCAGTTCAGCCAGTACATGTTCAACAACCTTGTCATCAATCCCGCCTATGCCGGTGCGGATGAGGCCCTTAGTCTTACGTTTATCGATCGAAGACAATGGAGTGGCGTGGATGACGCGCCCACAACGCAAACGTTGTCGGGACACACGCTGTTTAAGAAAAAACATTTTGGATTGGGGGCCACCCTGGTGAACGATCAATATGGTGTTCACAAAAACCTGAGTGCGCTCACCGACTACGCCTATCACCTGCAGGTGGGCAAAAAGTCATTCCTATCGTTGGGGCTACAGGCCGGTGTGCACAGTACCCGTTCGGACTATGCCTCGCTGATCGGCGGGGTTACGAACGATCCCAGGCTATACGCCAACGTCTCCCAAACGTTCTTTGACTTTGGGGCGGGCGTTTATTTCAGGAGTCCCCGGTTGCACGTCGGATTGTCGGCGCCACAGCTGCTTCCCGAAACGATTTCCCTCAGCGACACGCTCTCGGTTCGTTTGAGCCGCGCCAACTATTTCCTGTTCTCGAAATACAGGATCACGCAAAACGAAAGCTTCGAATATGAACCTTCGATATTGTTAAAATATTTCCCGGGACTGCCCTTCTCCTACGATGTGAACATCAACATGATCTATCGCAAAGTGTTAACGCTGGGGCTATCGTACCGGAAACGGGAATCGGTGGATTTTCTGTTAAAGGCTCAGATCACGCCGCAGTTCCAGATCGGATACGCCTACGACCACGCCATCGGCGACGTAGCGCGGATCAGCAACGGCTCGCACGAGCTTATGGTACAGTATCTTTTCAAGTATGTAGAAACCAAGGTGGCCTCGCCGCGATGATATCACACGCATCATGAAAACCGGGAACCTGCTTTTGTTGCTCCTTCTCCTCGCCGCGGTGCAGACCGTGCAGGGACAGCAAACGGTTTTCGGATTGTTCAGAAGCGAAGTGAGCCTGGGCGACAAATACTATAAAGAAAAAAACTATCCCGAGGCCTTAAAATTATACATGGAAGCCGCCCGAAAGGATCCGGATGTCCAGCTCAGGATCGCACGGTGTTATTATTCGCTAAAAGAATATTCGACGTCTGTCGCCTACTACGGCCGGTATTTGAAAGAGAAGCGCGCGCTTCCCTGGAGCGATACTTATTACTACGCGGAAGTTCAAGCCGCTACCGGCAACTACAAGACGGCTATTGAATACTACCAAAAGTACCTGTCGAACAAAAAGGACGATGAGCTTGCCATGCGAAAAATATGGCGTCTCAGCAACATCAAGTATTTGTATGAAGATTCGTCACACTTTGCCATCAGGCCAATTTCGCTGAACACGGAGTATGGGGAACTGTGTGCGACGCCCTACAAAAACAGGATCGTGTTTATGTCGAACCGGAAAGAACCGGAGCTTGTCGAAAAGGTGAACGCTGTCATGAACGCACCTTTCTACAAGATCTATTCGGCCCGTGTCCTTCCGGGCACCAGCGAGAACGGGGGTCATCAATACGACAAGCCGTCGCTTTTCAGCAAGGAGCTGTCATCGCGATTGAATGCCGGGCCGGTGGTGTTTTATAACAAGGAACAGAAGATGGCGTTCGTATCGGCTGCGCATGAAACGGGCAACGGGGGCAAGCGGAATCTGCAGCTTTATTTTGCAGAATGGAAAAACGGGGAATGGAGCGAGACCGATCCTTTTCCTTACAACAGCCGGTATCATTCCATCAGCGATCCGACGATCAGCGAAGACGGCAAGGTCCTTTATTTTTCATCGGACATGGGGGGTGGCCAGGGCGGCAAGGACCTGTACCGGTCCACCTTCGAGGATGGGAAATGGACCCAACCGGAAAACCTGGGTGAGACGGTGAACACACCTTATGATGAAGCATTCCCTTTCCTGCATCAAAACCGGACCCTTTATTTCTCCTCCAATGGGCATCCCGGTATGGGGGGGCTCGATATTTTTGAAACGGGTATCAAAGCCGACGGCTATAGCGAACCGCGCAATGCGGGCTACCCGATCAACACCAGCTACGACGATTTCGGCATGACCGTAGACTCCCTCGATACGCATGGCTACTTCTCCTCAAACAGAAAAAATGGCGGCTTTAATGACGACCTTTATGAATTTGATATGGACCTGCAAACCTATCCCGTTACCATTGCCGGGATTGTTAAATTAAAAGAACACGCCTGGACCGATGCGTCGGCCATTACGGCGATGCCCAACACAAAGATCTATCTCGTGGATAATCTGCGCAATACGACGGTATTTGAAAACGTTACCGATAACAACGGGAACTTTTCGGTGGTGGTACCGTATTTTAGCGAATATGTTATCCGCGCAGTTGGTCCCGATGGAAAAGAAAGCGTTGTCGTGCTTGAAATTCCAAGGCATCAGCGGCAAGTCAGTGCGCACGAAATTGTATTTGTAAAAGACACCTTCTAGCGATATGAAGCATCCCTCCTCTCCTACCCTGACCCATCCATTCCTCAAACTGAATGCGATCCTGATTTTGTTTATCCTCACCGCGTTTGCCATTCTCCCGGCCCAGGCGCAAGTACGGCAATTGATCCAGGTGAAAACATTTGACGAGCAGTTAAAGCCTTTGAAGAATGTTGAAGTCTCGATCAATAACAAAGGCTTTATCTCGACCGGAGACAAGGGCGTGGTGTTTATCGAATTGCTGGAGTCAGAACTGCCGGTGAAGACCCTAAAAATAAAGAATGAACAATACGAACCGTCGGCCTGGAACCTGAGCAAAAGCATTCTGGAGATCGTTATCCGCAAGAAAAACTACCAGGTGGCAAACGTAACGGTCAAAGACCGGAACAATGCTCCTGTGAGCAACCTCTCGATGACCTTTAAGGGCAAGAAGACCTCAGAGGTCACGACCGATGCCGCGGGTAAACTTGACGTTCCGCTGGCACTCGATGAAAAAATAAATACGGCCGACCAGTTTACGGCAAAGGGTTATGACGTTGTCAGTTTACAACAAGTGGGTCAAGAGACGGTGATCACCGTGGAAGCCATCAAGCCGGTCGTTGTGGCGCAAACACAAACGCCGGAGGCGTCCGAAAAGCCGGCTGCTCAAAACCCCGTGGTCAACAAAGACTATTTTAAGAATTTCGATCTCGCCAACCTGGATTCTGTTCAATCGCTCACGGTATTTTACGCCATCTTTAAAAACGCATCGATAAAAAGCATGGACGCCGCGACAAAGGCAAAGCTGGACGGAAAATTCAATGAGCTGGTCACAAACCTCCAGGGGCGCAACAACAAGGAAGTATTTATGGGGAACATCTCCGATTCTTCTTTTGTAAGCGAAGACATCAAGAACCTTTTGAAACAGGCCACCGTGGAAGGTCAAGGTCTCCGCACTCAGAAAAGTGAATTTGATGAGAAGATACGGATCATCGATCAGAAGCTCCAGAAGGGTCTCATGAACCTCGATGAAAATACACGCGCCACCCTCTTCTCGGACCTCATGGCCCTCGAACAATTGCTCGCCGCAAACGAGAGCCGCTTCTACAAAAACCTGAGCGACTACCGGCAGATCATCAACGGCTTGAAAGAAAAGTATTTCGATTTCCAAAAGCTGGAAGACAAACTCTCCGAAAGCGAAGCCCGGCGCCTGGAAGAACAACAGGAATTCCGGAAACAAATTTTCGCCATATCGCTCGTGGTACTCGGTTTTGCCGTTCTCATCGTTTTGTTGATCAGGTTCAGCGGTCGCCTGAGGAAACAAAAGAAAGATCTTGTCCTCGCCAACGAAGAAGTGCGGACGATCAACGAGAACCTGGAGGCGATCGTACAGGATCGTACCAAATTGCTTGCCGAAGCCAACCGGGAGCTCGACACGTTTTTGTATCGCGCCTCACACGACTTGCGCTCGCCGGTTTGTTCTATCATTGGGTTGTGTAACATTGCCATTCACCTCTCCGATGGAGAACCGAAGGAATTGGTCGAACGCGTTGTGCATACCACGGAAGGCATGGATAAGCTTTTGAAAAAACTGAGCATCATCAGTGAGATCAATCAACCTACCGGCTATTCTTCCATCACGCTGCTCAGTCTCGTGGAGAATGTACAACACCGGTTTTCGAATATCATAAACGAGAAGCACGTCAAATTTACGATTGACTGTCCGGCCGATCTTGTTTTCTTTTCCTATCCCAATCTTGTCGACGTGGTCATCACCAACCTGGTCGAGAATGCACTCATCTACAGTCTCATGCAACATGCCGAGGGGGCCAGCGTGGCGTTCCGGGCAACCCTCCATGACGACCGCCTTCAATTCAGTGTACGCGACAATGGCATTGGCGTGGACGCCAGCATTCAGCATCGCCTGTTCGACATGTTTTTTAAAGGACATCCCGACTCGAAAGGCAACGGCCTTGGGTTATACATCGTTCAAAAATCGGTGCAGGCGCTGGAAGGAAATATCACCGTTGCGTCGGAGCAAGGCCAATACACAGAATTTGTAGTGCAACTTCCGTTGAATGCGATACCGATGGAGAAATCTCTCGAGGTAGAGGTGGCTTGAGAGAATAACCCTCCGCCTTTCTTTCCGGAGATGATAGAGCAAAAAAAAGACCTGTTAGTCTTCTGAGGACTAACAGGTCTTTTAGTTTCAAAAACGGTTATCGCTTCCTGGTCAATTGTCCATAGTCTTTATTTCTCGACGATGAATACTTATAGAAGTAGAAGTGATCCGTCAGGCCGGCAGCCGACCATTCAAAATTGTAATGCTGCCCTTTGGTCACCTTACCTTCGAAGACCGTTGTCAGGCGGCGGCCTGACTTATCCAGGATCTCGACCTGAACATAGTCGTCATACGGTGCCGTCCATTCAAAGTTCAGTTTATCTTTGAACGGATTGGGATAGACGTTAAGTTCGAAGGCTATTTTTGTGGCGCTGGCTACAGGTACTTCTGTTGCCGCTTGCTGCTGCACGGTAGTGACCGTGGTGGTACAAGGGTCGCTGGAAGAGGGATCGCCGCCGCCCGTATTATCCTTTTGTATACAGGTGCTGCTGGTGGTATAGGAGCAGGTTTGTGTGCAACCATTTTTTGTAATGGTCAACGTGAACGTTGCCGAGCTACCGGAGCTGCCCGCTGTATAAACCGCTGTGGAGTCATGACCCGACGTGATCGTCCAGCTATTGTCCGTGCTGGTAACCGTCCAGAGATAATCGGTTGCCCCGGCTACAGCCGTAGAAATTGAATTTCCGGCTGATCCGCATACAACCTGTTTGGTGGGCGGAGTGATGATACAAGACCATCCGACAGAAACAGGATCCACTGTAAATTCACGGGTGGCTGTGCAGCCCGCTGCATCTTTAACGGTCACCGAATAGGTCCCGGAATTCAGACCGGTCACATTTTGAGTCGTTGCACCTGTCGACCACAGGTAGGTATACAACGGTTTACCTCCCATAACCGAAAGATCGATACCATAAGACCCTTCGACCCCGCATTGTGCATTGCTCACCGCACCGGTCACTTCCAATGCTGTCGGCGAAAGGATCAGGAAGGAAAGCGTGCGGCTACATCCGCTGGCATCCGCTACGACGACGGTATAAAATCCAGCTGGAAGACCCGTGATCGCGCTACCCGTTGCACCGTTAGACCAGGTGTATGTATACGGAGGAACGCCGCTCACCGTAAGGGTGATCGACCCCAGATCGGTGGCGCAAACAGGTTGATTGATTTCGCTGGCAACTGTCAATGGTTTTTGGAAAACACTAATCGCCGCCTGCGTGCTGCAACCCGCCGCATCGGCTACGGTCACGGTATAAATGCCGACCGCTAGTCCCGTGCGATCTTCCGTGGTCGGACCATCCGCCCATTTAATTACATAAGGTGATGTGCCCCCCACAATCGACAAATCGATCGCACCAAACGTATCGCCAACGCAACTGGTGGGTGTCACCACATAGGTCAGCAATAAGGTGTTGTTGACCTTCAGCGTATAGCTTTTGCTCGTCGAGCAACCTAAGGCGTCGGTTATTTTTACGGTAAAGGTTCCCGCGCCAAGGCCGTTTACATCTTGTGTCGTTGCCCCGTTGCTCCACAAATAAGTGAATGGCGTGACACCACCACTAGGCGTTACATCGATGCTGCCGTTGGCTTGCGAGCAGGAAGGGTTGATAAGCAAAGCGGTAGCGCTTAGCAGGGACGAATTTGTCAACATGAACGATTTCTGCGCCGTGCAATTTGTTGAATCGGTTACCGTCACCGTGTATAATCCACTGGGTGCGTTGGCGAGGTTTTGCTGGCTTGAGCCGTTGCTCCAGAAATAGGTATATGTGCCCGTTCCAGTTCCGCCGGTCACGTCAAGTGTAATGGATCCGTTCGCCACGCCGCTACACGACGGGTTCGACACCGACTCGGTGATGACGATCGGCGCTGGGGCTGAAACAGTTTCATGCAGTGTGAGCGTATTCCCGTTGGCATCCGTAATGGTTACGCTATATACTCCCGCGGAAAGATTTTGTATGGCCGGCGTAGTTGCGCCCGTGGACCATGCATACGTAAACGGCGCTTGTCCGTCCTGAATCGTGGCTTCCACTTGTCCATCCGCACTTGTGGAACAGGTTACATTTGTCTTTTGCAAAGAAGCCAGGAGTGTCGAACAAGTTTGGGTGGTATCTCCGGGAGGTACCGGATGAGAAAGCGTATCATAATCCACGCATTGACCGTACTTGTAGGCAACAATGCCCAACGTCTTGTTACAGGAATTGTCGGAACACCAGGTGAACTTTATCGTGAAATCGTCAGGACGACCCTCTCCAAACCCGGATATGTTGTCGATCTTCAAACCATAGACACCCGTCGTGGGGTCTTTGCCAAAGACCTGTTTCCACTGTTCCGAATTGCTGACGTCTTTTAATTCTCCACAGGGAATGCTCATGGAATAATGCGAAAGGCCAAACGTTCGGGTACCGTTATAGGAAACCTTGACTTCATACTCCGTACAAGTCTCTGAAATGGGTTCTTGCTTTACAATCACCGTCGAGTAACTATCGTTATCACAGGAAGGGTGTTGGCCGGGCTGGCCGTGGTGGCCATCGCAGTTAGGATGGGTCGAACAAGTATGGCGGCCATCACAATCCGGGTGGATAGCACAGGAAGTGTGGTTATCCTTCGGGGAGTGATTATCCTTGGAATTGTGATCATCCTTGGAGTTGTGATTATCCTTAGATGAGTGGTTACTCTTAGAAGAGTGGTTATCCTTGGACGTGGTGCCATCCTTCTTCTTAGAGGTGTTGCTATTCTTCTTTGAAGTGTTACTGTCCTTCTGAGAAGTATGGCTATCCTTCTTAGGAGTCTTACTATTATAGGAAGACTTCCCATCCTGTGTAGGCTTATCTCTTGAGCCTTGTTTTTGCGCCGCTACCTCCAGCGTAGCGAACACGCTGATCAATCCGATCAGCCAAATTGTAAAGTATCGTTTCATAAGCAGGCATTTGGTTATGTCCTGAATACAGCGCAAAAGGCATCGACTAATTATTTAAGCAGAGAAGCGAGTTTTACATCGTTAAAGGATACCATTTTTCGGTTGAAGCGGGATTACTACAAATTCTATTTTTTTGCGACGCGGAAAGAGCAGGTCAGATGCTCATGAATCTTACATGTGAACTTACTTTGGAATCCTGTTGAACGGACGATAATGTCGTTCAGTGGGGAAAGAGGGTGGTGCTTTTTGTGCTCTAGACAATACGTTGTAAAGCAGGCTATCTGATTGAAGGAGCCAGAATCCAGGAGCCAGGAGCCAGGAGTTAAAAGCCAGGAGCCACCCTTACGTTGTGCTGAAAGATTTCCCTGAGTAAGATATCTTGATTGAACTCTCCCATTCCCACATTTCACCCCATACCCACACCCGCACAAACTCCTGGCTCCTGGATTCTGGCTCCTGGCTCCTGTCTTTTTCAAGGACGGACGATCAACCCGTCTTCAAACATCTGTCTTAAATTCCGGTCCAACAACATTTCGTCCTTCGCGGTCACGTTCACCAAGGCGAATCGCTCTTTTTCATTCACCATTCGGCTTCTCCACAGCCATTGATCGATCGTGACCAGTGTTCCATTGGTGTACCACCAGGCCGTGTACAGCTTCTCCTGGCCCCGTGACAGGACTCCTTTGTAAATTTCTTGTTGACCGATGCGTTCCTTGCGGATGCTTTTGAATTGGTACCCGCTTCCGCGCCAGCATAACAGCGGCGTGTGCTCGCCCGTGAAAAATTCAGGGATGGTCTTTACGTAAACCAAGAGGTCGTCGGTGGTCAGTTTGGTGATGCCTCCGTTCAGCTCCACGCCTTTTGCGTCTTTTAATTTTACGAATGCGTGGGGAACGGAGGACTCGGCGCCATCCGGGCGGATGGTGAAGCTCATCGATAAAACAAAAATGCTCAATGCCGCGAGGAGCAGCGTTGACCGAACGGAGGTGTGGGCTTGCGTGGTCATTTGCTCAAACGGCTTCCCGAATTTCTGTGTCAGGGTCTTTGCCAGATAATACAACGGCATCATGACGTAAAGCAGTAAACAGAGGACTCCAATGATCTCATGCAACGGGTCTTCCGGCAGGATCCGGAAGAGCACCAGCATGACGATGCGAAAAAGATTTGATAGCACATTGAACCCAAACACGGCCGCAAAGAACACGATGAGCCAACCCAGTGACAACGTTCGTTTCTCTCTCCTGTAGTGATGAACGATCGCGAACACGCCCATCAACATGGACAGGCTGAGCATGCTCAGGCCCATACAGGCTTCGTCTACGGAAAACTGGAAACCGTCCAGTATCATGAGGTTTCCCTCCACCTGAACATTCCATCCAACCTGTAGAAGCGCTCCCGCGCATTGGCTCAGCCACAACCGGATGGGGAACCCCAGGATGGCAGTGACCTGCAGAAACACGGGCGACATCAACACGATCTGGAACAGGATGATCGTGTTCAGCCGTCCCCCTGCCCCCTCCCAAACCAGCAAAAGAAAGAATGCCACCATGAGAAAGAAAAATATCTTGAGCAGGTAAATGTGGGCCAGCCAACCAAAAAGAAGCAGGCCAAGCAGATAATACAAATTGATGCGCGCCGGCCCCTGCCGGATGATCACAAACGGTAGTAACACAAGTCCCACCACAAAGTTGCTCACGGTGATGTAAGTGAAGGGCAGTCCCACGCACCCCGCACACAGCCCCAGGGCCGTAAGCAAAATCAACAGCACGTGTTGGCGGCGTAGGGTTCCTGCCTGCTGCACCATCGTACCCAGCACCGCAAGTGTCATGAGCGTCTCACTTTGAGGTAGATGACAAAAGCCGCAAACAAAATGATCAGTACCCACTCGTGTGGTTCAGGCACCGCACCGGACGAATCTTTGGCGGCATTTTGAAGACTGTTCTTCGTGTCGTGGATATTGAAGCGATCGTAGTCGGCGCGCGTCTCCAGTACGATGAGGCTCGACACCGGCGACACGACATAGGCTTTGGATGCCTCCTCGACCAGCGCTTCGTTTACGAAATCTTCCTTGAAATAACCGGGACCGACACGCCGCATGATGTCGTTGTAGGCGAACAGGCGGGCGAGGTGATCGGGGGCGGAATCAGGAGGAGGATTGTTGCCGGATTTCTTCCGGGTGAGCTTAAGATTTGCATCATGGAGCACGATGCTGTTTTCCGTTTCGTGTATCGTGGGAAATTCATGCTTGTCCAGTAAAGTAAACAATTCCTCCAGGGATCCTTCCCCGAATTGCAACGCGCGGAATTCGCGCAGCGATCCAACATAGGTCGATACATTCTCACCCAAATTGTAAACGTGGACGCGCTTGCCCGATGCGAAAAATTTACTAAGGCGCTCCGCGAACGGGCTGTCTTTGAAATCGCTGAGGTGCACCGAGAGCGCTTTTCCTTTCGTGACCACCAGGGGAGCATTTTTCTTCAGCAAATGAAAGGGGAACAGGGAGAAGGCACGCTTTTGCAAGGTCTCGGCGATCCGCCAGTTCTGTTCGTTCAGCTTCACAAACGCTTCGTCATAGAATACATAGAGGTTGTCGGCAAGGCGGTCTTTGAATGCCTCCACTTCGTCAGGCGTCCAACTGCTATTGATGTCGAGGTAAATGGCGTTGGTTTGGTAGCTTTCATAGGCGGGTGTATAAGACTCCAGCGAATAGCTATAGCCGTCGAACGAGAATGTGTTGCCGGGCTTCAGAGGGGATGCTTCCATTCCAATGTACAGTTCCGGATTGTAAACGTCCTCGGAGATGTAATCACCTTTACCGTTCTTTTTAAAACCGTTTGGCATCTCTGTTTTTGGCGGCGTGCCTATGAACGTGATGCGGGTGGTCTCGCGGGCTTCTTCGGCGTTGGGTCCTTCAAAGAGGATGCTTTTGTAAACGATTTGCCCCTGTTGACGAGTTAATGGTGAGGTGATGCCGATTTTAAATTTGCGTTCTTCGTCCGGCGTGCAGGGAAAGACGCGGACCGTCACCGTGTTTCCTTCTTGCCAATGTACAACCGATGGATCACGGCTTTCCTTGCCAACGATGGTGGTATAAGCCTCGGTTGCTTTTTGTTTTGACGTCAGTATCGCTTTCTCTTCCTTGCCGTTGATCCAGAGTGACAGCGACGTGATCACGGAGCCTTCGGGGAGTTGAAAGGTGTAGATGGCCTCCTGCGTATTGCGCCAGCGTTGTGCTCCTGAGTTCTTCACATTCAGGTATTTCTCGGTGTAGGCCAGCCGGAGATCCGGGTAGATGTCAACGTCGGTTACGATGTACGAGGTGGTGAGATTTGTGCCGGACCACAGGCGTTCTTCCGAGTGGTGTCTCGTCTTGGTGATGGCTTGAAGGATGCGGATGCGTTCGTCGGCTGGCAACGAGCACTCTTTGACGCCCGTGGCCAGAAAAACCAAGGGGTCGTGTTTGCGTTGCTCCTCCCACGACAGTCTCCTGGGCGCAAAATCGAATTCCGAAAACCTGTCTTTGGACGTCGTGTAGACCAAATCGGATTTGAGGATCATCCGCGTCATCCAATCGTCTTCCAACGTCTGTGCTGCTTTTACCCAGACCGGAAGTTCGGTATCGGGGGAGATGACCGCTTGATTGGTGACCTTTGCTATCTCGTCCACACGACGGCTCCACTCGGAAATGAAAGCGATCGTGAACAACAGTGGCATCAACATGCCCACGATCATCCAAGCCGCCGGGACGTTCACGTCCTGATGATAGTGTTTGATCAAGGTAATGACTAATACCACGAAGCAAAGCGGCACGTAGATAAGTCCGCCTAGTCCGAAAAACAGGAGACCGATCCAACTGAACACATAATAGTTGGCGATGATCACCGTTGAATAGATATAGAGTATAAGCGCACAGCCGAGCAACACAAACTGGATTTTGTTTACCCACGCCGGCAGCCGATCGAAATATTGAAAGCTCAGCAACGTCATCGAGGAAAGCACAATGTAAACGCTCCACCAATTGGCCGACGCTTCAAACACGGCAAATTCGCGGTTCAGGGCAAAGGCACTGACGAGAAACAAATTCAGCAGCACCACCGTTTTATGAATATTCTCCTTTCGCCAACTGGCCCGGATGCCATAGGCCTTATTATAAAGTAAGAACCCCGCATAGCCCAACGCCAAAATATAATGACAGATAAACACCTCAAAGGTATAGTCACCGCCATCACGGGGTGTGAATTCAAAAAGCAGATAGAAAAAACAGGATGCCGCCAGGAAGACATATCCAAGCAAGAGAAAAGGATCGCGCTGTTGTCGTAGAGTGGTTCCGCCAACCCCTACCCTGGGGTTGACGCCGATGGTTTGCTGGTCTGTTGTCATAAGAACGCTTAACGATTTAAAAGTACTTTGTGTTTCAAAGTAAAACAAAATTTCCCGCTTTACCAACCCCCGATCTTCCGTATCATCAAAAACATACTCCCCTTCCACGTCACACATTGAAGATATAATGACATTCTCCTTAGTACCAATTGCTCCTAAACTACTGGCTACTCACTACTGGCTTCTGAATTCCAGCTCCCTCCTTCTGACTCCTGGCTCCCAAATGAGCCGCTACGAAACAACCTCATCCTGCCTCACATTGAAAATATCAAACGACATTCCCGTTACAACACCCGTTGCGAAAACTACTGGCTACTGAATTCTGGCTACTGAATCATGTCTTCTGGCTCCTAAAAGGCGTTCCAGCCTCCAACTCCGCCATTCATCCCCCTAAACCGCCTCCCTGTCGCTGGGTTCCCCAAAAGGGGCATTGTGTTCCGCTCGAATTCCTCGTTGATTTACATACGAAAAAAAACTCTCATGTCTATGGAAACTGCTTTAGTGAAAAAATCGAATTGGACTATCCGACTGCGCCGCCAGGCTTTATTTGCTGCGCTCATGATGGTACTGGTGTTGTTTGTGATCTTTTTGTATTCCTGTAGCTCGGACGACATCAAGAAACCTGACGAGCTGTCGAAAACATTCTTTGTCGGAGGTACGCACCTCTTTGATCCCTGCGGAAACCAGGTGATCCTGAAGGGCGTGAACAAAATGAGCGTGTTCGACGAGAACGATCCGCAAGGGGTCGGATATTTCCCCGAGATCGCCAAGACGGGCGCCAACAGTGTGCGTATCGTATGGCAAAAGACCAGCAGCAGTGGCGCTCCTACCAGCCTGACCACCTTGGAGGAGATCATCAAGAACTGTATAAAGGAAAAGATGATCCCTATTGTGGAAATGCACGAAGCCACTTGCGACCTGAACGGACTGAACGACCTCGTCAATTTTTGGTCGAGTGCCCCCGTAGCGGCCCTGGTGAAAAAATATGAACACGCCATGCTGGTCAACATTGCTAATGAGGCCGGCGACTATTCCGTGACCGCCACGCAATTCGAGACGGCCTATAAATCGGCCATCACGCAATTGAGAAGTGCCGGTATCAACACGCCGCTCATTATCGATGCCCCTGACTGTGGTAAGAACCTGGAACTCGTGGTGCCCATCGCGGCGAACCTGGTGAATCACGATCCGCTGCATAATATTCTAATCTCTGCCCACCCCTATTGGTCCAAGAAAGACGGTGCCACGCCGAAATTCATTGCCGATCAGCTTAACGCAGCTGCCACGGCAGAAGTGCCGCTTATTCTGGGCGAGGTCTGTGCGGTTGGCGGTTATCCCGGCGACAATGTGCCCGCCATATACGGCTGCACGGCCGAAGGCGGGGTAGACTATGTATCCATACTCACCGAAGCCGCCAAGCACGATATCGGCTGGCTGTTGTGGGAATGGGGACCCGGTAACGGTTATTACGACGTAGATCCCATCGTGCTTTGTCCCACGATGGACATTTCGACCAATGGGACTTATGCCTCTGTGCAGGCGATCGCTCCTGGCGACCCCAATGCCTGGGCCAAAGATGCTGTGATCACGGGTTCGTATAGCATTAAGAACACGTCCGTGAAAACCGCTTACATTCAAAACGGGTTCAAGTGCCAATAGGCCAACCGTAGTAAGTTTACTTTTTTATCCACTGTTAAGCGAAATGTAGTATTCCGCCGGGGCCTTGTGCCCCGGGCAGGGATCTCTTTTGTGAAAAGAACGCCATCGTTCTCTTCGTGGAACCCGATTGTCTGTACTATACTACTTCAAGACCCTCAAAAAAATGAAATCCTTCATAGCATCCTCCATGATCTTCATCGTGTCGGCTGTGTCTCAGCAGTGCGCACATGAATATGAATTCAGCGACGATCCGGCGCGACACTCGATCACCCAAATCTCGCCGGCGTGTGGCCGAATGGGCGATACCCTTACCATCACCGGAAAAGATTTCAGTGAGATCACTTCTAAGAATACGGTCCTCATCAATGGAAGCAGGGCCGCCGTGTTGCTGGCTTCGTCAACTTACCTCACCGCGATCGTTCCCGCGCGTGCGGGCTCGGGTAATGTGTCGGTGGTCGTTGACAAGGCCGAGGCCACGGGTCCGAACTTTACGTACCTGCCCACCGGGGTGGTGACCATCGCCTCGAACGACCTTCAGATGGATGGCCTGGCGGCCGATGTACAAAAGAACATCTACATCGTTCGGGCGCCATTGAACAGTGTTTATAAACGTTCTTCGGCGGGCGTGGTCAGCTACGTTGCCGGCGGCGGAAGAGCGGGCAACACGTCCGGTTACTTTAATGGTGACGGTGGCTTTGCCTTGTTCGACTATCCGTCTGATGCGGCAGTAGACAGTAAAGGCAACGTATATATTTCTGATACGGGCAATAATTGCATCCGCATGATTGCACCCGATGGATACGTGAGTCTGTACGCCGGCGTGGATAACTTTCAATACGGCCATCCCCAACCTGGCTATCTCGATGGGCCACGCAACCAGGCCTACTTCGACAGACCCCGGGGTCTCTTCATCGACCAGCAGGATAATCTTTATGTCTGCGACGAAGGCAATGTGCGGGTGCGTAGGATTGCACCCGATGCGGATGATAAGGTAGGGAATGTGACCACCATCGCCGGCACGGGCGATCACGGCGGCAAAGACGGCCCTGCCCTGCAAGCCACCTTTAGTTTTGTACGGGACCTCGTGGTAGACAACGACGGCAATATTTTTCTGACCGAAGCATACGAACCTGCCCGGGTCAGAAAAATCACAAACAGCAACGGCATGGTGAGCACCATCCTGGATGAAGCCAAAGCGCGCTATGGTTGTTCGAGTGAACCGTATGTTCCACTTTCTCTAGGAGGTATAGCCCTCGGACCGGAGGGCAACGTGTACTGCAGCGCATATGTTAGCGGCGGCGGGAGCTACCTGACTGACCGGACCAAAATTCTTACCATCGCGCCCGACAACACCATCAGCGCGTTGGCCGGCGGCGCCGATGCCAATGGACCGCGCGAAGGCATTGGTAAGAATGTCCATTTTCCCTTTACGGGCTATTTGATCATGCTGGACGGCGCTTTGTATACGGGTACCGACTACCAGTTGGTGCGCGTGGATGTGAATTGACGAAACACGTGTGTCATGAAAACGCTGAGAAAAAAATTCATCTATGCTTCCTTACTGGTCCTCTGTCTGACCGCCGCTCACCCGGCGGCCAATGCTCAGGACCTGGAGAACATTGCCCAGCAAAAGCCGGTCACGTTCTCGGGAAGTGCGAGCGCGCGCATGCTTTTCTATTCGGCCAAGGGTATTGACGACCGGAGGAAACCTTTTTCGTATGTGCTCACCGGTTCGCCGGTGTTGTCCCTGTACGGTATGACCATCCCTTTCTATTTTGTATACAGTGAGCAAGAACGATCCTTCCGGCAGCCCTTTAACCAGTTTGGCGCGAGTCCGCACTATAAATGGGTCACCCTTCACGCCGGGTATCGCAACATTACCTATTCGCCCTACACGATGGCCGGTCATACTATCCTGGGGGCAGGGGTTGATCTAACGCCAGGGATACTCCGTGTTGGTTTTATATACGGAAGACTTAACCGCGCCACGGCCGTGGACACCACGTCGGGAACGTACGATCCTTTTCAGTATACACGTCGTGGCTATGCGGCAAAAATTGGCGTTGGGAAGGGATCTAATTTTATCGACTTCAGCATGCTGAAAGCCAAGGACGACAGCACGAGTGTTCGCTATTCTGAAAAAATCACCTCGCAAGTGGCGCCGGCCGAAAATGTTGTCTTTGGGGTAAGCGGCGCTTTTTCTTACAAGCGCGTGTTCGTGGAAGGCGATGTCGGGTTCAGCTATTACACTACGAATCTGGGCTCGCATATAAAAATCGATTCCATCCCGGATATATTGAAGAGTACGCTTGGAAATTTCATCACCATCAATGGTTCTACTGAATTCTATAGTGCTTACAATATTGCGGTGGGCTATCGCCTGAAAGATCTCACCTTCAAAGTTCAATACAAGCGTGTCGATCCGGACTTCAAATCCATGGGGTCTTATTTCTTCAACAACGACCTGGAGAACATCACGATCTCTCCGGCTTTCTCGCTCTTTAAAAAGAAGCTTCATTTTTCGGGTAGCATTGGATTGCAACGCGATAACCTTCAGAACCAGAAAGAATCGACCAGCAAACGGGTGATCAGCTCGGCCAATCTTTCGGCCAACATTACCGACAACCTCGGTGTGGACTTCACCTATACCAACTTCTCGACAAAACAACAACCAGGAAGAGTTTTTGTGGCCGACACGTTGCTCATCACACAAACCACGGGCACGGTCGGTATCACGCCGCGCTATATTCTCCCGAAGGAGAATGTCACGCATACCTTCCTGCTCTCGTGGAATCGCATGAACCTGCAGGATCTGAATGCGTCTCCGAGGATGAACAACGACCTCAGTTCGGTGAACATGTTTTTCAACTACCAGATCATGTTCGTCCCCAAAAATCTGACGCTCTACGTCAACCTCAATTCCGCGCACCTCACCATGGCGAAAAATGAAACGGGGAACAAGGGTATCACACTCGGGGGTAGCAAGAACCTGAAAGACAATAAGCTTTCGGTGGGGTTGTCGGTGGCCATCCTTCAATCTTTTTCCGGGGGACAAAAGAATCTGTTGCTGAACGACGGGCTTCAATGTTCTTACCGGCCCAGCAAACGTCACACGTTCAGCACTAACATCAACTACATCGGAAACTTTCCCAGCGAACGCAATAAAGAGAGCACACGCTTCAGCGAGTTCCGGGGTGAGATTTCTTACGCTGTAAATTTTTAAGAAAATGAATTCAAAATCTAAAAAACCTTTTCATATGTCTGTTCCTATGAAGGTTCGTGCCCGCACGGTCGTTCTGATCGTTGCCGTGCTCTGGTTGGTGGCCTTGGCCACGTATTGCCAGGCACAAAATGATGTTACCGTTACCGTTATGGTAGCCCCGCCCTATTCGACCAAGATCGACGACTATGAGAAACATCCGGAGCGCATTATCATTACGCTCCAATCGCGTCGTCAATCGGCCGTGTCGCTGCAACTGCGCGGGTCGATCATCGGTGAAAATGGAATCGAGATCCACGCCGCCCGCCAATACCGGTCGCCGCGGCCGATCGATCTTCCCGCGGGCATGACCCTGCAGCTGGATGCGATGGCGATCCGCAGTTTGTTCGACATCGACAAGCTCGAGGTTCGCGGCACGTCGGCCGCGGCATTGCGCGAAGGCAATGGTCTGCCGGAAGGCATCTATCGCATTTGTGCCCGGGCCTATGACTACAATCAGCCGGAGGTTCCGCTCTCGGTGGATGAGCCGATGGGTTGCAGCAATGCTTTTCGCATCACCAACCTGGAGCCTCCTTATCTCATCAGGCCGTATGCCGACGAGGTGGTGCGCTCCGTAGCGCCGCAGAACGTGTTGTTCACCTGGAGCTTTCCGGCCGGTGCACCGCCATCCACACAGTTCAGGTTGAAGGTCGTGGAGATCCTGACATCGGGTCGCAACATCAACGATGCGATGCAGTCGGCCACGACGCCGCCGTTTTTTGAACAGACGGTAACCGGCAACGCGTTTCTTTTCGGTCCCGCACAGCCTACGTTGATCGCCGGAAGAAAATATGCGTTCATGGTCACGGCCATCGATCCCTTCCGGAGTACGGTGTTCAGAAACGAAGGCCGAAGCGAGGTGAGCTCGTTCACATTTGGCGAAGCGCCTGCAGACAAACTCCCAAACCTGGCGGCTTTCAAAATGATGAATGCCGTGGGCCCTGTGGTGTGCAGTTGCCAGGAAGCGGTGCCGGGTGGTGGCGTGGACAATTCCAAAGCGATCGTCGGCAGCAAAGTGACCATCGGAAAATTTGAGATGACCGTGCTTGAAGCCACCGAACAAGCCGGCATGCTGAAAGGCCGCGGCAAGATCAACTTCCCCATGATCAACAGCAAGCTCATTCCCATCCTGGTGGAGTTCGCGGATTTGCAGGTGAATGCCTCCAACCAGGCCATCAGCGGCATGGTGAAAGCCAAAGTGAAAAGCGACGTCGACTTTATACCGTCGGCGCCGGCGCCCAACATCCAATCCCTTCCCTTCACTTCCTCGGATGCGCAGAAACTTGACGAGTACTTCAAAGCCAACGTGAAGCAACTGGTTTCCAACATCAGCAGCGCCATCGACAACGTGGGATTCGAAATGCCGTTGGGTCTTGATAAAAATATCGGTGGCATCGGCACGGTGATCGCCATTACCGGTGCCACGTTCACGCCCACGCAAGCGACATTCGAAGCCGCCACGGTGGTGAACATTCCCGATGGTGCGACAAAAATTGCATTGGGCGCAAAATCGGTTTGTATGGACAACGCTGGTTTGTGCGGACAAGGCACACTTTTCCTTTCAAGCGATTTCAACATTGCCCCGCTCAACATGCGGCTCAAGGGTGTTGCCCCCATGCCCGTCAATCCGCTTGACTCAGGAACGTATGTTGTGTTTGATAAAGACGGATTCAAGAAATTGCGGATACAGGCCGAGTATGATTTCCCCGCCGGCATGTTGGTAAAAAAATCCGACATGGTGAGCCCCGTTAAGGCTACGCTTACGGCAAGTGCGTTGTCCTGGAGCAACTGGATGGCGAAAGTAGACATCGATCCGTTCTATCTCGCCGGCAGCACAGACTTCGGCTTCACGCTGGTGGGCAGCGGCACCTACGATCACTCCTCTTCTTCCAACCCTGTGGGTATGCCCACGATCGCCGCCAAACCGAATATTTCCACACCCGACTGGAACGGGTTCTATCTTCCCAACCTCACGGTCGAGCTACCGGCGATCATTAAAAAAGCATCCGGTGGACCGCCGATCGGCACCGCTGTGAAAGATCTCATCATCGACACGCAAGGGTTGAGCGGCGCGGTGAACGCCACGAACGTGCTGGCGATTGGCGACGGCGATATGGGCGGATGGTTTTATTCTGTAGACAATATCGGCGTCAACTTTCTGAACAACTCGTTTGTATCGGGCGGCATGAATGGAAAGATGATCCTTCCCATTTCGGGTGGCAATGCTTCGAATCCCAAGGGCCAGTTGGATTATACCTCCACTTTGAGCAAGCCTGCGGGGTCGCTGGAATTCCAATTTGTGATCAAGCCGAAGAACGACCTGGACGTGCCCATGTGGTATTCGAAGTTCACGCTGGCCAACACCTCGAACATCCTGGTGACCGCCGGCGGTGGAAAAGATTTCTATGCGGCGGCCAACCTCAACGGCAGCATGGACATCATTGCCGATTTGTCGCCGTTGTCGAAGATCAATTTCCGGGCGATGGAGTTTCAGGGGTTGAAGCTTGAAACGGCAGCGCCCTATATCAGCATCGAAACGTTCCATGCCGGGCTGGCCAGTCCGAACAAATCGCTTTCCGGTTTTGACGTTGGCCTGGACGAGATCAAGCCCATCATCGCGGGAGGCAAGGCCGGCATTGGTTTTACCATGCATGTATCCCTCTGCGACATCGAGCTCGTGCCCAAAGCGACATTCGGTTTCAGCGTGCTGGGCAAGCTCGACTTTAATGGCAAGCGCCCCGATTGGAAATACGACAACGTGTATCCAACCCAGATCGGCCTCGATGGCGAGATCGGGCCTGTGCATATCCTAGGAAATGTCAATTTTTTTGACGGCGACGCGGAGTTCGGCAACGGTATTCGCGGATCGCTGGACGCCACGTTCTTCTCCAGTTTTGTGGCTCACGCCGAGGTGTTGTTCGGCAAAAAGGATTTTCAGTATTGGTATGTGGATGCCCGCTTCAAATCACCGGCAGGTTTCCCGGTAGCGCCCCCGATACCGCTCAGCATTTTCGGTTTTGGCGGCGGGGCATTTTACAACCTCAGCCAAAAAGCGTTGCTGAACCCGAAGGACTTTTACGGTGGCACGCCACCCGTTACCAACTTGTATACGCCGACGGCAAACACCGCGGGCTTTAAGGCCACGATCATCATGGGTGTGAGCGACGGATTTTCATGCCAGATGTCGGGCACGTTCGAGTGCGTGGTGAACACCAAAACGATGGCCCCCGTATCGATGAGCATTACGGCCGACGCCGCCATGCTTAGCCCGCTCATGAATACCGAGAAAGCGTTTGTGAAAGGTAAAGGCATTATCCGCTATGATTTTGCCCAGGATATATTCGATGCCATGGTGGGGGTGAACGTGAGCCTGCTCAGCATGATCGAAGGCCACGGCTTTGTGCACCTCCATGTGAACGGCAGCAGCGGGGACTGGTTCTTCAAAGTGGGCGAACCCTCCGACAGGATTGCACTTGATGTGGTCGACTTTATACACTACAAAGGCTATCTCGAAATGGGCAACTACGGCATCGACGGTGTGCCGCCTCCCCCGCAGCAAGTGCTCAACGCTATCATTGGATACGCTCCGCCGCGTTCACCGAAATTGGAAAAGGGAGCAGGCTTTGCGCTGGGGGCCAGCGTGGAATATGGGCCCGCCGACTTGAGGTTCCTCATCTTTTACATGAACCTCGGCGCCGGTATGGGCTTCGACGTCGCCCTGCAGGAAGTGAGCGAAGGTTGCAATGGCCGGACGAATTTGCCCGGTATCAACGGCTGGTATGCTAATGGCCAGCTTTGGATGTGGGCCGAATTTGGTTTCGGTTTATATGTGGATGAATGGTTCTTTACCGGCAAAGTTCCAGCCTTCGAAGTGAAGGCGGGCGCCATCATGAGCATGGGCATGCCCAATCCGATTTGGTTCGACGGCTGGCTCGGGTCGCCGTATACAGTGCTGGGTGGACTCGTGACAGGCCACATGACTTTTCACGTGGCCGTGGGTGACAAGTGCACACCCGAGTCCAGTCCCTTCTCCGGCACGCCGATCATTAGCCAGCTTAGTCCTGGCGGAGACAAGGTTTCCATTCTTGCCGATCCGCAAGCCACTTTCAATTTTCCCGTAGACACCGAGTTCCCGATTGATATGGTGAACGATGAAGGAAAGAAAGTTGCGCGCCGGTATACCATAGACCTGCTTCAGTTTGATGTGGTGGACGAACATGGCAACGTTGTGTGCAGCAAGGCCAGCAACCGGGAATTCCGCATTACCGATGAAGGCAAGCTGGCCACCATCTACACCGCCGCCGCCTTTCAGGCACAATCAAAGTATACCGTCAAGGTGAAGGTACAAGCCTTCGAATTGGTCGGATCGACAAAGAAACCCTGCACGCATCAGGGCAAGCTGATCATCGAAGAACGCACGCTCGCGTTCACCACGGGTGAATGTGTGACGACGCTCAACGATGTAGTGCTCGCGTCCTTCCCCATCTCACGGCAGCGCTACTTCCTTCAAAAGGAATCTACTACCGGCTATCTGGAGCTCACGAAGACCGTGCCGTGTTTGATGGGCAATTCCGACTATAACCTTATCGCCGTCTTTACGGCCAACCAGGGAGGCGGCAAATCGACTATCGTTGAAGTACCGATCGATTACAAAGGCGGCTATAACATTGACTTTGCCATACCCACCCTGCCGAACAATCAGATCATGGAGGTCAGACTCGTGAAACGCATCAACCCCCGCGCAGGCCTGACACTTTCCGGCGTGAATAATACCGGCAAAGACAAGGTAGCAGGTATCGGCACCTCGCTGATGAAGAACAACAGCAATTTTACGTATGACACGAAGAACAAGTATTTGGGCGATTACAATTTTGTGGACGTGAACACCAGCGCCCTCTCGGGTGTGGCGGTGTCGATGAAAAAGGTGCCCGATATTCTGTTGTACAAATATTACTTCAAAACCAGCAAGTACAACACCCTGGCCGACAAACTGGCGCACTCCGAGGTGTCGTCGACAGCACAAAAAACAGCCTTCGGCATTGTCGAGATCTATGACGCCGACTACGGCTTAAGTGAGGGCTTTGATGTTTTTGATATGAAAGGCAGCCGGTATGCGTTCGCGGGCGACTTCCATAAGATCGGTCCCTTGGTGGTTGTTTCGGAAGCGAAGCCCCGAAACCGGTGGTCTGAGCAGCAGGCGAAACCCAATTTCTATGATCCGTGGCGCGCTGTTTTCTATGGTGGTTTTGCGGAAGAGATGGGCCCGCGCTACATCCGCTCCTTTGGTACTCCGCTCAATGAGATCATCGGCTTTGAACCCGCTTCGCGCCCGATCGATTTCTCGCTCTCTTCGGTAGATCCGCCCTTGACCAAAGACGAGATCAATAGCCAGCTTATCAGCGACTATCTGAAGGCCTATACGACCGAAGCGATCTACAGTCCTTCCATTTCCAAAGCGATCTCATTAAAATAATTAACCCTTCACACCATGAAAACATTTCATTTGATCCTCCGCATCTTCATCCTTTTGGCACCCGCGTTTCCGGCCGCAGCGCAATTGCGGCTCAACGCCGCGCTCGGCACAAAGCCGATGGCGACGCAAGTTGCTTCGACATACGTCAATAAGGCCTACGAAGGCCCGTCCCCCACCTATGAAAAAAGTACGGCCGATTTGAACCGGCCGATTGCCCAGGCCATGGCGCACTACGACAAGACGATGCGCATCAGCTACCAGATCGCATCCGCCAATGCGATCGAGTGGATCAATGTTCGCAGCCGCGCAGCCGACATCCTGGACGGCGAGTTCTTTCGCGCCTTCTTGTCCGGACAATATTCGTCGCTGGAAGCCCTGGCGTACAACGAATATGTGCCGTTGTCAGCGTATGCGCCGATGACCCTAAAGTTGAACTTTAATTTTATCGGCAAAACACGTCCGTATTATTATAATGTCGAAGACTTTGCACGGATCGACAACAGCGCTCCCGTTCAAACCAAAACGTTCCTGATCAAAAAATAAACCTTATGAGACCGATCGTTTTCATCCTTTTCCTTTTTGCCCTGGCACAACCGCTCGCGGCACAAAAAAAAGTTCAGCCCGCCGACACCTTGAAGTATGAACGCTCGCTTCACCTGTTGGGAAAATTCTATGGCGACTCCGTCGTGCTGCGCTGGGCGCCGGCCGACCCCTTGCTGTGGAAGGCCTACAATACCGCCGGCTATGTGATCGAACGTATGGAGATCAAAGAAAAAATGACCACCGCTCCCATACGTGAAAAACTCAACGCGGTGCCCATAAAACCATGGACCCTCGAAGAATGGAAAGCGAAAGCGCGCCACACCGACACCACGGCGGCCATCGCGGTTCAATTGCTCTACGGCAAATCGAACATACCCGAGCAGAAGGCGGGCAAGGGTCGCAAAGCAAATGACGTGAACCTTGGCGATGCCATTAACCAAAAGTACGACCGGGAAAACCGATTCGCCATGGCCCTGCTCATCGCCGACAACAGTGCCTCGGCCGCCAACGGCCTCGGGCTCCGGTTTGTGGACAAGACCATGCAAAAAGGAAAGCGGTATGTCTATTCCATTCATGCGCTTACCGATCCCGCAAAAATCAAGTCCGATTCGGGTGCCGTGGTCATCAAGACCACACAGCGCGAAACGGCAGCCGCCATGCCCGATATCCGTTACGAAGAGCGGGACCGGCAGGTGATCTTCCGCTGGGACCGCGCTTTCGCCACCCTGTATTTCACGTCGTATAACATCGAGCGGTCGGACGATGGGGGAAAAACTTTCAAACGGAGAAACCACAGGCCGTATGTTCAACCTGAGTCCGTCAACGGAGATCCTGATGGCCAAATCATCTACAACGACTCGCTGCCGAAGAACTATAAGCCCTACTTCTATCGCATCACGGGCATCACGCCGTTCGGCGACCTGGGAATGCCTTCTCCAAACATTCCCGTGATGGGCCGCGACAAAACGGCACCGTCACCGCCGCTCAGCGTCGCCGCCCAGCACCTTGGCAAGCGAAAAGTGAAACTGACCTGGCAGAAGACCACGCGTGAAAGCGACTTTGCCGGCTTCATGGTAGGCCGCAGCGAATCGGTGAATGGACCTTTCGCGCCGCTCACCTTAAAGCCACTCGGCAAAGAAACCGTTTCTTACATCGACACTACTGCTGTGCCCTGGGGAACAAACTATTATGTCGTGTCGGCCATCGACACCGCGCGCAATACCGGCATTTCTGTTCCAGCCTACGTCATCATGACCGACACCCTGGCCCCGGCGAAACCGGTAGGTCTCCTGGGCAAGATCGATACCACGGGCATTGTGCATGTGAAGTGGACGCTGGGAAAAGAACGCGACCTGATGGGCTACCTCGTGTACCGGGCCAATGCTAAAGATCACAAGTTTGTCCCCATCACGAAAAACTTCATCGCCGACTCCACCTTCACCGACAGCCTGTCGTTGAAAACACTCACCGAAAAAATATACTATCGCATCGTGGCCTTCGACAAGAATAAAAACCCCAGCGCCTACTCCGACATGCTCGAGCTGAAGAAACCCGACAAGGTTGCGCCGGTCGCCCCGGTGTTCATCAAATTTGTGGTGAGCGACACCACGGTGGCACTCTCCTGGGTCGCCAGCAACAGCGCCGACGCCACGACGCAAACACTCTACCGGCGTGAACCCGGTGGCGTGTGGACCGAAGTGGCCCGGCTGAAAAAAGATTCCACCCGGTTCACCGACACCAAAGTGAAAAAGCTCACGTGGTACGAATACACCCTCATCGCCAACGACGACGATGGAAATCGCTCGGAACGTTCCTTCCCGCTCAAGGTGCGCGTATACGACTCCGGCATGCGGCAGAAGATCGAAGGTTTTTTGGCTAAAGTGAACACCGACAAAAAATCGGTAGGCTTGAGTTGGAAGTATCCCGCCACAGGCGACTATTATTTCCTGGTCTACCGGTCGGTCAATGGCAGCGGCCTGGAGATGTACCAGCAGGTGGCCGGCGACAAGTATGCGTTTGCCGACACCAACGTGCCGAAAGGAACCTATGAGTATGCCGTGAAAGCGATCTATAGGGACGGTGGCCAATCGCTGATCACAAAAAACATGAAGGTGGAAATAAAATAAAGACGGCGTAAAACGCATCAACCCGAAATTGCTCCCAACCGGGGAGTATTTCTAGGACCGGAGGTGGAGGAGTTCTATCTTTGATAGAGTCCTCCAAACCCCCTCTGATGAATGACACGGACTGCTTTGTCATGCTTGTTCGTATGGATCGCTGCACTCTGGGTATTTCCCTGCCGGGCGCAGCTCCCCGCCTTCCGGTTTGAAACCATCACTTCGCGTGATGGATTGCCGAGCAACACCGTGTTGTCGGCCACGCGCGACCGCTCCGGGTTTATGTGGTTTGGCACGCGCCTGTGTCCCGTGCGCTATGATGGCACGACGTTCAAAAGCTTTTTAACACCCGAAACAAAATTTGTTTCCAACATCGCCGCCGACGCCTCCAACAACCTGTGGCTGGCATCGGACCTGAACGGCGTTTGCCGGATCGACTCGCTGCGAAAAGTAATGAAGCCGATGCCCAACATGCCCGACAAACAGACGGGGGATTTTTTTATCGATTCAAAAGGTTTAGGATGGTTCAGCGACCGCCGGGGCGTTAACCGCATCGACCTGAAGACCGGGAAGATCAAACACTATGATTTTAAACAAACCACTTTTGTCTGGATCAAAGCATCCTTTGTAGAAGATGCCGGCCATACCCTCTGGGCTATTGGCCGCGACAACGGGTTGTTTCGCTATGACGCGCAAAAAGACAGCATGGTCTGCGTGTGGGGAGTGGATTGCAAAGACCCCTCGAAACAGGAACAAGTCCTGCTCAACACGGCCCACGCCGATCAGGACGGCTTCTTGTGGATCGGATCGTATGACCACGGCCTGATCCAATACAACACCCGCACAGGCGCTCTCCAAATGTTTGCCACCGGCCAACGCACCAACGAAGTGCACGCCGTCGAGGAAGGAACCGACGAATTTGGGAGACGCATTCTTTGGATCGGCACCGAACAAACCGTGGGCATCTTCCGGCCCGAACAAAAGAAATTCTATTTCTTCACCGGCATCCTGGACGAGCCCTTTGAAGTGAACGACATCTACCGCGACACGCAAAACGATATCGTGTGGATCTGCACCACGCGGGGCATTGTGAAGTATCACCCGCGCAGCAATCTTTTCCAGGGCCACACGCTCCCCAAAGACCTGGTGCATTGGCCGGTGGACGTGAACGTGATCTTGCCCGACCAGCGCAAAGGATCTGAAAATGTTTTTTATCTCGGCTTGTCGCACACGGGTGTGTTGCGCTGGGATTTGTCGTCGGGAGCTTTTTCTTTGATCGCCTTTCCCCGCGAAGCCACGGCTGAAACGCGGTGGATGGTGCAGCGCGCGGACGGTACCCTCTGGATTGGGACGGACCGTCTCGACTATACACGACCCGGCATCTTTGTGTACGATCTCGAAAAAGAAAAATTTATCACGCCTCCGCTCAGCGTGCTGGCCAACACTTACTTTTCCGTTCCGTTCTTTATGTACGGCTTCTTCGACCAGCACGATCACCTCTGGCTGGGCAACTCCGACGAGGGCATTCACATCCTGGATGAAAAACTTCAAAGGGACGTGACCCCGTGGCGCGACGCCACCCAGCGCGAGCTGCTGAAAAACAACAGCCTGCTCATGAGCATCGTCAGCACCCCCCAGGGAAAAATATGGCTGGGCACGTATGGTGGCTTGTTTCAAGCCGATGAAAATTCAAATCAGTTTGCAGCACTCGACCCGAGTGTGTTGCCGGATTCTATTCCCGATCACGCCGTGAATTCCATCCTGGAAGACCATGCGGGTAACCTATGGGTGGCGCGCTGGGGAAGTCTCACACAACTGGATGACGCGGGGAAAATTGCCGCGATCTACACCACCGCCAACGGTTTTTACGATCGAGAAAACCGGGGCCTCGCCGAAGATCGTTCCGGGCACATCTGGATGGGAAACTACGAAGGACTGTATTGCATCTTCCCCTCGTTGAAACGCACCTTGCGGTTTACCGTGAACGATGGCCTGTTCAGCAACAACAGCGCGGGGCGGCTGTTTACCAGTGCGGACAAAAATCTGCTCTTTGTCGGCCAGACCAATGGCTTCAACTTCCTCGACGTGCGCCAGTTGCTGGAGCCCATCAACCCGCCCCCGTTGGCGATCAGCAGTTTCAAGATCCACGAAAAAGAACAGCACGTGAATTTTAACGCGCCGATCACGTTGGCCCGCGAGGACAATTCTTTTTCTGTCGACTTTGTGGCGCTCAACTTTCGCAAGCAACACGACAACCAATACGCCTATTCTCTTGAGGGGTTTGAAAAGGAATGGAACTACACGAATGCCAGCCACCAGGCGTATTACACCAACCTGAACCCGGGCAGCTACACCCTTCACCTCAAGGCAGGCGATGCGTTTGGCAATTGGAGTCCCCACGAGGTGAAGCTCCAGCTCACCGTGTTGCCGGCATTCTATGAAACCTGGTGGTTCAGGACGCTCGTCGTACTGACCATCATCGCCATCTTGTATGCTTTGTATCGCTATCGCATCAACCAGCTGCTGCGCCTGCAACACATCCGCAACCGGATCTCGGCCGACCTCCACGACGAGCTCGGTTCGTCGCTCAGCAGCATCAGCATCATGGGTGCGCTTGCCCAGAATAAACTTGCCGGCGAGCATCCCTCCAAACCTTTCCTGGAGCGCATGGTAGACGAGGTGCAACAGATCAGCGGTTCGCTGGACGACATTGTGTGGAACATCAGCCCCAAGAACGATGCGCTGGCCAGCCTCGTTGCCCGCATGACCCGCTACTCGTCCGAACTCTTTGAAGCCAAGCAGATCAGTTACCAGTTCGCCATCCCCGAATATATTGAGCAGATCAGCCTGACCATGGAACAACGCCGCAACGTTTATCTCGTGTTCAAGGAGTCGGTGAACAACCTGGTGAAATACTCGCAATGCACGCACGCCACGGTGGCGATTTCGATCGAGCACAAGACGCTTTTGCTGGCCATCGAAGACAATGGCCAGGGCTTCGACCCCAAAGCGCGAACCGACCGGAATGGCATTTACAACCTCCGGGAACGGGCCGCCGAGCTGCGGGGGACCATCGACATCCATTCAGAGCCTGGAAAAGGCACACGCATCGTGTTGCGCTTCCCCTTGAAGCAGCATGACCCAAAAGGGGTATTGAAAATGAACGGCCAGTAGCTTCCTTTGCACTATGATATCGGTATCGATCTATGAGGACAACGAAAAACTCAGGGACGTCCTGGAGATGCTCATTAGCACCACCGACGGTTTCAAGGTGTTGGGAACCTTTGGCGACTGCCAAAATGTTCGCGCCGAAATAAAGGCGGAGCGCCCCGACGTGGTCATCATGGATATCGACATGCCCGGGTGCAGCGGGATCGAGGGTGTAAAACTTATCAAGGAGATCGACGTCACCGTGAAGGTGATCATGCACACCGTCTTCGACGACGATGACAAACTCTTCACCTGTCTCAGCAACGGCGCCGATGGCTACCTGTTGAAACGCGACACCTACGTTCAACTGATGTTCGCCATCCGCGATGTGATGGAAGGTGGCGCGCCCATGTCACCCGGCATTGCGCGAAAGGTGTTGACCGTTTTTCACAAACCGAAAGAAACCGGCGAACAATATCACATCACTCCCCGCGAGCAACAAGTGCTTCAACTTTTGTCGCGCGGCTTTTCTTACCGCATGATCGGGCTGGAAGTTTCCATATCTCCCGAAACAGTGAAACGGCATTTAAAAAATATCTATCAGAAGCTGCACGTTCAGTGCGGGCCGGAGGCGGTGGCAAAAGCGATTCGGGAAAAGATCATTTGATCTAACCTGCGGATTTCAGAACGCCGTCGCTGACCGAAGCCAGGGCCAAATAAAATAAAAAGGGTGCCTGATGGCACCTTTTTTTATTTTACGGGAATAATGTAATGACCGACTTAACTCAGCAACAACGCATCAATTCGCTCCCGATATGATCGCATCCACCGCATCGCTATGCGCAATCTGTCCGGTAGACCGATCGAACAAACCCGTACTATTGTTGCCTGTAGCGCCGGCGTCCCAATAGAAGGGCATCATGCCGTTGGCTTTGGCGGTCTTCGTCACATAGTTGAGATAGTGGTTACGGGCTTTGATGTGATCGGCCAATCCGTTGGGGAGCGACGAGCGTAAAATGGCGGCATATTCGCCGAGAATGACCGGAATGCCATGGTCGACAAATTTGGTTTTCACGATGCCAAAGGCCTCGTCTACCCAGGCTTCTTGTGCCCAGGTCGACGTGTTGGCGTTGCCGGCATAGTCGGCGCCCCACAAATATTTTGTGCTGCTGCCGTCGAGTGTGAAATCATAAGGATCGTAGAAATGCACTTCGGCCATCAAACGGTTGCTTGTGCCCGGCGCATCGGTGGGCATGGTCATGTAGTCTCTTGCAAACGTAATGTTTGTGTTATACGCTTGTACGACCAGGTTGCGCCACGCATTTTTTCCACCGGTCGAACGCACGGCATCTACGAACGTCTGATTAAAAGATTGTTGCACGGTGATGTTCTCCGCCGTGGGTGTGTTATAATTGGCATGCACCTCGTTGGTTCCCGCAAAAAGCAAACGTTCGTCGTAGTCGCGGAAGTACACGGCGATCTGCTCCCACAATGCTTTTTGTTTTTTGTTTACTTCTACCTGGGATGCATACAGGGGATGTTCCTCGAGCCAGCCGCCGTCCCAGTGAATGTTGATGATGACGTACATGTCGTTGGCGACACAATAGTCGATCACTTCTTTCACGCGGGCCAGCCACGAATTTTTGAGGCGATAGGTGGCGGCGTCTTCAATATAACCGCTCCATGCACAGGGAATACGAACGGCATTAAAACCGGCTGCCTTCACGGCATCGATCAATGTTTTTGAGGTCTTGGGATTTCCCCAGAGCGTTTCACTTGCCGTGTAGACGTCGCCCGTGACGCCGGTGGCTTCCAATGAATTGCCGAGGTTCCATCCTACTTTCATTTTCTGAAACAAGGTCATGGCGTCGCTGCTCATGCCGGTGTCGTCGGCTGTGATCGTTAGCGGATTTCCGGCTTGCGTGACGGTGGCCACTTGCGTAACGCCATTTAACGAGAACGTTATGGTGCCAGACCGGCTGAGCAATCCAGGATTGCCTGTTACATCGAACTTGGGATTTTCAGTTGTGCCTCCTGCAGCAGCGGTGATCCAATCGACTGCAATGGACACAGCGTACGTGCCCGAGCTTTGCACCGGCACGGTGATCTGCTGTCCGCCGGACGCCACGGCGAATTCGATTTGTGACAGCGACAACAAGGTGGCTGCGTCTTGTGTTACGGTGACCTGTTTGGTCAGCGCGCCAGCCGTCACCGTGACGATGGCGGTGCGTGTGGCTCCCGTTTCATTTTTTGGGGCGGTGGCGTCTATTTTTATGGTTCCCGTTTGTCCGCTGGAGGGTGTCAACGTGCACCACGTTTGCGAACTTGAAAGTTGCCACGCGGTGTTGGCCTTGACATAAAAAGATTTTGTCTCGCCGTCTTTGGAAAGTGTGAGTTGTTCCGTGGAAGCGATCAACTCGGGATCCGGCGCGGGTTCACTGGAAGAACATGAAAAGATAAGCGCGGTCAGGCACGCAACAAACATCCAGACAGAATTGATCTTGCTCATAAATTATAAAAAATAAAAGCAGGGAGCAGCGCACTGCCCCCTGCGTGGATAAACTAAACCTAAGGGACTACAACGTAGTGAAATGCCAGCACTTCATCTTTCGCATCACCCGCTGCCGTTGAGTTGGCGATCACTCCCACCCAAAGCCCGTTTGTATCGATGGTGGCCAGTGACGAGCCGCCGTGTGAAACAAAATACCAGTCGTTCGCATTGCCGGTCAAAGACTTGGGATTTGTGGTGTTCAACCAGCTGGCAGCCGTACCCGCATAGTCCACGAGCGGGATGCTGATGTTCAACAGCTTTTTGACCGGATCGATCACGACGTCGCCGGTGGCGGTGTAGGGTGATCCGTTCTTGGTCTGCGTGAGATCTACTTTCAGGTTAGTGCCGTCCAGTCTGAACTTCAGTGTCGCGCTTTCGGCAACCGCCCGCACGTTGGCATCCCACACCCACGAGTTGGTCGAGTAGTCGCTACCAAAAGTGGTAGGGGACGTCCATCCGCCAGTGAAATCGGGCGGGAAGTTCAGCCAATCGACAAACCAGTTCACATCCGGTGTAAATGTTTTTCCGGCCAAAGCGTTTTTCCAGGCTGCTGCAGGATCGGCGGCGCCGGCGCCTTTCGGTTCAAAACAATATACCATGTATTCGTCTTTGTCTGCGGCGCGTTGTCCTAACCACAGTGCGGTGATGGTTCCAAAAGCATCGGCCTCGGCTTTGATGATCCGCAATTTATTTTCCGACGTCGTGGCCAGCGACACCCAGCCTGAGATGGGGAACGATATGTTCTTGTCAAACACGATATTGTTTTTATCATCTACCGAATACGTTCCCGCGATCGCCGTTCCTGCGCCATCGGTGAACGAATACGTTCCGGCGCTGGCGCCTGTTTTATCCAGCGTCAACGACACATTCGAGATGAGCGAGGCGTCATAGGGAGCCCAGCCGGTGGCGGTGTAGTCGGCCGGTTTTGTCCAGGCGTTCAGGAAATTTCCGCCCAAGCCAGTCCAATTGTAAGGCGTGTTCAGCGACAAGCCCCACACCTTCTTCGTGCTGGTGGATGTGGTCAGGTCGACATTTGCATTTCCGTCGTAGGGCGGTTCGGGTTCCACTACTTCGCCGGGCACCCAATTGTCGCGGTAATCTTTTGAGATATAATTATATACCGTCATGGCTGCATCGTCGGTGTTGGGAACAATGCCCAGTTGCATAAAATTTTCACTCAAATACAAAATTCTGACGTTGGCCCAATCCACGTTGTCGCCATCGTGGTTGGAGTCGTGCAACGGACGGGCGTCGGTGAACTTGATCATTTTGTTCTCGGTGTCGAGCAGGTAAGAGCCGTTGTGGAGTCCAAGACCATACGCCGCCTGATCGACATCGACATTGGCACCATCTTTCAAATTAAAGGTCATCGTTCCAAAATCCGCCGCGGCCGTCATCCACTGGTTGCCTTTCCAATCGGCGGTCCAGAACCATGCCGACACGCCGGGTTTGGGTGCGCCCGATGCCTTATCGCCTTCACGATCCACCGTGGGCAATATGGCCTTTGTCCAGTCCCACGAAGCGGCATCGAGATAGTTGTCGCCACCGGCAGTGTGCAAACCATCCCACGTATACCAGCTTCGGAAGAAATACATGGGGCCTAAAAATTTACGGGAGAGACCATCCTTGTCCAGGTCGAGGTACCACGTCTTTTCATTTCCGGCACCACCCGAGATCATGGTCCACATGGGGTCGCTGATGAAGGGTGCGTACATCGCATCGACTGTGAACGTGGCAGGGTCGCCATAGATGGCGCCGCCGCGGGTTTGCACACCAAACTTCACGGTGTACGTTCCGGCGAAGGGAATCTTCAACGTTACTTTGCTGGCCTGGCTTCTGCCTTGCGGGTGATCCCACAGCGGCGTGTAGCGGGCGTCCATCAAACTGGTGAGGTATACGATGTTGGGGTTCTGGGCATCGTGCTCGATCTTGAAGGCGATGCCTTCCACCAGGTCGGTCGATGCTACATCCACGTTTCCCATCTCGTATTCCTCCGGGGAGCAGGCATAGGCCAGTAATCCCAGAAAGCATATGGTAAATATTCTGATAAGCTTGTTCATAAATTTCATCGTTAATCGTTAATTCCAACCGTTGTTTTGAACTAACACGCCATTCGACAAGGTGATCTGTGTCGTGGGGATCTGCATGAAGCCTCGTGTCTTCGTGATGTCGGCTTCTTTGATCACCACTTGCTCGGCCACACCGCCGCTGAGCACGTCTTGTGTCTCGGCAAGGGTAGAAGCCGCGGTGCTCAGGCCCTGGCGGAGCAAGTCCCAATAGCGGAGGCCTTCGAAGGCGAACTCCAGTCTTCTTTCTTCCATGAGGTTGGCTTGTGTGACGGCACGGCTTGACAAACCGGCGCGGGTGCGCACGGCATCGTAGTAGGCTTGTGCATTGGGCGAACCCATTTCGGCAGCCATCAACAGCACGTCGGCGTAGCGGATCACGACAAAGTCCTGGTCTTGCGAGATCTGGAAGTCGTTAGAACCTCCCGTGTTGGAGCTGCCATCGGGCAACGCCGTGGGCGTATACTTCTTGTTGGAATATCCGGTGTACTCGCGTTGTCCTTTCACGTCAAATCCAGTGATGCCTTCGCCGGTGATGTCGATAATGGAGGCCGACTTCCGTTCATCGTCGTTGTCGAATGCGGCAACCAATTTCGGCTCGACCGTGCAGGCGCCCCAACCTTTGCCATAGGGCGACCAATTGGTGTTGCGCATCCCCATCATCACCAGCCAACGGTTGCCATCATTGTTGCCGTTGTAATCTTGTGTGTTGTTGAATTTCTGTGCGAAGACGGTTTCCTTGTTGCCTTCGCCGGCATAGCCGGAACGGTCCAGTGTATTGTTCGCGGCGGGCAAATAGCTCGATGCCGGCCACAGGGCTTTGTATTCGTCGAGCAATCCAAATTCATTGCTGGCGATCACATCTTCAAGACCGGTCAATACTTCAGCTTTGGTCACGCCCAGGTCGTCGACACCATAATAGCCGGTGTAGAACAAGTAGACCCGTGCGAGCAATGCCTTGGCCGCATACGATGTCACGCGGCCGTCATTCTGCGCAGCGTTTGCCTTGGGATAAGCATCGGCCGGTATATTGGCCGCGGCAAACTTCAGGTCTTCTGCGATCAGTTTATAGATGTCGGCGGGCGATGCTTGCGGCACGTTGTCGGTGGTGGGTGCGGTGAGCAAGGGCACTTTCTCAAAAAGACGCACGAGGTCGAAGTACATCAGTGCGCGGAGAAAACGCGTCTCACCTTCGATGCGGGGGCGGGCTTCCGGTTTGGATTCGAAATTCACACCGTCCAATTTGGACAGCAAGGTGTTGCAACGGAAGATGCCGGCATAGTAATCGGTCCACGTGCCGTTGAACAAGTTGTTGTCGGCGGGCGACTGCGAAGGATCGAAACGATCCAATGCCTGGTACCCCCGGCCGTCGGTGCTGCCCGTACCGCCATAGGTGTTGTCGGAAAGCACTTCGGAAGTGACATAGAATGCCAGGTTGCCGTTCGACGACGTGCGTTGGTAGCCATCGTAGCAACCGGTCAATGCCATTTCGGCGTCGGCCACGGTGCGGTAAAAATTGCTTTCCAGCACGTCGGTCATCGGATCCACATTCAAATAATCTTCAGAGCAAGAGAAGAGCAACAGCCCCAGTCCCAATGCCATGGTATATATCTTTTTCATGAGTTTGTCTTCTGTTAAAGGCTAGAATTTAAGATTGACACCCATCATCACGATCTTGGGTCTTGGGTAATAGCCGAGATCAACGCCTGCAACCCATTTGTCCGTACCGTATCCGATCTCCGGATCCATGCCGTTATATTTCGTGAACGTGAACAGGTTTTGTCCCTGCACATACACGCGCATACGGCTCAGGTAACTCGATTTGATCAGGCGCGACAGGTCATAACCCAGCGCGATGTTACTGATGCGCAGGTAGTCGCCGTTGTGAACATACAGGTCGGAGAATTGCCAGTTCACGTTGGTTTCCGTTACGCGCGGGATCCGGTTGGACGTTCCCTCGCCGGTCCAGCGGTCCAGGATTTCCGTCGTATAGTTCGCATACTTGTTGGCATGGTTGCGATACGACTGCACAATCTTGTTGCCGGCAGCACCGTAGGCTGTTATGGAAAGATCGAACCCTTTGTATTGCGCTCCGATGTTGAAACCAAACGTGACATTGGGCATACCGTGTCCCAGGTCCGTCTTGTCGTTGCTGTCGATCTTGCCATCGTGGTTGATGTCCACATATTTCACATCGCCCGGTTTCACGTCGTTTTGCAACACGCCGTTGCCGGCTTCTTTCCACGCCAGGATATCGTTTTCATTTTGGAAAAGACCTGCCGTTTTAAAACCCCAGAAGTAGCCGATGGCATATCCATTCTGAGCGCGATAAAATTCTTCGGAGTTATCGTACAACATGTTGGTCTGCCCGTGAATGATGCCGTCGTCTGTGGGTATCTGCCCTACCGTATTCTTGTTGTAGGCACCGTTCACACCCAACTGGTATTTCAGTTCACCCACATGGTCGCTCCAGTTCAATCCCAACTCCACACCGCGGTTCTTCACACTGCCGCCATTAATCACCGGGGCAGCCGCGCCGGCCGTTGCCAAAATGGGCGGGGTAACCAACCAGTCTTTCGTGGTTTTGATGTAGTAGTCAAACGCTATGTCTAAACGGTTGCCAAAGGTCTTCGCATCAAAGCCGATGTCGGTTTGCTCTGAAGTCTCCCATTTCAGCGACGGATTCGAAAAACGGCTGGGGTATGCGCCCGGCACGTTCACGTTATTGCTGCCAAACGTGTAGTTGGCGGCCGGGTTGGTGCTGCTCACGTTGGTTGATGTGTTGATCGGCGCTGCAAATTGGAAGTCGAGGATGTCCTGGTTGCCGACTTGTCCCCAGCTGGCGCGCAGTTTGAAGAAGTTCATCCAGTCGGAAAGGCCCGCCGCAAAATCTTCATAGCTCAACACCCAGCCTGCCGAGAACGACGGGAACACACCCCAACGGTTCCCCTGGGCAAATTTTGACGAACCATCGCGACGGATCGTTCCATTGAACACATACTTCTCTTTGTAGTTGTAGCTTAAACGACCAAAATAAGAAACCCGGCGATACAAGTTCTCGGGCGCACCGCCAACGGTCCTTGTTTCGATCACATTGCCATCCGCATCCAGGTGTGCCTGTCCCACCGTGTTGCTCAGGTAGGCATGCGAAAAATCATTGAATTGCGACAGCAGGTTCCAGTTCGAGCCCGACAGTTTTGAGCCCTGAAAACGCTGCGTTTCCATACCGACCATGGCGCTGAACGAATGATCATTGAGGTCCAGGTCGTAGGTGGCCGTGTTGCTCCACGTCACCGTGTTTCCGTTACTCGTGTTCTGGCTTGTGGTGGTGTGGTCCGAATTATAAGAATACACCGAAAACTGGTACAGAGGGTTAAGGCTGCGGTAGTCGGTTGAATAATAATTGAGACTGAGTATGGATTTGAATTTCAGATTCTTGATGGGCGCCAGTTCCGCGAAGACGTCGGCCAGCATTTTCTGTGCATTGCTGTGGTTGTTCACGGTGGTCATCATAAAACCATACGGGTTGCCGTCGCCATTGTACCAGGGCGAGTGTTGCGTATCGTTATAAGGGCTGTCGTAGAGATTGTTGTCGCTGTAGACCGGCGACAAAGGCGATGTATTGAAGGCGCCTCTTAACGTGTTGTTGTACTGGTTGCCGACGTTGATGCCGGTGTTTTTGATGTAGTTGAAGTTCAGGTGCTGTCCGACTTTCAGGACGCCGTCATACAACTTGTGTTCAGAGTTTGTACGGAAACTATAACGCTCGTAGTTGGAAACATCTTTTCCCCCAACGATACCTTCCTGGTTGATGTAGCCCAGCGAGAGAGCATAGGTCGACTTGTCTGAACCTCCGGTGATGCCCAAGCTATAGTTGCTGGTCTTTGCATTTTTCTTGAACATGGCGTCCATCCAATTCGTATCGGCCAGGCCGTTCATACCGGAAAAATCGGTCGGTGCCGCACCCGAGTTCAACGACGCCTCGTTCATGATCGTTTTGTATTGGTCGGCATTCAGCATATCCGCTTTGTGGTTCACATTCTGCAGGCCGGTGTAGGCGTCGAAGGTTACCTGGCTTTTTCCGGCGCTTCCCGTTTTTGTGGTCACCAACACCACGCCGTTGGCGGCTTGCGCACCATAGATGGCTGCCGACGCCGCGTCTTTCAGGACGTCGATGGATTTGATGTCGTTGGGGTTCAGAATGGAGATGTCGCCGTTCGGGACACCATCAATAACATAAAGAGGGCCCGAGTTGCCAATGGTTCCCAAACCGCGAACCACCACCTTCATATCCGATCCGGGTTGTCCGGAGGTTGAGCTGATGGATACGCCGGGGGCTTGTCCTTGCAACGCCTGCAGCGGGTTGATCTGGTTTTGTCTTTGCAGCGTCTCACCCGATACTTGAACATTGGCTCCGGTGACCAGTTTTTTCTTCTGCTCACCGTATCCCACCACCACCACCTCGGTCAGGGTGGAAATATCTTCTTGCAGGACAACACTGAGTTGGGTTTGATTTCCCACTTCTACCTCTTGGGTTTGATAACCGATAAAAGAGATCACCAGGACATCGCTCGTCGATGCCTGCAACGAAAAGTCGCCGTTGGCGTCCGACGTCGTCCCTACGGAGGTGCCTTTCAGAATGATGTTGACACCCGGTACAGGACTTCCGGTTACGTCCGCTATTTTTCCTTTGATGAGTTGCGTCTGCGCATGCGCAGAGACCAACCCCAGCAGGAAAAAACATACGGAAGCAAACCATACGCTTCTGTAAATTTTCTTCGTCATAGTCTAGCTTTTGTTTAGGGTAATTAATTAGTTAGTTAGTTTCAGTTTATCTTCAGCTTCCTTTCGGAAATGAATTCTCAGTTTGCTTTCACCGAAATGGTCGCCCCATCGTAACCGACCACCTGCACTAGTTGTCCAACCCGGTCCATCCCAGTGGCGCGATCTTTCTTTACAAAAACGACCCTGATCATCCGTTGTGCCAACATCCCCGGAAAAGTGCCCTCGCGCTTGCCGATGGTCAGCGTTTGATTGGCTTCGCTGTATTCAAAAGGAATGGTTGCGTAATGACCTTTCGTATAGTCGTAGTTGAGGCCTTCGTCTTCGTAGAGGGAGAATGATCCGTCGGCGCCTGTATATACATAGAGCGTGAGCGGATCGGCTGGTTTCTCGGCGGTGTACTGCAAGTCGGGACCCGTCGGTACGATGGAGCCCGCTTTTACAAATACCGGTATTCTTTCCAGCGGCGCTTCGGCATCGACGGTTTGTCCGCCGTCGAAATGTTTGCCGGTGTAGAGATCGTACCAACCCGTGTTGGCCGGCAAGTATACCGACCAGGTTCTCGCTTTGTACGTGGTTACCGGTGCCACCAGCAACGACGGGCCAAACAAGAATTGATGACCGAGGTTGAGCACTTGCTTGTCGTTGGGGAAATCCATCACCAGGGCACGCATGATGGTATAGTCGTCCCAGTAGGTTTCGGCGGCGAGGGAATAGATGTAAGGCATCAGGCGATAGCGCAACTTGTCGTAATACACCATCGATTTATAGGCCGGATGATTGTCGGGCGCCACATTGAACATCTCCCGGTAGGGATACTGACCGTGTACTCTGAAAAGCGGGTTGAACATCCCGAACTGAAACCAGCGCGTCATGCGCTCGCGCCATTCTTCGAGATCTTCGCCTTGCGCTTTTTCAAATTTCTTCTCCACGGAAAATCCGCCGATGTCGGTTGTCCAATACGGAATCCCAGACAAAGAGAAATTCAGACCCGCAGGAATTTGCGTTTTGAAATCCTGCCAGTTCGCGGCCACGTCGCCGCTCCAGGTGGCCGCCGCATAGCGTTGTGATCCTGCGAACGCTGAGCGCGTAAAGATGAAAACGCGTTTGTCTGGATCGGTCCGGCGAAGGCCTTCATAGATCGCCTTCTCGTTCATGAGGGCATAGGCATTGAAGTATTTTGTGGACGAACCCAGCGCCGTAGGGTTCATGAGCTTCTTGCGATCGGCAATGGATGCGTTGGATAAAATGTCGGGCTCGGTGGAATCCAGCCACCAGCCGTCCACGCCTTTTTTGTGCAGTTTGTCCCGCACGAGGCCCCAAAAAGCTTCGCGCGCTTTCGGGTTGTAGGCATCGTAGAAGGTGGACACATAGCCCTTGCCAATCCAGTCGCGCTGACGGTTTTGGATGTTTACTTTATAGAGGAATCCTTTTTTATCAAAGTCGTTGTAGGCATCGATGCCTTCATAGAATTTTGGCCACACCGAGATCATGAAATGCGTTTTGTACTTTTCATGAAGTTGCTTGATCATGCCTTCCGCATCGGGGAAACGGGCCAGGTCAAAATCCTGGCTGCCCCATTTGTCTTCGTCCCAATAGGACCAGTCGAGCACGATGTTGTCGAGCGGGATCTTGCGTTTTCTAAACTCGGCTACGACGTCGAGGATCTCTTGTTGTGTTTTATAGCGCTCGCGGCTTTGCCAGAAACCCAGCGCCCACTTCGGAAAGATCTCCGCTTTGCCCGTAAGCGTTCGGTAGCCACCAATGACATCGTCCAGGTTTCTTCCGGCCATGAAGTAGTAGTCGATCTGGTCTCCCGCTTCCGAGAAAAGAGATAGGCGATTCTGATCCGCCGCCGGTGCCGACTGCCACTTGAGCGACAAGTATGACTCGCCGCCATCCGGCAACCATTCAATCTTAATAGGATATTGTTTTCCCTTTTCAGCATGCAATTCAAATTTTACGGTCCCCGGATTCCAGGCCTGACGCCAGTGGTCTGCTTTCAACTCGTTGTTGATCCATACCTTGACATAGCCTGCATAGTACAAGAAGAATTTATGAAGCCCGCTGTCGTCGGAAGCAATGCTTCCCTCCCACACCACTTTGCCATCGCGCATGGGAAACTCTTTTGGGAATCGCTTCTGATCGCCCAGGAATTCATAGTCGATCACCGAATCCTGCCGCGTCAGGTATATTTTGGACGCATCCGTCTTTGAACTGTAGGTTGCGGAGAGCCCGCCTTCTTTGCCTTCCTTTGAATATAACTTGAGTTGGGATAGCGAGCGATATTCCCGAGGATCTCCAAATCGCGTCAGCGAATAGTTGTCCCACAGGATGCCGTAGTTTTTATTCGACACCAGGAAGGGAACGGCCACCTTGGTGTTGTATTGAAAAAGAGAAACATCTTTTCCTTTATAGTTCATCAGTCCTTCCTGGTGTTGCCCCAGACCATAGAAGGCTTCGTCGTCGGGCGATTCGAACTGTTGCTGCAGGCTGTAGGTGCGCTCGTTGTCCACGACAAGCGGTGTGAACGTTTTGCCACCGCCCTGCTTTTCCTGGAGCATTACGCTACCGGTAGCATCTGAAAATGATACTTCGCCCGTCGCGAGGGAAATGGTGGCGCGAAGGGCTTTCGTCACTATTGTGAGTTTCTGATCGGCTTCTTCCAGTTTCCAATCCGGTGAGCCCGTTACTTCGGGGAGGATGATCAGACTCTTGGCGGTCGAGAACGTGTCGGCCGCGCTGGCCGTGACATGGATAATGGAGGGAGCGATCACCTGAAGGCGGACAGCCTTGGTGGTGCCGCCTTTTGCGGGATGGACAATGACGCCGTCCGCTAATTTTTCCACGGCGGGCTTTTTGGAACAGGCCGATAAAGCCACGGCCATTAAAATGATGTTTGCTAATACTACCTTTTTCATCGCGTTCATTCTTTCATACCACCGGTTTGCAGGAGATAATTCCCGCAATCGGTTGCGATAAAGGTAGGCGCAGACGCTGCTTTCTATGGGTATGAAATTGTCTGATCGTGGAGGTTCAAACGGTTTCGGGGGGTATCAGAATGTTGCAAAAGAGGGGGGCAAATCGCTTTGGGTGGTAGAGCGGGGCCGAAAGTCAGGTTAAACCGCAAAGACGCAAAGGGCGCAAAAATTGCCGCAAAGCGCTACGCGTTTTGCTTTGCGTTGACTTTGCGCTCTTTGCGCCTTTGCGGTTCTGCATTCTTCTTTCAGCATAGTGGTAACACCAAACCCGGTCTGCGAACCCGGTAAGGATCAACGCCTGATGGCCATGATCGTTAAAAAAAGAAAAGGAAGGACAATGACGCGAGGATCGCTGCGTAAATGAGGATTTCAATGGCCAATAATCTTCTGGCCGAACGTTTTAATCTTTGCTCAGGTGACATTTAACTTTTTGGAAAGATCAAAACTACGCACGAACCTCCCCGGCAAGGGTTATAAAATCGCTGATCGATAGGATCGAAATGTTTCATCACGCGATTTTATGCCATGCCGTTTCGCTTTCCAGCCGCATAGGCAGAGGGTAGCACGTGATAGGCTTCCTTAAAATAGCGCGCAAAATATTTCGGGTTATTAAAGCCAACCTGGTAGGCCACCTCCGCCACCGTGAGCTGACTCTTCTCCAGCAACTGGGCGGCCTGCTGCAAACGGATGGTCCTGATAAACTCCAGCGGCGACTTCCCGGTGAGGGCAACGATCTTTTTATAGAAATGCGCGCGGCTGATGCCCAGCTCATGGCTCAGGTCCTCCACCGAAAATTCCGGCTTCGACACATTGTCCTCCACGCACTTGATCGCATTCTGGATAAACTTCTCGTCCAGCGGTGTGATGTGCAACTCGCTGGCCTTCACATCCAATTGCCGTGAAAACGCGTGGTGGAATTTTTCGCGTTGCCGGATCAAGTTCTGGATGCGCGACGCCAGGATCTCGAAGTTGAAGGGTTTGGTGATGTAGTCGTCGGCCCCGGTCTGGAAGCCCTCCAACTTTTGTTCCTCTGCGGCGCGTGCCGTGAGCAGGATCACGGGGATGTGGGAGACGCGCTGATCGGTTTTCACCCGGCGGCACAGTTCTATGCCATTCATCTCGGGCATCATCACATCGCTCACTATCAGGTCGGGCAACTCCTCCTGCACTTTCTTCCATCCTTCTTTGCCGTCGCGCGCTTCCAGCAGGTGATACTCTTGTTTCAAATTGTCTTTCAGATAAAAGCGAAAGTCTTCATTGTCCTCCACCAGCAACAACACCGGTTTGTGCGACAACGCCTTTGCCGGCTCGGCGCGGTTTCCTTTGTATTGTACCGCTTGCACATTCTCCGGTTCTGACACCGCGACGGGATCCGTTTCCACCGGGTGGATCACCTCTTGCAACGGCAGCAGCACGCTAAAGCAACTGCCCTTCCCTATTTCGCTTTCCACGGCGATGGTGCCACCATGTATTTTCACAAATTCGCGGGTAATGGACAGCCCGATGCCACTGCCCTGGTTCACCATGCTGCGGGGCAACTCGGTTTGAAAGAAGCGCTCAAAAATGTTTTCCAATTTATCCGCAGCAATGCCAATGCCCGTGTCCCGCACGCGGATGCGCAGCCATTTTTCCGGGTCGTTGTCCTGCAGCTCCACTTCAACACTCACGGCCCCGTGCTCGGGCGTAAACTTGAATGCATTGGACAATAAGTTGAAGAGGATCTTCTCCAGCTTGTCCTGGTCAAAAATCGTTTCCATGGTACTTACCGTGCTGGTGAAGTCCAAACGAATGTCTTTCTTTTCAGACAGGTCCGAAAAAGAGTATACCGTCTCGCGGATAAAGGCAATGATATCGCCTTCCGAAGGATTGAACTTTATCTCCTGCACCTCGAGTTTTCTGAAATCGAGAAGTTGGTTCACGAGGTTTAGCAAACGTTTGGCGTTGCGCTGGATAAGCTGAAACTGACTCTGCTGATCGGGTTCCTTTGCCTGCTTGAGCATCCGCTCCAGCGGGGTGAGGATCAACGTCAACGGTGTTCTGAACTCGTGGCTGACGTTGGTGAAGAATTTTATCTTCATCATGTCCAGCTCGTGCATGCGCATGGCTTCCTGGCGCTCTTGCTGGATGGCGAACTTGGTTTGTTCGCGTTGCTGGATGATCTTTCGCGTCAGCAACAGCGCGCCGATCACCAGCAGCATATAGAGGACCAATGCCGTGCGCGTTTTCCAGAACGGCGGCAGCACGGTGATCTCCAGGCTAGCCCCCTTCTCGTTCCAGGCACCGTCGTTGTTCGCTGCCTTTACGCGAAACGTGTATGTGCCCGGGTCAAGGTTTGTAAAGGTGACCCTGCGCGACTTGCTGTCGGCCGCGAGCCAGTCTTCATCAAATCCTTCCAGTCTGTATTTGTAGGCATTGTTCTCGGGGTGAAAAAAATTGAGTGCTGCAAATTCAATGGAGAACACATTCTTTCCCGGCGGCAACACCAGCGACGAGATCTCGGTGATGGACTGTGGTAACAATATTTTTCCATCTACCAGGTCCTCCGCCTTCAGGCTTTTATTAAAGAGCTGAAAATCCGTAAACACTACCGGCGGGATATTTTTGTTCAATCCCAATTGCTCGGGTCTGAAAATGTTGAAGCCATTGGCGCCACCAAAAATCAATTCTCCCCGGCTCGTCTTAAAGGCGGCGTTCTCGTTGAATTGCTTTCCCTGCAAACCTTCGGCCTCGCCATAGTTCTTGAAACGAAAAGACAATTCACCTTTGTCGTCTTCCATGATCTTCACCTGTGATAGTCCATTGGGCGTACTTACCCAGAGATCGCCCTGGTTGCTTTCCAGGATGGTGAGCACGGTGTTGTGCGGCAGTCCATCCTCTTTAGTGAGGGCGTGGAAGGTGCCGGTCTTTTGGTTAAAGAGATTCAGCCCTCCAAATGTGCCGATCCATATTCTTCCTTTGGCGTCTTCGCGGATGTCGAGCACGCCATCGTTGCTGAGGCTGTTGGGGTTGTTGTTCTCGCTGCCATAGTGTATGAACCGCCCCCGGTCGCGACGCAACACATCGATGCCCGCGCTGGTGCCGAGCCAGATGTTGCCTTGCTTGTCCTCCATGATCGCCGCGATGTAGTCGGACCGTATGGAGTTCATGTCGCCGCTTTTGTAGTGGGAAAAGGTTTTTGTCCGCGGATCAAAAAGATCGAGCCCTCCGCTCAACGTGCCGATCCACAAGCGATGACGCGAGTCTTCAAAGACCTCCCACACACTCATCGTCGCCAAGCTCGAAGGATCTGCGGCGTCGTGGTTATAGCGGACAAACTTTTTGCCGTCGAAACAATTCAATCCGCCATAGTAGGTGCCAATCCATAATTTCTTTTCGTGATCAATACAAAGGCTCACCACCACGTCGCTGCTCAGACTATTTTTGTCGCCGGGGATATTGCGATAGCGGGTAAACGTTCCGTTGCTCCTGTTAAAATAAATAAGCCCGCCACCGTTGGTGCCGATCCAGAGGTTTCCCTTGTCATCTTCCACAAACCGGTTCACATCGCCGTAAGGCAATCCTTTCGCATCCGCCGGGATGTGTTTATACAACGGGAAACGAATGATGTTCTCGTGATAATAGCTCACGCCTTTCTTATAGGTTCCCACCCAGAGAATGCCTTCGCTGTCCTTGTAAAGAACGTTGACGGTGTTCTGCCCCACGCTGCGTTCGTCTTCGTCGCGATGCTCGACGTATTGAATGGAAAAATTCTTTTTGTCAATGATGTTGATCCCGCCGTGGTCGGTGGCCACCCAGATCAATCCATCGTTGCCCACTTCGATATCGCGAACCAGGTTTGTGGTGAGCCTTGAAACTTTTCCATCAGACGTGAAATTTTGAAGGGTCTGCGTTCCGGTGTCGACAAAATAAACGCCTTGCGCATCATTCTCGGCGCAGATCCAGAGATCGTCATTATCCAGGATCATGCGATAGCTGTAGTGTTCGCCGTGATTCCGGTTGTACAGGGCCGGTATTCTCTCCGCGATCTTCCAGGTGTCTTTTACAGACGACAACTTCTCTAACATACCGCTGGTATGCAAAAGCCATATATTCCCCTTTGAATCCTGCGCCATAGAGCGCACCGTGTCCGAGGCAATGGTGCTGTCGTCTCCCCGCTTGTGGCGAAACCAAGTCGTTTTTTTTGATGACGCGTTGTAATAGCCCACCCCGTTTTGTAAGTGGAGAAACCAAAAATTCCCGGAGGCATCTTTGACAACATCCCACAAACGTCCGGAGGGAATGTTATAGGTCTTATAAAAACTAGCGGTATTGCGTTGAAATCTTTCCAGCGCCGGGTCATAGATGTTGAACGTGTCGGCCGTGAGCACGCCGAGGCGGCCATCGGGGGTCTCGAAGATCCGTTGGATGGAGTTGCTGCTGAGGGAGGTGGTGTCGCGGGAGTTTTGCAGAAACACTTTCAGCGTGTAGCCATCAAAACGATTGAGGCCGCTGGCGGTGCCGATCCAGAGGAAACCCTTCCGGTCCTTGTAAAAACTCAGCACTTCGTTGTGGGACAGGCCAGCGTTTACATCGAGGTGCATGAATTTATACGTGCCGGGCTGGGCAACCGCCATGCCGGCGCCTGCCATCCAAATCGCCAGACTAAGTATGATCCTGCTCTTCATGGTCGTCGAATCTGCCTCAATATGCAATTTACGGAGGATCAAATCCAAAAACTAAAGACAGGAAGCCCTTTTGACGCTACGTGCGCGGGCACTAGAGGCCGGCCGGGAAGATCAGTTCAAAGCGGGTCCACTTCCCTTTTTCAGAATCGACAAAGATCTCACCGTTCAGCCGGTCCACGGTTTCCTTAACAATGTAGAGGCCGAGCCCGGACCCCTGCGACCGCTCAGTGGCCCGGTAGAACATTTCGAACACGCGGCTGAGATACTTTTTGTCGATGCCGATGCCGTTGTCGGACACGTAGAGCTTCCAACTGGTGTTCCCTTGTTCGAACTGGATCTTCACCTCCTTTTGTGTCTTCGTGGGATCGGCATATTTTATGGCATTGCTCACCAGGTTGGTGACGATGATCTTCAAGCGTTGCGCGTCGGTCATCACCGTGGCTGCGGGATCGATGACGATGACAAAGTCGATCTTGTCGAATTCCTTCATATACTGCAAATCGTTGACGATCTCTTCCACCACCTCGCGGAGGTTGAGGGGTTCGGTGATCAGCTCCGCTTTGGAATTGCGGGAGAACTGGATCATGCTCTTGATCACATCGTCGAGCTTCTTGATGCTGGCCTCCATGTAGTCGAGGTAGCGCGTGTTTTCTTCATTGCCTGGGTTGACCTGGCGTGAGAGGTTGATCAGCCCCATCACCGATTTGAGCGGGGCGATCAGATCGTGGGAGGCGCTGTAGACAAAAGCGTCGAGTTCGTAGATGGTCTTGTTCAGTTGCCGGATGGTGTTGTCCAGCGATTGGGTCCGTTCCTGCACGAGACGCTCCAACCCCCGGTTCAGTTCGGCCATTTGACGCTGGGTTTCGGTCAGGATCTCGTTCTGCGCAGCGATCTCTTCGCGTTGGGAGGCCATCTCTTCGTGGCGCTGGGTCAACTCTTCATTCTGGGCGGCGAGTTCGTCGTTCTGATCTTTGATTTCTTTGCTTTGTTCCCGCACAAGCGACTCCAGCCTTCCCTTCTGACGGATCAGGGCGTTGGTCCTCATCCGGAAAAAAACAACCGTCAACAGGGCAAAGAATGTGGCCAGCGCGATTCTTGCCGCGCGGGTTTTGTACCACGGTGGTTGGATCACGATCTCGATAACTTTCTCCGGCCCCCAGGTTTGCTCATTAAAGGATGCCCGGAGCACAAACCGGAACGTGCCGGGCTGCAGGCTGGTGAACGTTACGGTGTGATCCTTGCCGGCCTTTTGCCAGGTGTCCAACAAAATCTCCAGCTTGTACTCATATTTTATCTGCGAAGGCGAAACGAAGTGAAGCGCCGAAAAGCGGAAGCTGATCGACCGGGAGTCATTGAAAGGGAGGGTGATCTTGTCCAACGTGGTAATACTCTTCGGCAGCAGGGGATCGCCGGGTTTGATGGACTTGTCGAAGATCCGGAAATCGGTCAACGCAATGTTGAGATCATAAAATTCCGGGGTGAGCGCGATGGGTGTGAAAATGTTGAAGCCGTTTGTTCCGCCAAACATCAGGTCGCCGTTCCGCAGACGGTAGGAAGAATTTCGCTTGAATGTATTTCCCTGCACGCCATAGTTCTCGTCGAACTTGAGAAAGATCCCGTTGCGGGTGTCGTAGTGGCTCAGGCCGACGTTGGTGGACATCCACATGTCGTTCCCCACGCCGGGCTGGATGGCCAGAACGAAATTGTTTGGCAAATTCTCGCGTGCGCTGATGATGGAAAATTTTTTCGTGGTCTCATCGAATGTGCAGAGCCCGTCGCCGTAGGTGCCGATCCAAAGGCGGTGGCGCTGATCCTCGCAGAGAGAGATGACACGGATATCCCTTATTTCCTTGTCGCCATCGATGACGACCGGGAACCGCGACACCACGTCTGTTTTGTAGCTGTACCCCATCAGTTCACCAAAGATGCCTACCCAGATCGTTCCATCGGCCATCACCTGAAGCGCGCGAACCGTCCGGTTGATTTCAAACAACGGCCTCATGTTGCCCTCTGGTTTGTGTCGGAAGTTCAAAAATTTCCGTGTCGCCGGATCAAACCGGTTCAGACCGTTGTCGGTACCCACCCACACAAAGCCCAGCGAGTCTTCGGCGATGGTCCAGGCCGAGTTCTGGGACAAGCTCGCCGGATCCTGCGGATCGTTGCGATAGCGCGTGAGGTGTCGGTTCTTATCGATGTAGATCAACCCCTGTTGGTAAAGGCCCACCCAAAGTCCGCCATAACGGTCGGGACACAGTGCGAGCATGACTTCCGTATATCCGGTAGACAACAGGTGGCCAAACGGATAGACTTCGCCGTGCTCGAGGTAGCTCAGTCCATCGGCCGTGCCAATCCATATTCTTCCTGTTTTGTCTTCTGCGAAGGCGGTGATGGAGGGGTGTTTTGGCGAGATGCCGTTCCCCGTGGTCTGTTCGAACAATCTGAACCGGATGGGCAGTGCGGCATAATAATTCACGCCACCATCGTAAGTGCCCAGCCAAGCCCCGCCCGCCGGCGGGATGTACACGGCGCGAAGGGTGTTGTCGTTCAGGCTGTGGCTGTCGGCTTCGGAACGTGTAAAATTTCTGAACATCCCGGTGCGCGGCGAATACACCACAAGCCCGGCGCCGTCGGTGCCCACCCACACCTGCCCACCGCTATCCACGGCCAGCGACCAGATGCCCCGGCTCCGTGTGCCCAAATTGAACGCGTTGGTCTGTACGATGTTTTCATCATAGCCAAAGCGTTGCAAGCCTTCGTCTCTCGTGCCCAACCACAAGCAGTCTTTGTCGGCGTAGAGTGTTCTTATTTCATTATCGACAGCCGGTTTCGTAGTGGCATCGTAGGTGGCCACGGCATCGTGTGCGATGTCGTAGATTTTCAACCCATGACCCAACGTGCCGATATACGCTTTGTCGCCGTGTACTTTGATGGACCAGGCGACAATGTCTTTCAAGCCCGGGTGCTCTACCTTGTGCAACGTGCCGGTTTTGATATCGTAGTAACGGATGCCGCCCAGGCCGTAGGCAATCCAGATCCTGCTCCGGGCATAGTCGACGTCGAGGTTGGCAAAGGTGCCCGGATCGTTGTTGACAGGAACAAGACTAAAACTTTCCGTGGTGTGATTGTAGTAGTTCAAACCGCCGGATGTGCCGATCCATAAATTATTCGTCACCGTGTCTTCCGCCAGGGCATAGACAACGCTATGGCTGATGGATGTGCTGTCCCGGGCATCGTGCCGGAAGATCCTGAATTCGTTGCCGTCATAGCGGTTGAGGCCGTCTTCGGTGGCGATCCAGACAAAGCCCCGCTCGTCGCTCACAATCGCGTTGACCGTTGACTGCGACAATCCATCATCCACCGAAAGGTGTTTAAAGAGAAGTTGGTCGGGCAATGCGGTGGTGGCCGTGTCGTTCTGAGCATGCGCCGCCGGGACGGGTATAAACAGAAGACAACCCAAGGCGATCAGGCCACTCCAGACGATAGACTTGTTCGGGAAGACACCCATGAAGAAAGGTTAGGCCGTAAAAATGCTTACCTGCGACCCGACTATTCTAAGATAACAAGAAAAAATAAAATAAGATATTGAATTTATACGAATGCCGTCTGATGCCACAGCCACTCGTCACGGCGGTTTCTTCGCGGCTGAAATGCAGGCTCATCCGGCCATCCGTCCATAAAACGACCATCCTAAACCATCCAAATAATGTCGTACATTTAAATATCCCCGTCGAACCTTAACTGTATCACGTCATGAAAAACATCACCTTGCCGCTTTTCTTTTTTCTCGTATTCGCCGGCTGTACAGCACCCGAGCACAAAATGGAGGAGGCGACACCGGAATCCCTCGGGATTTCATCGCAAGCCATTTTGAATTTTATTGAAGCCGCCGAAAAAGAAAGAAAAGACGAACTGCACAGCTTCGTGCTTTTGCGTCACGGCCAAATCGCCGCGCAGGGATGGTGGAATCCCTTCAACCCCGACAGTCCGCACATGCTTTTCTCGTTGAGCAAGAGCTTCACCTCCACCGCCATCGGCATGGCCCAGGCCGAAGGTTTGCTGAACATCAACGACAAAGTGACCTCCTTTTTTCCGGACGAAACACCCAAGGACCCCTCGAAGAATCTGCAAGCCATGCGCATCCGCGACTTGTTGACGATGAACACCGGCCACAACGATGACGCTACCGGTAGAATGCAACAAGACAGCACCAACTGGGTAAAAGGATTTCTATCACTGCCCGTCGAACACAAGCCCGGCACCCACTTTGTTTACAACAGCGCGGCCACCTATATGCTCTCCGCCATCATCCAAAAGACCAGCGGAAAAACGCTCCTCGAATACCTCACGCCCAGACTCTTTGAACCCCTGGACATCGAACACCCCACGTGGGACACCTCGCCATCGGGTATCAATATCGGGGGCTGGGGTTTAAAGGTTCGCACAAAAGATATCGCTCAACTGGGACAGCTCTATCTGCAAAAAGGAATGTGGCAAGGAAAACAACTTATCCCCACGGCATGGGTAGAAGAAGCCACAAAAAAACAGACCTCCAACGGCAGCAATCCCGACAGCGACTGGGAACAGGGCTATGGCTATCAGTTCTGGCGGTGTCGTCATGATCTTTATCGCGGCGACGGCGCCTTCGGACAATATTGTATCGTGTTTCCCAAACAGGATGCCGTGTTGGCCATCACCTCCGGCACAGCCGACATGGGCGCCATCATGAACCTGGTGTGGGACCACTTGTTGCCTGCGCTAAGCGAAAAACCCGTGACAGAAAATAAGGAAGCCTTTGCCGCCCTGCAAACAAAACTAAAGAGTCTAAGTCTTTCCACGATCAAAGGGGAACCAACCTCACCAAAAATGGAAACCGTTTCCAACGAGCCCTACACACTTGAACCGAATCAAGAAGGCATTTCCAACATGACCTTTCAGCTGAAGGCCAACGATCCGTCGCTTACCCTTACCGTAAAAAATAAAACAGTAAACATTCCCTTTGCAAACGGGGCGCTAAAGAATAGCACCTACTATATCCCTCCGAGTGGCGACACACCCTCGGCATCCAGCGGCGCCTGGATCTCTCCCGACACGCTACGGGTGCGCACCTATTTTTATGAAACACCCTTCTACTTTACCAACGACATCGCGTTTGACAAAAACAACGTCACCGTCGTCCGGACCAGCAACGTGAACCTCGGCCCGGCAACCAAGTTGGAATTGAAGGGAACAAGGAAATAGTATGCCCAAGGAAGGGGACGTTCCTTCGTGGAATATCGGTCGAGGAATTTATTTCACCGTCAGCGTATCGGCGGCTTCTGGTATTTTGAGATAGGTCCTTGATTTTCTTTTTTCCATGCCGGCCAATTGGTCGTCTCCGAATTTTGTCGGATCGCCTGCAAACACGATGCGCCAGATCTTGCCTTTTTTTGAATCCGACACATACAAAGAGCCATCGGGGCCTTCTGCCAGACCCACGGGACGGTAGCGGGCATCGATCATATTTTTAACCGTGTCCACGCCGGCAAAGCCGTCGGCAAACACTTCCCATTTGTCTGTTGGGTTTCCATTTTCAAATGGAACAAAGCCCACCACATATCCGGCCTGGGGATAGGGCGCGCGATTGATGGATCCATGGAAAGCAATGAAGGCACCTTTTTTATACCGGGCTGGAAATTGATCGCCTTTGTAGAACAACAAATCATTTGGCGCAAAATGCGCGGGCAACCCCATGATCGGATCGGCATAGCCCGTTGCTTCCCGCACACCGTCGCCACCGTATTCCGGCGCTTTCATTCGCTTGTGTTTGAAATGATCGTAATAGCTGTAGGGCCAGCCATAGTTTTCGCCCTCCTGGATTTTCATAAACTCCTCCGCCGGCAAAACGGCATTCTGCCAGGCGCTGAAATACTGGGGCGCGTGACCATGCAAATAGTCCCTACCGTGTTGCACGGCATACAAGCTGTTATCCTCTTCGTTCCAGGAGATCGCTACCACACTTCTCAACCCGGTTGCAAACCGTTGACCGGAGGCCTGATCCTGTTCCAACTTGTCTTCGTCAAATTTCCAGATGCCTCCCATGTCGATTAGTTGCCGGCAGGGATATTGTCCCTTCACATTGGCCACGGCCGGGCTAACTACTGTATTCCAATCTTCACAATTGTTTGTCGGAGCGCTGAGCGTGATATACATGCCCCCCTTGTTGTCGAACGCCAGCGATTTGGCATTGTGCCATTTGATGGGGTAATGGTCTATGAAAAGCACTTCGGGTTTGCCCTCGGGGATCAACTGGTTGGGGACTAGTTTTTGCCGATACACCATGCGTTCGGAACTATAATATAAATAGCCGTTGTGGATACGCATTTCCGTTGCAAAACTTCCATCGTTTGGATAGTCGCCAAAGCGTTGAAAAATATCGGCCCGCCCATCGGCGTTGGTGTCCTGCAAAGCGATGTTACCTAACTCACCCGTGCTGATACTCAACTTCACATAAATATCACCATTGTCCCGAATGGCCAAATGCCGCGAAGGCCCCACACTGTCTGCCACTACCAATGCTCCAAACCCATCGGGCAAAAACAAGCCGCCATTGTCTGTGTCTGTCTTCGGAAGAACAAATGCTTTTTTATCCTGACAGCCTATGGAGAGCGTTAATACAATAAGGACGAGGGCATTTCTGATCCGCATGGGTTCTATTTTCGAAGCTAATATTAGATATCTTTTGATTTTTACCACACCGAACGGCAAGATATCTTTTACAAGTCTGAAAACTTTGATCGGAAATTTACATCATGTTTAAACAGCAATGCCGGTGGTGCCGATCATCTATTTCAACACAACTAATTGGTCCGTACTTTTTCAAATCTTGGAGGGCGCCACACCAAATTGTTTTTTGAAGGCAAATGAAAAATGTGACAGGTCTTCAAAGCCCAGGTCGAGGTAAATGTCGGATGGCTTTTTTCCTTTCTTCTCAATCTGGAAATAGGCTTCCTGTAGCCGCTTTTGCACAAGCCAACGGCTGGGTGTCTCGTGAAATATCTTCTCGAAATCTTTTTTAAAGACGGTAAGGCTGCGTCCCGTCAAATACGCGAATCGCTCCAGGGTGACGTTGAATTTATAGTTGCGATTCATGAATTCTTCCAGGTTTATTTTTTGGGGACTGCCAAAATCAAATAACACACCGGCCAGCTCAGGGTTGGTTTTTAACAGGATCAACAGTAATTCTTCCCGCTTCACGTGCGAGAAGGTTTCGTCTATTTTTCCTGCGCCGTTGTAGTAGAGCGCAAGCGAGCGAATAAAGTTTGGGATCAACTCGTCCCGGTTCAATTTTATAAATGCAGCCGTGGATTTGGACCGGATGTCTGAAATGCGATGTCTTGTTCCGAAATCTTTGAGAAAGGGTTCATCAAAAATGACGATCACCTTTTCAAACTGATCGTCCTCTTTCTGCTTGTTGTACCGCGCCAGGTGATTTTTTCTAACGATACAATACTCACCCGGTTTCAGCGTATAGTTTTTGTGTCCGTCATACCCCTGCATCGTTCCCTTTGCCAGGTATAAAAAGAAATGTTCGGCAATAAATTGCTCCGGCGAGATTTGCGGGCCGATGTAGCAAGAGGTGATCCTGTCTGCCTTCATGAACATGTTCCAAGGTAAGCTATTCTTAACGCACGGCTTTCCACCAGCGATCGAAAATTTTCGAAGGATCGTTAAGGTTCATGATCTCGCCCACCAGGGGCGTTGCCAGTGGAATAGGATGGGCCGCTGTCAACGTCGCTATTTTTTCCAAGGGTTCATTCCAGGCATGCCGGGCTAAAACAAACTTTGAGTGATGAACAGGCAAAATCTTTTTGGCTTTCAGATCCTGCGCTGCTTTCAGGACTTCTTCGGGCAATAGATGCACATGGTGCCAGGCGCTATCGTACTGTCCATCTTCCAAAATGGCCAGGTCTATGGGACCAAATCGATCACCGATGGCTTTAAAGTGTCCGTCATAGCCACCGTCGCCGCTGAGGTATATTTTTGTTTCCGGAGTTTGTAGCAGGAAGGATAACCACAGCGTGCGGTTCTGTTTGAGGCCGCGCCCGGAGTTGTGCCTGGTGGGAAGTGTATAGACCGTCAAGCTACTGTCCAGGTCGATTTTTTCATTCCAGTCACACTCCACGATTTTTTCAATTGGATAACCCCAATATTCAAAATGTGCGCCTACGCCGAGTCCACAGATCACTTTCTTTGTTTTATTCTTTAAGGCTAAAACGGTTTCATAATCCAGGTGGTCGTAGTGATCGTGGGAGATCAATAGATAATCAATCTCCGGCAGGTCGGTCACCGTGTATGAACTTGTTCCTTCAAAGGCCGTCACCGATCCGGGAATGGGTGAGGCATTGGTACTAAAAACAGGATCAATTAAAAATCGCTTACCTCCTACTTGTATAAAACAGGAGGAGTGTCCAAACCAAACCAGCACAGTGCTGTCAGCGGGTAGGTGATGCAAATCCGTCTTTACAGATGGAATGACCCCGTGTGGTCGGCGGTTTGGGTAAGTGTTAAAAAGTGTCTTTCGCAATTCACCCCAAAGGGTATGCCCCTCTGCGATCGTCGGCGTCTCCGAGGCATTCTGAAACTGGCCATCTTTATAGTTTGGAGATTTCTCTATTCGCTCAAGCCGCTTGCCCGAAGGCAACTTGCCAAATTTCGGGTGTTGCATATAAGCAAACGCCGAAACGAAAACTAAAACGAAAATAGCCAACACAACGATCAGGATTCCCTTTCCGATTTTTTTAACTCCGCTCATTCGTTAGATTTTTATAGCGCCGAATTTCACCAAACTCTCCGCGGAAGCGATGATCGCCTCCTCATTGCTGCGGGGCTGCCATCCCAAAACTTGTCTGGCTTTTTCATTGCTGGCGTTTCTATACCGGCTTAACATCGGAACAATATTCTTCGCCACAGGGCTGAACCATGCCGCCATTTTAACCAATCCATCGGGAACTCGTTTGGTCGATGCGTCTTTGGCAATGGCCGGCCGTTTATTCTTTAGCAACAAAGCAATTTCGGGCAATGATAAAATACCTCCTGCCAAGGCCAGGAAGCGTTCTCCCTTTGCTTCGGGATGGATCATGGCCCGCAGGTGCAGGTCGGCCACATCGCGCACATCCACGATACCCAGCGTGATGTTTGGTATCCGTTTCATAGAGCCGTCCAGGACCTTTTTCAATAACTCAAAGCCGCTGGACAAGACAGGGCTAAGCGCAGGGCCAAAGATTCCCATCGGATTGATCACCGAAAGCTCCAGCGCACCTCCCCCCTTTTCCATAAAATCCCACGCCGCTCTTTCGGCCAGTACTTTTGATTTATTATAGACCGACAATCCTTTCTCGTTGGGGTCTGTCCAGCATTCTTCGGTAATGACCTTTGTTGTATCGGTATGGCTATAGCCTACGGCCCCAAAATTGGACGTCATCACCACTCTTTTCACGCCGGCGTCTCTGGCCGCTTTCAGTACGCGAAGTGTGCCCTCCACCGCGGGACGGATCATTTCGTCTTCATTTTTGGGCGCTCTTAAGAAAATGGGAGAAGCCACGTGCAGTACATAGTCGCAATTTTCCACCGCTTTATCCCAGTTGAGATCTTTCGTCAGGTCCGCTTCGATGAACCCGATGTTGTCAGACAAAGCGATGCCGCCTACCCTGAGCATGTCCAGCACTTCATTTTTCTTGTTCATCGAACGAAGGGTTGTTCTTACCTTATAACCTTGTTGCAATAGCTGCACGATGCAGTGCGCTCCCACAAAGCCGGAGCCGCCGGTTACGAGCACTATTTTTTTGGTGTTTGATCCAGTCATTGTTGTTGAAATTTGATAGCTCAAAATTCTCCAAAAAATGGATCGTCAGCTTTGTTGAAACGTCTGAATTTACTTTGTTGAAAAGGCTGGTTTAGGATGGTCCCACGCGCTTTGCAGGCGCAACTGTTTGATGCTCCAACCCTAGCATTCCCGAGAAATCGTGGCGACTCAAATTATATATTCCTGCGAAGGACCAGGGCACCGTCTTCCTCCGTCTTCTGTTGACATGCCCACTTTACACCGTAACGCATCCCCTTCACTTCGATCGCCGCATACATTTTCACACCTTCCAGATTCGTTCCCTTGGGAAGAAGGAACAGGGCTTGTCGTACTTTTCCGGGAAGCGGATATCCGGGGTCCAAACTCCCTTCGCAAAGCTTTTGTCCGGTGGGGCTCACGATTGAAATACGCAACGCACCCGGCACCCCCGCTACACCGTCGTTGACCAGACCCAATACCAGACCTGGATGCCCATCTCTTTCAAAAGACCAAATCCACGAGGGTCTTATGCGATATCCGATAGACAATGATAAATCGTCAATCGCACCGGGGTACTGTTCGTAATAATGCTGTAGCCGTTCGGCCTGTATGTGGTGCCAATTCCATAGCGAAAAGTAGTTCGGGCCTACGTCTTTTGCGTGGGCAATGGTATTGTCGGTGCGGGTGACCCCTTCTGAAATTTTCAAGCTGTCGGGGGTTCCGTCCGAAATTCCGTTCTCCACAAAGGCGCCGGTCCAGGCCGGCCGGTTGCTCAGGCTTTCGATCTGCATGTTCTCTATGAAGATCGTGTCCGTGCGAAGCCAGTTGTGAGACCGTATGGTCCGGTCGACGATTTCGGAATTGCCAACGTTGCTGTAGTCGGGCTGGGTGTTTGTCAACAACGGCGTATTCTTCCAATGGGCGCACTGCATTTCAAATATGTCGACAAAGGTGCGCTCGGCCGTAGCATAGTCGGGGAAAGGATTTTTATCCGGGAACGGCCATGTGTGACCTTCTCCCCAAAATCCATACATGTACGTATCGATAAATTCTACCTGGGGATGCCCGTTATACATCGCCGACAGCAACCCATCCATTTCTTTTAAGGCATTCATAAAAACGGGGTGATCATATTGCGGGGCAAACTGAACTTTACCCGGAAGCCCGATCTCGTTTGTCGTGCCAAATTTGTACAAGGGAACTTTGTTCAAAAGAAAGTCGGGCATCGACTGGGGTTCAATTTCAGGACTCATGAGTTGGACACGCAAGCCGATGCGCTTGTTGTATTGTTTGGCTAAATCAAATGCAATCTTCCAGTGATCACAGAAATCAAGTCGGCCGGGTTTGCTTTGAATGTCCCGCCAATCGACCCGCATATAGAGCACATCCCCAAGCGAAAGGCGAACGAGTTTTTCCAGGGATTTTTCCAGCGGTTCATTTTCTTTACGGCCAGGCCCCAGTTCGTCGCATAGGTAGGTGGTCATGCCCATTCCGTAGTTTGATACCCGCTTTTTCGAAGGCGTGGTGGCCATGATCACTTCGGCGCCGGAAACAACTTCCTCGGGTTTGTAAGAAGGGAAAGGCCCTTGGTTTAGACGGTCCGTAATGGCCGGCCCACGTCCAAAGTCATACCCATCCCAATTGTGAGCGGGAACAAATGTGTTTACTTGACCTGGCAAAGCGCTTGTAGCCAATGACGCCAGTGCACTCCGTTGTAAGAAATTCCTTCGATTCATAATTCCGTATCCTGTTGGCAAATATTTTTTCTTCGTTTGCCACCGGGTCGGATCTAAAATCGAAAGGCGTGATTCAATTTATGAGCGATGGCTTTTTTCGATAAATCTTTCGAGTGACTCTCCCCTAGAAATCGTGTGACACTTTAGTCAGGGAGCGAACTGTAACGTGGTTTTACTTTTGCATATACCTTGCTTGTAAAACCCGGACAGATGATGACCAGCTCTCCATCTTTGTCGATGAAGATCTCGCCCGTTTCATAATTGGTGTTGCACGACCCCATGGTCACCACCAGAAAGTTGCAAGTCCAGAGATTGGTTTTCTCCTGGCGTATGTCTTTGTAGATAAACAGATCGGACACATCGCATGGAAACTTCTCGTTTCCTTCTTCGATGATGGAAGCACGTCCGTTGTCGATCTGGATTTTCAAATTGTCTCCCTTGCGAACCCAGGTGCCTTCAATGGATTCCGGCCGGTCTGTTGTGAACCCCATGAAGAATGAAGAGATGCCCACAAGAAGGGCGCAGTAAAGATGGCTAATATTCATATGACGATGACGGTTTAAAATTCCGTTTAGCAATTTATGCGATCATCGGCTCATGTTCACCGGAAATTTTCATGAATATTATCGGATTTTCATTCTCGTGAGGGGTTACCAAACAATTCAAGGTCATAAAAACCAACAAATAGACGCCGGCAAATCACTAAGCTATACGTCGGTGATGACATCAAATCCCTTGAAACTACCCACCAGGGCAAGACCGGTATTTTTTGAGCCACGCCGTTGTATTTGATTTTGCAAGCAACTGGGTTGAGCGTGGCACCGGAAACAGCCTGCTTGGAGACGCCTGGCGTTTCCACTATCTCCCTGACGTTCAGCAATTTATATCTGATTAAAAAGACCGAATATGTCGTTCTCGATGCCATTGACTGTTGACTATTTACTCTCAATAGTCAATACAGTTCTGAACGGATGATGTGTTGAAGCCTTGTAAAAGGTCGCTTCATGGGCTTCGAAATCCATTTTATTCCTTTAAATTTTAAGGATCAGTCTATTCTTTTAATCAAATCAAAGTCATGCCTCCTAAACTTTTCCTGTTTCTCCTGCTTTGCATCGTTCATGCTATTGGCCCATGGAGCAAATGTTCTGCACAAACGACGACAACCCATCACGATACCAAAGAAAAGATAGTAGCCTTTGGTAATGAGAAAATCAAGATCACCGTTGACTACAACAAAAAGGCGAACATTTCTTCACTCACCATAAACGGTCAGCAAGTCATACAAGGCGATGCTGGCGTCTATTCAAAAATCAGAACGAAAGAGGCGGCTTATTCGACCCTGCACCTGTCATCAGATCCTACGATAAAAATCTCCAACAACATCATCAGCGTCGTGGGAATACACTATGGCGACAATACGCTCTCCATAGACGAAACCTGGACCTTCACCCTAAGTAACGACGACATCAAGTTTGATATCGACAGAACCTTGTCAAAAGCGATTGTTGCAGAACAGGCGGGCCTTCCCGTTTTTATGTTCAACAGCATCGACACCTGGGAAGGTGCTTATCAGGATTATGGAGGATTGGCATGGTTCTATCTTTTTAATAAAAAGTTGGACACGTATGGTGTCCACAGCAGCGCATCGGATTTTTGGAATAGTAAAACCGGCAATGGGTTGACGGTTTCCGTTACGGCACCCGGCAAACAAATTGCCATGGACTATAGCCGTACGGCCGAGGACAAATTGGCCTATACTCTCGCGGTATCTCCATCGGAAATGCAGCCGCGCTTTGATCCGGGCACGAACCGGCGACGTTATGTTCGCGACACAACGGATGTGTGGGCGCCTTTTCAGATGAGCGCTGGTAAAAGCAGTCAACGGATCACTCTTTCTTACTTTGGTTTTGAGGAGAAATATGGTCGTGGGAATTTGATCGGTATAAATGAAGCGCAGGTGAGTGCGGTCCTGAATACCATCGCCAGGATTGGCGTGATCGACAAGGAACATTTTGGTGGCAACAGTTGGCATACGCCCTATGGCCCCATCTGCCTGCATGAACAATACATCGCCCAAATGGGTCTTGCCATCAATGACAACCACTATCTGAAAGGCTACCAGCAATGTCTTGATTTTTATCGCGACAATGCCTTTAAACCCGACGGCCGGGTGTGGCCGCGATGGGCCTACAGCAATGAAGACGCCATGCCACAGGGATTTACCGACAAAGGTTTTTATGAAGCACAATGGGGATACTTGTTAGACTCCAACCCCGACTTTGTTACAAATGTTGCTGAATTGTATAACCAAACGGGTGACCTGCCGTGGGTAAAGACACATCACCTCTCCTGCGAAAAAGCGTTGGACTGGATCATCCAAAGGGACAGCAACGCCAACGGACTGGTGGAAATGATAACGGATAGCCATAAACAAAAAAGAGGAAGCGATTGGATAGACATCATCTGGGCAGCGCATGAAAATGCCTTCGTCAATGCCAAACTATATTATGCCCTGGTCTTATGGGCTGATATCGAAAAACAATTGGGCAACACCGCGAAGGAAAAATATTATAAAGGGTTTGCCGAAAAACTCAAGGAAAGTTTTAACAAACCCACGTCAGCGGGAGGTTTTTGGGACGCCGAAAAAAAATGCTACGTACACTGGATAGATAAAGACGGGTCCGTTCATGGGAATAATATGGTCACCCCCGTAAACTTTATGGCCATTGCCTATGGTCTTTGCGATGATGACGCCAGAAGAAAAACAATCCTCGATGACATAGAGATACAAATGCAAAAAGAAAATCTATTCTTTTGGCCCATCTGTTTGTACAGTTATGCCGCCGGTGAAGGGAACGATTGGCAGTTCCCCTTTCCAAACTATGAGAATGGCGACATTTTTTTATCGTGGGGAGCCGTTGCGGTGAAGGCCTATGCTTCCTACAAACCTGAACTTGCTTTGAAGTATGTAAAGAATGTATTGGCGCAATATGCCAAAGACGGCCTGGCTTTCCAACGCTACGGACGGGCAAAACAAGATGGACTGGGGGATGATATCCTGTCGGGCAACAGTCTTTCCGTGGTTGGCTTGTACCAGGCGATCTATGGCATTAATCCACTATACAATCGTTTTTATCTTGATCCACACATCACTGAAGCATTGGCCGGAACGCAAGTGAAATATAACTATCGTCATCAGCCGTTGACCATCGACCTTGCCATGAACCAGTATGCTGTATCGAATGGCAGGTTCAAGATAACTTCTAAAACAGACTTTGGATTTTTCGGAACCGATAAGGACCTTTTCTATTTTAGCGGCGCTGCAAGCAGGGCGTCTTTGAAAGTATCAACGATATCCAATGGCACGTTGGCCTTGGATATGAAGAAGTGGGGACGGGATGAAATAGCTTTTACGCAATCTTCTAAAGATGCAGCTTCAAACAAGTTGGTTTATCAACTCAATGATCTTCATCCCGATAGTTATTATACTCTTCTGATCAATGACAAGATGCAGAAGCGGATAAAAAGCAATGGGGAGGGTACTTTGGTATTTGAGTATAAAACCAATAAAGGCGTGGATGAGATTGTCGTTTTGAATAAGTGAATGTTAGCATGCAATACGCGGTTTTGTGTCTCTTCGGCGCATCGGGAGAGACGTCAACACGTTGGGGGAAGAGGTCCAAAGAAATTTGAACCGCTAAGGCGCAAAGGGCGCAAAGAATCCATTCAGTCTTTTGATTCTGTGTTGCGAAATAGGATGTTGCTCCTTCGCGAGACGCTTCGGCGGGCAGAGCGAGGGCGTTCACTTCTTCTCTTCCCCTACTACTTCCTTATGAATCTCCTCAATGCTTTTTCCTTTGCGTGCGGTCGCCAGTTTGGAGTGCTTTTCTTGTAGGGGGTTCAGAATGTTGGCAACTAGTTTCTTATCATCTTCCGTGAGGTCGGCTAAGAAAATGTCCCTGGCCATTTTTGCTTTTGCAAAACATTGCTTCAGCGCCTTTTCTCCGGGGGAACTGAGCACAAGCAGCTTGGACCGTTTGTCGTCCGGATCAATTCGTTCTTCGACAAATCCTTTTTCGATCAAGCGATTCAGATTGCCGGTGCCGGTGGATATTTCCATCATGGCGAAGTTTATGATATCCGTTTTGCGACTCTCACCCAAATTATAGAGGGCAGCACACAGCATGATGTCTTCGATGGTAGGCAACGGTGTATCGCGCAATGCAATTCTCATATACACCCAAAAGGCCAGCGTGCTTCGCGACACGGTCATCATAAACATACTGTCTATGTCTGCGGGTTGTGCCTTCGTGAAATTGGAGGCCTTCGAACGTTTGCCTTTCGGACGGGCCAGGTAGAACCGGCAAAAGTCCTCAAATCCACCTCCCGGATGGCCTTTCTGATAGTCTGCCCAGCGCTGAAGGACCTCAATAACGTCTTGCATGGGATAAATTGTTTTATTTGAAATTGGTCTAATTTAGCACTATTTATTTCCATTACGAAATAACTTTATAAATATTATTACGTATTAGTAATAAACATCAAAATGAAATTATCACACAAACCTTAACGCCCCATGAACACGCAAACCCTTTATCAGATACTCAAGTTGCTTCACATTTATGGCTTCATCACGGCCATCGGGATAACGATTGCCAACGTCATTGCCTACCGGCAATTTTGGCGACAGTATGCTTCCGACCGGACACAGGGAATCGCTACTTTTCAAGTCATACAAAAATTGCAGATCGCCGGCGGAGTGGGCATGCTCACGGTGTTGCTGGCCGGATTTGGCATGCTGGCCATCCATGGCGTTTTCACATCGCTTCTCTGGTTTCAAATCAAACTCGGGTTAGTCGTACTCATTTTTGTAAACGGCTTCACACTGGGCCGGACGTCGGCCGTTGGCCTGAAGACGATCATAGAGCAGAAACAACTCATCCCCAACGAAAAGGAATTCACGATGGCCATTCAACAACGCATGCAGCGCTTTTTGACTATTCAGCTCATTCTCTTTTCTACCATCGTGATTTTGAGTGTTTTTAGATTCAATACAGTGCAATGAAAAACAACAAAGAGAAAACGTAGCGGCCGGGCCTGGGGTACCCCCGTTGCGACGGGTTGACCTGGGGTGGGCATTGATTTGTGCAGTTTTCACTTAAAAATTACACCGCGTCATAAATTCCGCCGCCGCAGTGTATTTTGCCCGCCAAGCTATTTTATGATCCCAACACATCGTTGCAAGACCCTGGTATTACTGATTGTACTACTCGTCAACACCTCGCTCCTTTTTGCGCAGCCCGGCAAAAGGCCACGCCGCGACCGGGGCAATTACACGATCTTCAGCGACTCAGCATCAGCTACATCGGCCGAATACATGCTTCATCTCGAAGAGGCGATCCAAAAGCTGGATTCCATTCAAAACGAGAGCAGCCTGCGCCCGGAGGTCTTCGTGAACCGCGACGCCCTGAAGGCCAGCGATTCCATCGTCCATTTTGTCGATCAAAGCTTGCAGAAATACAGCCTCAACCTCAGAAGCCTGGAGTTGCTCAAGGTCTTGCTATCCGATGCGCAACGCGACCTGAGGCGCCACTACGCCTTCTTTCAAAAATCCTATAAAGACCTCGACGCCCTGCGGAACGAGCTCAGGACCTTGCGGCGCGACACCACGCTGCGCCAACTGTACCGGGACACGGTAGCACGAAAAGCCTTTCGCCCGCAACTGCTCGCACTCCGCGCCGGAAGGAGACTCACCGACAGTTTGCTGACGGCAAGCCTTTCGACGGTGAACACTATCAAGGCACAAGCATCGGCAAACTCGATCTTATCCACACAGCTCATGAGCCGCCTCAACACCAAGCTGAGTTCGGCCGGGAAAGAAGTATTTCAGAAGGAGCTCAACTACTTGTGGGAACTGCCCGGCGAAGGCCTTCCGGAATCACCCGGCCTTGATAACTCTTTTAATGGTGAGCAGAAAGCACTTTATCTTTATTTCAGACATTCGGCGGGCATCCGCTATCTGCGCTGGATCTTTGGCATCGCCTTTCTGTGGTGGGTCGTGCGAAACGTACGCATCCTGAGAAGACATAACCGGTTAGATACCGTAGGGAAGCATGGCGTTGTGTACCTGGTCTCACAGCCGATCGCTTCTGCTTTTGCCGTGATCTTTAGCATCGCCCCGTTGTTCGACCTCGACGCACCCGCCGGCTATATGCAACTGGTACTTGTTTTTCTGATGGTGTCGCTGACGTTTATTTTTCACAAACAATGGCCGCGTACTTTGTTTTATTTCTGGCTGGTGTTTATCGCGCTATTCTTTTCATTCGCGCTCCTCAATCGCATTGCTGTGCCGGCATTCTGGCAGCGCTGTCTGATCCTCCTGCTGAACGCGGCAGGTATTGTAGCGGCGTTCCGCTTCCGCAAGCTTCTTCCCGAAGGCATGCAGCTCCGGCGCTTCATACGCGCCGTGCTGGCACTTCAGATCGGCATGCACCTGCTGGCGATTCTTTTCCAGGTCTCTGGAAGGATCACCATCGCGCAAATGCTGAGCACCGCCTCGATCTATGGCATCGCCCAGGTGTTGGGACTTTCCGTGTTGGTAAAGGTGTTGGTGGAAGCCGTGCTCCTGCAGATTCATACCAGCCGGATCCAGAACAAGCTTGAAAGCACCTTCGATAGCGCGCCGATCGTTCAAAACTTCCGGAGGCCCTTGCTGGCGGTCGCGCTGCTGATGTGGTTCATTGTCTTTGCCACTAACCTGAACATGTACAACTCCATTTACGAGGGCATGTCCGATTTCCTGGGCACGCCCCGTACGATCGGCCAAACTTCGTTCACGTTTGGCAGCATCCTGTTGTTCATCATTATCATCTGGCTGGCCCATTTCTTCCAACGCTATGTGGGTTATTTTTTTGGCGATGTCGGCGACGACGAAAGCGAGGGTCTGGCCCAACGCTCAAAATTACTGGTGACACGCCTTGTGCTATTGGCGTTCGGCTACCTTCTCGCCGTAGCGGCGTCGGGCTTGCCCATCGATAAGGTCACGATCGTGTTGGGTGCATTGGGTGTAGGTATTGGGTTGGGCTTGCAGAACATTGTCAACAACTTTGTCTCCGGCATCATCCTCATCTTCGACAGGCCCCTCAAGGTTGGCGACTCCATAGAGCTGGGCGGTCATGCGGGGCGCGTAAAAGAAATCGGCATACGCTCGAGCACACTCACCACCGTCGACGGCGCCGACGTGATCATCCCCAACGGCGACGTGCTGTCCCAACACATCGTGAACTGGACACACGCCAACCCGTATAAGCGCATCGACTTTTCGCTCGATGTGGAAACGACGGAGGACAAAGACAAACTCGTCGCGTTCATCAAGGACACGATCCAATCTTCCGACCTCGTGCTCGAAAAACGCGAACCCGTGGTACTGCTGGAAACCATAAAGGGCGACAGCGTTTCCTTGAAAATCTACTTCTGGTGCGAAGACTTCTATAAGTCCGACGCCGCCAAGAGCGAGGTGTGGTACAAGCTCTACCAGGAGCTGAAGAGCAGGGGGATGAAGGTTAGCTAAAGGCTCATTACGCCGTGCACACTGCGTCGAATGGCAGCAATGCTCTAATAATGTTCCGCTATGCTTTATCTAAACCATCGCCGGGAGAAACCTGGAGTAGCGATCAGCTTTATGCCCTTTGAACCAGCCCTCTACGCGGTGCTGCTCGTTGGCTGTTTCCGTCTCCTTGAGGGTATACTCGTTAGAGGATGCGTCATAACTATAGTCTGTCATCCATTCGCGGAAGTTGGAAGTGGTTGATTCAATGGCATCCATTATAAATTCAAGTTCCTGGTCGGTCATGGTGGGATGAAGGGAGATTCTGACCCAGCCCGGTTTGGAAGACAGGTCTCCGGCATGGATGGCGCTCCATATTTTATGAGACCACGCCTGGTCAACCTTCAGCAGCCGATGACCATAGGTGCCGGCACAGGAACATCCACCCCGGGTTTGTATGCCAAACTTGTCGTTGAGCAATCTGACGATCAGATTATAGTGAGCGCCTTTTACGATAAATGAAATGATGCCCAGTCGTTTTTTAACGTTACCCTGTAGAATGACAACATTGTTCATTTCCGAAAGGCGGGTAAACGCAACCTTCAGTAGCTCCCCTTCCCGTTGCAGGATATTTTTAACACCCATTGCTTCTTTCAGGCGAATGCACATCGCGGCCTTTATGCCTTGCAGGACGGGTGGTGTTCCACCGTCTTCCCGCGATTCTATATCCGCGACATATTCACGCGCCTTCCATGGATTGCTGTATAGAACGGTGCCTCCGCCCGGGTGGTCAGGAACAGCGTTTCTATAAATCTTTTGATTGAAGATGAGCACACCGGGTGTCCCAGGGCCGCCCAAAAATTTGTGCATCGAAAAATAGATGGCGTCTAAACCAGCATCGGCGTCTTCCGGGTGCATGTCCATCTGAACATATGGCGCAGCGCCGGCGAAATCCACAAAACAGACCCCACCATGTGCATGAATCTTCTTTGCAATTTCATGATAGGGGGTTTGTATGCCGGTAACATTCGAGCAGGCGGTTACCGCGGCGATCTTATTTTTTCTGGATTTGTATTCCAACAGGAGTCTTTCGAAATGTTCCAGATCAACATAGCCCTCATCGGTTTGCGCAATGATCTCTACCGTCGCCATCGTTTCAAGCCAGGAGACCTGGTTGCTGTGATGCTCCATGCTGGTCACAAACACCACGGGCCTCAACGTCTCATCTATTTCGAGCGATTTTCCATCGGGCATGTACTCCCTCCATCGCTCCGGCATTCTGATGCCCAGCAGCCGTTGCAGCTTATTGACTGCCGATGTCATTCCACTGCCACAGAAAATCAGCACGTCGTCCGGGTTTGCGTGGACGTGTTCCTTGACAATGCTTTTGGCTTCCTCGTACGCCTTTGTCATCAGCGTACCGGTCAGGGTGGTCTGTGTGTGGGTATTGGCAAAAAAAGGGACTACCTCGTTTTGTAAACAGCTTTCAATCGGCCGGTATCCACGTCCGCTTGCTGTCCAGTCGGCATAGATGAGTTCTTTTTGTCCGGAGGGGAAACAGCATCTCTGGCCGCGGCCGATGGTGTTCTCCCTGAACGGCTCAAAATAACTTTCCAATGAGTCGCGGGATGTCATTGCTGTGCTGTCGTTGCAGCGCTCTTTCCAAACATGTTGTGAGGCGCTACGTTGATTACCGGGGCGAAGAGCCGCACCATCAGGAAAATGCCGGCGACAAAGGCAAACACAATCGCCCATTGTGCGCGTGATACACGCTGGATGGGCTGTCTTGATTTTACATCGCAGACCTCTCCCGGACAATATTGTGCCTTCTCTCCATAAATCAACCGGTAAACTTTACAGGCCAGGCAGATCCCAAATACGCTTTCGAAGAACAAAAAGATAAGACATAGCAGACATATCACACCGGTAAACGGACTGTACGCGTTGACAACGATCAGCAACACAAACATGGAGCCGGATAAGAGGACACCGACTATCCACGCGAATTTCTTTTGCTTCGCTCCCACATACTCCGGCACCTGATTGCTGACGATCATGCGACCAATGATCAGAGAAGGTGAGAATTTTGGATTGATGAACACCCTGATCACGAAGTCTACGAGAAAAAGAGCGATAGCATATTTAGCCAGCCTGAAATCGCCGTTGAATATAATGAGCATTAACGAGGTGTAAATGACAAGAAACAGTATTCCCGCCGCCGCCCTTATTTCGCGCTCGTTTAGTACGGGGATATCATATCCGGGGACGTTCTCGCCAAATTGTATTACGTTTTTCATCTTGTTTAAGGGGTTAATGTGTTTGGGGTTCAAACGAAACGCGCGTTTTGCTTTATAAAAATAACGGGGCGGGCGGGCATTTAATAACATCCTATGATAGATAAACGTATATTCTACAAAACCAGCCGCAATCCCGTGACATCGGTAAAGCGCGATTTTCTGAGGCCTCGTGAGCTTTACCCGGGCAGAGGGAGAATTTTAGGGGGGAACGCCAATCAAATTTTTATGACAGAATGCGCATTTCTTATGATAACCATTCCAGATCGCTAGAAATCCGGGGTACACCGAAAGGATGATTTCGGGTTATCAATGCAATGGAATATCTTTATAGTACGAAAAACAAATGTTCGCAAAAAAACGTACCGCTTATTTACTGTTTTGTGGCGCCTACATCGGCGCGCTAATATTCGAGAAACCGGTGTATGCCGGCGGGAGTGTGCTCGATTGCTTTTCCTATTTGTTCACGCTTTTGATCCACCTCTCCCTTTTTGGGCTCCTCATCCTGGTGAACCATTCATTTTTAATCCCCAAGCTGTTAGAAAAAAAATTCTTTGGAGCCTATGCCTCGGCATTGATTGGTTTGATCTTTCTGTACACCTTTTCAATGGGTCATTACAATAGCTTCATCCATGAGACGGTTTTTCACGATCAGATGGTAGAGACCAGCTCCGGTTTTTGGGACAACTTTGTTTACGGGATGTGTTGCACCGTCATCACTTCCATGCTCTACGTGACACAGAAGTGGGCGGAGCAGCAGGAACAGGTTAAAAATAGTCACATCAATCAGCTGCAAACCGAATTGAAATACCTGCGTTCACAGATAAACCCCCACTTCCTTTTCAATGGCCTCAACACCGTATATGGCTCCATTGACATGGGGAACAGTCTGGCCAGAAATATGCTCGTACAATTTTCCGATCTCCTGCGAGACAAGTTGTCCGAAGCGGATGTCGATATGATCTCGATAGAAAAGGAGATCAAACACCTCCGGAATTATGTGGCGCTGCAAAAAGCCCGCAGCAACGACAACATGGAGGTTGCGCTGGACATCCATTACTCGGACGGCAATGTGAAGGTCGCGCCGTTGATTTTTATGGCCTTTGTGGAAAACGCGTTCAAATATGTGTCGCGGGATGACAAGGCTATCAACCGGATCGCCATTTCGCTGAGACAGGAGCCAGGAGTCAGGAGCCAGAAGCCAGGAGTCGGGAGCCAGGAGCCAAAATCCGGGAGCCAGAATCCAGAATCCAGGAGCCAGGGGGCGGGAGCCGGGGGCCAGGAGTTGGGGAGAATCCATTTTGTTTGTGAGAATACTTTTGATGAAGGGGAGTCTTCGCCGGGTGGGATTGGGTTGATCAATGCTACGCGGAGACTTGAGTTGTTGTATAAAGACCGCTATCAGTTGGATATAAAAAAGGAGAATAATATTTACCGGGTGGAGTTAATGCTTATGGTATGAGAAAACTCAGTTGTATAATCGTCGACGATGAGCCCGTGGCCAGAAAAATCCTTCAGGAGTTTACCGAGCAGGTTCCCTTCTTGGAGCTGTTGGGGAAGTTTGAAAGTGCGATGAAGGCTGAGGAGTTTCTGAAAGGGCATCAGCCGGACATTATTTTCCTGGATATTGAAATGCCAAAAGTGTCTGGTTTGCAAATGCTCAAGCGGATCAATATTGAGTCGATGGTCATTCTAACCACGGCATTTCCGCAATATGCGCTCGACGGCTATGAACTTGATATCATCGATTATCTTTTGAAGCCTTTTGCCTTGCACCGGTTTCTGAAAGCCGTGCAGAAGGCTAAGGACTTTTATGAGATGAAGACGCACCCGATAGCTAACGGGTCTGGGAACGCACCGGCACCTTCCTATATTTTTATTAAAAGTGAAAAACGGATTGAGAAAGTGGAGCTGAGCGATATCCTGTATGCTGAAGTGCTGGGAAATTATTTGACGATCTACACCGACCGGAAAAAGATCATTGCCTATCTCACGATGAAGAGCCTCGAAAGTCAGCTGCCTCCTTCTGACTTTATTAAAATACATCAGTCCTTTCTGGTAAACCGATCCAAAATAGAATCCGTGGAAGGCAACGATCTTATGGTAGGAACAAAGTCGTTACCGATCAGTCGCAATTACCGCGACGGTGTGGCTAACCTGATAAATCAAAGGCTCTTAAAAAGGTGAACAGTGCTGGATGAAAATATACGCTAGTGACGGATTGAAAATGCAACCGAAATAGCATGCGGCACTAGAACAACTCACCTCACCGAACCTCTTCTTCGTTATCTCCCGCGACATTTTCCCACCGATCTTCCAGGTATCGGAAGGCTATCCAGCAGCTCAAGAGGCCGAAGGGAATTGCCATGAGCGTAATGAGTAAGTCGAAAAACGTGCCTAGCGACACCTCGAATATTCCCAAGAGAACGCCGATGATCGCTGCGGAAAAAAGCATCCCTCCATAATATATCACGACACCGAGGATAGCATGACCCCAAACATTTTTGCCATTCCTTTCTGCCAGTAAATAGAAGGCCTTTCCAACCCAATAAATGAGCACTAAACCAAGCATAGTTATAGAGATTACGTTAACTGCTCCACAGGCCGGAAGTCATTCGCGAAGGGTTTTACAAACAACACCAGGATCCATACGGATACAACTTGCAATATGCTTGCTATTTTTGAAAGTCCGTGTATATCATTTCTCGCAATCGCACACATTTTCTTACTCCAGGGTCATCGTTGCTCTGGACGCGACAGCGCGCCATCGCTAACGAAAGCCACGTTTCATGTGCGTCATGCGCAAGCATTCAGCGCAATTTCTTACGTGTCGAAAAAATGAAAAATGCAGGGGAAGCCGGTTAGCGGCCCAGGAATTCTTTGAAATTCTCGTCTCTTTCCAGGAGCCTGGCGCGGAGAATTTTCAGGGCGTTCACGATGTGGTTCTCTACCGTTTTTTCGGCGATCTGAAGTTGCGCGGCGATCTCGCGGTATTTGAGGTTCTGAAAGCGACTCATCTTAAAAACCTTGCGGCACTGTTCGGGCAGGCGCTCGATTTCGTTGTGCAGAATTTCCAACAGCGCATGATCTTCGCTGAGGTTCTCGATATACTTGTCGGTGATGTCCTCGGCAATGCGCGCGTGATGTTGGGCAATATTTTTTTGGCGGTTCACGTAGTTGATGGACTGGTTGATGACCGAACGGTAGAGATACGCTTTGAGGAACGTGATGTTTTCGATGTGTTCCGGCGCTTCCCACAGTTTTAGAAAAACATCCTGAACAATTTCTTCGGCGATGGCGGTGTCTTTCACAAACTTCAGTGCGGCGAGCGACAGGCCTTGAAACGTGTTGGAGTAGAGCGTTGTGAAAACGTCATGGTCTGCCCTTCGGATGCCTTCCAGCAGTTGTTCATCCGTGTATTTCGTTAGTATCCGCTCCCGTCCCATTGTGCACCGAAAAAGTTTACACTAACGAATCATCCGAAACGCCAATGCTTCATAGACTTGAACTTTTTAACGGGCCTTGGATGGTCCAGTTAGACACGCCTTCATAATTATTTTTCATACGATTCATGTTTTGGAAATCTTCATCCCGAAAACAAAGACAAGCCAAACCGGATTTCACCCAACCGGGGTGCTATCCGGTTTGACTGTCTTGTTTTAAATATTGTCACTACAATAGTTGTCGCTTTGTCATCACGACCGTTATCGATTTAGTGCAGTGTCATTACCGGATAATTTCCCCGCGTTTAATAATTTTTTCATTCCTATCCGTCGTGATCTTGAACAGCAGCAGGCCTGGGTTGAGCTGGCGGGTGTCGAGGACGTGGCGGACCACCGGGGTGCTGAATGTGATTTCACTCACCTGTTTTCCCATGATGTCTGTCACCATAATGGAACGGATGGGCCTGCCCTGACTTTCGATGGTCAACTGTTCGCGGGCGGGCACCGGATAGACCGACAGGAATTTGTTGAGCGGATCTTCGGCGCTCATGATGGGATCTTGGATGAGCAGATCACCCGAAACCTGCCCTTTATAGGACCGGTGGTCGATCGTGGCAATCACGTAGTATTCGCCAATCTCCTTCGGAACTTCAGCGCCGTCGTTATAGGTGATGGTGACGGGCAGTCCCGCAGGCGTCGTCGTGGCGGTGACGGGGAATGGATTGTTGCTATAGTAGTGTGTGCCTAACCCGGACAGCGTTATTGGCGCTTCGGCTTTCCCGATCACGATCCTTGCTTTTTTACGACCGGCATAGTCGGGGTCGTTCACTATGGCCGTCACCTGGTAGCTGCCGCCTTCCACGGGAGGTGCTTCTTTTCCATCATAGAGCAGCGTCACCGACAATCCCCCGGGTGTCGTGGTTGCTGTGGCCGCATGGGGTGCACCGTTGTAGGTGAACGTTCCCACGTTCGAGAGGTCGATCGCCGCATAGTCTGCATAGGCGTGTTTGTAGATGCCCTGGTTGGTGGAGAGGTAGGTCAGGTTGTCGATCACTACGAGCCTTTTGTATTCATGATTCTCGATATCTGAAATTGCGGATTGCCATTTGTCGCTTGCATTTTCAGCATAGAATACACCCGAAGGGCTCGCGACATACAGGTGGCCCAGGTCGTCGGCGGCCACGGCAGTGAATTCCGAGCCCTTCCCTCCTATGGCAATTTGCTGGGGCGCCGTTTCCGGAGTTTCCAGGTAGAACAGTCCATCGGTGGTGGCCGCGTAGATGTGTCCTTCGCGAACCATCAGGTCGGTGATCTCTTTGTCTTCCAACACGTGTGTCTGCCAATGCAGGCCATCGTCGGATGAAATATAAACGCCTTGGTTGGTGCCGGCATAAATATTTCCATCGACATCCTCTTTTAGATACAGGATGGACACGTCTTCGCCAATGACCGAGCGTTGCGCGCTTGCGTAAAATTTGGAATCGATCATATAGAGACCATCATTCGTACCCACGTAAACAGAATCCTTTGACGTCACCAGTATATCGGATATGGTGCGCACCTTTTTTGGGAAGCCTATATTCCACCAGTCGCGTACGCCGAGGTATTCGATGAAGATGTGTGCATTCACCCATGGCGTTCCGGCAAGTCCTCCCTTGCAGCCCACGAACATGTCAAGGTTGTCTTTTTCGGCATAGCTGGTCACGACGCCTTCGCCATTTCCAAAATCATAGGTCCAGGTTTTGCCCTGGTCGTCCGATGAATAGATCTTGTTGTTGTCGACCATGGCGATGAGTTTCGACTGATATGAAAACAGCCGGTTGATATTGAGGGGGACGCCGATCTGCACAAACTGAAAATTATCTTTTACATAGGGTGCAGTCCAGAAGCCCTCGTCCGTACCCACCACCAGTTGATCGGTGAACGGATCATAGAAAGAGCCGGCGCGGCTGTCGCGTGTGGTGAGGCTATTGAAGTTCTCGCCGTCGCTGGAATAGTAGCTGCCGGAAAATGTTACGCTCACAAAAATCTCGTTGCCTTTCAGGATGTCCACTTGTCTGATCTGCGTGGTGCCCATCAAGTCGGCCGCCACGGGCACCCAGGTGTCGGGTTCGCCATCGTCGGCATAGTTCACTTGCAGCCCGGTGTCGCCGGTGCCGGCATACACGTCGCCCTTCGCGTTTACGGCAAGGCTCATGATGGCGTTGGCCGTTTCATAGAAGGCCGACAGGGTCCAGGTTTCGCCATCGTCGTCGGAGCGAAACAAGCCGCGGCCGGTGCCGGCGAAGAGGGTGCCCTTGTTGTCGTTGCAAATTGAAAAAATGTAGGAACCATAGTCCGTGGGAATTGTCCGAAGCTCCCAGTTGATGGAGCCTCCCTTGCCGGGCGTCCTTTTATAAATACCATCGGTGGTTGCCGCAAAGAGATCGCCGTTGTCGTTCACGGTCATGTCGCGCACCATGCCGGGCAATCCATTGTCTTCCCGTTCCCACTTGGTGCCGCCGTCTTTGCTGACGGCGAGCGTGCCTTCGTCTTCTCCGGCGTAGCTCACATAAACGGTTCCATTATATTCATGCAAATCCAAAATGGTTCCGGCCGTCACGGCAAACACAATTTCCCATTTGTCGCTTCCGGGAAGCTTGCGGTAAACATTGCCGAATCCTGATCCACCGAAGTAGGTCCCATCGGCAGTGACCAATGCCGCCGTGATCGATCCACCGTAAGGACCTTCCGTCCTTTCCCAAAATTGGGCCCAGGCGCCCGTTGAGAGGGCCGTCATAAAGACGACCGTCAAAATATTCCTGAGGAGTAAAATTGTTTTCATAGGATAATTTTTTCGTTCAGTAAAAGATGATTTTCTATTGCGCGTCAGTTGGTGGTTTTCAGGGTAATCTCGTAGGGACCGATCACTGCCTGGCTCCGTCCGCCGGCAGCATAGTCTTCGCTAAGGTTGAACTGCGAATGAAAATTTGTCGCCGTGATCTCCTTCACATTAACTTCGAGTTCACCGTCCAGCAGCAGCACCGTAGCGTCGGTAGATTTCCAGCGCCAGGTTCCCGACGCGCGAAAAAGGTGCCCTCCATTTTTGGAGGTATAGGTACCGGCCGAAACAAAGGTGAGTTCCAGGCCTGCATAGTCGGGGGTCACATCCGTTCCATCTTTCACGATGGTTCCGCCACCGCTGAGCGTCCACGTTTTTACGATGAGCGTTTTTGGATCGACATCGGTGGGTTCCGGGTCGTCGTCACTGCCTCCACAGCTGGTGAACACGAGTGCCAGCACCAGCAAGCTCGAAGTAATGATCAATAGACCCAGCCAGTGCGCATGCTTCGTCACTGTTCCGCTAAAGAATTGCCATGTTGTTTTCATTGATATTCATTTTTGGTTTAGGTTTCTGCTTTTGCTTCTTAATAAAAGAATCCGGTAAAATAAATGTCAGTATCGTCCACACTCCGATACTGCGGGATGAGTCCGCCTAACTCGGCGTAGGCATCGTAGAATTCGATGTGGAACCGGTTTTTATTTACGGTGCCCAGAATGTTGGGCAGATAATCTTTCACACGATCGGCGTTGTCGCCTTCTTCCGTGCCCGTTTCGATCGCCAGCGGTGTGAAGGTGTAGATGCCGTCGTCAGTCTTTGAAAAAGTGTAGGGAAACTTGCCTCGCACAAATTCGCTCTCGGGGGTCACATAGTAGATGTAGAGGTCCATCGTGTTTTCTTTCACGTGCAAATCGAGGAGCATGTAGTATAAGGCAATGTTCACTTGCCTCATCAATGCGTTGTCGTCTATCAACCATTGGGTTTGGAACTTTGGCGACCAGCCTGGCATCCGCTCCACAAAGGGAGACGGAACGACCGTGCCGGGAGAATATTCATCGCCTAATAAATAATGCAGTGGTATTGCAGGGAGAGTCGATGATTGCAGCTCCATGCGCTGCCCGTTGTAGTAGGTGTACAAACTTCTCTTCGCCGCATCCCACAAAATTTCCGTAGGTGCGTAGCCGCCAATATTGGGACTGGTTTTCAGCAAAATGCCACGGGTAGAATAGGAATAATCGCTTCCAAAAAACTTGGCGCGCTGTTCCAGGTATGTGTTATAGATGCTCCTTGCCAACGGGTTCATCGAAAACTGTATGATCTTGCCCGGCTCCGGCTGAAAAGACAGGTAGCGCACAGTAGAAAGATATTTCGCGATCTGCTGCATGGAATTTTTCAGCTGGCGGGACTCGTAGGCTTGCCGCTCGGCAGACGTAGCTTTTACTAATTTCAACACGTCGCCATACTGACTTCCCAACAGGAATAGCGTGTCGCCCAAACTGTATTGATAGGCATATCCTTTATCCACGGCCGAGGGAATCCGTTCGAGGTTGGATCCTTCCTCAAACAGCACGCTGGCGTTGACATGTTCGGTGAGCTCCACGCGATACTTGCTTCGCGAAAACGTTTTGGCCGCCACCGTGTCGGCATCGGCCAGCATGGAAACTTCCCCCGCGTTGTCGAGTGTGAAGAAGAGCGTGAACATCTTTCCTTTCTTGGGCGTGAGCAGCCCTTGCCAGCCGTCGGTGGCCGAAGATAATTTTTGTTTAAACTCGTCCAGCTTTAGCTGCGGGTCGGCATAGGACGGTTCGACGGGAATGACCACGTCGTCCTGCTGGCTGCAGGCCGCCAGGAAGAAAATGGTTGCCGTGACGATGGCCAGGCGCTGAACTTGAGAATATAGTGATCGCGTGCGTTTCATTTTCAAAGCTTAAAATGCTGAACCAAAATTTCCTGAGAAGTAAAACGAAGGACTCTCCACACATTTCAACTGTGCCACGAAGCCATCGTCGGTTTTCAGATACTCCATCCGGAACCGGGAGCTGTTGAAGTAGAATAAAAACGGGGCCATGTCCTCTTCGATAAATTTGGCGTTGCCCGTCGGCTCCTCGTAGCGGGTGAACTTGAACACGCCGTCTGCCGATTTGGTGTAGGCATATTGATACCGCCCGAGGTAGTATCCCCCATCGCCCGCCTGCATAAACACGTCGAGGGTCATAGTTTTATTTTGAGGGTTGAAGGCCAACTCGATGTTGCTAAGACCCACGCCTTTTTCCAGCAATGCATTGTGTATCGCCAGTCGTGCGTTCGTGTACAGTGGCGACCATCCCGGCAGGGGTTCGAAGGGAACCGACACCGTCGTGAAATCGATGCCCAACACCAGGTGCAACGGCACTATCGGGTCGGGCGACGGCACAAGATTGATGCGCCCACCGTCCACCATGACGTAAAATTTCTGGCCCGCATCATAAAACACTTCCTGGAACGTCACATCCCTGTAGGTGATTTGTTTTTGCAAAAAGATACCGCTCGTGGTATAGGCAAACGGTGTGGTCTGAATGTTGAGCGAGTCGGCTTGTTTGAAGGAGAGTGAAAATGTTTTCGCCTCCAGGTTGAAGCTGGTGTTGATGCGCTTGCCGTCGCGCGACTGCAAATAGGTGAAGGGGTTTTTGTCCTTGTAACCCACGATGCCCTTTTGCAACACGCTAAGATCGCCACGCCTCAAGGCTTCACCTTCGGCGGCCGTTGCCTTGATGAGCAACAGGGGCGATCCATGTTGGTTGCCCTTCAGCTTGATGGTGTCGCCTTGCGTGGACTCGAAGGCAAATTCAAAATCGGAATTCATGCCATGTCCCTGTGTTCCGCCCACCGTGTCGGGATCGGGATCGGAAAGAATGTGCAGATAAGAATAGGTATCGAAGAACAGCGACGGGCGCTGCACCGCTTCCATGCGAAACGAGCTTTCGAACGGCTTCACCTGGCAGTCGGCGTTGATGTCGGCCAGCATGACTACGCGGCCTTCGTTGCTGAAGGTCATGTAGAAGCTGTAGCCTCCACCCGAACCCGGAAACAAATAGCCTTTCCATCCCGAAGGTGCGTCCACCAATTGCTGACGGTAGTCTTTCAGGATTTGTTCCACCCGTTCTTCCGGGCGCCCCATCAACAACGGATCGTCTTCACGCTGGCAGGCCACGGCGATGAGGGCGACGATATAGATAAAAATGTTTTTCATACGTATAGTTTTCCGATAGTCACGTTGTTCATTTCAGCGCCATCATTTTGTTGCAGCGACAATGGCTTCTTCCGTGGTCTGCTGCAGCTGGTAGAAATCGATGTTCCAGGTTTCCTTGAAATAGGCCACCACGATCGCCTCCTTCTGGCGCAGCAAGGCTTTGCCACTGGCCGACGCTTTGCCCAGTTTAGCCTCATAACCATCGTGTCCTTCCACCAACATCGTCGAGATCATTTCCACAAAATCTTCGTCGGTGCTGGCGCGGGCATAGGGTGTGATGAAGCCGAGGTTCCACGCATCCTCATCCGCAGTATTGTACCACGTGGCCGTGTAGCCCGAAGGTGTGATTTGTTTGAAGTTTCGGGGATACAGCTTTGACTGGTGCAGGATGTGGGCAAACTCGTGGTGAATGGTGTGCAACATTTGCTTCACGGCGGGCACATCCGTCTTCACAAAATCGTTGATCACAAACAGCGTCACCTTCCTACCCGACTCCGCCTCCCCCAACACCATCGTGCCGTCGTTGTTGTATTGTGGACTTCCCACGAGGACGAACTGCTTTGGCGCATTGATTTTCATGAAGTCCTCACCGGCCTCCTGCACATAGGGATCAATCCAGGTCTGCTTCACCAGCGTCATCACAGGAATCACTTTCTCTTCCTTCACCGGCACCAGCGTTTTGTCGGTGGCCAGTTCGAAGGGAACCCATTTATAGTTTATGGCGATGTTGTAGGGGTTGGTATAGTTTTGCACGATCCACTGGTCGATCGCGTTTGTTTCTGAGTCAACGTCCAGAAAAGAGATGTCGAGATCTTCTTCGGGATCGCTGCACGATGACATGAGCATCATAGCGGCAATGCCGAAAAGGGTGGCGTGAAATATATTACGAGCGTTCATAGCGTTTCAATTAGCGTGGATTCAATTCTATTCCCGACGACTGCGCCTCCTGCGGAATCTGCAACACCCGGCGCGGATCGTTCGGCCCCAGTGTCAAGATGTTGTCGCGGCTATAGGGCACATGCACCACCTGCAGGTGATGGCGGATGATGTCGAACCAACGCTGGCCTTCAAAGAGGAACTCCACCCGTTTGAAGTCGAGCACGGTCGCGATGAGGGCCGCTTCAATGTCGGTGGTGTGGTAAAACTGTAGCACACGGGCGCGCGTCACGGTGTGCCGGGCGGGATCATAGTAAGGTTCGTCGGTGTCGTTCACGATGATGCGTGTGCTGGCAAAGTCATTCAGATCTTTCAGCGTAGCATCGTAGTTGCCGAGGCGTGCGTTGGCTTCGGCGCGGTTGAATAGTACTTCTTCGGCCGTGAGGAGCGGGATCATGTTGTAGGGCGTGCCGATCTCGGCGTTTGGATCCATCTTCACAAAATGCTCTCTGAATTTGGGGGTGAACAGCGAGGCTTCGTTGCCATAGAACATATAGCCCCACAGTCCGCTGGTAACATTCTGATTCCACACCACTTTGTTCAGCAGGTTGAAATTGAACCCGTAGCGATAGCCGCGCAGGCTTCGCGCCCACAGCGACGGCGCCTCTACCAGCAACAGGTTAGCCGGCTTATCGGCTTTGGTATATTCCGCCAACTTCACCAGGGGTTCCAGGGCGCGATAGGCTTCGGAATTTATCGGCCGCAAGCTGGGCAAGATGTTGCCTGAGGGAAAGGCAAGATTGGCGTGCGCCACCACTTTGGCATAATCCATTTTGAACAGGTAGAACCGCGTGGCAAATCCGTGTGCCGCCGTCGTGGTGAAATGATAGCGGCCGGCGCCTTCCTTGTACGATTCGTTGTCGAGCAAGGGAATTCCCTCCTCCAAATCTTTTTCGATCTGCTCATACACATAGGCCACCGTCTTGCGCTCATATTTTTGCGTCACCACTTTTTCGGGTTCGGTCACGTAAGGAATGCCGGGATCGGTGGCCGCCGTGCCGGGATTGTAAACGCGCGAAAAAAATGTTACTAACATAAAGTGCGCATACGCCCGCGTCACCAACGCCTCTCCCTTCGATGCGCGATAAGGCGTTTGATCACTGGCGTTGTTAATGGTTTCCAACGCCTGGTTCGACGCGGCAATGGCCGCATAGGCTGCCTGCCAATAGAAGTCGGGCGTGTCTTCATTGCGGCCCGGCACATCGTTGAATTGCCACGGCTCGCTGTTGATGAGTTCCGATGTGGTGAGGGCTTTGTCTTCCGCGTTGTCGGAAAGCGCTTCCAGGAAGGTGATGTAGTTTGCCCGCGGATAGGCCGACGCCAACAGCTCGGCCACCTTTTCGGGCGAGTTCAGTTCCGCGCGTTGATCGGGAAGGTGTTCGAGGTAGTCACTGCAGCGTGTAGCCGTGAGGAGTACCAGCGTCAAACATATGCGTATTCGTATTTTCATTTTCGTCCGTTCCATGTTTTTAGAATCCTGCTTTCAGCGAAAGCGTGTACTGTTGTGGAATGGGTGTCGCCACGCCACCCGAGTTGAAAAATTCCGGATCCTGACCTTTCAATTTTTTGTCGGCATAGAGCAGCATCGGGTTGTTGGCAATGAGGCTCACCGACAGGTTCGTCGCACCAAGGCGGCTGGTCCAGCTTTCGGGCAAGAGGTAGGATAGCGAAACTTGCTTCAGCCGCACAAATCCTCCGTCGGCGATGCGGACGTCGGAATAGTTGTAGACGGCATAAGGGTTCACACCATCGAGACTGCCCAGCGTGCGCACATCCAAAATGGAGGGCACGGTGGTGAACTTCTCGTCGCCGCTGGTCATCCACCGGTTCAAAAATTCTTTGGGTGTGGCATCCAGGTCGGTATAGCTGCTGCTAAATGCCGGCGTCAACCTGATCTTGTTCCCGGCACTGAACGTGATCAACGCCGACAACGTGATGTTGCGATAGCGGAAGGAGTTGTAGAGACCACCCGTGATGGTTGGATCTACCGGACCTTCATATTTCAAATACTTCGTGATGTCGCTTTGCAAATAGACGTTGTTGCTGGTTTCACCTTTTTCGTTGATGAAATACGGCGAGCCGTTTTCAGCATTCAGCCCTTGAAAGTCGACGGAGAACAAACCGCGGTAGGGATACCCTTCTTTCGGCCCACCGTCTGACGACACCAGTTCCCATATGGTGGGTGTGCTTTTGAGGTTGGTCACGCGGTTCCGGTTGTGCGCAAAGGTGAGCTGCGTTTTCCACCCGCCATGATCCCCCTGATACAACGTCCCTCCTAATGTAACCTCGATGCCCCGCGACGTCATGTCGGCATAGTTGGCGGATTTGACAAACTGGCCCCCGATGGCGGAAGTGCGCAGCGGGCTGATGAGGTCAAAGCCGTCGCGGTCATACCAGTCCACCGTCAGCGTCACGCGCTCGCGAAAGAAAGCTGCGTCGAACCCGATGTTGGTTTCGTATTGCTTCTCCCAGGTCAGCTCGCGGTTCTCCAGGTCCTGGATGTTGATCACCGATTCGATCTCGGGCAAATAAGGCCGCGTGGCTTTGTTGGTGCTCAGCACGAGGCTGGAGTTGGTGGCGTTGCCCATGCTGGCCGTCAATCCATACGTGGCGCGCACGGTGAGGCGGGTGATGATGCTTTGCGAGGCCATGAAATTTTCGGCGTCCACATTCCACGAGCCGCTCACGTTCCAGGTGGGCAGCCACCGGGCATCGCGCGACTTGCCCAATCGGTTGGAACCATCGTAGCGAAGGGTTCCGTTCAGGTTATACTTCGTGCGATACGAGTACGTGGCGTTCACCATGCCCGCCAGAAACCGGTCGTAGGTCATGCCCATGCCGTAGAAATCGAAGTTGCCTTCCACCACCTGCTTGATGATGTTGGGATCGACATAGGGCACACCGCCTTTATCGAACTGGTAGCCATACCCATAAAAGAATTTATTCTGGCGATCGGCATACCGCAGCTCCTGTGAGCCAAACACCCGCACGATGTGCGTGTCGTTAAATGTCTTGTTCCACTCCAGTGTGTTGCGCAGGTTGTAGCTCACCAAATAGTCGTCGGTGGTGTTATAGAAACCTCCATAGGGCAACACCACCACCGGCTCGGCTTCCGGGTCGTCGGGGTTGCGATAGAGAAACTTGTTGTTCTGGCGGATGATGGCATCGCCATCGGCGCGAAAGGCTTCGGCCATGTTGGAATGTTCGTAGACCTTGTGTTCCTGGTTTGTCTTCGCATAGCGCACCGCCCCCAGGAAAGCATATTTGAGGTTGGGACGGATCTTGTATGACACATCACCCTGCAGCTTCAGGTCGATCATGGTGAGATCGAGCGTGTTGTTCTCCAGTTCGTGAATGATGTTGAAGGGCGCAAAATTTCGTTTGAAGAATTCCAGGTTGCCCTGGTCGTCGCGGGGCGTCAGGGCTCGGCTGGTGTTGATGGCGTAGCTGAACGGGTTGATGTCGAAATCGCGATCGTATTTTCCTTCTACCGGGTTGCTGCGGCGACTCACCGTTCCGGGGGCGCGCTGCACGCGGATGGCACCTTGCGTGATGAGGCCGATGGCGAGCTTGTCGGTGATGTTAAAATTTGCCCGTGCATTGCCCGTGAAGCGCTTCACGCGATCGGCAATGGTCCACCCATCGTCTTGCAGATAACTACCGGAAAAATAGAGCTGCGACTTCTCTGTACCCGAGGAGATACCCAAGGAATGTTCCTGCATGAATGAATTGCGGAAGAGCTCGTCGAACCAATCGGTGTTGCGCCGGGCATAGCCTTGCAAAAATGCGGCCCTGGCCTCCGGCGTATTCCGCAATCCAAAGCTGCCGTTGGTTTTGTCGTATTGATCGATGAGGTCATACATCTTTACGTACACGCCGCCGTTGGGCGAGCGCTTGCTGTTGCCAAATGTTTCCCATCCTTTGCGATCCAGCTCGTCGTAGAGCGACATCTGGTCGGCCGAGTTCATGATGTTGAAGGTGTTGTAGGAAGGCTTGCGGTAGGTGGAGAAGTTGGCCGTATACGAAATCAACGGCTTGCCCACGCGTCCCTTCTTGGTGGTGATCACAATCACGCCGTTCATGGCCCGGGCGCCATACTGCGCCGTGGCCGAGGCATCTTTCAGGATCTGGAAGCTCTCGATGTCGTCTGCATTCAGTCCCGCAACCGACGACCCGATGAGCGTCTTGGTGTCGCCGGTGGAAAGTTGTTCGTTGGAAATGTTCACCACATCTTCCAGCACCACACCATCGACTACCCACAGCGGTTTGTTGTCGCCCGTGATGGAAGTCGCCCCGCGGATCCTGATCTTGGGTGCTGTGCCAAAGGTGCCCGACACATTTTGTACGGAAACACCGGCGGCACGTCCCGCCAGCATACGGCTCACGTCCGTGATGCCGTCCTGTTTCACGTCCGAGCCCTTCAGGTTGATGGTCGAGCCCGTAAACAATTTCTTGTCCACATCCTGGTAGCCCGTCACCACCACTTCGTTGAACACGCTCACGTCTTCGGCCAGCACCACGTTCAGCGTGGTCTCATCGCCGACAATGATCTCCTGTGTTTTGTAGCCCACCATCGAGAACACCAAGGTGCCGTGGTCTTTCACCAGCACGCGATAGGCGCCCTTGCTGTCGGTCATGGTGCCGTTGTTGGTGCCCTTCTCCACAATGGACACACCCACCATTGGCGAGCTCTTTCCTTCCACCATCTCGGTCACCTCACCCGTGATTATTACAGGAGGGCGTTTGGCTTTCTGCAGAATCACCTGGTCGCCTACGATCTTGTAGGTGATGTCGATGGCGCGAAGCAGGTTCAGACAAGCTTCCAGAGACGTGGCCTCTGTCGTTTCGATTTTCAACGCACGATTGATTTCCGAGGCGTCATAGACGAAGCTCACATGGTGTTGCTGTTCGAGCCTGTGCAGATATTCATCCAGCGATTCGACCTTTCCGACGGTCTCGGCCAGGGAGGCAAAGCCTGCCAGAAGCAGGATCAGCAACAATTTTATTTTTCTTCCGGTTATTCCCGTATAGCGGTGCACGTGCATGGGGGTTTCAGGGGGTTAGGATGGTGGTTGGTTTGCGGGGTTGCTCAGGGATTGCCCTGGATGACCACCAATGAATCTTTGGTTTCTATTTTTACAGGATAGGCCGCCGCCAGCACGTCCAGAACTTCTTTCAGGCTGTTGTTTTTGAAGGTGGCGTTGAATTTTTTGAATTTGGTGATGGAGTCTACCACCACGAAGCGCACGCGGTAGTACGCTTCGAGCGCACTCAGCACTTCGCGTAGCGAGGCGTCGGTGAACACTAGCTCATGGGTGAGCCACGCATCGCTATTTTGGTTGGTTACGTCCACGGCCGTGAGCGTGCGGGCCAGCATGTTGAACACGATGCCATCGCCGGCGCGCAGCACGGGATTTTCCTTCGTACCACCCGGTTCGAACATCACCGTACCGGTTTTCACACTGACCGCAATTTCATTCTGACGCAGCTGGATATTGAACGTCGTGCCCAGCACGGTCACTGTCGACTGCTGCATTTGCACCACAAACGGATGCTCCTTATCGTGCGACACAGAGAAAAATGCATTGCCAGCCTCCAGGTACACCCGGCGTTGTGCCCCCGACCATTGCGACGGGTAGCGTACCGTGGTGTTTTCGTCCATGAAGATTTGTGAACGATCGGCCAGCACCAAGGTGTCGCGCACGTTTGGTCCGGTAGATTTGGTGATGAACTCCACTTGACGCGACACATAAATCCAATAGCCCACCGCGCCCGTCACCAACACGGCGGCCGCGCGCATAAACCACTTCAACGCCACGCCAACCCCGCCACGTTGCGTGGCGACATAGCGCGGGCTTTGTTTTAATTTTAGGGAAAGTCTCTCGGTGGCTTCTGCCACATTGATGTGCTGCAGGTCTTTTACGTCCGCGGATGCGGCCCAGAGATTGACTACTTCTTTGTAAAAGGTATCGTGGTCGGGCGAAAGCATTCTCAATGCTTCCACTTCGTTTAATAATTCAATGTTGTCGGGCTCATTGAAGAGCAAAACAATCTTGCGCAGGTAATCCTCGTCTGGCTTCACAGGTTTAACGGTTAATTGCCCATAAGACAAATAACCCTACCCTACCCCACTAAAAGATTTTTCGTTTTTTTTCAGTTCGCCTTCAAATCGACCCCTGCAAACGAAGCCGTGGCATGTTTTGCCTTGATTTGGGTTAGCGATTGATGGCGACAAAACAAAAAGCCACCAAATCATAAAGTTTGAAGGCTTTTTACATCTCTCCCTTTATTGCCTTCTTCACAGAACAGCATCAAATTTCCGGGGTTTACTCAAACGGAAAGTGCACTCTTCCGGTCGATTTTAATGTGCCGCCAAAGTTCGATCATAGGATTTCTTATGTGGACTACCGAGATTATACCCTGTGGACTACCAGAAAAATTCTATCATTATCAATATTAGCATCGCTTTTAATAGACCCGTAACTGAAAAGTCATTCACAAAACCTTTGATCGTCATGACCCCCTATAAACTACTTCTTGCTGCCCTGCTTGCCGGTGGGCTCACGACAGCTTACTCCCAACACGATCACACAGAAAAAAATACGACGGCCGCACCGGCCATAACGTTTGATCTTGTGCTGCGCCAGGCCTTATCAGACCCTGAGCTTGCGGACTACAAAATGGAATCCCTTGTCATGACCCTTGCCCCGGGGGCCGTCGATACGGTTTCTCACCGCCACGACTGCGAATTATTCGGCTATGTGCTGGAAGGTGATGTCCAGATCGCTCTCGTAACGAAAGTGCCCAATACCTTTTCGACGGGTCAGATGTTCTATGAAAAAAGAAACATCTTACATACCCTGGCCAAAAATCCAAGCCAAGAGAAAGCGGCCAGGGTCTTACTTATTTTTATTATCAAAAATGGAAGGGTCGGCTATACGCCAGCGTATCCCGAAAAAAAGACGCACTAATACTACATTCATCAGATCCATGAAACTGTGATGATCACCACGCTGATCATGACGAGCTTTATACGGTCTTAACAGCGATCCGGTTTATTATACAAATGCGTTTACTCCGTCCTCAACGACTTCACAGGATTCGTAAGCGCTGTTTTAATGACCTGGTAGCTCACCGTAACCAAAGCCACGAAGAGCGAACACCCTATTGCCCATACGAATGTCCATGTATTGATCTGGATCTTAAACTTGAAATCCTGAAGCCAGTGGTGCATCAGCCACCAACCCACGGGGGCGGCCAGCAAAAAGGCAATCAGGATCAGTCGCACAAATTCTTTTCCGAAAATCCAGGCAATGTGCGCCGCTGTGCCACCCAGAACTTTTCGAATGCCTATTTCTTTAATTTTTTGCGCTACCATAAACGACACGAGCCCATACAAGCCCAGACAGCCGATGAAGATGGCAATGAATGAGAAAATTTGAATCAGTCTCAGCGTAGTCTCTTCCGCTTCATAAAATCTGGCAATGCTGTCGTCGAGAAATTCATACTGAAACATTTGGTCGGGGTGTAGTTGTGACCAGCTCTTTTCGATGGACGCCAAAACGGACTTTGCTTGTGCCAGGTTGAGCTTTACGGCATAGTGTAAATAATCCTCCCGGTAGGTTGTCATGATGATGGGACTGATTTCCTCATGAAACGATTTATCGTGAAAGTCTCTCACGACGCCGACAATGGGTGCTTTCATCTGGCCTCCATTGGCACTGATCGTTTGTCCGATAGCCTCCTCGGGAGATCCGAGGTTTAGTTTGCGGACCATGGCTTCGTTCACCAGCATTTCTCTAACGGTGTCGGATGGAAGAAGATTTCTTCCGGCGACCAATTCCAAATCAAATGTAGACATGTAGTCGGCGTCGGCCGATTTAATGCTTGTTCTGAAATTTACTTCTTCCGGGCTGTTATTAAACCGGATAGAATTGCCCCAATCCTCGTCGGAGGAGGGTGCTGTAAAACAGAGCGAGACTTTTTCAACGCCGGGCATTCTTGAAATTTCATTTTTTAATGCACCGGCCATCGTGCCGGTTGAATCGGCGCCCACCGCGACCATAACGATGGCGTCTTTGTCAAAACCCAAGTCAGCTTGCCTGGCAAATCGAATTTGGTTCATGATCACGATCATGCCGATAATCAATACTTGAGAGATGGCAAACTGTGTCACGATCAACGTGCGCCTTGTATTGAATCCACCAACGTTTTGTTGAGAAAGTCTTCCCTTCAATGCAGCAACAGGTTGAAATCCCGCCAACACCAACCCGGGATAATATCCCGCCAAAAAAGTAACCACAAGACCGAGCGACAAAACAAACAGGATCAAGGGTCCATCGGAAAACAAGTTTATCGCGATCTGGGTTTTGAAAAAATCATTTATGTAGGGAAAGGTGATGTAGGCGAGCATGGCGGCAACGCCCACGCCGGCGAAAGTGATCATTCCCGTTTCGAAAATGAATTGCCAGAACAACTGCCGTTTCAAGCCGCCGAGAACTTTTCTTACGCCGACTTCTTTCGATCGCCTTAAAGCTTGTGCGGTGGCCAGGTTTATAAAATTTACGCAAGCCGTGACGATCAGAAACAAGCCGATAACGGACAGAATCCACAAATTGCGTTTTCCCATGGGGCCGCCATATTGAGGATTGAAATGAATATCCGCCAAGGGCTGCAATTTATAATGATGAACATTTTTACTGGTAGGGCGGTAGATCTTCACATACGCCGACATCACCTCCTCCACCTTGGCAATGGGCGCGTGAGGCTGAAGGAGAACGTAACATTTCATTCCATCCCGGATCCCATTCCAGCCATCCGTTTCACTGGCCAACCAGGGATCATAAGATTTAAGAGAAGAATAAGACACAAAGATCTCGGTCTTGATATCCGTGTTGGCAGGTAAATCTTTGAGCACCCCCGTTACGGTAAACGGGATTTTGTTCTCCAACCAAAATATTTCACCCATCGGATTTTGATCGCCAAAAAACTTTTGCGCCATCCGTTCTGTGAGAATCACGGTATGGGGCGCCGTTAAGGCCGTTGCCTTATTTCCCTGTACCAAGGGGAAATTGAAAATATCAAAAAACGTTGTCTCGCTAAACGCAAGACCTTCTCCTTCCTTGAACTTAACGAGTTCACTTCCTTTCCTGAGCGTGATGAGTGCATCGCGTTCCGTAAACACGCGCGCCACCTTTTCACCATAGGCATAATCATTTCGAAAAAACTCTCCCAACGGCGAGGGAACACTACTTCGGTAGGCAATAATATCCCGGTGAAGTTCCGTGACTACTCTATAAATTCTGTCCGGGTTCTGGTGGAAATTATCAAAACTCAAATTGTGCTTCACCAACGAAAAAATGAATATCCCGCACGCTATACTCAACGCCAATCCGGCCACGTTGATCAGGGAATACCCTTTATTTCTCGCCAAATTTCTCCATCCGATTTTGAAGTAACTTTTATACATACCGTAGGGGTTTAAATTTTGATGTCGCTCCCGTCGCCCGATAATACCCGGCCTGAACAGCAACAACACATCAACTATAAATTTTAAATCTGCTTTCCGCTTTCCCAATGTCTTCAACCGCACATCATAGACCTCCATCAAGTCCCCCTCGATGTAGTCCTGCATCCCGGGGTGACAGTACCAGCGGAAGAATTTTAAAAAGAATTGTGGTGGTTGTTCATTTCTGTTTTTCATCAGCATGCGCTTGCCCTGTTGGCTTGACATATGGTCGCTCCTTCAAACGCACCCAAGCGGTATCCTTCATCTCCACCATATTATTATCTAAATGTAGGAATAATAATCATGCCAATATCAAATATCCCCATTCTGACATCGCCAGGTGCATCTTTATCCTGGGCATGTGTTCATTTCCGGCCGCGCTTTTTTCGCAGGCGATCAAGGCAGTGGTAGTCCTGGGTTGCTCGACAATATTGAGTCGATCCATTCATCCTGTCATCTTTATCAAAAGCTCCTGGGTTTGCTAAACAGAGGTAATAGAGTCATTCCTCCTATTAAGTGCCCGGCATCAAGCCCTCTTTCGGAAGAGCGGATGGTATGTTATATATTTACGGTTGGCCATTCACCTTTACGGGACGACGGTAAGATGATTCATCCCATTACGATCAGCGACCTTATGGGCCTCAAGGAACCCCTTCCTTTAGGCGACGTGCGCACACCCGCAGAGTTCGAGCATGGCCATATCCCCGGGGCGTTCAATCTTCCCTTGTTCAGCAATGAGGAACGGGTTTCCGTAGGGACCACTTACAAGCAAGTTGGAAAAGAGGCAGCAATATTATTGGGGTTTGATCTCACCGGTCCCAAGTGGTCTGGATTTATCAAGCAAGCGCTGGAAAAGGCGCCGGAGAAAAAGATCGCCCTTCACTGCTGGCGGGGTGGCATGCGAAGTGGGGCCATGGCGTGGGCGCTGGATCTCTATGGATTTGAAGTCTTCCTGGTAAAAGGTGGTTACAAGCATTACAGAAGGTGGGTTCTCGATCAATTTGAAGCAACGTATCCACTATACATCCTGGGCGGCATGACCGGGTCGGGTAAAACCAGGATCCTGCAGGAGCTCCGCGCGTTGGGCCAGCAGGTAATTGATTTGGAAGCGCTCGCGCAACACCAGGGTTCTTCGTATGGCAGCATGAACAAATTTGTGCAGCCCACACAGGAACAATTTGAAAACAACCTGGCTTCGGAGTTAAACCAGCACGACAGGCAACGGAAGATCTGGGTGGAAGATGAAAGTTCGTCCATTGGGAGATGTATGGTTCCCCGACCTTTTTGGAATCAGATGGCAGCTTCCTTTTTGATCGACATAAAAGTTCCTGCGGAGCAACGCATGGAGGCGCTGGTGCAGGAGTATGGTTCGCTGGATAAAAATTTTCTGCTGGAATGTACCGAGCGCATTCGGAAACGCCTGGGATTGGACCGCGCCAAAATTGCCATGCTCGCCATCAAAGAAGATCGAATGGCCGATTTCATCCGGGTGGTGATGACCTACTATGATAAGTCCTATCACTCGAGCCTGGCCCGCCGCGATGCCGGCCATATCCTTCCAGTGGATCTTGAAAATACCGATCACAATCAGAACGCCAGGGAAATTTTAAGTGCTGTTCAGGCCATACCTCAGGCAAACTAATCACACAATGAAATGATGGAGACCCAGGAATTTAAACTCACCCAGTATTCTCATGGCGCCGGCTGCGGCTGCAAGATCAGTCCCGCCATACTGGATAAAATATTGCATAGCAACATTGCCGCGCCGGTCGACGCCCGTCTCCTGGTAGGGAACGATAAGCGCGACGATGCGGCTGTCTTGGATTTGGGTAATGGCACCGCGCTGATTTCCACGACCGATTTCTTTATGCCTATCGTGGATGATCCCTATGACTTTGGCAGGATCGCTTCTGCCAATGCCATCAGTGACGTGTATGCCATGGGTGGCAAGCCTGTGCTGGCCATTGCCATTCTGGGCTGGCCGATAGACAAACTGCCACCGGAGGTCGCACAACGTGTGTTGGAAGGAGCCAGAGCGGTTTGTGCCGAAGCGGGAATTACCCTCGCCGGCGGTCACAGCATTGATTGTCCGGAACCTGTGTTTGGTTTGGCTGTTAACGGGCTTGTCAATACCCATCAAGTGAAACAGAACTCCACGGCAACGGCGGGGTGCAGGCTGTACTTGACAAAGGCGTTGGGAGTGGGCATACTGTCTACTGCTCAAAAAAGGGGACTACTCCTCGCCGAGGATGCAGCCATTGCCCTGCAGAGCATGACCACCCTGAATAAGCCCGGCGAAATATTCGGCAAGCTGGAGTATATAAAAGCTATGACCGATGTAACCGGCTTTGGCTTGCTGGGACATCTAGCGGAGATGTGCGAAGGGAGTGGCCTGTCCGCTGTGATTGAATACAAGAAGGTGCCGGTTATTGCCTCATTGCCTCACTACCTCAATCAAAAATGTTTTCCGGGTGGCACGCAACGGAACTGGAACAGCTACGGCCAGAAGATAGGTGCACTTTCAGATGAGCAACGGTATATCCTGGCCGACCCGCAGACCAGCGGCGGTTTGCTTGTGGCCGTCGCAGAAGAAAGCATGGAAGATTTTGAAAAGTTGTTACAAGAAAACAATCTGCCGGCTAACCAATGCAAGCCATTCGGTTTTCTCAAAGCTCAGGATGGCGGGCCTTTAATTCGTGTGGTTTAATAGACCCCTCTGGGTCTCCCCTATTTTTTTCATCCTCATCTATTTTCTTTTCAGCTGATTATCATATTAGTATCCTTTTGGTGCGTAGGTCACTATAAAGTGCCTACTTGATTTTAACCGTATCGCACCAGTATTTGGCAACAAATACATGCATAATGAAAAGAAGAACACTTCTCAAACGCCTCGCGTTGATCGCCGGCACAGCCGCCGTTCCCTTCAGAACATTACGGGCAGAAACCGCCACCCTCAAAACATTAAAACGTCCCTTTCACCAGTTCAAGGTGGGCGCGTTGGAATTAACGGTATTAACCGATGGTCATATTGCTCTAAGTCCCGTACAATCAACTTTCCCCAATGGAAGTGAACAAGCTGAAAAAGCCTTATTACAAAAACATTTCCGTTCCACCGAAGCGGTAGACCTGAGCATGAACATCCTGATCATAAAAAAAGAAAATGACCTGATCCTGGTAGACACCGGCACGGGCGGGAACTTCGGGCCCGCGTCCGGATGGATGCTGCAGTCCATGGCCGATGCCGGCATTTCGCCGGAAAATATCACGCACATTGTTATCTCCCATGCCCACCCCGATCACGTGGGCGGATTGCTCACAAAAGAAGGCACGCCTGTATTTCCCCAGGCGCAAGTGCATGTAGCACGACTGGAGCACGAGTTCTGGATGGCGCCCCAGCAGGATTTTTCTAAATCGAAATTCCAGGACAAAAAATTACTCGCCGCATTTACCGCGTCTACACAAAACATCTTTAAAACGCTGCAAGCGCAGGTTCACTTGTTCGAAAACGGCGCCGAGCTATTGGGCTGTCTGCGAATGGAACTGGCGCCGGGTCACACGCCGGGTCATACGCTGGCGCATATCTATTCCGGTTCGGAAGAACTGGTTCACGTGGCCGATCTTCTCCACTCCGATGTGCTGTCACTCCAACATCCCGAATGGGGATTTAATGGTGACACGAATTTTGAGCTGGCCATGGCGACACGCAAGAAGATATTGGCCGACCTAACCCAGGGTCGCAAGAAAACATTCGGCTATCACCTCCCCTGGCCGGGCATCGGGCACGTGCGCAGGGAGGGTGAAGGGTATGAATGGGTGGCAGAAGCCTATGCCTTTCCGGAATGATGGCGAGAGACAAAAAATTTATGAAGCAATCAAACAGGCGGTTAGGCCAACCGGTCAACTCTATCTGCCGAAAGCATTAAACAATCAATTGCAAACGGTGTTCTTATAAGTCGGGGGCGGAAAAGGCGATCTTCTGTGCATTTCCTTTTTTCTGAAAAATAATAAACGTAATGGTTTTAACATTTTACCCCCACTTCAATGAGATGTTTCAAGGTTCCTGTATCGGCAAGATGCAATGGATGCATGTTGCTGTGTGTTGCCTGGCTGGTCAGCCTCCAGGCGGTTTCTCAAGTATTTCCCACGGGCTTTAGCCGGGTGCAGGTTGCCAGCGGCATCAGCAGCCCGACGGTCATGGCCTTCGCGCCCGATGGAAGAATTTTCGTGGCACAGCAAAACGGATCACTCCGGGTGATCAAGAACGGAGTACTGTTGGCCACGCCTTTTGTCCAGATCACTGTAAACTCAAGTGGCGAACGCGGTCTTATCGGCATCGCCCTGGACCCCAACTTTGCTACCAACCAGTTTGTCTATCTCTACTACACCTTGCCGGATGGCTCGCGAAATCGCATCAGCCGATTTACGGGCAATGGCGATGTGGTGGTGCCGGGCAGCGAAGTGGTCTTGCTGAATCTTGACCCGTTGAGCAGCGCGACCAACCACAATGGTGGCGCGATGCATTTTAAAAACGGGTTGCTCTACGTCGCCGTTGGCGAGAATGCCAATGGTGCCAACGCTCAGAATCTCGACACCTATCTTGGCAAGATCCTGCGGATCAACCCCGATGGATCTGTCCCCGCCGGAAATCCTTTCGCTACGGGATCGGAGCAGCGGCGCCGGGTTTGGGCTTATGGTTTGCGAAACCCTTATACCTTCAGCATTCAGCCCGGGACAGGAAGGATTTTTATTAACGACGTTGGCCAAAGCACCTGGGAGGAGATCAACGATGCCACCACGGGAGGATTGAACTTTGGTTGGCCCACGGCCGAAGGCAACAGCACGAATTCGGCTTTTACAAATCCTGTCTATGCTTACCAGCATGGCTCCGTCGACGGCACGGGCTGCGCGATCACCGGCGGTGTATTTTTCAACCCCGCATCATCCAATTATCCGGCGGCCTTCCGCGGGCGCTATTTCTTCCAGGATCTTTGTAGCCGGTGGATCAACATGCTTGATCTCACCACCACCCCAGCTACGCGCCTCCCCTTTGCCACCGGCCTCGGCGGCGATGCCCTCAGCGTTGACGTGGGAAACGACGGCAATTTATATTACCTCGAACGCAGCACCGGTGCGTTGTTCAAAGTCATTTATACCGTGAATACAGTGCCGGCGATCGTAACCCAGCCGGTCAGTAAAACCGTAGCGGCCGGGCAACCGGCAACCTTTTCCGTGACGGCCACCGGAACAGCCCCGCTCTCCTATCAGTGGCAAAAGAATAACGTGTCGATTTCCGGCGCGACGGGAGCATCCTATACCATCGCCAGCGCACAACCTGCCGACGCGGGCGCATACCGCGTCATCGTCTCGAATACAGCGGGCAGTGTCACCAGCACGGCAGCGACGCTAACGGTTAGTGCTTTCAATACGCCGCCGGTTGCACAGATCATCACACCGGCAGCGGGCACGCTGTACCGCGGTGGCGATACGATCAATTTCTCGGGCGATGCCACGGACACGGAAAATGGCACGTTGCCCGCCAGCGCATTCACCTGGCTGGTTGGCTTCCATCACGATACACACCGTCACGACGGGCCACCCGTTGCTTCGGGGGTTAAATCCGGATCCTTTGTTATTCCCACCAGCGGCGAAGTAGCCGACAATGTTTGGTACAGGCTGACCCTCATCGTCACGGACGCAGGCGGACTTCGGGATACAGTCTACCGCGACATCCTTCCTCAGAAATCAACGATCACGCTTGTAACACAACCTGCAGGCCTTCAGGTAACGCTTGACGGCCAGCCGGTCACAACGCCATTATCTGACCTGAGCGTGGAAGGCATTCAGCGCACGATCGGTGTCGTGTCGCCACAGACCCTGGGCGGGCAGACATATGAGTTTGATCGCTGGCTGCATGGCGGCACAGCAACACAAACGATCTCAACGCCCGTGAACGATATCACCTACACCGCGGTGTATCGCCTGTCCACACTCCGGAACCCGGAGAACCCGGCGAATACCGTGAATGGATTGAACTATGCTTATTACGAAGGTGTGTGGACCGTGTTGCCGAACTTCAATGCACTCACTCCCGCCGAATCGGGCAACGTCACCAACGTCGACCTGGCACCGCGCAACCGCGAGGATGATTATGGCTTCCGGTTCACGGGCTATATCAATGTGCCGACCGATGGCACGTACACCTTCTACACCAGCTCCGACGATGGCAGCCGCCTGCAGATCGGATCTACTACAGTAGTAGACAACGATGGACTCCATGCAACACGCGAGGCCAGCGGAACCATTGGTTTGAGGACTGGTAAACACGCCATCACGGTTACTTTTTTTGAACATCTTGGGGGTGCTGCACTTACGACAAGTTATGCGGGACCGGGCATCGCGAAGCAGCTCATACCGGCGAGCGCATTCTATCGCGCCGGCACGGTTACGGGCATCCAAACCCTGGAAGCGGAGAACGCCACGCTGTCCGGGCCTGTAGTGTCGAATGTTCATGCCGGTTACATGGGTACCGGCTTTGCTGATTATATAAACGCCTCCGGTGACTATGTTCAATGGTCGCCTTCGATCCCAGTCGCGGGCAGCTACACGCTGACATTCCGCTATGCGTTGGTCAGTGGCGCACGACCACTTTCTGTGAGTGTTAACGGCACGGTTGTAAACGCCTCGCTAGGTTTTCCGCAAACCGGGGCGTGGACCACATGGTCCACGGTTTCCATCACCACTAACCTGAACGCAGGCACAAATACGATCCGCACAACGGCCATTGGAAGCAGTGGTCCAAACGTCGACAACCTCGTCATCCAAAGTGCTTCCGCTGGCATCAGCGCCCTGGCGTCGGCACCTGCTGCTGAAACACAAGGGAATGAAAAGCTCAGTCTTTCTACTTATCCCAATCCGGCAACGCGTCAGCTATTTGTCGAAGTGACCACCGGGAATAACTCCGAAGCAAAATTAAGCCTTATGAACCCAACCGGCAGGGTGGTGAAGTCTCAGATTTTTTCGGGGCTTCAGGAAGGTGCCAACACACTCACGTTCGATGTAGATGATATGACCAGTGGCTTGTATTGGCTACGTGTTGAGCGCGGGACACAGAGTCAGTCGAGGTCGATTGTGATCCTCAAATAATTATTAAATCGTTTTTTGACTTCGAGCCCTGCAACAATGCAGGGCTTTTTTTTGATCGATGCGGATCTGCGTCCCATGATAAGTGGGTCAAGGCTAAACTATCGAATGCTTGCCCCAAACGAAGGACTAAACAATTCTTTAACATGGCTTTGTCGTCGCTAAATATTATCTTTCTTTATCGAACATGGAAAGCAACGCAACACCATATCAGGTAGCGCCTCGCGCAGGCAACCTTCGGCTTGAACGGGTAACCAGCAAATCCAGTTGGTTTGAAATTTACAAACTCAATGCGATGACCTATGCCCTTGCCGAACCGAATCATTACGAAGAAGTTATTTCGTACCTGATCATCGGCACAACAAGGGCAATACTATTTGACACCGGAATGGGTATTGGCGACATTCGTGCCGAAGTGATCTCCCTTACGCATCTGCCCATCGTGGTTATCAACAGTCATTCGCATTTCGATCACATCGGCGGAAATCATCAATTCGATGAGATCTGGAGTTTTAAAAATAAATTCGAAAATAATCGAATTGAAAGCGGTTATTCACATAGCGAATGCATGACCTACATGACGGAAGGGTCTTATGTCAATCTTCCCGCTGCCGTAGATCTCTCCACCTTTTTCTTGCCCGGCGTTCGCATCACCAAATACTTGCACCACAAAGAAACGATCGACCTAGGCGGCAGAGTTCTGACGGTACACAGCACGCCGGGTGAAACTCCTGGGGCCATCTCCTTATCCGACGATTTGTATAACATCTTGTTCGTGGGTGACCTGTTGTACCCAGCTCCTATGTGGTTACACCTGGACGAATCCGACTGGTCCGAATTTGTGCGTTCCATAGACTATCTGAATGGCTTGCGCGAAGGCATTCAGTACATCTGCCCCGCGCACAATGAAGCCCGCATAAGTCCGGACTTTGTTAGCAAGGTGAAGCAAGGAATAGTCTCCATAAATAACAGTACCATCAAAGGCGTTAAGAAAGATGAATCCTTGCTGTTCAGTTTTGACGGTTTTTCAATTTTGACAAAGGCATGAGTACCACATAAGAATTTTCCGGAGTATCCGAATCTGAAGTAAGTCGTCCGTTAATTTCGAATCTTGACTTTTACCGTGCGATTTCGCTCAAACGATCTCCGGTTTCGATACAGGTCCATTCCCTCATTACATCAGCAAGTCATTGATATTATGACATTTACAGATTGGGTCGTATATTGTATATCGACACCCCTAAACGACAATCTCTATGTTCAGGAACTATCTACGTGTTGCCCTCCGGACCCTACTCCGGAACAAAAGCTATGTAGCGATCAATACCCTGGGTCTGGGAATCTCACTGGCTTGCTGCATTACCGCCTACCTGCTGCTGGCGTATAATATTGAATTCAACAACTTTCACGACGATCAGAAAGTAAGCTCTGTTTTTCTCATAACCACCGAATCTACCGAGAAAGACGGACGCCATATCCGCGATGCGCAGGCCCCGATCGTTATGGCACCGATCGCCATCGAAGAGATCTCCGGGATTAAAAAATATACACGCTTCCTCAGCGACGGCGGAGCCATGCGCTACGGCGACAAAGCTTTTAACGAAGGCATTTTCTTTACCGACAGCACCTTCTTTGATATGTTCGATTTTCCCCTGGCAGCCGGGAACCAACGCTCGTTTAAAGCCAAGAACAGTATTTTCATCAGCGAAAAGATCGCGAAGAAATACTTTGGAGATGAAGACCCTATCGGGAAACTCATGGTCATGAACTTCGTGAACGATAAGGAGATCGAAGTGTTGGTAGGTGGCGTCTTGAAGCCCATACCCTTAAATAACACGTTCAATTTTGATGTGCTGATGCGCATCGAAAATTTTATGGACATCTACCAGATTGCGATCGACGATTGGAAGGATTGGAGAGACCCCTCTACATTCCTGCAGCTGGAATCGCCACAGAACGCAGCCTCGGTCGGCAAGCAATTCAGCCGGTATATCCCCGAGCGGAACAAGTTGCGTACCGACAAAGTAGTAGAGGCCTATACGCTGGAACCCTTTAAGAATACATTCGACGGTGAGGACATTCACTACGGCTGGGTGAACTTCCGGATCAATCCGAAAGCACTGATCATCTTTACCTCCATGGCGGGAATCATTCTGCTGATTGCATGCTTTAACCTGACCAACACGTCGATCGCCATGACGGGCAGACGCCTGAAAGAAGTCGGCGTCCGCAAGGTGGTGGGTGCCGCCCGGCAGCAGATCGTTGCACAATTCCTTTTGGAAACGGTCATCACCATTACGCTGGCGATTATGGTCGGACTGATGGTGGCGCAGTTCATTGTTCCGGCATTCACGGCGATGTGGCGGCTTCCCTACGGCCTTGGCGACCTCGACGGGTTGAACTTCTTCATCGCCATCATCGTGATGATCTTCCTGGCTTCCATGATCGCTGGAATTTACCCGGCATTGTTCAGCAGCAAATTCAAGCCCGTAGCCTTACTCAAGGGCGGCGTCAAAATAAGCGGCACCAGTCTGCTGAGCCGCGTACTGGTGGCCGCACAGTTTGCGCTCTCCGTGATCGTGTTGATCGCCGGCGTCATATTTGTTTTGAATAGCAAGTTCCAGGAAGGGATCCAGTTCGGCTATGACAAAGATAAGATCGTTACCCTCGCCATTCAGGGTGAGCGCGACTATGAAACGGTGAAGGCTGTGCTGGAGCGAAACCCGAAGATCCTCAGCATCGGCGTAAGCGACGGCAACCTGGGACGGAATAGCTATACGACACCCATACGGGTCGATACCAGTCAGTATGATATCCAGGCGCTCGGAGTAGGAGAGAATTTTTTACAAACCATGGGCCTTCATATTTTCGAGGGACGCCTGTTAAATCTTGAGAATGCATCCGACGTGAAAGAGGGTGTCATCGTGAACCGCGCCTTTGTTGAGCATACCGGAATGAAAGATCCGATCAACAAAGTGATCCGTCTCCACAACGAGCCCTGCGTGATCCTGGGGGTGGTCGATAACCATATTGATAATTTCTACCGTTCCAAAAAAGCCGAGCCCTTCGTGTTTTACGCTGCCGGAAAGAATCAATATGTCGCGATGCAAATAAAAGCCGAACCGCAGGACCTTCCGGAAATAAAGGCCTACCTCGAGAAAACCTGGAAAGAGCTCTTTCCCGCCCGTCCTTTTGAAAGCTCCTTTCAGGAAGACCTCGTCATGGAAGGTGCGCGGCAATCCAATACCAACATGCAAAAGATCTTCTTTTTCATTACGGTTCTCGGCGCCCTGCTTTCGGCCTCCGGGATTTTTGCACTGGCTTCGCTGAACATCGCTAAACGCACCAAGGAGATCGGTATCCGGAAAGCATTGGGGGCTTCGATCGGCAACATCCTTGGCCTGCTCAACCGCGAGTTCGTGATCATTCTCGCGCTGGCGGCCGTGGCCGGTTCCGTTGGTGGCTATTTCTTCACCGATATGCTTTTGACAGAATTCTATGCCTACCACATTTCCGTAGGCTGGATCCCCGTAACGCTTTGCGCCCTCGCCATCTTTGTTGTAGGGATCTCCACAACCAGTTCAACCATTTTAAAAGCAGCCCAGGAAAATCCGGTTCATACGTTGAGGAGTGAATGATGAGTAATTCAGACGACTAACATCCGGATAGCGCTACTTATGTCTTCCCGAGTGATGGCGAAAGAAACCATCAAACGGAATCCATTGTCTTCTTTCCCGATTGTGGGAAACCAACGTCCGGATCCGAACTGACAACGCAACCGGTATCCCGTAATTTTACCGCGCAACACTGAAAAAAAAACAATGAAGGAAGAGCGAACTGCTGCTAATACCAAGGCATAGTATTTGTTAAAGTCATCGTTTTTCAAGCTTCGAACATGACTTACCTCTATCTGAAATTCCTTGTTGCCTTCATCAAACGCAACCCATCTTATTTTTCCATCACCATCTTTGGGTTAGCCTTCTCGAGTTGTTGCGCCATCCTGTTGTATAACTACATCTCCTTTCACGCCAGCTTTGATCGCTTTCACAAAAATGCCGACCGGTTGGTGCGGGTTACTTTGGTTTCAAAATTTGGAAATGAAGAGATAGTAGAGGCTACCTCCATGCCACCCATGGCCGCCGCGCTGGAAGAAGATTTCCCGGAAGTAGAGGAAACGGTTCGACTATTTGATCCGAATCTATTCGACAAAGCCATATTGGTCGGCCGGGGCGATTTGTTGTTTAAGGAAAACGACATTCTCTATGCCGATTCGACTTTCTTTAAAGTGTTTTCCTTTCACTTGAAAACGGGCGCACCTCAGCAATGCCTGACGAAACCTCACTCCGTGGTGATCACAGAAAGCACCAAACAAAAATACTTTGGAGAGAAAACCGCCTTGGGCGAAGAGTTGATCCTCAACAATGAGGCCTACATCGTCACCGGCATCGTGGAGAATCCACCATCCAATTCGCATTTCAAATTCGACTTCCTGGCTTCGTTAAGTTCACTCTCCAGACCGTCACTGGACTCGTGGGTAAACACGCCATTTTATACCTATGTTCTGCTGAGAACCCAGGAAGACATCCCCAAGCTGCAAAACAAACTTGCCAGTTTTGCCGAGCGCCACGCCAGTTCTGATCTTGAAAAATACTTCAACACCACGTATGCCAACCTGAAAAAATCGGGTGGAAAGTATGACTTTATGCTCCAGCCCATCACCGACATTCACCTTCATTCCAACCTGAGTTCGGAACTTGGCCCCAACGGGGACTATACCCAAATTAATATACTCCGGGGCGTTGCGTTGTTTATCTTGATCACGGCTGCCATCAATTTCATTAACCTGACCACGGCATTGAGCAGTCAACGCGCAAAAGAGATCGGGGTGAAGAAAATCTTTGGCGGAACCCGCGTACATCTGATCAAGCAGTTTCTTTTCGAGTCCATTTTCTATGCTTCCCTCTCGGTGGTGGTAGGTCTGGCCTTGGCCTTTTCGCTCCTGCCCTTCTTTAACTACTTATTGGATCAGTCCCTGGAGCTGGCGAGTTTTATTACGACCAAACGCATTGTCGCTTTCTCTGTGTTCGCGGTTGGCCTTGGTCTTATTTCAGGAGTATACCCTGCCCTATTTATGAGCAGCTTTACACCGGCAGGAATATTAAAAGGAAGTATCCGGGAGGGGCTTAAAAATAAAGGCTTGCGAAATTCTTTGGTCGTCGTGCAGTTTTCGATCTCAATTTTTCTGATCGTCTGCTCCACGATGTTTTATAAGCAAATGAATTTCATGGTTCGGAAAGACCTGGGGTTTAATAAGGAGCAAATTATCATATTAAAGAACGTCAGCAAGCTCGGCACCTCTTTGCCTGCCCTGAAGACAGAGCTGGCAAAAATCCCCGAAGTAAAATCAACATCGGCTTCGCGAGAGATACCCTCGGTAGAATTCCAAACCTTGTTATCGCAACCGGAAGGTTCGGACCGCGCAAGAACTTTTGCCTACTACCTTGCCGACGAGGACTACGTCCAAACGTTCGGGCTACAGGTGATTGAAGGCAGGAATTTCGCCCCCGACTTGTCGGCCGATTCCGCCGGCGCCGTGCTCATCAACGAAAGTCTGAAAAAAGAAATGGAACTTGGAACTCCCCTGGGCAAATCGATTGATATCCGGAGAAACGCTCCCATCGTGGGCGTGATCAAAGACTTCAACTTTGAAGCGCTGCGAAACAAGGTACAGCCCCTGGCCATTTTCTATCAAAAGAAAGCAAATCGCCTCGATTTCCTCTCGGTGCGATATGACGCCAAGAACACTCCCGACGTGTTGGAGAAACTGGAGGCTTCTTGGAAAAAAGTTGCCGGCAATTTGCCCTTTGAGTTTGAATTCCTCGATCAAAGGCTGGCCAATCAGTATCGCCAGGAGAAAAGCTTTTATCAAATCACCACAGCCTTCACAGTCATCTCCATTGTGATTTCCAGCCTCGGGCTCATTGGTCTCACCACCTTTGCCATTAAAAAGAAGGAAAAAGAGATCTCCATTCGCAAAGTGCTCGGATCAAGTATCGCGGGGATTCAGATCATTTTTGCCAAAGACATTTTCCGTTTAATTCTGGTGTCGTCGTTGCTTTCTATACCGTGCTCCATCTGGTTTGTCAACGACTGGTTGAATGAATTTAGCTATCGCACCGCCCTGGACCCGATGGTCTTTGTGTTTGCCATTATTCTGATGTGTTTTATAACCCTCAGCGCAGTGCTCTACTTTACATTGAAAGCGGCCTTTGTGAATCCCGTCAGTGCATTAAGAAACGAATAGCAACCCAATACCAAGCGACCGCAGCGTCGCTTGGTAAATTTTTCAGTCAAGAACACATTCCCTGCCTGCAATTTGTTCGACAAGCCCCGTAACACCCTATCGAGGCATATTCATACGGCGGGAGGGGTACGCCATCACCCAAAAGGGTTATTTCAAAGCCTTGACAAATAGTCTATTCTTACACCATTAAATTTCGATTACGGAACGACACTATCCATGAACTAAATTTCAACCCCTACGCCTATGAAAAGGACTAACTTTCTACAAATCTGCCTCGCCGTAAGCGCGATCGCGACGGCGCCGTTAAATGTCCTGGCGAAATCAGTCAAAAAATTCTTGCTGGACAAAGGTTTCATGGTCAACGCTGGAAAGGACCGGAATGACAAAAGCCTTTCCTTGTTTGAAGGCGACATTTTTGATTGCAAGGTCGCCACAAAAGACACCAACGGAGACATCTATGTTTTCGAGTCAAAACGGGTAAAGGAAGGTGGTCCTGCACATCATTATCATTTTAACCAGGACGAGTGGTGGTATGTTCTGCAAGGCGAATTTTTGATCAAAGTGGGGGAAACCATCTATAAGGCAAAAGCCGGCGACAGTGTTTTCGGACCGCGCATGATCCCTCACAGCTTTGCAAAAGTCGGGGAAGGAGAAGCCAAATTATTGATGTTCTTCCAGCCGGCAGGGAAAATGGAAGAATTTTTTACTAAGCTGAGTCAAGGCCTGGGGAAAAACATGACGGAAGCGGAACAAGATAAATTCAGGGAAGAACACGGATTCAAACGCGTGGGGCCACCGATAAAGCAGCTTAAGTGGTAGCACGATGCATTCACAGCTTCCCCACCGCTGCCGGTAGGCATTCCTGAACATTCGTGATATCAATTTTGTCTTATAAAAAGAGGGTGACTTACCGCCAAGGCAAGTCACCCTCTTTTTGCTTTCATTTTTACAATTAAAATACGTTATACGCTAACGACACGTAGTACATCCCGCCAATCATAGGGTTTGCAATACCCGTTGAGTAATACCGGTTTGTTAAATTGGTTGCACCTAGCTTGACCGTCGAACGTGCGCTCAGAATTTTGTATCCAACCTGCGCATCAATCACGGTCGACGACGGCACCGTTCCATTTCCCAGACCACCGGCCACCTGGTAGAAATATCCGGGCTTGTATCGCAATGTGGTGTTGAACGACCAGGTCTTCTTCTTTCCGAAACCGGTGTTACCAAATTCCATGTTGATGTGGTAGTGCGGTGTGTTGAAGTTATTGATCTGGCTTTCGTTCTTGTTTTTGAGGTGATCGGAGTAGTAGTTCACCTTGGCGATAAAGTTCTTACTCAAGTCCACGCTCACGCTGGCTGCATAGCCATAGGTGTTCACGGTCTGCGCGCCGTTATAGGCGATGTTATATACCGTATAGGTGTTCCGGTCCAGGAAGGCCGTGGGATCGGTTGTGCCGGGGGTGTTGGCCACATTGGTGTAGCCGATAAAATTTTTCCAGGTAGCAAAATATCCCAACACATCGATCAACACTTTTTTGGCCACCACTGCGGCATAGCCCAGTTCGAATGAATTGGCGGTTTGTGGCTTGATGTCGTTCACCACAAACTTTTGCAAGTCGGTTGGATCGTTGGTTTGCTGATACTTCTCTACACTTTCCAAAGTGTAGGGTGCGTAGAGGTTGAAGTGATACGTATCGTTTAGCAAATACGACGAGCCCCCCGAGGAATACGAGCGATAGCCATTCAATGTGTTTTGCAGCGACTGGATATTGGATGGAAAGCTATAGGCGTTCTGAAACGAGAAGCGCAAATAGTTCTGATCAAACAACTCAAACACCGACGACACGCGCGTGGTTGGTTTCGCGTCGGCGAACAAGGAGTTCTTGTCCCACCGGACCGAACCTGTAAGCGCCAACCGGTCGTGAATCAATCGTTTGATGATTTGGGCATAGGCGCTGTATTCATTCACTTGAATGGGTTTGGTTTCATCGGGAAACAACGTGCCTTTGGAATTCAGGTCATACATCCGGTAGTTCACGCCGGCAATGATCTCGGCCCACTTCACGACGTCCGAGAAATTATATTGAAACGCGGCGTTGTAGAGCTTGCTGCGATCCAGAAACAAGGTGCCGCCTTCGGTGATGGGGCGTTGCGAGACGCTGTCCTTCAAATGGTTGAACTGGGTTGAGCCCAACGCCGGTCTGCCGATGTCGGCATACGAACGGGCCGCGAGGTGTGCGCTGTTCAGATCCGCACCCATCGCAAGCGACTGAATGAGTGCGCCCGTGTATTGTGGATACCAGCCATCGCCTGTATTCGGATCATAGCTGGGCTTCCAGGCTTCGTTGACGTATTGCGCCGTGGGTCCGGCCAATAGTGTGTTGCCTGAATTCTCTTGTGTGGTGTAGGCCCGCAGAAACCAGTTTTTTGAAATCAACTCTGCGCGGTACTGCCCCACTTTAAAATCCCGGATCTGATAGCGCGTATCGTTGGTGTACACGACGCTGCCGGTTCCATAGGTGCCGGAGAAGATCGCTTGCACACCGGGCGTGAGCTTATAGCGCAATTCAACATTGGATTTCATCAACTTCACATTGTTGTTGAGGTATCCATACTCCGGATAGCCTGTGCGGGCAACATAGTTTTGTTTTGACAAAAGGGGATCGATGATCGGCGCCAGAGAAGGATCCTGTGAAAGGGCGTACTGCAGGAAGGGACTGATGTCCACCGAGGTTGCGCCGCCGTAGAGGTTCACGCCGTTGTAGTTCGGGTCGGTGTAGCGCGTTCCGGGTCCGCTTTTGTTGGTGGTGTCGCTGGCCACCCAGTCGTTTGCTTTGGTGTATTGAAAGTTCACTTTGAAGGCAAGCTTGTTCCCAATCCGCTTGGCATACCGCAGCGTGATGTCTGTATAAGGCGACGGTCCCACGGGATCGTTCGACGTTTTGCTTTTCACGTGGTTCACGCCCTGGTTCAACAACACGCTCAGCCCCTGGTATTGAAACGGGTCCTTGCCTGTCATCACCATGGCCCCGTTCAAGCCCCGCGAGCCATAGAGCGCCGACGACGCGCCGGAAAGTATCTCCACATTGTCTACATCGAGTTGTGTCAGGCCAATGACGTTGCCCAACGGAAAATTCAACCCCGGAGCCTGGTTGTCCATGCCGTCCACCAACTGCAGAAAATTTGTGTTACCACTGGTATTGAAGCCGCGTGTGGTCACGGAGGTGAACCCGATGCTCGACACGGTGACGTCAACACCTTTGATGCCTTGCACCATGTCATAGTAGTTTACCTGGGGCGAATTGATAATGTCCTTGGTGCCGATGCGCTCGATGGTGACGGGCGATTCAATTTTCCGTTGCTTCGTGCGGCTGGCGGCCACCACCACTTCGTTCATGAGCGTGGACACCGGCATGAGGGTCACAAGAAGTTCTTGTGCCGCCGTTACCTCCACTTCCTGTGTGGCAAATCCAATAAACGAAAACACGAGCGTGATGGGAAACTTGCTCACGTTGATCGAGAACTTTCCATCGGAGCTGGCGAAATCGCCTTCGGTCTGGCCTTTCACGGCAACGTTCACACCAGGCAACGGGTCTTGTGTGTCGTTGTCGACTACCGTTCCCGTCACGGTGGTTTGCGCCTGCACAGCGCCACCCAGGAGCAGCAGGCAAAGGAGTATCAGGTGGTAAAATTTCTTCATAGGTTTAGGTTTTCGGTTGGTTTAGGTTGGTCGATCCTACATAGGCTTGGTGTATGATTTGAACGTTTTATTTTGTGATGGTCAGCATGTACTCTGCCACGGCTTTCCGGGTTTCCGCTGTCAGGTAATTTTGCGGTGGCATCTCCGGATAGTCGTCGCGTTTGTGAACCGGGTGGGCGATGAAGTCGACAATTCCCTGTGCGTTATTTTTATACAGCGCCTGGATCGTATTGACGGGAGGGCCGACAAGTCGAGTGCTGTAAGCGTGGCAACCCGAACACACGCCATAGTACGTCATCTTTCCTTTTTCGATCGCCATCGTGATCCGGGGTGTAACGGGCTTGTCCAGCAAGTAGCTTTTCACACTGCGCGTATCGCGCGCCTGGCAGTTTGCATACGCTTCGAGACCAAAAGTTCTGTAGCGGCCGGGATTGATCACACAGCTTCCCTGACCACCGCCCACGGCAATGATGTCGGGACCGAGCTTCGAAAGCTTTGTCATCATGATGGCTTTCACATCCGCCACCGGGTCGGCTCCGTTGTTGCTCATGAAATTGTCGAGCAGGGTGATGCGGTCCGAGTTGGGTTCCGATTCCGGATCGCTCGCATGATCCACGCCGGCATAGCCATAGTCGGTGATGGTGATCCCCGCGTTGTCGTTGCCCGTCACGATGTTGTTTTCGATGGTGATGTCGTCGGCGGCCATAATGAGCATGCCGGTGCCTTTTGGAATGTGCGACACGGTTGAACCGACGGCACCGAAGTTCTTGGTGTTGTTGTTGTACACATAGTTGTTCCGGATGATGACATCGTAGCACGTCTTTATCGGCAAACCGGGGGTGAGGAACGCCAGTATTCCCCCGGTGTTGTCATGCGCATAATTGTATTCCACCAGCGCATGACGGGAGTTTTCAATTTCAATGCCGGCCACGTTGCCATACACTTCGTTGAACCGGACGTCCACATTGTCGCACATGCCAATGTAGATGGCCGCGTCTTCAATGCCGGTAAGGATGTTTCGTTCCACCAATCCGTTTTTGCCAAACTGCGGAAAGATCCCATACACGCCGGTGTCGACAATCCAGTTGTTGCGGATCACGTAGTTGTTCCCGGCTTGTCCCATGATGCCGTTGCCTTTATAATTGGTGATCTTCAGGTTCTCCACCAACACGCCGTTGCCGGAATAGAGGATGGCATCGTTCTGCTTTTTCTCACCGTCGAGCGTGGGCCACTCCCCATCGACAATCACCCCCTGGAGGGAAATGTTGTCTTTGTCGATGTAGACCGTTTCATGGTAGACACCGGGATAAATTCGAATCAGGTCGCCCGGGTTTGCTTTGCCCACGGCTTCCTGGATGGAGCTTCCATTTTTTACCTCGATGATCTTTCCGGTGACGGTGCCTGCGCCGATGCCGACGGAATCGCCCGGTTGTGCAGACTGTCTAAAATAGGATGGCACGGGCGCGGGAATGTCCGAGCCGCGGCCGAAAAACAGTTTCCCGCAGTAGATGCCGATCGCGAAGATGGCCACCACAAGAAGAACGCGCTTTGCTGTTTTCATTTGAGCATTTAAGGTTAGGTTAGGTAGGTTAGGTTAATGAGCATTCGGGGATAGAGACGATATCGTTTTTTGATTTGTGTTTTTATCGATGGCGATGCCCGACGGAACGGTCTCCGGGGCACGGGGCATAAAACTTTCGTCGGTCAGGGTCTTTATAAAATCAACCAGCCGGTCCATTTCATAGTCGGTGAGCTTGGGCTCCCAGATGTGCCAGTGGATGTGAAGCGTTTCATTCTTGGGCACTTCATGGCCGCGACCTGCCGAATAAAAAGCAATCATCTCACGAAGCGAATTGAATCGGCCCGCATGCGTATAGGGCGCCGTGCGATCGATGTTTCGCAGGCTGGGCACTTTAAATGCGCCACGCAGGGAAGCGTCGTGAAAGGTTTCCTGGGCGCCGGGATCGAACGTGCTGCCCTCGGGCTCCGCCAGGCCGATCACCGCCACCTGTTGGTTGGTGAACAACGGCGGTGTATGACACTCGGCACACCGCGCCACAAACGATCTGAAAATATTCAGACCCTCGATCTCTCCTTTGTTCAAGGCTTCATGATAACCGTGCGCATATTGATCATAGCGACTGTTGAGCGAAATGAGCGATGATTCAAACGCGGTGATGGCCGTATAGATTTCATCGAGCCGAATCGCGCCTGCTGCGCGGGAGGGAAAAGCCTGCTGAAACAGATCCCGGTAAGCCGCCATGGCGTTCAGCGTTTTTAAAAGTTGTTCACGCGTCGTGCCCATTTCGTCGGGAGAATAGAGCGGACCGGTCATTTGTTCCTCCAGCGATGTGGCACGCGCATCCCAAAAGAATTTTTTATAAAACGCAACGTTCCACAAGCTCGGCGCAGCACGTTTGAGTTTTGTGTTGTGAAGTCCCACGCTTGTTTTCAAGCCATCGCTAAATCCTTTGGCAGGTTGGTGGCACGTAGCGCACGACACCGTGCCGTCGCTCGACAAAGCCGGGTCGAAGAAAAGATATCGCCCCAAGTCGATTTGCTGTGGCGTGAAGCCATCGCGCACGGCGGGCAATGCCGTCTTCAATCCACCCACGCCGGGCTCGTTGCCAAGACCGGATTCGTATTGCTGATAGAGGCTCCTGAGTTTGCAAAGGTTGTTGTCTGTCAATTCAAAACCGGGCGGGCATGTGCTGCACAATGTCAGCTCGCGCTTTGGAGACGATGACCTTAGGGCCATCTCCACAGCCACTGCTGCGCAAACCACGGTAAGAAATATCAAGACGCGCATCATTCCTTCGGTTGTGTGGTTGATCGGATGTAGGCAATCACGTCGTTCACGGCCTGCTCGTCGGCAAGCAGGGCCGCCATGGGCACCATTTGCGCGCCGAACGTATCGGCGGGATGTGCACCGCGAATGGCGTTTCTGAATTTGGCGATCTGGTTTTTCAGGTACCAATCGTCGAGGCCGTTGAGGCGGGGGGCGTTCATTTTTTCGTTGCCGCGGGCGCCGGGTCCATGACACGAGCCGCAGATGCTTTGATAGGTGCGCTCTCCTTTTTTGATGTCGCCTTTAACAATAGCAGGCAATGCAATTTGGGGCAGGGTTTTGATGTAGGCCACCACGTGTCTTATGGCGATCGAGTCTTTCAACGTCTTGGCCATGGCTGCCATTTGAAAACCCAATGTATCGGCCGGCAGGGCACCGCGAATGCCGTTGTGAAAATTCATCAGTTGCCGGTAGAGGTACCAACTGTCGGTGTCTACCAGCGCGGGCGCTTTCAATTTTTCGTTGCCCTGCGCGGCATCGCCGTGGCAGGTTTTGCACGTCACATAAAGCGCCTTTCCAACTTGCGGATCTCCCTCCGGGGGTTGTGCCGCAACCTGTAGCGGGGTGTCTTTCTTTGTTTCCCTGGAAGAACAACTCAAAAATACCAGCGCCAAAACGAGATAAAAAAAACAATACCTTCCTGCCATAGCTACCCGGACTCGCGATTAAATGAATGGCTAAATCTCGGCCGCTTCTGCGGTTTGTGGGGTATGAATAGTTGATTTTGGGGTAAAATCGACTTCTGCGGGGTGAACCCGGAATGGCGTCAGGCGCCCGGCTGAACCACGCGATCTTCGAATGCCTGCTGATAGGTGGCCGACACGACCAGGACCTGGTCGGGCGAGGCGTCCATCTTCACCCGGTAGCCTTGCGATGTTCTCAGGATCGAAACCAGGTTTTGGGTGTTGATCATATACGAACGATGAATCCGAATAAAATTTGGCAGGTTTAAGTCCTGCTCCAGCTTTTTGAGGTTGTTGCGGATCAGTTCCTTTTTCACCTCCTGGTCGCTCTTGTAATACAAAAAAATATAGTTGTCTTCCGATTTAAAATACAGGATGTTGCCTGCCGGCATGCGCACGACAATTTTTCCATTTTCATCGTTGATGGTAACGCTTTCGGATGATTGCGATTTGTTCACTTTGATGGTGAGCTCCTCGACGGTGACGAGTTGTTCCTGCACAAACAGCAACAGGATGGCCAGAAAATAGGGCAAGACCAGCACCATTAAGGTATACTTCAATGTTTCCAAGTACTCATGAAGATTGAAGAAGGACAGTTCGAGCAGGATGATGTTGACCGCATGCATGGCCACGGAAATAAAAAAAAACTCCACCAGCAGCCAGACAAAAAAACCGATGCGGGTGGTCAGCGTCACCCGGAACAACGAGCGGATCACAAACTGAGAGAGGGCCAGGGCCGCCATGCCGGCCGCGGAGAAAAACGTGAAAATAACGAACAACGGAGTCTCCACAGCGCTGAACCACTGATTCATGTTGAATGGATGGAAAACGTTGAGAAACACACAACCAAACACGCCACAAAAAATCACCAGCTGCCAGCGCGCGCGATGTGAATCCAGCAGCCTAAACGGCCGACGAAACCAGGAAATAATACCGACCATCCCAATTCATTAAAATGTTTGCGCAAAGGATACAACCTGCTCTGAATCCATAAAGAGACAAGATACACATTGTATCAAAAACTTGCACATCCATCTGAACAGGGACCGTCATTCCGAAAAAGCCGAGGGGATGATGTGTAGACGAAGGAATTTTTAACCGCAGAGGCGCAAAGGCGCAGAGTCCACGCAAAGGGAATTTCTTTGCGTTTTTTCTTTGCGTCTCTGCGCCTCTGCGGTTAAAATTGAATTCATCGCATCCCCACCCAATGCGGGTACGCCGGTTGCTGAACGCTGACCGCATCAATCCGTGCCACTTGTTCCGCCGTGAGGTTCCATCCTACTGCGCCGAGATTTTCCAACAGCTGCGCTTCATTGCGGGCACCCACCACGATGTTGCAAACGGTTTTCTTTTGGAGCAGCCAGTTCAACGCCAGTTGTGGAATGCTCTTTCCGGTTTCGGCCGCCAGCGCTTCGAGCACATCGGTGGTGTCGTAGAGAAGGGCATCGTCCACCCCAGGGCCACCGGCCGTTCCACCGGACTTTATCCGTCCTTCCGGCAAGGGTTGTCCGCGGCGTATTTTTCCGGTGAGCCGGCCCCAACCCAGCGGGCTCCAAACCATCAGCCCGATCCCCTGGTCTTCGAAAAGCGGCTGCAGTTCCCATTCGTAGTCGCGTCCCACGATCGAGTAATAGCCTTGGTAAACGCTATACGCATTGAGGTGGTGTTTCTCCGAAACCGACAATGCTTTCATCAGCTGCCACGCAGCGAAATTGGAACAGCCGATATAGCGCACCTTGCCCGAACGCACCAGGTCATCCAGTGCCCTGAGGGTTTCTTCCACCGGCGTGAGCGGGTCGAAGCCGTGAATAAAATAGAGGTCGATAAAGTCCGTGCCGAGCCGCTTCAGGCTCGCGTCGAATTCGCGGAGAATGTGGTACCGCGATGCGCCTGCATCGTTGGGACCGTCTCCCATGGAAAAAGTAGCCTTCGTGGAGATGATTGCCTGGTGGCGTCTCCCTTTCAAAGCAGCGCCCAGGATCTCTTCCGAAGCGCCCTGCGAATACACATTTGCCGTATCAAAAAAATTGAGTCCATGTTCCAGGCTAAGATCGATCAGCCGCGACGCCTCGCGCACATCCGTCTGCCCCCAGCGTTTAAAAAATTCTGTCGTACCCCCAAACGTCGCCGTACCTAAACTGAGCACCGGCACCCGGAGCCCCGATTTTCCTAACAATCGATATTCCATCTGTTTATAAATTTTGTGTCCGGCACAAAATTGAGACAGAACCAATCGTTTATCGCAGGACAGACTACGGATATTCAGGCACTTTTCACCACCTCCGACGGCGCTTTCCCCGTCTGGCTTTTATAGAACCTCGCGAAATAGGAAGGATCTTCATACCCCAACAGATAAGCGATTTCACTCACGGTTTTATTCGAATGCATCAGGCACATCGTGGCTTGTTTGACCAGCCGGATCCGCACCAGTTGCCCCGCCGAATGCCCGGTCAACGCACGGACTGTATCGTTGAGGTGATTTTGCGATACCCCCAGCGCATCCGCATAGTCCGACACTTTCCGGATGCGAATCATCTTCCCTTGTTGAATAGGTTCGAAGTCACGGCTGTACAATGTTGTGAACGCCTCCAATAACCGGAGCCCCGAACGGTCGCCCGCCGTCTGAGCAGAGGTTTCGGATGGATATTCAGCATGGGCTTTGTGCACCAAAGCGTGAAGTGCGCTGCGCAGCACCTCTTCGCTATGCGCACTGCGACGCGCGTACTCACCCTCCATGAACCGGAACAGCGAGGCGTATTGGCTTGCCTGCTCGTCGGAAAGATGAAGCACGGCCTGGCCATCGATCTGGAAGAAGGGAAGTCTCGACAAGAATTGTTTGTCGTTGCGTCCCGTGTTGAAGAAGTCGTCCGAAAAAGAACAGAAGTAGCCGCGGTGGTCGTCGCCTGTCCAGTCCCACGAGCTGATCACGTTGGGCCCCACAAAGCAGAGCATATTTTTGCCCAGGGCGTGTTCATGAAGCCCCATCCGGTGAGTGCCCTCCCCTGCCACTACGAGGAACACCATGTAAAAATCAAGGCGATGCGCAGCGGCTGTATTTTTCCAAATGCACCGGTTGTGGATCTCAAAGTGCTGCAGCGAGGCGACAGCATTCGTCCCCGAAGGCTCGAAGGCCGGTGGATGCTTGAAATACACGCTGCGGTAGCAATCGCTTTTAAGTACAGGAATACGCGAAGAGATTTTTTTTCCAGCCATAGAATGATCGATGCGATTGAACCCTGAAAACGGGCCACGATTTCATTTAGTTCCTCTGGGACGCCATGCTGAAAATATAACAACCAAAACCTGCATACTTAACTCCACACTTTTCGCCAAGTTTCCATAATTCCGAAAATGGCAAATTCCCGAATGTCCTTTTTGAGAGCTCTGTGGATTTAAAATGATAGGGCACAGTAATTGTGGCTGAATTTTAAAGGCATGTCCGCATTTTTCAACCTTAAATAATACTCAAGATGAAAAAGCCCTTTCAGATTACCCTCGATCAATCCGTCCTTGATGATTTAAAAAAAAGAATTGAATCAACCCGGTGGCCGGATGAAGTAGAGAATTCAAAGTGGGAACACGGAACGAATAAGTCCTATCTACAGGAACTGAGTGACTATTGGCGTCACACTTTTGATTGGAAAAAACAAGAAGATCACTTAAACCTGTTTGATCATTTCAAAGTCACGATCGATGATCTTGAAATTCATTTTATACATCAAAAAGGGAAAACAAAGAATTCCATACCGCTTCTTTTGATTCACGGCTGGCCGGATTCTTTTACCCGTTTTTTGAAACTTGCTCCCCTGCTGACAAAAGCGGACGAAAATGGATTCTCGTTCGATGTCATCATCCCCTCTATTCCCGGTCATGGTTTTTCAGCTATTCCGCGGGCATCCGGCATGAACGCAAAGAAAATCGCCAAACTATTTACCAAACTGATGACGGAAGAATTGGGATATGAAAAATTTATGGCGCACGGAGGCGATCAGGGCAGTGTTATTGCGGAACAAATTGCCTTGTATCATGCCGATTCACTATTGGGTATTCACCTTACGGATATTCCTTATCACCACATCGTTACGACCCCGCCCGCTGATCTAAATGAAACCGAGAAAAAATATCAGGCCGCCGTCACAAAATGGCAAATGACAGAAGGCGCTTATAATATGATTCAAAGTACCAAACCGCAGACGTTAGCGTACGGGTTAAATGACTCGCCGGTCGGTTTAGCGGCGTGGATGGTAGAGAAATTTCATACCTGGAGTGATAACGATGGAAACATAGAAAGTTGCTTCACAAAAGATGAGTTGCTTACGAATATTACAATTTATTGGGCAACACAAACTATAAACGCTTCATTCAGGCTTTATACTGAAGCCCTGAATGACATGATGCAACATATGTATAACCCGCTCACAAAAATAAATCCGTTCGACAAGACTGGAAACAAAGTTGAAGTCCCCACGGCCGTAGCAAAATTCCGGACAGATCTTTTACCCCCTAAAGATTTCGCAAATAAATATTTTAATATTCAACGGTGGACTGAAATGCCGAAGGGCGGGCATTTTGCAGCCATGGAACAACCAGCCCTTTTGGCAGATGATATAAGGAAATTTGCAAGTACCTGCCCTGCAGTCATTCATCATATGGAAGAAAAATTGATCGTGGATTAATGCAGCTATCTCCAAATGTACCGGTTGTGGATCTCAAAAAGCAGTAGCGATGCAGTTGGGCTCTCCAAAGGCTCATAGGGCGGGCGTATGCTTGAAATATACGCTGCGGTAGCAATCGCTTTTAAGCAGGGGCACTGGCGAGGAAGTTCTTTGTCCAGCCATTGGAAATGACGCATGTGATCGAAATTTGAGAACGGGCAACGAATTCATTTAGCCCTTTTGGGTCCAGCCAGCCACCCCGGAAATTTAGTTGATCAGCCACAAAACTATTTTCCATTTCCAGGCATCATTTGGGTGATATCTTTCATTATTAATACAGCATAACATCAACCATGAGAGTAATTGTAGCCACTGCTGTATTGATCTTTATAAACTCATTTACCGCACCTGTACACGCCCAACCCTATCCGGCAGGTTTTAAAATCATCAGCACTTATGATTCGAGCAGGACATACAAGCCCAATTCCCCGCTATCTGACAAACTGCATTTCAGGCCCCTGGATATAGACCTGTGGTACCCCGCCGGGATTGTCCCCTCAGACACCACCGCCTCCTTTTCCGACCTGGTGTATTTGTTTGAGAAAAGAAGCAATTTTTATGACGACACAAAGCGTTATGACGGATTGACGGACGAACTGCTTCAATACATTTGTGCTGGCTTAAACTGTAAGGATCATAACATTCTGAAAAAACTAAAAACCAATAGTTATGTCAATGCAAAACCGATAGCACAGCCTTTCCCGTTAATTATTTACTTAGCCGGGTTTAACGGCATGAGCTATGAGAACTATCTGTTATTCGAATCTTTGGCAAAGCATGGCTTCGTTGTAGCATCGGTTAGTTCCATTGGCGCCTACCCTGGTAATATGACCATGGATTCCTTGGGCGTTTACGAACAAATAAACGACGCGAATTTTGTCATCGATCACCTGACAAAAAAATATGCCTTCTCCAACAACATGGGCTTGATCGGATACAGTTGGGGCGGCCTGGCTTCAGCCATTATGGCCATGACCGAACCCGGCAAGATCAAGGCTGTTGTTTCGCTTGACGGCTCTGAACAATTTGCGTACGGCGATCCGGAAGAAGACGAAAAACTGAACCGCATTCGCAAAGCGAGATTTTTTAAACCGGAAGCCATCCGCGCATCCTTCCTTTACCTGGATAGCGATATCGCCGAAGGGGATGATTCGCCTGACTCGATCTACAACATCGCTGATCATATTTTAGGTGACAAATACTATCTGAAGATAAAGCACTCAAAACACGAGGATTTTTCAAGCTTAAGTGTCCTGGCCCCGGAAGATCGGATCCACTCGGCCTATGATGTCATTCAAGCGTTGACAGTAAATTATATGCTTGACAAACTCAAAGGACGTAATATTTTTTATGAGAAAATCCCAACGGAAGACGTGACAAAAAACTTCTCGCAACCTCTTTTTGCCAGGGGTGCGAAGGCAGCAGGCAAAATGCTATTGAAAGGAATCATCCGGGATCAAACTACCAATTTGCCATTGCCCTATGTAAACATCGGAATTCTCAACAAGGACAAAGGTACGGCGTCTAATCTCAAAGGTGAATTTCAACTTCCTTTGCTTGAGGCTAATCTCCACGACACCCTTAGGATCTCGATGATCGGATATGAGTCCAGAGACCTTTATCTAAAAGATGTTCTCCAAACACAAAAACATTTGAACCTTCATTTACGGCAAAAAACAGTTGCGTTGGATGAGGTCGGTATTGTTGATAAAAAACTTGCCACAAAGGTGTTGGGCAACAAAACCGAATCTAAATTCTTTGGCGGCAAGTTTGCGTCCGGCGATCTTGGAAGTGAGCTCGCCATACGGATAAAGATCAAAAACATCCCAACGTACCTCGAAAACTTCAGCTTCAATATATCCTACAACACCGCCGACACGGCTACCTTCAGAGTGAATATCTATGATATACGAAATGGACTCCCCTACAAAAATATTCTGACACGCGATATTATCGCAAGGATAAATAATCGAACGGGTAGGATCGACATTAACTTGTCCGACTACAACATCACGGTGAACGACGATTTTTTTATCGGGTTGCAATGGCTGGAAGGACGCCATAGTTCAGGGGTCACATTTTCAGCGGGTTTTGTCAACAAGGGAACCTATTATCGCAAAGCAAGCCAGGCGCGTTGGAAAAAATACCCGATGGGCGTGGGGTTCAATGTAACAACAAAGTATTAAAATAGAACGAGTAATGTGTAGATGTTGAAGCGCTTTGTTTTCTTTCTTTTGCACGGCACATCTTCAGGAAGAGACGGCCACACTTGGTCTTAAATACAAGACAAAGATCACAACAGGCACAAGGCAGAAACAAAAAGAGAAAGTATAATAATCAAAGATGCAATGCCCTGATCGCTTTGGGTATTTGACCGGTTTTCTTTTTAAAGAAGTTGTTGAAGTAGGTGGGGTATTCAAAGCCGAGGGCATAGGCGATCTCCGTAACGCTCCAATCGGTGTGTTGCAGGAGTGCCTTTGCTTCGCTGATAATTCTTTCGGCGATGTGGGCCGTGGTGGGTTTGCCGGTAATTTCTTTCACCGAACTATTTAAATGGTTTACATGAACGGCCAAGTTTTGCGCGAAATCCTGAGCCGTTTTTAATTGGAGAGGGCGTTCGGTGCTCTCAATGGGGAACTGCCGTTCCAGGAGTTCAAGAAACACAGAGGTAATTCGCTGCGCCGCGTTTTTTTCAATGGCAACATTTTCAGAAGGTTGCATTTTCAACGCCTCGTGGATGATCAGGTTGATGTAGTTGCGTATCAGCTCATCCTTATAAGCATAGTTAGAATCCTGGTCGGTAATCATCTTTTGAAAGATGATCGCGATGGCGTCTTTTTGCTTCTTTTTCAATTTCAAAATGGGTGTGCCTCCAATTTTGAACAAGGGTGATTGCAGAAGACTTTCGGAGCGCTCGCTCAACTTTAAAAAATCCTCCGTAAAGAGACAAGCGTAGCCATCCAGGGTCGGTTTCACGATCTCACAGGAATAAGGGATACGCGGGTTGCCAAAAAATAAATAGGCTCGTCTGTTTCAAAACTCCTGTCGACATAATGAAAAACATACTTTCCGGAAGTCAAACTGATTTTGTAAAAGTCCTTGCGACTGTAGTTGTGACCCGCAGCCTTGCTGTCGACTTCATAGGCTTTAAATCCTCTCAGCTTCAACTCAGCAGAGAAATCTGAAACAGGAAAAGAGGAGTTATTCATATTCAAAATTAATAAAATCAAAGGATATCCAAGAATGCCATTCTTCACGGTCATCCGTTTTGCCTGAACTTGCTCCATAAACGTTTGGCCGCCCAATCCGGTCGGCGCTATACTGGTTATTCTTTGAAATTCTTACTTTTTACTTTGATAATCTTTATTCGCATCGCCTCCATCGGGAATACCTTTGTAACGCAAAATCGCACGAACTGAATCAGTTTATGCATAAACACAGAAAGTCATGAAAAATAAAAAGGATGGAAAGGTTTGGTTTATCACCGGCGCCGGCCGTGGGATGGGTCTGGACATTGCCAAGGCTGCATTGGCTGCGGGACATAAAGTAGTGGCGACCGGACGCAAGCCTGAACAGGTAAGCAAAGGCCTTGGAAAGGCCGAGAACCTGCTCGTGGTGAAGCTTGATGTTACAGACTCGGGTGAGGCAGCGTTAGCCGTGAAGTCGGCCATTGAACGCTTTGGTTCAATAGACGTGCTGGTGAACAACGCGGGCAATTTCTATGCTGGCTTCTTTGAAGAGTTGTCTATGGAGCAGATCCAATCTCAGTTAAACACAAATCTTTTCGGACAGATGATCGTTGCGCGCGCAGTGCTCCCTCAAATGCGCAAGCAGCAATCGGGTCACATTATCGCTATTTCCTCTACGGCTGGCATCGTGGGATACGAATACTGTACGGCATATGCCGCTTCAAAATTTGCCGTGGAAGGATGGATGGATTCACTTCGAATCGAGCTTGCACCCTTCGGTATCAAAACCACGATCGTCAACCCGGGATTTTTTCGCACCGGGCTACTCGAACCTGGATCCACCCTGTGGCCGGAAGGCGCTATTGATGATTACCGTGAACGCAATGCAAAACTTCGCCCCTTCTGGGAAAGCATGAGTGGAAAACAAGGCGGCGATCCGGAGAAGCTTGCTAAGGCGCTGGTCGCGGTTGCCGATCAGCAAGAGCCACCCTTGCGTTGGTTTGCGGGAGCCGATGCTGTTGCCGAAGGCGAACGGAAGGCGAACGAATTGCAGGACCAAACAAAGTCCAATCGTGAACTTTCAGGTTCACTCGCAATCGAAGATGCTCCCGTGTCGGCATAAGTTGGGAAATGATATTATCCCCTGGCGGAATCAATATAAAAAGCCATCAGATCATAAATTTGATGGCTTTGGCCTGTTATGGCATAACGAACTGTTATCTTATTTAAATTAACTTGGCAACGAGAAAAGATCAAAAGGCAATTCCAGGTAAAATAAATTCTAGATGGCAAGAATATTCATCACCGGCTCAGCCGATGGCCTCGGTCAAATGGCAGCTGCGTTACTCATCAGCCAGGGACACCAGGTAGTCCTGCATGCACGCAATGCCGAGCGTGGGCGGCAAGCGTTGCATAAAGTGCCCGCTGCAGAAAAAATCCTAACCGCCGACTTATCTGATATTGAAGAAACAAAAAAGTTAGCTGCCGACGTGAATGCATTGGGTTCCTTCGATGCCATTATCCATAACGCGGGCGTATACCAAGTGCCGGGCAAATTGATTTTGGCTGTAAACACGTTGGCCCCGTATATTCTGACCGCGTTGATTCAAATGCCAAAGCGTTTGATCTACCTCAGCTCCGGTATGCATTTGCAGGGCCATCCGAATCTGAATTTCGACACCGGCAGCATAAGTTACTCCGACTCCAAACTGTATGTCTTGATGTTGTCCATGGCCGTGGCGCGCAAATCGCCGGCGATCTATTCCAACGCGGTTGACCCTGGCTGGGTGCCGACAAAAATGGGGGGCAAAGGTGCTCCCGACAATCTTGAGAAAGGTTTCGAGACGCAGGCATGGCTCGCGGTGAGCAACGATGAGAAAGCGAAAATAACCGGCCGATATTTTCACCACAAGCGAGAGGCGCGTCATCATCCTCAAGCCAGTGACCCTGGCTTGCAAGAGCGGTTTCTTGCCCTGTGCGAACAGACCACGGGCGTTCGTTTTCCTATTTCATGATAAAATTTTAGCGTCGTGCAAAACCAATAGCGGTAAGTGGGTATGCGACGCCATCTCCCGGGTATAGTGCTTTTGAATAAGACCACCCGAGTCGCGTGCAATCATCGCGATCAATCCGGTGTCCGCATGTTCGTTAAGATAAAAATTAATCCCACCCATAACGTTACTACTGAATACGGTGACCCGTTCAGTTTCAATCTCCGGCCTGAAAGCTGAAAGAAGGGCGTCACGTTCCATTCTTTTCAGATAGTCGAGGTTTGTATTTTTCGGCCTGACACTTAACACTCTTATTTTTGGTTCAATGATCAACAAGGCGATTTCCTTAAGGACGTCGAGGGGATCCTCATTTGCCAATTCGTCAAGGTCAGTGGCCAAAATAACCCTGGTTTTTCCCTTCCTGTTAAAGTCTTCAAACCGCGCCACTTCCGGAATGACGAGTACCGGCAACTTCGTATTGGCGATCACCTTCACGGTATTGCTGCCGATCAAAATCCGTTTCAAACCACTGGCTCCTTTCGTGCCCATCACAATCAGGTTGGGCCGTTGAGCTTCTATTATTTCCTCCAGCGCGTTGATAAGGCTCCCCTGCACAACCAGCGGTTGGCAATTCAAATCGGAACCGAAGGTCTTTTTCAACTCCGCCGCTACCGAGTTTAGTTTGTTTTTTGTCTCCTCCACATCTTCAAGGTCCTCCTGTATGTTCACGATGATCAGACGAGCAGAGGCTCTTTTGGACAATTCCGCTGCAAAGGACAGGGCGTTAGTCGATGCATCAGAGAAATCAACGGGGGCGATAATTGTTTTCATAAGATTCTGAAGGCGTTAACAAGGGATGGGTTCAACATAACCGATATCTTTTTACGGGTGTAAAAAGATTCATTTTCAAATCATCTCATCGAGATCACTATAAGTTAGGATAAAAAATTTGCTATTCAAGTTACAATCCCGAATTGTTTAATTTTCGTATCTCACGCAACGGCGATTCGCTTTCTTATTTTTATGATCACTTGCTTAGAAGTGGGCGTGTTGCTCTTGTCGGCCACGCTGTTTATCGGAACCAGTACATTGGTTTCAGGGAAATACGTGGCCGTGCATCCTTCGGGGATCGGGTATTTCACCACGATAAATTTATTGGCTACACGCTCCACGCCATCAAAACGGTTAACCAAATCGACCAGGTCGCCATCCTGCAGGTCGCGCTGCTGCATGTCTTTCACGTTCATCAAAACCACCCTGCGCTCGTTGTAGATACCGCGGTAGCGATCATTCAAACCGTAGACCGTGGTGTTAAATTGATCATGGCTGCGAATGGTCATCATCATCAAGTCATCGTCTTCCATGGCGATCGCTGGAAGCGGGGCCACATTAAAGTGCGCTTTCGCAGAAGCGGTTTGAAAAGCTCCTTCGCGGTTACAATTGGGTAGGTAAAACCCTCCTGCCATGCGAATGCGCTCATTGTAATTGTCAAATCCCGGAATAGTCCGCCCGATGTCGTTGCGGATAGCATCGTAATGTTGTTCGTAGCGGTCCCAGTTAATTTTGCTGCGTGCGCCAAGGGTTGCCTTGGCCAGCCGGCACACAATGACCGGTTCGCTCAGCAGATGATCAGAGATGGGTTTTAAAACCCCTTTGGATGACTGGACCACCCCCATCGAGTTTTCGCACGACACAAACTGGATTTCACCATTCACCAGGTCCTCGTCGCTTCGCCCCAGGCACGGGAGGATGATCGCTTCCTCACCATGCACGAGATGGCTGCGGTTCAGCTTGGTGGATACCTGCACCGTTAAGCTGCATCTACGGAGCGCTTCGGCCGTTAACGTGGTGTCGGGTGTGGCGGAAAGAAAATTTCCACCCATGGCAAAAAAGACTTTGCCATTGCCCGCGTGCATGGCCTTGATGCTTTCCACCACATCATAGCCGTGTTTTGCAGGAGGTGTGAAATGAAAGTTCTCCTCTACCTTCTGTAAGAACGACGGTGACGGTGATTCATAAATTCCCATCGTGCGATCGCCCTGCACATTGCTGTGCCCTCTCACCGGACAAGTGCCTGCTCCCGGCTTCCCAATACTGCCTTTTAATAAAAGTAAATTCACCACTTCCTTAATGGTGTCGACAGCATTTTTATGCTGCGTGAGCCCCATGGCCCAGCAGATAATAATTTTAGTTTTATGTTTTAGAAGTGCTGCACATTCCTGGATCTGCTCCAACGTAAGGCCCGATGCTTTGCACAACGTATCCAGGTTTTGTTCTTTTAAATGGCGTGCAAATTCGTTAAAGCCAGAGGTGCTTTTCGCAATAAAGTCATGATTGATCACCGTGCCGGGCTCCCGTTCTTCTTCGCGGAGCAACAGCAATTGCACCGCTTTTAAAAAAGCCATGTCCCCGTTGATTTTTATCGGCAGAAAAAGATCGGACAGCGCAGTGCCGATGCCCAGAATACCTTTCACTGTTTGGGGATTACTGAAACCCATCAGGCCGGTTTCGGGCAACGGATTAACAGCAATGATTTTCGCTCCCTTCGCTTTGCCCTTTTGCAACGCGGTGAGCATGCGGGGGTGGTTGGTGCCGGGGTTCTGCCCGAGGATCATGATCACCTCGGTTTCATAAAAATCCTCGAGTGTTACTGAGCCCTTCCCTATCCCCAGCGATTCATTCAGAGCAACACCGCTGCTTTCGTGGCACATGTTGCTGCAATCGGGCAGGTTGTTGGTGCCATATTCCCGTACGAAAAGCTGGTACAAAAAAGCGGCTTCATTGCTGGTGCGACCCGAGGTATAAAAAATAGCTTCATCGGGTGATGCTAATTGATTCAACGAAAGTGCAATTTTTTGAAAAGCGCTTTCCCACGAGATGGGTTGATAGTGCGTAGCACCCTTGGGCAGGAACACGGGCTCGGCAATGCGTCCTTTGCTGCCGATTTCATGATCGGATAATTCGGCTAAATCCGAAACGGAATTTTCAGCAAAAAACGAAGCGGTAAGTTTTTTGGCTGTCGCTTCTTCGGCCACTGCACGCGCGCCATTTTCACAATACTCAGCGATGCCCGAGCGTTCGTCGTCCGGATCGGGCCAGGCACAGCTGGGGCAATCAAAGCCTCCTTTTTTATTGAGCTGCCAAAGGGCTTTCATACCGCGAGCAAGGCCGGCTTCTTCAATCACTTTTTCCATGCTCGATACCACAGCAGGGATACCGGCCGCAACCGTTTTGATTTTGCCGCGCTTCAATCCGGTGAGTTCTTCCGGGTTTTCAGCTTGAGGGACAGGCGTTGTTTCGTCACTCATGGCTAACAGGCTTTGGGGTTTTCGAAGTTGTCCGATTGATCTTCCAACGTATTGTCCAGGCATTTAAAATCTTTCTCGAGCAAGAGATACAATGTTTCTGTTTCGCTCACCGTCTGATGCGCATCAAACCCTACGACGGCATTTTCCCGCCAACCTGCCACCAGGGTTTCCGGAACCATCAGCGTCATTTTATTCTGATCATAGTTAGCTGAAAGTGTTTTTATTCCCGTCTTTCTTTCCACCGCGTAGCTGAAATGCGTTGTACCAAACGAGGTTTTGTCTTCTAAAAATCCATTCGTACTCAGCTTCTCCACTTCCGATTTTGATAACCGCACACGAATGGAATTTGCACTTATTCTTATTTTCATTTTACCCGTTTTTATATTATTCAAAAACAACCCGGTGGCTGGCGGAATAGATATTAAATTTTTCATTCCCCAAAAAACCAATGAGTGTTATGCCAAACTCCTCCGCCTGTTGCAATGCCAGGCTGGAAGGGGCTCCAATTGCAGCGACTATTTTTATTCCCGCCATGCTCGCTTTTTGAATCAATTCAAAACTTGCCCTTCCGCTCAGCAGCAGGATGGTACTATTTAAGGGCAACCGGTTCTTCAGGAAGCAAGCCCCAATCACTTTGTCCAGCGCATTGTGCCGGCCCACGTCTTCCCGCAGCAAGAGCAAGTTTCCCTCCGCATCAAACAACGACGAGGCATGCAGTCCCCCGGTACTGGCAAATAGTTCCTGTTGCTTTTTTAAAGCGACGGGCAAACTATAAAGAACCGCAGCACTCACCTTCATAGCATCTTTTTGCTGCGCGTATATAGAAACCGTTTTAATCGCGTCAATGCCCGACTTGCCGCACACCCCGCAACTGGAAGTCGTATAAAAATTTCGTTCCGTGGTTTGAAGATGCGGTATGGCCGTGTTGCTGAGCATTACCATCACTTTATTTTCATCTCCCCCATCCCGTTGGACGTGGGCGACCTGCTCTCTGTCGTTGAGGATGCCCTCTGTAAACAAAAAGCCAGCGGCCAACTCCTCATCATTTCCGGGCGTCCGCATGGTAACGGAAATGACTTTAGTGATTCTGTGTCCGGCGGCACCATGCACCACCTGTATCTCCAAAGGCTCTTCCACGGCCAGTTGGTCGTCTGTTTCCAGGATGCTCTTTTGAGTCACCCGGGTTATTTTAATATGTTTCACCGCACTGGCTTGCATGTCTTTTATAAAACGATTCGTGAACAGGTTTATTTAAAATAGTCAGCTTCCAGGCGGCATCGTAGTCCAGAACTGCACCCACGCTCGCAATTAGCGGGTTGCTTAACATTAAATCAAGCGTCGCGTTGGTTTCCATAAGAAAGCTTCCCGACTTGCCCGCCATAGCGCCTCGCGACGGTGGGCGACCCGCCGTACTGTCTCACGATAGCGAGCGGCCCGCCGTCGCGAGGCGCTATGGCGGGCAAGCATGCGAAAGTTAAAAAGATTGCAAACCACCAGAAATGAATATCAACAAAATATTGGGAGCGTTGTTACCCCTCTGGGAGTATTGTTTAATCGTGTGCGCAGCTCCATTCCTCGTTTTTACAATGATAGGATAATATTTAACCACCTAACCAAAAATACACCATGAACATCACACTAAAACAAGCAGAAGCAGCCATTGCCGCAGCAAAAGCAAAGGCAAAAGAAATTGACACGCTGATGAATATCGCGGTGGTCGACAGTGGAACCAACCTTGTGGCCTTCGCGCACATGGATGACGCCTGGCTTGGGTCGATCGATATTTCGCAACGAAAAGCAAGAACAGCCCGCTATTTTAATATGGACACCGGGATCATCGGCAGTTTGTCACAGCCCGGAGGATCGCTTTATAATATTGAACACTCCAACGGAGGGTTGATCACCTTCCCGGGAGGAGTTTGCATTAAAGATGCCAAGGGGGCAATCTTGGGAGCCATCGGTGTTTCCGGAAGCACGGTAGAGAATGATCATGCGGTGGCACAGGCCGGTGCTGCAGCAGTGAAGTAATCAGGACTAAACTTTCAACTTAAATTTTTTACTATGTCTCACAATCATGGAGTAGCATACATCAAGCCAGGCGAAGTGGCTGTTCAGGAAATCGATTATCCCAAGCTGGCCTTGGGCAACCGGAAATGTGAACACGGTGTCATTCTTAAAATTGTATCCACCAATATCTGTGGCAGCGATCAGCACATGGTGCGCGGGCGTACCACCGCTCCTTCGGGATTGGTGTTAGGTCATGAGATTACCGGTATCGTACTGGAAGCCGGCAGAGATGTCGAATACATTAAAGTAGGCGACCTGGTGTCCGTCCCTTTTAACATTGCTTGTGGCCGATGCCGCAATTGTAAAGAAGGCCGAACCGGAATTTGCCTGAACGTGAATGCTTCCCGCCCCGGAGCGGCCTATGGCTATGTCGATATGGGAGGCTGGGTTGGTGGACAGGCGGAATACGTTATGGTGCCCTATGCCGATTTTAATTTATTGAAATTTCCCGACAAAGATCAGGGGATGGCCTACATCAAAGATCTTACCCTATTGTCGGATATTTTCCCTACCGGGTTTCACGGCGCCGTAACGGCAGGCGTTGGGCCTGGATCTATTGTCTATGTGGCGGGTGCGGGCCCTGTTGGGCTGGCGTGCGCGGCCTCCTGCCACCTGCTCGGCGCCGCGGTCGTCATTGTAGGCGATATGATTCCGGAAAGGTTGGATCAGGCAAAGAGCTTCGGCTGCGAGGTAATTGACCTGACCAAGGATACACCCTTGGAAGAAGCCATTGCCGCCATCGTCGGCGTTCCGGAAGTAGATTGTTTTGTAGACTGCGTTGGTTTTGAAGCCAGGGGCCACGGTTCTCACGCCAAAGAGGAAATACCCGCTACCGTATTGAACACCGCCATGGCCGTAACCCGCGCAGGCGGAGCCATCGGAATTCCGGGACTCTATGTTACGGGCGATCCGGGCGCAAAAGACAAAGCTGCACAGCAGGGCAGCCTGAGCATCCGCATTGGATTAGGCTGGGCAAAGTCGCATTCATTCCATACGGGTCAATGCCCGGTCATGAAATATCACCGTCAGCTGATGAACGCTATCTTATTTGATAAGGTGAAGATCGCCAAGGCCGTCAACGTGGAAGTGATTACCCTGAAAGATGCACCCAGAGGATACCGGGATTTTGACAAAGGTGCCGCCAAGAAGTTTGTTATCGATCCGCACGGAATGATCATGAATTAAGCAGGTGGTTTATCCCAGAATGTGATCAAAAAGGCTTTCGAAAGAAAGCTTTTTTTGTTGGGTATCTCCCGGTAAAAAAAATTGCCCACACCGTGCCCTTCAAAAAATAACCGCAAGACCAGGCTGGGCAGAACGAGAGATCATTCATAGCAAGGAATAGCCGCCAGTTCCCATTTTAAGCGACCCCGTGTAACACCGGGCGGAGCTGGAAATTATTCCCTAAATTGGATTCCCAACGCTTGTTATCCTCTTCGCCCTCTTTATGAAACGACTGCTGACCTTAGTTCTCTTTATTCTGATATTCAGACTTGACGCGCAGGTGCTTATTGACTCTCTCCAGCAAAAACTCCCTTTGGCAAAATCGGTCGAGGAGCGGATTGACATCTTGAACAACTTGTCGCACGCCTATACACAGTATTCCCTTAGCCGGTCAGAAGAGCTGGCCCGTGAAGCGCTGGCCTTAGCGCAGGACAATGACTATCAAAAAGGGATTGCGACGAGTTTCAATGTCTTAGGCATTGGCGCGTCCATCCAAGGCCGGCACACCGAAGGGATGGACTATTTCATCAAGGCGGTCAAGATCCGGGAGGGGTTGAACGACACCAAGGGGGTGGCGCATGTGTACAACAATATGTCCCGGCTACTGATCTATCAGGAAGATTATGATCGCGCCATAGACTATTCAAAAAAATCGTTGGCGCTATTGCAACAAATTGACGATCCCAAGGCCGTTGCAAACACTTACGCTTCGCTTGGCGAGATCTACATGAATAAACGTGACTATGACCAGGCCTTGCTGATGTTTACCAAGGCGAGGGATACCAGCATCGGTGCTGCCTTGGGGGACTACAAATTGTGGATGGAAGCAAAACGAATCACGGCCTTGAATGCTCAGGGAAAATACCGTCAAGCCCTGGAGAGCGGTCTTGCCATCGAGCGGTCATTACCAAAATATCGTGACTTCTTTTCTTCCGTTGAACTCCTTCAAACGATCGGCGTGATCTATTCGAATCTGGATGATTTGGAACATGCTACCGTCTATCTGCACAAAGCCAAGCACATGGCCGATTCCCTGAACGATGCAAACTCCGGTATCAATGTCCGAAAAAAATTGAGCGACACGTTTCGCAAGTTTGAGGAATATGACTCGGCCTGGTACTACAACGACCAATACAGCACCTTGCGTGGGGAAGTTTTTAATGCCGAGAAATCCAAGCAACTCGCCACGCTCGAGCATCTCTACCAATCGGAAAAAAAGGACCAACTCCTGGCGATGCGCGAGCAAAAGATACAGGCCTTGACCCTGGCGGTCACCATTGGCAGTATACTGCTTGTCGCCATCACGGTATTGGTTTTCATCGTATTCAGACTTTACCGGGACAAGAAGAAATCATTGGTTGAGATGAAACGTCTAAACAATGAGATCTACGAAAAGCACGAGGAAATTTTAGCACAGACCGAAGAATTAACGCAAGCCAATGCAGAGGTTAGCCGAATGAACGAGTCCCTTGAACTGGAGGTCTCCGCACGGGTGGCGGAAGTAAAGCTGCAGAACGAAAAACTCATCGAGTACGCTTACTTCAATGCCCACAACGTACGCGGTCCGCTGGCACGAATACTGGGGCTTTGCACGCTCATGTCGCGAGAGGCTTCGCTGGCGGAGATACAAGCCTATAATTCTCACCTGCTGTCCAGCGCTCATGAGTTGGATGGCGTGGTCAGGGAAATCAATCGCAAACTTTCTGATTAATTTTATGGCCCGTCTCAGAACATACCAATGTGTTGCTGGTTAACATTATACCTGCGCTGTTTCCGTGGGCCTTGCTCCCATGGACGGCTGTTGAGTCTGGATGGACGTTAATGGGTAATTGCCCAGACACCTGTAGAACTAATTCCACAGTATCCTGACGGTTACGTCGCCCTCAGCGCTCAGCACGTTGCCCTAAAAGGGTTTATAAGCTCCCCTGCCGGAACCCGGATGACGATTCAACTGCGTGGTCCCGCTTTGCCCATCACCAACATGCTTTCCTTCTCCGCGCAGCCATAGTTCATTTTCCTGGTATGATTTTAAGGACTAACGAATTGCCCAATGGTTTGGGCCTATACACACTATTGAAAATTTCCGGATCGAAATCCTGCCATGCGTCCTGAACGAAGTGCCTATACCGAATTTCATTCCAGCGAGACAGGCGCTCTGCAAAACCTCATAGATTCCATTCCCGCTTTGATTGCCCGCGTTGACTGCAACATGACGCTGGAATATCACAACAAACCCTTTGGCAACTGGTTCCCACGCGCCAATGAAACTTCCGGTTGTTCCTTTAACACGGCGGTTGGAAAAGAAGTCTTTGATCAAGTCCAGAGACGTTTAGGTACGGTCCTGGTTGGCACGGATGCCAGTTTTAGCATTTCGTTCTTTCATAATGGCGCGCACCATTACATCGACGTGATTTTAACGCCCGAGTTTGACTCACGCCACCACGTGAAAGGATTCATTTTTCATGGCACCGATGTCACCGAAAAGATGAATGTCCAGCGGGACCTCCATGATTATTTTGAAAATGCGAATATCGGTTTGCATTGGGTGAACGCCGACGGGGTGATCATCCGGGCCAATCCCGCCGAGCTTAAGATGCTTGGCTACGAAGAGCATGAATATGTGGGCCAGCATGTTTCAAACTTTCACAAAGATCAACATGCCGTCGAGGAGATTCTCCTGCGCCTTAACAACCGGGAACTACTCTCGCACCACGAGGCAGAACTGGTATGCAAAGATGGCTCGACGCGGTATGTATCCATTAATTCAAGCGTGTTATGGGAGGGCGCAAGGTTTGTTCATACCCGCTGCTTCACCATCGACATCACAGCGCAAAAACTCGCCGCGCAGGCCATCCAGGAAAGTGAAGTGCGTTTCAAGACGATGGCCAACCTGGTGCCCTTGATCATCTGGACGACAAATGAAAATGGTTTATGTACCTTCCTCAACACCAAATGGAATGAACTGACCGGCGAGAATGTCGAGGATGGTTTAGGTAATTTGTGGTTGGATGTCATACATCCCGACGACCGGCCGAATATCGAAATAGCGTGGGCGAAATCCATTTCAGAAAGAAAAGTTTTCGAGGCTAAATTTCGCGTGCGCAACGACAAAGGCGGTTATGTTGTAGGTTATGCTAATTCTCATCCCCGGTTCGATTCCCATAACGCTTTCATTGGATATACCGGGATCATTCAAGATGTCACCACGCAGGAGCAAATAAAAACTTCCCTGGAAAGGATGGTCCTGGACCGCACGGCAGATTTGCGAAAGAAAAATCTTGAGCTGGAGAACGCTGAGCAAGAACTTAAGGTCAAGAATGTTGAACTGGAAAAAATAAACGGCGAATTGTCATCTTTCGCCCATGTAGCCAGTCACGATTTGCAGGAGCCGTTGCGCAAAATTCAAACGTTCGCCACCCGGGTCATTCAGTCCGATGGTGACAAACTTTCTCAGAGAGGGTTGGATTTCATGACTCGGGTTCAAACCTCTGCAAACCGAATGCGCGATCTTATCCAGGATATCCTCTCCTATTCAAAAACCGATAAGGTCGATGACAAGGTAGAAATGACGGATTTTAATGAGGTGCTCAAAGGCGTAGTTCGTGAGTTCGAGGTGAAGATTGAAGAAACCGGAGCGGTCATTGAGAACAAAGGGCTTCCCGTGTTGCCGGTTGTTCCCTTTCAGTTTCACCAATTGTTTTTAAACCTCATCAGCAATGCGCTGAAGTTTTCAAAAACAAACTGTCCCCCGTTTATTCTTTTTCAATCTCAAATGACCACTGGCGACTTTGTTCCGGGGATGCAAGGCTCTCAAAATTTTCACCACATTTCGGTGTCCGACAACGGGATCGGATTCGAGGCACAATATGCCGAAAGGATATTCGAAATATTTAATCGGCTCCATGGCCGGCGGGATTTTGAAGGGACTGGAATCGGTCTTGCCATCTGCAAAAAGGTTATCGAAAGACATGGCGGAAAAATGACTGCCGAAGGCGCGTTGGGCAAGGGCGCAACATTTCACATTTACCTACCGGTTTAAAAAAACATCGCATTCACTTAACCTAACTACCCCTATATGAAATCACTCAAAACAGACACCGATTGGACAAAGTCAGCCGGCACGGTATTTTGGGCTGAAATTGCTCCCTATGATCATGTCGTACAAATCTATGACAATGATGAAACGTTTTTAAATACGCTTTTTGCGTTCGTTACCGATGGCATAAACTCCGACGACTGTGTCATCGTCATTGCCACAAAACCTCATTTGGAATCTTTGAATGAAAGACTGTATCAATCCGGTTTCAGTCTCGAAGATTTAAGTGACAAGAATTTGTATATGCCGCTGGACGCGGAAGTCGCCCTGTCGAAGTTTATGGTGAACGACTGGCCCGATGCCACACTTTTTCTGGATCTGGTTTCCGGTTTGATCGCCAATGCCAAAAAGGATAATCGCCGGGTGAGAGCGTTTGGCGAAATGGTGGCGATACTTTGGGCCAGGGAGCAGATCGGAGCTACCGTGAGGCTTGAACAATTGTGGAACAAGTTCTGCGAGTCACAAGCCTTTTGTCTCTTCTGTGCCTATCCACAAAGCGGGTTTGCGCAAGATGCCGTTGATTCCGTTATGCATATTTGCAGCGCCCATTCAAAAATGATATCGACCGGAAACGATAAAGGCATGACCGACATTTACTACAAGTCGATGGGGATCGCCTGAAGAGAGAACCCATGTCTCTCTTCGCTGCATTCCTTACGGACACGTATAGGAAAAAGTCTGAGTAAAAGTATACTCGCCATTTTTATTCTTGTTGGTATTGATGCGCGCCAAAGGGAAGCCTTGCTCATTGTAGGTATAGGTCATGGTTCTGGAAAAGAAGTTGTCGCCCGTGCCAAAGGAGTAGTCGAGGGGGTTATTGCTGCTCAGTGCCGTCAGGATAGGCTCGGGGTCGTAGTTGTCCCAGGCGAAATTGTTCATTAAAAACTTCCACATGGGCATCGACGCGTAAGGCGTTGGCTTGTCATCATAGGCTGTAGCCGTGATGCGCGTCGTTCCCGTTATCGGACCCGTAACCCACTCATACTTCAATTCCGTGACATTGTTTTTATCGTTGTAGGAAATGGTCAAATCCCATTCACCATCACCCACCCAAACGGTTTTCTCGCTTATTTTAGTAAGCCGCGACTTAGCGTCATAGAAGAAAAAAAACTGCTTGTAGTCTGCCTGTACAATTCCTTCCGGGTCGGTGGCCGATACGTGAGCCACAGTGGGTAGCGTTTTCAAAGAAAGGTCGACATCATAGCGCGTAGTCGATCTGGCCACACCCAGGGCATTAACGACGCTATCGTCATACACCGTTACACCGGATACTTCCGCACCATTTGATCCATATTTCGTGATCTTCAAGGGCATGCCCTTGCTATCGTATTCATACTTCCAGGAAGCCGCATTGCCAGACAATGCCGTGGTTTCATTTTGAATAATGCACTGGGTATTCACTCCAGCCGGTGAAGGCTGGATGCTTTTATCACATCCCAACAAGAGCATGAGACTCCATGTCGCGAAAAGTAGTGTGCGCGTTTTTTGCCATTCTTTTTTCATGTGTCTCTTTGCGTTAATTGTTCAACAAAGGAGACCACGATCCGGCTGCCAATCAATAACCCTTTTGGGTCATCCCTTGATCTAGGGACACGGTGGGTTTGGGATGAGCGCACGGAAGTGCCACAATCGTGCAAAAAGCCAAAAACTTCCGATTAAAATTAAAAGCATAGAATGATCAAGTCTTGATTTTACCATGTCATTGATTTAACGGTGAAACGCTTTGCCATGTAACGGTTAAATGACGTTCTGGTTTTGACCTGTTTTTAAAAAAATATAGCTTCACTTACCGATACACAGACTCCGACAGGAACTCACTATCTCCCGTTTCAAACAAATGCTGCTACGAGGCAGAAGTCTCGCCCAAAACGTCATCTTGTTGAATTGGATTTTACCGGCCTATTATGAAAAAATGCATCTTATCTTGTTTGGCAGCAACACTGATTTTTCTTAGCCTGCCAGCGCTTGCTCAAACGGAGCGTGATTCGACATTACTGGGCTTACCTGGAGACAACCTGGATCTCTATGCTGTTCTGGATCTTTTTCAAAAATCAAAGACCATCGAAGATTTTGAAAAATCGTTAAATCTTGAAAAAACAGGAATCAACAACTTGGATTTGGATGTGGACGGTAAAGTCGATTTCATCAAGGTGGTGACAAAGAAGGAAGGAGATGATTTTACGTTTGTTCTTCAGGTTGCTGTCAGTAAAACTGAAACACAAGACGTCGCCGTGATTTTAGTATCGAAGGATGAAAAGAAGAAAATTTCGATGCAGATTGTGGGCGACGAAGACTTGTATGGCAAAAACTATATTGTCGAATTAAAAGAGTCTAAAACTCCTGCCGTCACCGCCAATCCGGCGTACAAGGGCCCAGACACGGTGGTGGTTAGTGCTCCGGCAAAGACTACCGTTGTCGTGGTCGAATCTGCGCCGATCGTGCAGTATGTTTATTCACCAGCTTATGTTCCGTATTACCCGCCGTATCACTATGGATACTATCCACCCTATTTCGCGGCATTTTCGGTTATGGCCATTGGTATCTATATCGGCAGTCATTCCTATTATCACCACGGGGGCTATGGATATCATGGCAACACAACCATCATTCACAACACCAATAATTTTAACAACTACAATAACAATTCAAGAAACAGGTCGAATACCGTTAACCACAACAAGGCGAATGGCAACTATGGCACGCGCAACAATGCCTCCACGCGTCCAGCAAACAGAGCGGCAACGCGGCCATCCACCGGCGTGTCAACACGTCCGTCAAACGGAGCATCGACACGGCAATCGCCCGCTGTCCGGCAGCAGCCTGCGGGAGGGTCTACACGTCAGTCATCCAACTATTCCTCTCAACCCAGACCGAGTTCAAACGGAGCATCCCGTTATAACAGCGGTTCTAGAGGAGGCAGTGGTTTCAGTGGAGGCGGAGGTGGTGGCTTTAGCGGTGGCAGAGGAGGTGGCGGTTCCAGGGGTGGTGGCGGTAGAAGACGTTAATAGATCGTTTCTATTTGAAACGGTGCTCAAGCGATCTGAAACCATTGTCTAATCGAGAACGCGTGTCTTTTATTCCAGCGGCATATCCGAAGCACTCATATCGCGTACAACAACATACTCACCGTTTCTTTTTTCAAATAAGACCATATAATTTCCAGTATTGATGGCAACATTCGTGGAGTCCGTCAATTTGTAGTAGCCGATTTCAACCACTTGATTCCCGTCCGTTGAAACAAAAACTTCATTGGTGACAAAGGAGATCCTATTGCCCTTGGAAGAGGATTCAATACCGGCTTTTAAAAATTCTACAATGGCCACCTTGCCTACCAAAGGCGGTTTGTTTTGAGAAAAGGACGTTGCATCGTCAGCATAGTAACCAATGTTCTTCGGTTCTCCGGAATTATACACTTCAGCAAATTGATTTTCCCTGGCTTGAATTTGTTCTTTAATCTGCTCCTTATCAATTGCGGGTGCTGCCGCCGGTTCTTCTTTCTTTGGCCCGCAGGCCATCACGAAAAATATCACACAGGATAACAGTGTAGCCTCGATTACCTTTTGTTTCATAGCGATTTATTCCTTTTGATTTTTGTCATTTTAGGTACACTCCTCCGAAGTTCGACCCTTTGAACGTTACGTTTCTCAGCCTGTCCTTGGATTCCGACCTAACTCAATTTAATGCCAATAAGTCAATTTAATACCATTAAACTTAAAATTAATGGACGGCTTCGTTTAGAAGTAATGCACGGTTCCTTACTACCTTCAACTCCGCGATTTAAATACGCTGCATCGCCGCCGCAGGCACAATCTGCCCTGCAGCAATCGATCGGTTCGTCACATAAACGATCAACAGACCCCAAAGAAAATTAGAGGAAAACGTTTCAAAAAAATGGGTCATCGCAATATCGGCAGGCATATACGGATTCGGAATGAAAAGCTGTACCGCAGGCAAAGCAGACAGTAAGCCCACCAGGAGGTAGGGGTAAAATTTGTTTTTCCCGAGCAGCAGCACCACCGGTATGGAAATGACTACCCAGATGAATCCACGCAACACCTGAAAGAAATAAATTCCCTCCGAAAAAAAGCCGGGCCATTGTGAAAGAAAGGGTTTCAGTTCGGCTGAGTGCGAGTAGAAAAGCCGCAGGTGTTCATTTTGCCAGGCAATGTAGTATCCGAACGTCTCATAAAGCAACGGATAGACGAGCACACTCATCACCAGCATCGGAGCGACCATCCCACGCCAGCCGCGTACTTCAGGCTTAAACGGTATTTTAGTTTGCGTCGGCGCCAGCTTCCGGGTGAGCACCAACCCGAGCGCTCCGGTGACTGTAACCATGACCAATCCGGCTACCAGAATACTCATAACCTGGCCGGGAGAAATACCAAGGCTTGCCGAAAAGAAAAAAGTTTCCATTTGCATGAGGAAAAATTGCGTCCCGAATAAATACAGGAGTACGGCTATCGATCTATGCACGCCGACGAAGGCGCGGGTTGACCAAAAGAAGATGCTCCACAGAAGAGCGTTGATCAAACAAACCAGAAGGACCGACAATCCCACGGAAGCAGGATCTTCAACGGGCGGGGGCACGGTTTGGGTGATGACATTTCCCACCCATGCGCCAACAGACCAGGCAATGACCATGACCACGGTCATGACGATCCACAAAAGAAAGAATTTTACGTTTTTCATAGGCTTGCAATTTTTAGCGTGATGCGTGAACATTCTTTATCATTTTTTCAACCAGGGTCATGCCCTGGATTAAGTCTTTATCATGAATATCCCTGACAACTTTCTGGTATAGCTTTCCCGACACCCCAACCGCTTTTTTTTGAATGGCCTCTCCTTTCCCCGTCAGGTAGATCAGTTTCCCGCGGGCATCGCGCTTGTCGCTTATCCGGCGTATCAATTTGCTCTTCACCATATTGGAAATGATCCGGGTGATCGTTGTCTTATCGCGACCGAGCAGCGTTCCGATTTCCTTTTGATTGATCCCGTTCTGATAAAACAGGATGGCCAGGATGGAGAATTGCTCTATGGTCACGGGAATCCGGTTGGCTTTAAAAGACCGTGTCAAGGCCTGGTGAAACACATGGACAAAGTCACCACAAAGAAAGATGATATTCGTTTGGAGGGATTGAGGCGTCATTTCAAATTAGTTGTATATGCAACCAATATAGAAAATTGGGAGGATTTCCTGAAGCAAACTCGATATTTGTAAACAAAAAAAGAGTTTTCCTCCCGTCAGAAAGGGTATCCGATGGCGATATTGATCGTCGGGTCCCAGAAACGAAAGTCGGTCGCCCACCGCTCTCCTTCCGGCTGATAGGGTGTGCGAAGGGTGTAGGCAAAGTCGAGGCGGGCCACAATAAAGTCGAAGTCCCATCTCAAACCCCATCCCGAGCTAACGGCAATCTCGTCGAGGAATTTGTTGAACTCAAAAGTTCCGTTGGGACGCGAGGGGTCGTCGCGAAAGAGCCACACATTTCCCGCGTCGACGAACACAGCACCCTTCAACCGTCCCGACAAATCGAACCTGTATTCCAGGTTGCCCTCCAATCGTATGTCGCCGGTAAGGTCGGTGTAGCCGGAGGGCGGCGTCTCACTTCCCGGGCCCACCGACCGCGCCACAAAAGAGCGCAGGCTGTTGGTTCCCCCTACATAAAATTGTTTGATGTACGGAAGGATACTCGAATTGCCAAAGGGAATACCCAGTCCAACCACAAAGCGCGTAACCAATTTCGATTGCCGGTTGAAGTTAAAGCTGTAGCGAAGGTCGACGCGTGCGCGAACGTATTGAGAGACGGGAACGCCAAACAACGTGTACCTTCCCAGCGAATCGGTTGTGGCATTGACGGCCCCGTAGAGGGCTGTCAGCGCATTGCCGGCGCCATCGAGACCTCCCCGGATGAAAAAACTATTTCGACTGACGCGCGGGCTGTAGGTGAATTCATATCCGGCGCCCACCATAAATTGTTGGTCGAAGCTTCGCCGCACGCCGGGGTTCTCCTCGAGATAATTAATAAACTCTTCCGACTTTGACGATTCCGGAACGGTCGTTAAAATGACTTCCACGGGATTTAGCCCGTGCGTCACGCGATCCCTCAACCCCCACTTATAACCAAAGTTGATGAAGACCGAGTTCATGCGATAAAGATCCAAGCGATTAAATAAATTGTATCCCGTCGAAATCGTTGTTTTGGGCAAGCGTTTTTCCCCCCATTTGAAAAGGAATGCGGGATAGAACCGGGGCACGGTATAATTGCCCTCCAGCCCCAATTCATAGGCGGGATTGACGCTGCCCTCAGAAATCTGCACCTCGACCCTTCCGCGTAAATTTATTTTCAACATTTCGGCACCGCGCTTCACGTTCCGGTCCGTATAGCTGAAGATTACTCCGGGACCAAAGTAGTTGGTGGACCGGAACACCGTATTAAACTCCGCGCTATAGGCCAGGCGTTTTCGTTGCGACAGATAGAAAACAGCATCGAGGGTACCTTTGTCGCCGCGTGGCACAAACTTTACCGTTGCATTTTGGACAATGGGAAGCTCGTTCAGGTAGCGAACGGAGTGCAGGTAATTGGAGGTGGTGTAGAGTTCTCCGGGCTTAAAGAAAATTCCATTTTGAATGGCCCTTAAACTGAGGTCCTTATTCTGCGCGATCAAATAATAATTGCCGGACGCCACCGTATCCGTCGATGCGTCCTCGCGCACGTGATCGGCATGGATGTATATATTTCGTATGGTATAGGGTATCCTCGACTCGGGCGGCGTCTCAGGTTTAATCGTTACTTCCGCCTTTAGCTTATGCACCCCGGTCACCGAATCGGCCTTTAGCGTAATGAACTCGGGGTTGAAATAAAGGTATCCGTTTTCCTTTAACTGCAGATCGATCCGGGCCCGCTCATTTTTCACCGCGTCCAGCGTGTAGATATCCCCTGGCTTCAGGAGCGACTCGGCTTTTGTTGCGTTTATCTTTTGCAAAAGATCGTTGTGCGGCTTAGGGAACAAGACAGAATCATACCGGTAGGGCTCGCGAAGGGTGATGGTATAGCGATACTTCGCTTTTCGGTTTCCGATCCGTATCGTGTCATAGTGCACGGTGTTGTTGAAATACCCGTTGTGAAATACCCGGTTGTGAATGGCCGCAGCCACCTGGGTGGGTTTGGTGTGCGATAGCAATACAGGTTTGTCAATCTTATTCTTCCAGAATTTCCTGCTCCGGGCCGAGTCCGATAGCATCATATAGCGCGCCAACGCCGGCCGCATCCATAAGAATTGGTTATTCGGTTGGGGCTTCAGTACATCCTTTATGAAGGGCATAAGATTTTTACTTTCACGGGAAGGTGGTGTAAATTCTATCGTATGTCCGACATAGAGGGGATCGCCAGACGAAATGTGTTTCATCCCCGTGCAACCTGTCAACACAAGCACAAGAAATGAAATCAGCCCGTGTGCTACTGACCGTCTCATTTGTCTTTCTTTTTTTTGTCGAACTCCCGGATGAAGATCAGGGATATCCCCGTGTTCCGTACTTCCTGGTAAACGATGTCGTACGTTTCGTTATTAAACAACTTCAGCTTCTTGTTTCCATTCCCGGTGAGGTCGTAAATAATGGCCACATCGCCCCTGAAGTTTTTGTCGCCCGTGCTCGCGCCGCTTTGATCCTGGTTGATATTAAAATCGCCGCCAACTTCAAACGAGAGGCGGTCATTCATCACGCGTTTGGTCATGCGGAAGTCCATCGCCGTTTGTGTCTTGCCGCCGGGGGCCGAGTAGTCACTATATGATTGTATGCCCACATCGATATCAACACCCTTGATGTAACGATTCGCAAACCGGTTGAGCTGGCCGGAGAGCAGACTGTTTACGCTATTGGATAATGCCGTGGTGGCAACCTGACCTTCGTTGATATCCAGGCCCGTTGACTCGGGCATGAAACCGCCCAGGACCAGGATGCCGAAAACTTGTTTGTTCAACTCCGATTGAAATTCCGGTTGCTGTAGCCGGTCCAGCTTATTGGCCAGGACAGGATAATTCACCCGGTCTTCGCGCGGCAGATCGAGCGAAAAGGACACCACCGGTTTTCCGATCGTCCCCTTTATCGTGATGCCCACCTCATAGGGTAGCGAGCGCTTGTAGATCGATTTTTCGTTCTCCCCAATTTCATTCCCGATCAGTCCGATCGACGAAGAGCGAACGGTGTAGATCGCCCTTATATTAAGCTCACCGCTCTCCGGGCGGCCGCTCCAACTGACCGACGATCCCGGCACCAATTTGAAGTTCTTTTTCGCCAACTCATAAAACGACACCCGGTACGTACCCTTCTTGATGGTATAGGTCCCCGAAAGACCGACATTCCCCGTACGGTCATACTCCATCTCGAGATTCCCACTACCGGAAGCTTCGATGTAATCACCGGATTGCGCATCGATCGCAATCCGCATCCTGGCAGCCTCTTCGATCTTCACCGTCGAATTCAAATTGAATTCTGGAAGGCTGGTGAGCAGGGAATCGTAAAAATAACCGGACCGTCCGTCACCCGTAACTTCTTTGAGCACCGTGGGGTCGACAAAGTCGACGATGCCCGTGCTCGTTAAAAGTTTAATTTCATTGTCCGACGATTGGAATATCAACGACGTGCTGTCTTTGATGATGATGTTGGCCTTAACGTTGGCATTCTTCGTATTTCCCGTCAGGGCTACGTCGCCGGCAACGACCAGTTCTCCTTTCAATTGCCGGTTCAAAGAGTCAGCCTTGCTCAGCAGTGAATAGCGATTTGTGTGGAGTTTCAGATCGTATGTGAGCGAGCGGTAATCGGGTGAGATCAACGACCCGTTTACGATAAGGCGGTGGTGTCTCCGGTCATAGATCCCGAAATCTTTAAAGGACATCACGGAATCTTTCAACGTAACAACGTCGTCCTGTACGACAAATGTTATCCTGGGATTTGCCGTCGTAAAATTCGCATCTGAAAATCTTAGCTGTCCGTTGACCTTCGGTTTCTGGATCGGGCCGCGGATGGCCAAGTCGCCTTTTACGCTTCCATCCATTTTGTCCATTATCCCGGATACCAAAAAATTAAATATTTCCAGTGTATGGACATCCACCTTCATGGAAGCATCTACGCTGTTGTTTTTCAAAAAGTACTGCCCTTTGACATCCACCTGGTTTAATTCGTTTGTCACCCTCACCTCAAACGGCACATGTGCGGTGTCGCCCACGGCCTTGATGACCACCGTCAAGGGGTTGGAGCGATACAGCCGAAGACTGTCGATCGTTGCCGACAGATCGAGCTGTTGACCCGCCGTATACGAAACTTTCGCATTCAGTTCACCGCCGTTTACGAGGATCGAGTCGGACGCATGAAGCGCATTGAGTTGGGAAAAGTCTACATGACTTAGGGTGAGGTCGAACGCGTTGAGGTCGCCGTTCATGCCGATGCGCATAGCCTCGCGAGCAATCTGAAAGTTGTTCACGACGATATTTCCCTTTTCTATATACACCGGATTCCCCCGATCGACCGTGTAGTCGGTATCGAGCAGCCGGAGCTTGTCCGGATAAACATACGCGCCGCTATCCGAACGCAAGATACGCGTGCGCAACACCAGCGTCGACGTGGAGTCGTTTGACAGGATGAGATTTGTCAGGGTCGTATCCTGTCTGTTGTGTACGTCAAAATTGAGATTCCCCAGTGCGAGGGATTGATAGTACAGGTTCTTTATACGCAGGTCTGATCTCAGGCTGTCGTTCTGTACCCTAAATTGCGTGCGCAGCGTGTCCAACGCTAAACCATATCCTTTAAATTTTCCGGAGGTCGCGCGCACCACAGCCTCTTGTTTTTGTTCGTCAATTTCACCCGAAAGGTGTAGCGAAGAAAAATCATCAATGTTGGCGCCCAGCAATAAAAGGGGACTGACGTTCCGAAGCTGAAAATCAAACGCGATCGCTTTGTTTTGGGTTGGCCGCTGCGGGTTGCGGTCCGGGTGTAGCACGCGCCCCGGCCAGGTCTGCATCCAGGAGGCCATGTGTCGCAGATCAAAGTTGGTTGTCAGGCTGCCCTTCCCGTCATCCGAAAAAAAATCGATGCGACTGGCCGTTGGCGTAGTCATCATGTCAATGTTGAGGGTGTCCTGCGAATATTTGGTCAAGTGATCTTGAAACAGCATACGGTTCCCCGCCAGATGCGCGCCAACAAATGCCCGATCGGATCTAACATGAGCTGTAAAATTCCCTGAAACAGAAAGTGTGCTGTCGCCCGATAAAAAATTGCCCACCCTAAACCGGTCGGTTTCAATTTCCGTGGTGATGATGAGCGGTCCGGAAAATAAAATTTCCGATGTCGCCTTCGCGCGATAACTAGTGTCCGAGATGGATAGCGCTATGTGCGCACTGGAATGCTTGACCTCACTTCGAAACGTTATGTTTTGCACCGGCTCATTCACCATTTCGACCTTCCCGATCATTCCCTTCACGTTGATATCCTGGTCATGGCCCAGCCTTCCTTTCACATCCATCGACAAACTTGCCGGCCCCAACCAGTCGAGCCTGGCAAATTTTCCGCCTTCGATGTTTTTGCCAACCAGATTAAAATCCAGGCCAACGTTATTTTTTTTGAAGGATGCAGAGCCTGTAGTCCTAACATCTCCCCAGGATGTATTCGCATTGCCGGTCACCGCTGTCCTCCCTGGATTCCCCGCACTTGTGAAGTGGAGTTGAGCATAAGGCGGCAGCTGCAGGCTTGGAAAAAAAGAACGCAACGTGCGTACGGCATCGGCGCCAATCGCGCTGTTGACTACCACATTTTTCCATTGCAAGCTTTCATAATCCGATATGTGCCACACCCTTCCGCTGGCCAGAAAATAACTGTCTTTTGTCTTCAGGCTCAACGCATCCAGGTTACCCTCTCCTTTGATGTATTTGCCTTTCAGCACCAATGCAGTCGACTCCCAGTGTGAGAAATGATTCAACAGGGAGTCCTGAAAAAAATATTCCAGATCGCGGACATCAACATGGCCGCTTGCCTCCCCTTCTAGGTTCAGCCAATCAGGATCTTGTGTTGATGTTATATCGGACCAGCCCATGAGTTCCGCTTCGAGCTCGCTCGTCTTTGAAGCGAGACGAAGACCGGAAAGAACCAACCGGTCTTGGTTTGCGTGTAGGTTCACGGTGGCATCTGCAATGGTAAGTCCGGGTAGCTCCGTGGAAAATGAATTTAAGATTGCCGTAAGCGTATCCTTTCGAATCATGACGTCCGACAGGCTCGTTTGAATACGTCGCAGCTCCAGGTGATCAGGGTCTGCTTTCGGGGTATGCACGACCTGATCCACATGAAAAGAGAATTCATCATCCCTGAGTTCAAGTTTTCTAATCACCAACCCAATGCCCATACCAAGGTCAGGATTGATCCATGACGTTTGTTTTGAGACAGGGTTTGGATTGATCGTCCCGGCTTGTCCGGTCGACAAAATATTCAACGCGGTATTTCGCAGTGAAACATCATCTGCCTCAATTACATTTTCACGGCTGGAGAACACAAAGTTTTTAACGACCAACCTGCCGAGGTTACTGGAAAGGGATATTTTTCCAGGCGTCGAGGCATACTCAAAAACTATGTTCTCTAAAAGGACAGTATTGAACTGAAGGGTAACATCGCTTGATGCTGTATCTTGTTTTTCAGGCCCACGAAAGGCGTCCAGTATCGACTGGATGTTCCAGCCCTCCTGGCTTTCCATCAAATGACAATCAACGTCCGCCAGGCGTATCGTATCAATTTTGTATCGTCCCGAGATAATGTCAACAATATTGGATACGACTTCGATTTTGTGTACGGAAAGCGCTTTTTGGTTTTTCGCATCCCAGACCGTTAGTTCGCCCACGCGCAGATCGCCGAGCAATGAGAAATGGAGATTTCCAATCTCCACGCGGGTTCCAAATTTAGACGACAGGTAGCCGGAAAGCCATGGGGTGATCCGTCGCTGGATAGCGGGTAAATGTAAGAGGGCCACTAAAACCAATAGTATGAACACCAAGCTGAGGATAGCTTTCCCTAAGAATTTGGAAATTCGTAAAGCGCTGTTCCAGGCTCGTTTCAAATCTTCTTTCGGTTGTGGGTCTCTCCCGATATCTCACGCAAACTTTAGCGACTCAAGACTATTTTTAATATCCCTTTGCTCGACGAAAGGGCTCAATTCAATGGCACACCGGGTAAAGTACGTATTGTTTCCGCTAAGCTTATAGACGGTGCCGTCTATGGCAAGGTCGGGTGCGAGCAAACGAATAAGACTTATTCCGTCAAAGTTGAATACACATCTTCATGGAGGTCCTTAAGTAATCGCTAGTCCTGCGGTTGTGCCGTCGCTACTTTAATCCTTCCTTCCTTTGCTGCCGCAACCAATGCCTGGTGATCCTTTTCGGTCTGGTCTGCATAGGCAAAAGCGAAGCGGACCATAGCATCCTCCAGTTCATCGTTGCTACCGATATAGCCCGAAATCATGGCAGCATCTCCCGATTTGGCGTGCGCCAAGGCCAGCGCCCAGGCGCATAATTTGGAATAGTCCGGGAGGTTCTCAAGTTTTATTTTATCCCGATCGAACTCCACGCCACCTTTCATGTCACGCAATTGGCGCACATAAAAATGGTAACCCCCAAGCTCGCCCCATCCCAGGAAAATATCGGGCGCACCCTGGATCAACCGCTGCCCGGCAACGACACGCTGTCCGTGGTTGGTGTAGGTCGTCTTAGCCGTAACCGATTCGAGCACGGAAGGCTGAGCTTCCTTTACCTGGAGGAATAATGGATCCTCCGCGTTGTGCCCGGAGAGAAAGATAATCCAACAGCGAGTGCCTACGCTGCCGACCCCCACAACTTTTCGGGCAACATCAACAATGCGATAATGCTGAAGCAGTTTTTTGCGGTCATCCGCCAGGGAACGCATATACGATTCGAGCAAGCGTCCCAGCGCCTCGTATATCGGCATGCCTGTTTCCGAGTGAGTTTCGCGTACGATGAATGGAGCATTTTCCCGCAAGCGGAATTGATCGCCCACCAGGTCCGTCAGTTTGCCGAGCACCTGCAAGTGCGTGCGCTCACGGGCTTTGCCAGTAATTCTTTTCAGACCCTTGTGTTGCGCGGGTGTCATGGTCTTCATAATATCCGTTTCTGTGATGGTGGAATACCACAACTCCAGATTTCCCATGTGGGCATATTCCTTCATTCTTTTTCCATAGGAACGAACCGCTGCCTGCACGCCTTCTTTGCACAAACGTTTATCGGCCCCCAAAAATCTGCCGCCGGCCACGATGCTGGTCACGAGCCGTTTCAAATCCCATTCCCACGGACCCGGCAGTGTTTCATCAAAATCATTTATGCCGAAAATGAGCTTGCGTTCGGCAGAAGCGAACACACCAAAGTTGGCTACGTGCATGTCGCCACAAGCCTGAACATTGATTCCGGTGGTCTCGCCTTGGGCTGCCAAATCCAATGCCATAAGAGCAGCACCTCCACGAAAAAAGGCGAATGGCGAAGTCAACATCCGGGCATATCGAATCGGCACTAAATCAGGGAGCCGCGTTTCTCCCTGCGCTTCCAAAACAGAAACAGGATCAGCCCGGTCAGGTGCCGGCTGATATTCGCCTTGCTGGGTCCGCGGAATTTTCTCCCGCAACGCCTTGCCCGCCGCCATGCGATCCTCCACACTTGGGTTCGCTGACTGAAAATGATTGATCAGATTCTTGCCCATGTTAAGACTTAGAAAAATGGGATGAACTTGGTTATAGATTCAGAGTCGAACAACCAAGACATAAAACGTTTTCATGATTTGGTCGATGGCTGTGTATTCAATCTAAGCTAATTCTGTTGATTTAGCTAAGACACGGTCGTGTCTTTTTAGCATTCACAACCGTTGAAATTTCTCCCTTAAAACGTAAAGTAGGAACAACCTCCCCCATGGTGATCCGTCCGCCTTTACATCTCACTAGAAAAGCTTGCGCAAATTAACAATGGTTTCCTGTCCGACATCTGGTTTGATGAAGCCCTGCATCGGCCGGGCAAGGTCGATCGTTATGTACAAGATCGTTGAGGCAAGTAAGGCAAACATGGTGAGCACTATCCATTCCTTGCGCTTAATGGCGGGTGTTGTAAAGCCCCCGATCAAACAAATGGACAAAGCTAGAACAAGCAACATGATGTTAATGGGAGTAGGTACTCCCGCGCTTAGCAACGCTTCCCGTTTGACGCCAACGTCAAATAAATTTGTCAAGGCAAGTGCCATGCCGTTGGCAAGACCGGTCAGGTTTGGTTTTTTGGATAGCTCAACCGTTCTTGTCCAGAGCGACGCTGCCGTCTTTGATAGCGCTTCCCTGTTCCTGTTAAATTTCTCTTCATCGTTGTAATCTTCATAATAAGAGATCCGCTCCTCCAGATACACTCGCAAATCTGCGCGGTAGGCGTCCCGAATGCTGTCGGGAAAAAAATCCGATTTGAGTATAGCCGTCCTTAAAATGTTCCCCTCATCCACAATGATGGCCCGCACATTGTCAAAACGTGTGCCGGACTGGCTAAACGTAAAGGCCAGTATAAAACTCCACAAACCAAACAGTGCAGCCAGCAATGAATTTACACCTCCCTGGTGGTCTCCCTCTCCCACACTCCAGAATTTCTTCCGCATTCTGTTGCCCAGCGCAAGGGAAAACAGCATGAGCACAAAGAGAACAATGCAGATCACCGAGGCATCAATCTGCGATAGTGGAGGTCTGGTCATTTTGTTTTATTTACGGTGATGTAATTTGACGAATCACAAAAAGATTCAAAAAAATCCCTCACTCCTAATCGCCCGCTACTTAATAATACTAGGGAATTTTGCCGATAACAACAAGCGAACTCCGTCGCGACTCTCATTTCATCGCTTTCCTGGCGTGCAGATCCCTGAATAGGAAATAGCGCCCCCCGATATCTGCACTCCATTGATACCGCCCTGCAAAATCCCCGAACACGCCGATGCTTGGTGAAACCCATAAATTGATGCGCCGGGTTGGAGCGCAGGTCATCCGTGTTCTAAAGTTCATGGACACTCCCCCGTGAACATAATCCAAAAACCACTCGGGCGCCAATACCGTCCAGACTTTTGCCGTCCAGGTTTTGAGGAGGATAACTTGCAATTTTGAAAAACTGATATCGGCTCTTTGCTCATCGCCGCTGATGGCGTTGGCCTGTTGAAAAACTACCGAAAAAAGTATTTTCTGCTTCGGCATCATCCGGGTATACGACACAACGGGAATGAGCAGGTTCTTGCCTGTGCCCAGTAGCGGCGACTGCGCCGTGTTCATGCTGATCTCTATAGAAGCCGTAAAAGCCGAACGCGGCTTTTCAATAAACTTAAAGCCCAGCAAGCGAAAAGAGATGTCGCCAATTCCCGATTGCTTGTGCTCCTCGCGGGACACAAAAGAGTTAGACACATACGGAACGTCCACCCGGGTTGTGAACCGTTTGCCGATCTTTAAAATTGCTCTGAACACGGTTTGGTTCAAATAAAAATCGGCCTTGTCATAGTATTGCAACTCATTGTATACCTCTATTCTGGTAAAGAACTGTGAAGGATCGTCAGCATTTATAAGGGTTTGTGTCTTCTTTAGGGAATCGGGCAAATTTTGGGCAAGTGCAATGTTGATAGAATGCAATACAAAGAGTATGAAAATCATTATTTTCATGATGGCTCGTAGAAGAGGGAAAATGATGTCTGTTATCTTTCGAATTTATGTCTGAGCTTTTTGATGTTGTCACTCCTAAAAATCAAAAAGTTTACTATTGTCCATTCATGCACCTGCTGCAGCTTACTAACGCTGAATTTAACAGTTGATCTTGCGTGCTTCCTAACGGTGGAATGATTATATTGGTCAATCCCCATAACACCCTCTCACTTTATGAAAAACTTCATTTTAATTCTGTTTGTTCTTGTTGCCTTTCAAGGGTTCAGCCAAAAGAAAAAGAAACAAGATCCCAAGGACATAAAAATTGATTCCCTAACCAAGGCTACCAGCAAGCTTTCACTACAGGCAGACTCCCTCGCCAAAAGCCAAAAAGTTTACTATGGGGTTTATACCACCCTCAAAGACAAAGTGCTGTTGCATGATTTTAATCCGGCAAAGCTACCGCAGATCATCGACTCCATTCGTGCAAGCAGGGATTCAACAGCCTCTCTGCTAGCCGCCCCCACCGCGTCCCTGAAGGACTCACTGTCCAGGCTCACGAAGGAGAATGCGAAGCTAAAGGCAAGGTTGGACAGCCTCTCCGCTGGCGGAGGTAAAGCGGAAGCAGACAAGAACAAAGCGATAGCGGATTTAAAAGAGCTGAAGGTCCTGCTTGACTCCAAAATTCTAACGCAGTCGGAGTTTGATGCCAAAAAGAAGAAGATATTGGAGCAATGGCAATAATGGGTCATGTTTCAAATTTCTTACTGTGCATCTTCCTACATTTTTTTGGTGACCGCGTCAAAATTAGACGCGGTCGCTGTGTGACTATGAGGATTTCTTAAATCTTCAACAAAGGCCTTCTTGCGAACGTCGTATATCAGAATGTGATCCAGGTACTGATAATCGGTGAATGCATAATCGGTGTTGATTATTGTACCGGTTATAATGATAATAAACTTCGCGTGCTCCATGCTGACATCTAACACATGCGCCCTGATTTGCTTCTCGGCAGAAAGAGACGTTACGCGTGTCAGCTCGATGATGGGATTCTCAGCGCTGAGAATTTCGTCCTTATAACGCAGCGCCAGTTCCGCAATTTTGCCACCCTGATAGTCATCCTCCGAAATTTCCGCTTTGAGCGTTCCTGCTTGCAATTTGCTGAGCGTTCCCATCAGCGCGCCACAACACGAACTGGCTTCGTGCTGTTCATGCCTTAGCACATACCCCCAGCCCTTTTTCTCGGAATAGCCAATGTGCGGCTCAACCAGCAACACCAGGGTGCCGCTGTCAGGAATGTGATGGGCAAAGGCTTCCAGACCCGAGATGCCCGTAAAGGGCAGGCCGGCGAGCCCGCCGAGATGAAAGGGGCCTTTTATTTCGGGATGGAAGTGAAAGTTTTTTGTGTAGATGATATCGTCCACACAGGTAGAAGCTCCCAACAACATCTTGTCGGGCTCGATGCCGTATTTTCTTTGAAGATAGTGAATGAGCGAGTCCGCGAATTCATGGCCGGGAATGGCGCCCGGAAATTCCTTCCGCAAGATTTCTTCTGTCCCGACGGGCACCTTAGGAAGAAAAGGGGGAACCATCGCCGCGGTTTTCGATTCAATTTTGCCACATGAAAAGAAGGCTAGTGGGATCGCCAGAAGAAAAATGAAGGAACTGAATTTCATCGCAAATATTTGAATGAGGTGACGATCTATGAAATTAACCAGGGCTGCATGCCCGACCAAATTTGTTACCGTTAAATGATGTTATGTAACGGTTAAATGGTGTCGCGGTAAAGCGCTAAACTTTACCTTCGAAGCACTGGTATCCGTTATCATTAACATCGGCTTATGATTATTTTCTCCATGATCCTGTGTTTGTTCGTCGGTGTTATCACCGCGATGGTTAAGAAGACACGTCTTACCGCGACTGAGAAAATTGCAACCGGAGTGATTTCGATAATTTTGGCGGATGTATTTTTCTTATTCGCGTATTTCGGTGTAGGACTTAACACGATTTCATATGTGGAGGATCCAAGGGTTCCGGGCGTTGTCATGTTTCCGCTATTGCCAATTTTTCTTATGATTTCGGCGTATGAGATTGCTTTAAGAATATTGAAAAAGTAGATGGATGTCAGGTTGGTCAAGCTTTGACTTTAATGTTCAAATATTAGTTCAGCGATGCCGGTACTGCTCATAATGCAGAGCATCGGGCTACTGTTCCATTTTCATCAGGCATTCTGAGCCTCCTTAATTTCTTCTTCAAACTCGATCGCGCGCTCCAAATAAACTTTCTCCAATTTGACGAAAGACACGAATGCGGAATACGCCATGGTGGCGGCCAGCCTTCTGAGGTCGGCTGCCCAAACCGGCACGTAGGTTGGAGGGAAAAGCCATCCGCTTTCAAAGAGGGGTGCCAAACGCAGGGCGTCACCCATGGTCAGCCTTCCGGCGAATAGATTCCGGATAAGGTCGGGGCGGTTGTCGCGAACGGCTACGCGCATGAACGTGTGCACTTCAATAAGCCCCTGCAAATAGACCGCGTCTTTTGTAAACACAATGCCACCGTTCACGTCACCGCCGCGGAATATGCGTTGTGCCGACCGAACCGACTCTTCCTCGGACTGACCGGCATCCAGAAAGAATTTGAAAACCTCGATAAAGTTTGCTCCATCCAAGGCCTGCTTGACGGCTAACACCCGAAGGGCTATTCGTCGCAGTCTGTTGATGTCCATCACGTTGGTAATAAGCTCAGCCATCACCGCGAGACCTTCCTGCGTGCGCGTCGTTCGTGGGGCGCCAAGACTTAATGACTTGAGGTTAGATTGTTTTCGGCCATTAAGCCCAGTGGCGGTGTGAACGTATGCCTCATGGAAAAGAAGTTGGTCTTTGTCCAGTTGCGAGAACAGCGCGCTGCCCCGAACGCGTATGCGGGTGGCCCCGGCAAGCGCTTTTGATGACAGGCGATTGTCGACGACAACCTCCACCGTATCCTTGTCGAAGAATTCATCGACTTCGGCTTTAAGCCAGCCGGCAAATTCGTCTGCAGAAATGTCGGCGGGCGTGGGTGGAAAATGAACGTTTCCTAAAAGCGCATCGGTCACTTCCAGAAAAAATTTTGCGCCGTCCACCGCACTCATGCCTTGTAGTTTGTAGACGGTGTCGGGACGACCATAAATTTTGGTTGCATAGGTGGTGAAGTCCGGCGTGCCCACTGCGCTGATCATGCGCGCGGAGTAGGCGTAGCTTTGTGCTGTTTCGGCCAGGAATTTTTCCACGGGATCATCTTTATCGCAGCGGTCTGCAATACCTTCCAGCGCGGAAATGCTGTCATCATAATCATGCCGCTCCAGTGTCACCTCCGGCAACTGAGGATTGCCCTTGCGCCAACCTTCCAGAAATTTCTCTTCAGCACCCAAAGGCCATTGCAAGGCCTGAAGTACTTTTATCTTTTTGGACGCCTGCATCAAGGCGGTGTCGAGGGTTTCAATTTTTTTTATGTCCATTGCAGGGTGGGTTTGGTCTTTTTTTGCACTGATCTTCTGACAACTGTATTATTAAAAATAACGAGGTATTCGGACAGTTTTTAAACGGAGGCGTCCAAAACGGAGTAAGGAAACCGAAACCATTTTGCTGTAGAGAATGTCTGTTTTACCCTTAAAGAATGAAATTCCCTCGTTTTAAATACTTCTACCTGGCGTAAGCAACGTCAAATACATGATATCCCCATGCGGGAAGTTCTAAGTAGAGGCCTCGCGACAGGAGGTCATTGCCATCGCGTTCATACCGGGCTTCGCTCATCAAATCCGTCAGCCGAATGGTTTTTCCCGCGAAGTCCGGAAAAGGAAGTTGAACAAAGCACTGGCCGGCGTTTGGCGAATAGTTGACGCAAACGATGACTGCTTCGCCGTTGGCTCCCTGCCAGGCAAAGGCCAGATAAGACGCATGACTTTCATTCCCGTCCCACGCCGAAGAGCAGTGCAGCAATTGCCAGCGACCGTCGCGAAGGACGGGGAGCTTCAGGGTGTTGAGGAGACGGTTGTAAAATTGTTGTGTTGCTCCATTGTGTAATTCTTTCGGTGCGCGAACCAAATGGGGTGAGATGCGTTTTTTTCTTCCCTCAAATTGTCCGTCATGAAAAAATCGCAGACCGGGCGATAAAAAGGTTATCACGGCGGCGGCCTGATGATTGCGTTGATTGAACGCAGTGGCTACGCGTGGTTCATCGTGATTTTCTAAAAACCGGACAAGCTTGTTCTGGTAATCAAGGCCAGCGTAATAGTGCTCACGCACCGCTTTGGCATGCCCGTCGCGCAAACGGTCATAGAGTCTTTTGTCGTAGGCATAGTCAAATCCCAATTGATGCAGCGTCGATTCCATGTCCCAATACACTTCGGCCATGAACGTAAAGTCAGGTTTTTTTTCCCGGACCGCTTTGGTCGCCGTGGGCCAAAAGGAATGTGCCTGGCGGCCCCACGTTCTTTCAAAGACCTCGGGGAGAATAAGCATGGCCATATCACACCGTACGCCATCGCATTGATCGGCGATCCGAAGAAGTTCCTGAAGCATCGCTTCCGTTGTGGCCGGATTGCTGTAGTCCAATTGGATCGTATCGGGCCACCCGGCGAAGTACGGATCGCGCCCATAAGCAATTATGGTTTCCGTGTCGCCGTGTTTTACCCGGGTGTAGTTCTTTGGCGCCACTTCCAGATCATGTGCTGTTCCGCTCACAAAATAATCCGGATGGTCTTTGATCCAGGGATGGTCCGGTCCCATGTGGTTGGGAACAAAATCAAGCATCAGTTTAAGACCTCGTTTCGCCAGCCTGGAACGAAGCCGCTTCAACGCGTCGTCCCCACCGAGATCGGGATGCACCTGGTAGCCCGCGATGGCAAATCCGGAGCCGCCGATGTCGTCGTCACACAAGTCGGATAACGCCTCTTCGAAATCGTGACGAAAGTCCGGATGTTCCAGTGAAATTTTTCGTCCAAGTTCTCCCGTGCACCACACACTCAGCAGCCAAACCCAGTCCAGTTCCATTTCGCCCAAACGATCGAGGGTGGCATCGGGAATATCATCCAGCGTTGCCGGCCGGCCGAGGTCGCGCGACAAGGCCGTAAGCCAAACCCTGGTATTGATTTGGTAAAGCGACGGGTAGGTTGGTTGCTTCATTTAGATTTTCAATGTTGTCATGTATGGGCCTGAACCGCGGCCTTCGTTTTCTTTGGGCTATCGGCAGGCGTTGCAAATCCGGTTTTCTTTCCCATTTGCAGCGAATGCTTGGCATCCACGATGCCGTACAGTTGAATGATCTTGCCAATAGCGCCTGTCCATCCGGTTTGGTGACTTGCGCCCAAGCCTGCGCCATTGTCGCCATGAAAGTACTCATAGAAAAGCAGGTTGTCGCGCCAATGCGGGTCTTTCTGAAATTTCGGTGACCCTCCGAAAACGGGCCGGTTGCCGTCCGAATCGCGGGTGAAGATGTGCGTGAGCCGGTCCGCTATTTCCTTGCTCACCTCGAAGAGGTTCATCATTTTTCCTGAACCGGTAGGACATTCAATTCTAAAATTATCGCCGTGATAAAGATAGAATTGCTGGAGCGCCCGGATGATCAGCGTGTTTATGGGAAACCATATCGGGCCACGCCAGTTTGAATTGCCTCCGAACATTCCGGTGTTCGATTCTGCGGGCAGGTAATCCACCCTGTACTCCTGGCCGTCGACATGGAGGACGTAGGGATTCTTTTCGTGAAATTTTGAAATGGAGCGAATGCCATAGGGGCTGAGGAATTCATTCTCGTCAAGCATGCGGGTGAGTATTCTACGCAGGCGTTCGGGGTTAAGGAGCGCCAGGATTCCTCTTTCGTTTACACCCAAGTGGCCCGGGCCTGTCGGATGAATGGTTTGCGTTATGCCCGGCATCCGCTGCAAGCGCTCCACGATCGCCGACATGGCACCGGGAACAGCCTCCCGCTGTTCTTTCTCGATGACGGTAGTGGCACACAACGGCAACAGACCCACTAAGGAACGTACCTTGAGTCGTGTGGCAGAACCATCCGGGAGTCGCAACAAGTCGTAATAGAAGCCATCCTCTTCGTCCCACATGCCATCGGAACCGGCCCGGTTCATGGCCGACGCTATAAAGACGAAATGTTCCGTGAACTTGAAGACCATTTCCTCATACGTTCTGTCGTGCATCGCCAGCTCCACGGCAAGTTCAAGCATGTTTTGGCTAAACAGCGCCATCCAGGCCGTGCCGTCGGCCTGCTCTAGGTGACCACCCGTTGGCAGCGGAGCACTGCGATCGAAGACCCCGATGTTGTCGAGGCCCAAAAAGCCGCCCTCAAAAATGTTTTTTCCAAACCGGTCTTTGCGATTTACCCACCAGGTGAAATTGAGGAGCAACTTGTTGAATGTCAGTTTAAGAAATTCGACATCCGCCTTTCCGTTCAGCGCCAGTTCGGTGCGGTGAAGAAAAAGGGTTGCGAAAGCATGGACGGGTGGATTGACATCGCTGAAGTTCCATTCATAGGCAGGCATTTGACCATTGGGATGCAGGTACCGGTTGCGCAGCATCAGCTTCATTTGATCCTTGGCAAAGTCGGGATCAACGATGGCCAGAGGCAAGGTATGGAAGGCGAGATCCCACGCGGCATACCAGGGATATTCCCACTTATCGGGCATGGAAATAATGTCTTCGTTGAACATATGGAACCATTCGGAGTTCCTGGCAGGGCGATACCCTGAATGCAGCGGGTTGGAGTTGTGCTCGTCCAGCCAACTGTGGCCATCAAAGAAAAAAAATTGTTTACTCCAAAGCATTCCTGCCAAAGCCTGCCGCATCACGCGGGCGGTGTCTTCGTTCAACGCTTCGGGCGTCACCGATTTGTAAAACTCGTCGGCCTCACGGAGTCTATCCGCAAAAATACTTTCAAATTGATTTCCAAAGGGACTTCCATTTGCATTCTCAGCATCCTGGGTAAGCCTGAACCGAAAGATTTCTGTTTGTCCTGCCGCTATCGTTGCGTTATAATGCGCCGATACTTTGGTGCCCTTCTTTTTAGGATTCACGGCATTGTGATCACCCCAAACCACAAAATCATTGATACCATCCTTCACATAGTCGCCTTCGTTGGCTCGTCCGGGGAAAAGGCGTTCATGGTTTGTTTCGTTCTCGCAGAACAGCAATGGCACTGTGCCTTCGCAGGAAAAGGTGAATTCGCCGAGCGATTCATGGGCTGCCGATACTGTGCTGACATTATCCTGGGTCTTGACCTGCTTCAGCAATGGCTTGCCGGCGGCACGATTGGTTTCAGCGATCCAAGCCGACCAGTCGTTTCTGAACCACAGCGTGGGAAGTACGTGCAACGCGGCCGGATCGGGCCCACGGTTGCTGGCTGAAATTTTCACCAATATGTCGTCCGGTCCGGCTTTTGCGTATTCGATCAGGATATCGAAATACCGGTCTTCATGAAAGACGCCCGTGTCGAGAAGTTCATACTCCATTTCCTCACGGCTGCGTTGATTGTTTTTTTCTACCAGGTCCTCGTAGGGATAGGCTGCCTGGGGATATTTGTAAAGGCACTTCATGTACGAGTGCGTGGGCGTGCTGTCGAGGTAAAAATAATACTCCTTGACGTCCTCACCGTGATTGCCCTGACTGTTGGTCAGACCAAAAAAACGCTCCTTGAGAATGGGATCCTTAGCATTCCAGAAGGCCATGGCAAAACAAAGGTGTTGCTTGTCGTCGGAGATGCCGGCAATGCCATCTTCGCCCCAGCGATAGGCGCGGGAACGCGCCTGGTCGTGGGTGAAAAAATTCCAGGCATCGCCATCTTCGCTGTAGTCTTCGCGAACAGTTCCCCACTGCCGGTCGCTCACATAAGGTCCCCACTTTTTCCATTGAACCCCATTTTCACGCGATTCATTTAATCTTGTTTTTTCCATGGATCAAATTATTTTGATGACATTATTATTCACCAGCATTCAGGCCATCTTGATAGTATCAAGAACCTTCGAGATCGTTTGTCAAGTAGTCATTTCTTGTACTGAAGGAAGGTAGAGAAAAGCGCCATGTTATAAAATGGCCGTAGCCCGCTATCATGGCTTGAGTACATGACAAAGGCATATTTAACGGTTAATTAACGCGATGTAACGGTAACACAAACTGCGATTCAATTTGTTCACGGCGCGCTCCATGACGCGCGGAAGACAAATATTTAGAGGTATTTAGCTTCCACCCAGGTTTAATTAACGGGAGCAATATCTTATTAGCCATGATGCAAGAAAAATCAAACCTCAATTTCGCCAAAATTCTTTTTGTATATTCATCGTAATAAAATTAATCAACGAACCGTATGATCGTATCCGAAAAATTACTCTTAACGAATCGTATTATCCACGCGATTGATAACAACCTTAAGATTCAATTTAGGTTGAGATCAACTCCAGCTGGGAATTATATTCTGTTTCATCCCTATTCGGTTTTAAAAGATGAATTATTGGGCAAAGAGAAAGTTTATGGTCTCCTTGAAATGCATTACTATGCGGATGCCATCAACAACAAGTTGTGTTGCATTTTTATTGATAAACTTGCGGAATTGATTATTCTGGAAACGCCATTCCACAAGCCTTCAGAATGGAGATCAAGAATTGATTCAAGGCGGTATAGTGAAAACCGTTCCCTATTTAGCTCCGGCAAATGAAAACACCTCGCTCGTTGAGCCGTTTCTAAACGATGGCGTCCATGAAATAAAAAGGCAATATCCTTATTTTATTATGGCACAACACCCCTCTCCATGACGCAGCCAGAAGGTCGGAAGCATTCGAACGAAAACATACCGGAGAAGAGCCGCCGAAAAATATTTTGGTCGTGGCTCTTCTTACTCATCTTGGCAGCCGGTGGCTGCTTTGCTCAAGAAGCAACGCCGGAGCCCTTCACGCCAAAGATCCGCGGCGCCATTATGATGGCCAATTCGCATGTGCCCAATGCCACGCAGGGCGGCAAAAAGATATCAGTAATTCCCACATGGGGCTGTGACGTGGATTATTACTTTCACCCGCGATGGTCTGCGGCCGTGCAAGGCGACCTGAAATTACAAAGTTTCGAGATTGAGGATGACAACGTCACACTCGAACGCTCGAATCCTTTCGCCATAGCTGCCGTATTGCACTATCATGCCCTGCGGTACTGGTCGTTTTATGTAGGGTCCGGGTATGAACTGGAGCGCCACAAAAACCTTTTCCTGGTCAAAGCCGGCACAGAATACAGCTTTGAGATCAATGAAAACTTTGAAATCGCGCTCAACCTCATCTACGAGAATAAAGAAGATGTATACGATGCATGGACGTTTGGCATCGCTTTTAATAAGAAGCTCTGGGCCAAGGCACGCGAGTAAACCATCAGTTTTACATTTGACGATGAACCGATCGCTCCCAGTCCCGTTAATTGCCGACACCCGACAGTTTAGTAGGTTTCTTTTTACGGAGATAATGTTTGTAACGGAAGCGGAAGATATTGTCGCTCGTTTGATAATCTTCGTTGATCCCGCTTCTGGACTGTTGGATCATGTAGAGAAATTCAAACCGCGATGTATAGCTAAGCCGGTAGCCCACGCCGACCCGGGCGCGAAAGCGGTTGGCAAATCGCTCCTGCACGTCATCGGTTGAAAAAAGTAGCTCCACGTCGGCAATGCCGTACCAGAGCTTGTCATCGAAAATATTTTTGCGGTTGATCGGTATCAGTGTTTCAGCCCTTGCGCGCGGCCGCATCACCCTTTCCCATTCGTCGGTGTCGAGGTTTAAAAAATTGCGTTGCTCCAGGCGCAGATAGATCCGGACTTGTACGCGCTTGTTGGGTGTAAAGTTTACGCGGGTCCCGAGCACCGGCCGTATTTCGAACGTGTTGTAATCTTCCGTCTGTGCGGTATAAGAGAGCGTGCATCCCAGGGTCAGGTCGATGTGTTGCGTGAGCGAATATTCCAGCGTCGGGGTGTATTCGAAGGCGCGCCAGCGTGGCGAGTTTGCCAGGGTGCTGTAGACAAAGGCGTTCTCCACGTTGAAGGAATTGGCAAACGGATAGTTCAACATATACTCCGCCCAAAACTGGGTGTTGGGAGATTGCGCGGCCAAGGGCAGCGACACGACCAACCCAAGAAAAACGGAAGCTTTAAAAAATAGGCCTCTCACGACTGCGGCATGTTGAAGTTGATCCGGTGGCTTGTGTCCACTTTTATTATCCCGGTGGCCGGCACGATCTCGCCCGAATCATCTGCCCTAAGCGTCGCACGTAAGAAAGTAAGGGTAGATTTCATAAGTGCCTGTTTTTTGTCAACCGAATTCCCGAAAACCCATGGCCAGTTGCCGGAGGTGCGCAAACCCCGCCTGACCCCGGCCCGAACACAAGTTTGCGAATATAAGCGGCATGCGTGCCAATTTGCTAAACGGATTCGTCCATGAACTTTAAATCTTATTGCCTTTCTTTGATCACCCCTATGAGCGAATTAAAAATCGAAACATGGACAAAAGCAGGCTATGAACTTCTGGCCACGGAAGGATTGAGCGGTATCAAGATCGAACGGCTGGCCCGGATTCTCTCCCTCAACAAATCGGGATTCTACTATTATTTTGGAACGATGGAAGGGTTTCTGAAAAATGTGTTTCAGTATCACGTCCGGATGGCCGGCGCGGTAGCCACGGAGATCGTGCGTTGTGAAACCATCGATCCTGACCTGTTGCTCCTCATCATACGGCACCGGACGTTTTTTCTGGTCGAGTCGCAACTTCTTGTAAAAAGTAGTCATGCACACGCCGATCACGACGTGGACGAAGCCGGCAAGATCATTACCAAAGAACTCATCTCCTTATGGAGACGAACCGGCGACGTGCCCGAAGAGGAAACTGTCGTCTATGCTTATTTTAATATCATCCGTCATTTTTTTTACGCGCGCATCGACCCGGACAATATCAACTACAAGTTTCTCCACGGACTCGCTGCAGAGACCAAAGAAGTGTTAAAAAAAATGCCCGCCAACCGCCATGTTTCGTCGCGCGATGCGGATTGATCGATCCTCTATCGCAGGACCGTGCCATCACTTTTTTTGGGCACGCTGTCTCCTAAACGTTGCCGTCTAAATTTGTTTTAGCAGGGAGGCTAGATTGGGTTCATATATCATCAATCACCCATCCTCATGAAAAAAATCTATCCACTTATTGCGATTGTCTGTCTTGCATTGGGTTGCGAGCAAAAGCAGCAAAAGACAGCGTCCGAGGCAGCACCGCCGACATCGGGTGAACTCGATCGCACCAGTCTTCCCATTAAAGAACCAGCGCGCGCGCTATACAAAGAGCTTGATGCGCACCAAGTCAAAGCACCGGCTCGCTTCGACGTGAAAGCTCCGAAAAACGCGCCCAACGTAGTCGTGATCCTGATTGATGACATGGGATTTGGTGCCTCCAGTCGTTTTGGCGGGCCGATCGATATGCCCACGCTCGCCAAGCTTGCCTCCAACGGCGTAAGCTACAATCGCTTTCATACCACATCCCTTTGCTCGCCCACACGTGTAGCGTTGCTCACGGGATACAATCACCACAGCAACAACGCCGGCGCCATTATGGAAGCGGCCACGGCCTTTCCCGGCAACACCGGCGTGAGGCCACAAAGCATAACGCCCATGGCCGAAGTGCTTCGCCAAAACGGCTTTAGCACGGCAGCGTTTGGCAAATATCACGAAACACCGCCGTGGGAGATTTCGGTATCGGGTTCGCTCGACCGCTGGCCCACCCATTCGGGCTTCGACAAATTTTATGGTTTTATCGGTGGTGAAACCAATCAGTGGGCGCCATTGGTATATGATGGCGTGGCGCAGGTAGAGCTTCCGCACGATCCGAACTATCACTTCACCACCGACATGACCAATAACGCTATCAGCTGGGTACGTTTTCAACAAGCGCTCACGCCGGAGAAACCTTTCTTTATCTATTTTGCTCCGGGCGCGACACACGCCCCGCATCACGCACCAAAAGAATGGATCGACAAGTATAAAGGAAAGTTCGACCAGGGCTGGGATAAAATGAGAGAAGAGACCCTGGAGCGTCAGAAGAAACTCGGCATCGTACCGCCCGACACCAAACTAGCGCCCAAGCCCAAAGACATCAAAGACTGGGCATCGCTTTCGGCGGATGAAAAGAAGATCTTCTCCAGACAAATGGAAACCTACGCCGGCTTTGGAGCACACACCGACTACGAGATCGGCCGCGTGGTTTCGGCGATCGAAGACCTTGGCGAACTCGACAACACGCTGATCTTTTACATCGTCGGCGACAACGGCGCGAGTGCGGAAGGTTCGATGAACGGGCTGTTCAACGAAATGACCTATTTCAACCAGGTACCCGAAACGGTACAAGACATGCTCAAGCACTATGACGAATGGGGAAGCCCAAGCACCTATCCCCACTATGCCGCCGGATGGGCGGTGGCCATGAACGCACCGTTCAGCTGGACGAAGCAGGTGGCTTCCGACTTTGGGGGCACGCGCAACGGCATGGTGGCACACTGGCCCGCAGGTATAAAAGCGAAAGGCGAGATCCGCACGCAGTTCACGCACGTTATCGACATAGCGCCCACGGTGTTTGAGGCGTGTCACGTTCCCGCACCAAAAAGCGTGAACGGCATTCAACAAGACCCGGTTGAAGGAACAAGCCTGCTTTACACATTCGACGATGCAGCCGCAAAAGAAAGGCACACCGTGCAATACTTCGAAATGTTTGGCAATCGCGCCCTTTACGCCGACGGCTGGCTAGCCCGCACCATTCACCGCCCGGCATGGCAGTACAAGCCCGATCACCCGCTGGCCGAAGACGTGTGGGAATTATACAACGCCAACGAAGACTTCAGCCTGGCCAACGACGTGGCCGGTCAAAATGCCGACAAGCTTAAAGCGATGCAAGATCTTTTTATGAAAGAGGCCGAGCACTATCACGTGCTGCCCATCGACGACAGGGTTACGGAACGGCTCGATGCAAAGCTCGTTGATCGCCCTACCGTGATGGACGGACGCTCAACGCTCACCCTGGGCGAAGGCATGAAAGGCATGGGCGTCGACATCTTCATCAGCACGCGCAATACGTCCTACACCATCACAGCCGATGTTGAAGTCGGCGCCAATGGCAACGGTGTGATCGTTTGTCAGGGCGGCCGCTTTGGCGGCTTCTCGTTCTATGTGAAGAAAGGCAAGCCCGCGTTTACCTATAACTATCTGGGGCTGGAATCATACACCGTGGGTTCCCTGCAAGCATTGAAACCCGGCAAGCACACGCTGGTATTTGATTTCAAACGCGCCGAAAACAAACCCGGCGCCGGTGGCACCGGAACGCTTTCCGTAGACGGCACCAAAGCCGGTGAAAACACCATTGCAAAAACGCAACCGGGAATATTTTCGGTCGACGACCTCGCCGATGTGGGCACCGACGATGGAACACCCGTGACGGACTATGCCGGCGCTTCGAAGTTCACCGGCAAGGTCGCGAAGGTGACCATTGAAACAAAAGAGTAGCATCGTCTTTGAAAGAAAAACAGAAGTGTCCTGCACCTCCAGGCAGGACACTTCTATTTCGAGAACGTTTAGATCCAAGGTGGATGCGCCCATCAAAAAAATAGCAGGGTCTTGCGAAGAGTTTGTCCACCGTTAAACACCGTTAAATACGGTGAAACACGGTTAAATGCCAGAACCCGGATAACCCTATGCGATCAACTTCCCGACGTCTGTAAAACCCATCATCATGAGACTACTTTTTACGCTACTGATGCTCACCCTGATCCATGCCACGTGCACGGCGCAGGTCATCATGTCTTTGCTGCTCGGTGACAAAATCAACTCCGACAAACTGGAGTTTGGATTGGATGGCGGCCTGACGCTGAGCAACGTCGACGGTCTGAACCCGTCGTCGCTCAGGACCAGCTGGAATCTTGGTTTTTATTTCGACCTGAAGATGAAAAACCCGTCATGGATGTTTCATACGGGTGTGCTGGTGAAATCAACCCTGGGCGCAAAAGATTTGGCCCTCTATTCCCTGAACAACCCAGACCTCGACAATGCGTTTGCCGGCGGAAGCGTGATCCGAAAGCTGGGATATTTCCAGGTACCCTTCATGATGAAATACAAGTGGAAAAACAATCTTTTTGCCGAGGCCGGCCCCATGTTCAGCTTAATGAACAAGGCAACGGACGAATTTGTGGCCTCTATCGAAAAGAAGGATGACCTGACGTATAAGGTGAATATTAAAGATCAATATCATCCGCTGGATGCCGGTGTGCTGGTGGGTATTGGCTACCGGATGATGCGTGGCCACGGCATGAATCTCAGCATCCTCTACTATTATGGCATGGTCGACATTGTGGTTGACGATGCCTCCCCCAACCAACATAACCGCGCCCTGTACGTTAACCTCGGCATTCCCATCGGTGCGGGTAAGAAGAAGACTGAAGCGAAAGAGTGACCCCCGCGCTTCATCTTACCTGAAGGTCATCCGTACATCAAATGTCTTGACGTCATTACTTCCTTTGCGGGGATCGACCGCCATATGGCTCAGATCGTCTCGTTTAACGTGAATAACGCCGCGCAGCTCAAACAAGGGCTTGAGGAGCTTCATGGACGGTACCGTTCAACGCGTCATAAAAAAGGTTATATTTCATAAAACCCCTCTCTAAAATGGACAGGTCCAAAAACGCATCCGCATGGACTGAACAAGCCTACACCCTCTTTGCGAAAGAGGGCCACGATGGCATCCAAATAGAAAGACTCGCGCGAATACTTCAACTTAACAAATCGGGTTTCTACCACTACTTCGGCGATCTCGAAGTTTTCATCGCCGAGCTTTTGGACCTGCACGAAAAAAAGGCAGATATTTTCCTGGAGGGCATCCGCCACGTGAAAACCATTGACCCGGAATATCTGCACGCCGTGGCCCGGCACAAAGTGCCCATTTTGTTCCAGATCCAGTTGATCCGAACAAAAAATCCCGTATTTGTCAACCTCGCTTCAAAGATCGACGAGAAAGAAGACCTGATCTTGCGCGACGTGTGGACCGACTATCTCGGCTTTCACGACAACGCCGATCTGGCCATTCAGTATTTCAACATCGTACGCGATATGTTTTATACGCGCATGAGTTTCCAAAATTTCAGCTATCCATTTTTGCACGATCTCATGACCGAAGCGAAAGTTTTGATGCAGCAATTTGTGAATAGCAAGGCCACCTGCGAAGCTGACGGATAAGCCTGGGAATTGCAGGGCATCGTTCAACCGATCATCATTTTCAGTACTCCCCTATGGAAAAATTAAAAAATTTATCGTTGTGGACCGAAGAAGGCTATCACCTTTTCGCCCGCGAAGGCTTGGACGGCATCCAGATCGAGCGGCTCGCCCGGATCGTTCAGCTCAATAAATCTGGCTTCTATCACTACTTTGGCGACCTCGAGGGCTATTGTGCGGAGCTCACCAAACTACATCACCAAAAAGTAAAGGTCTTCCTGGACGGCATCCGGCATCTCAAAGCGCTGGATCCTGACTACCTTCATTTGTTAGTCGAACATACCACCACGGTCATGTTTCAGGTGCAACTAACGCGGACAAAAGACCGCTATTCGTTTTATAACACGAGCGAACTGATCGATCTGAAAGTCAACGCCGCCGTCCAAAAACTTTGGAACGATTTTTTAGGTAACCGCCACAGTGCCGATCTCACCATCCGCTACTACTATATTGTGCGTGATATGTTCTACACGCGCATCAGTTTTCAGAACTTCACCTATGCCTTCCTGCATGAGCTGGTGACCGATGCGAAGGTGTTGATAGACCAGATAACACACCTCCGTTTGCCGGCCACGGACAATTTTCGACGTTGAAGTTTGTAGACGATGCCGTTTAAAATTTCTTGAGGTGAGCCATTAGTTTTACTCACGTAACGGTGACCACCGCCGGGCGGCGGATATCATCCACCCTTAATCGTAACATCCTATGAAAAAACCACTACTCACAACCGTGATGGCTGCCCTGACTTTTTTTGCCTTTTCTCAAAGTAATAAGGAAGAGGTGGACCTCACGCAAGCAACGTTTGGCATGGACAAGAAAGCCATGGCGGCCGAATTTATACAACTGGAAGGCGCACAAAAAGATGCTTTCTGGACCCTCTACGATGAATACGAGACCAAACGAAAGGAACTCGGCAAAAAACGCATCGATCTGCTCCGCAAATACGTGGACAACTATGCAACGCTCAACGACCCCAGCACCGACGGCATCATCAAAGAGACGATGGGCCTCCAGGTGAAAACCGACAAACTTATCGCCACCTACTACGAAAAAGTAAAAAAAGCATCCGGCGTGAAAGCCGCAGCGCAGTTTTACCAGTTCGAAAATTACATCCTGGCCCAGATCCGCTCATCGATCATGGATAACATTCCCCTCATTGGCGAGTTCGACAAGAAGAAGAAGAAGTAATTTCCGACCAATTCAATCCTGAGAAAAAAAGTTCGTATCCCGGTTTTTCCAATAAAAACTATCATGCGGTCTTCTAAAACATAACCATACTAAACGAAAAAGAACATGAGAACACCCCTCGCGCTTTCTGCCATAGTCATTTTTATGGCGGCCTGCTCCGGCAGCGAGCACAAAACAAATACAGAAAACATTGCCGTGATTGAAAAGTACATCAAAGCGGTAGAAGACAAAGACACAAAAACGATGAGCGACCTGCTGGCCGACAACTACGTGGGCTATGGCCCCTCGTTTTCGGACTCCACCAACAAGGAACAAGCCATCGCCAACTGGAAAAACGTGGCCGAGAATCTCTATGATAAGATCGAATACAGGCGAACCGTAAACATCACGGCCGAGGTCACGGGCGGTCCTCACCCCGGCGATTATGTATCCGATTGGGCGAGTCTCAAGATCACTTACAAAGACGGGCGCGGCCCCGTGTTCCTCAACATGAACGCTGTCTACCGCGTCGAGAACGGAAAGATCACGCTAAGCCGCACGTTCTACAACGAAGCCGACGTGCTGCGACAACTCGGCTACGAGTTCTATGCCGCAGAATAGCGCCAGACCAAAAACATTGCTCAACAAAATGCTAAACCCATGAAAAAAATATTGATAACCTACGTGCTCGTCGCCTCATCCGTCGGCTTTGCACAGACACCCGCCGCTGCACCCCACACTTCCTTCGCCAAGAGCCTTGGCATCTACGTATTCCCTGCCAAGAACCAGGACCAGGCCACACAAGACAAAGATGACGCCGATTGTTACCGGTGGGCCGTCGAACAATCGGGTATCGATCCGGTGAATCCGCCAAAGGTTGAAGCTGCAAAAGTCGACACATCGCCCGATGGAACCGCCGTTAAGGGTGCCGCGAAGGGAGCTGCCGCCGGTGTTGCCATCGGCGCTATTGCGGGCGACGCTGGTAAAGGCGCAGCAATCGGAGCCGTTGCCGGCGGGCTTGCCGGACGCCGGGCAAAAAAAGCTGGTGACGCGCACGAACAGCAAGCCAACAACCAAGCTGCTGCACAACAACAAGCCGCGATCACCGAGAGCTTCAAGAAGGCTTTCACGGCGTGCATGGAAGGCAAGGGATATACCGTTAAATAAAATGCTTCGGCCACGTGGCGTACAGGCGAGCAGCTAAACTGAATGGTCCAAAAAAGATTATTACTCTCCATACTTTTCGCATCGGGTTTGATCTGTGGATTTGCCCAGTCCGATACGACTCAGCAAAAGGCTGACACCTTGTCAAAGTTCGATCGGTTCAATAAAAAGGCCGAGGCGTTCTTTAAGGTCTTTCCCGTGCCCTTAATCTCTTATTCTACCGATGCCGGCAACATCTTTGGGTTGGCCAAGTTCAACACCTTCCAACCTTCAAAGAAAGATACGATATCAAGGCCCTCTAAACTATCCGAGGTTGTTACCGTATCGACGAAGGGAAGGGTAAACGTATCCATTTCGAATGATTTAATTTTCAAAGAAGACCGGTACATGTTCTTAAGTTATTTCAACTACAAGAAGCAGCCGGAATATATGCTGGGCATTGGCAACGACGTTTCCCGTGACAATGTGGAGCAAGTAACGACGAATCGTATAAAGTTTGCGACCACCGCCATGGCCCGCGTCAAAAAATATTTCTACGCCGGTGTTGGCCTGGACGTCGCCAATTACTTTGACATTGAAACCGACTCCAATAGTTTTCTAGTGCGCGACAACGTGACCGGCCTCCACGGCGGAACCGATTTTGGTATTGGCATTGCCGGTGCATTGGATAGTCGCGACAATCGCTACAACGCTGCCAGCGGCACACTCATTCTTACCACGTTAATATTTTATCCCACCGCGATCGGAAGCTCCTATGATTTCACCAAGTTCGAATTGGACATGAGGAAATACTATAAACCGTGGCGAAAACGAACCGATGTCATCGCCATTCAAGCCACCACCGCCTACTCCTCGGGCGATGTACCGTACTACGATCTCTCGCAACTGGGAGGAGAGGATAAGATGCGAGGATACTACAAAGGCGCTATACGCGATAAGGTTTTGGTCGACGGACAAGTGGAATACCGTATGCACGTTTGGAATATATTCGGAGTCGTGGGATGGATCGGCACGGGGCGCGTGGCCCCTTCCTATAGCGATCTGGCCCTTGACGGATTCAGGTTGTCCTATGGCGGTGGCGTACGCATACGAGTCGACAGCAAGAGCAATGTAAACCTGCGTATCGACATGGGTTTTGGACCAGGAGGCGTGAGCGGCCTTTATCTGAATTTTGCCGAGGCTTTCTAGCTACCGTGAATTGCTTAAGGGTCTTTACGAGTGTGAGTACTTGAGTTCGCTTATGTAGCCACCCGCCATGCAAATCTTGATTCGACTTTGTGTTTTGATCGCGCTATGCCTGAGTCCGTTCTGGCTTCTGGCGCAAGCGCAGTCCGATACCGTCAAGTCGAATTCGTTGACCAGGAAGGCGTTCAAGCTGGGCGCGGGCTATATTACCACCAATAAAAGAGATACCGTTAGAAACGAATCGAGCGTTGATGTAAATAAGGTTTACGAAGGCAAGATCATCCGTCAGATCTACCTGCAGCACATCGACTTTGAGCGGTCCATCTACGATAGCACAAAGCGCACAAAAAAAATAATATCCGACCTGGCCCACGCCTTCCACGGCACCACGAAAGAAGGCATTGTGCGACAACATTTGTTTATCAAAGAGAATACGCCGCTAAATCCCGGTCTGCTATCCGACAACGAGCGCTACATCCGCGACCTTGATTTTATCCTCGATTGCAGAATTGTAGTAGTCCCCTTGCCCGATCAACCCGATTCCGTTGATGTTTCGGTGATGACAAAAGATGTATTCAGCTTGGGGGTGCGCATCGGTGGCAGCATTCCCACAGCGCCCCTCATCGGCATTTACGATGCCAACCTTGCCGGTCTGGGTCAGCGCCTGGAATTCGACGTTCTTATGGATGGATCGCAAAGCCCCTCTTTGACGTCGGCCGCTTACTACCGGAAGAGCAGCGCGTTTGGAAGCCTGGTCAACCTGGAACTGGGCTACACGCAACTAAACACGGCCATCAGCAAAGGCGACGAATGGGAATACGCGTATTACTTCCGGGCCACGCGACCGCTGGTGTCGCCCTATTCGCGCCTGGCAGGAGCCTTGGAGTTCAGCAATAATTGGTCGCACAACATCGATCGGGAACCCGACTCCACCTTTCTTCAATATACCTACAAGGTATCCGATGTTTGGGTGGGCTATAACTTTGGCGTGAAACGAAAGGCCGGCGACCGGAAACGGGTCTTTTTGGCGGCACGTTTTTCTGATGGGGCTTATTTGGACAGACCCGAACAAGCAGAATACGACGACGTTGCTCAGTACAACAGCGCCCACGGCTACCTCGCCGAACTAACCTTCTACAGACAGGATTTCTATCGCACCCGCTATGTGTTTGGGTTCGGCCGAACGGAAGATGTGCCCTATGGTTTATCGCTCTCTTTTTCAACGGGCTACATCAAACAGCTCGGCACCGAGCGCCCTTACAGTGCAGCGAAATTTCGTTGGTCGGTGGCCAACCGGAAAGGCAATTTCTACATATTCAATATCCAGGCTGGAACCTTTGTGCGTTCGGGACACCTGGAGGACGGTGTGGTGACAGGCCGTGTTTCGTATTTCACACGTGCCTTAAACGTGGGCAACAATAAATTAAGAGGATTGATAACGGGCGGATACGCTACGCTGCTGGGCCAGGATCTTCTGCCGTCGATCAAGATCAACGTGGACGAATTACCCTCATTCTCGGCCGACAGTATATGGGGAAACCACAAGGCTTTTTTCCGTGTCGAGCCAACGCTGTATACATCGTGGCAATTGCTCGGATTCAGGTTTGCCCCTTTCATCGGCGGCATCGTGCTGTGGCTCGATTGCGAGACATGCCCGGGCGGAAATACGAATTTCTATGAACTCTCGGCCGGCGTCCGCACCCGCAATGAAAGTTTGATTTTCGGCACCATAGAACTCCGCCTCAGCTACATTCCCGCCACCGACGTCACCTCGAGCCAGTTTTCATTCGGGTTCAAGCAAAGGCTAACCGTAAAAAATACCGGCAGCTATGTTCGGCCACCATCGCTTGTTCAGTACTAACCGTTTAAACGCGACATGATCAGAACCCTGCTATTTCAAAACATCCATTCAATCGGGCTGAATGGCCGTAACGGAGTTGCAATGACCGAATCACTTGATTTTTACTTGTTAAAAGGCTCCTCGCTGATCCAATGAAATTCACGACTAAGTAAAAGAAAAGGATTTTCGGATACTCGTCTTGAAACGATGCGAATTGAATCTTGATTCAAAATCCCTTGGATGGATAATTGCTCCTCATGCTTTTCAAAGCTAAAGTCGCCTGCCGTGGTGAGGTCTTTTGAAAAAACTTTGATTTTCTTAGAGCCATTTCGAATAGCGCAGTGCCACGGGATCATCATGCCATCCATATACGTGATTTGCATGACATCGCCTCCCAACCGCACACTCCTCCACCGCCGTGTTTCTGCATGGCTGGCCGACAGCGTGTCGCCATTGATAATGAAGTGCAAAACTTCAAACTCTCCTGCCGTGGTTCGGCTGGCAAACTCCCGGGCGTTGTTGTCGTTTTCTTTTTTCATCTGCCAGTTGTAGATCACGGTGTTGAAAAATATAAAATAGATCATCCCGGTCTTCAGTCCTATTCTAAGCCATCGAAGCCTCTTGTCGGCGATGGTCAGGCCGGGCATTTCCGGATCTACGGGTTTGTTCAAGAGAAACATGTTGGCAAGCCTGTGCGCGTCGGGTGCCATCAGGAAGAGGGACATCAGCAAGAGGTGGAACGAGCCGAGTTTTACGGGAACATCATAGAATAGATTGAGGGCAAACACGTGCGACATAATAAAGGCTGCCAGCAGGGCGCCCAACAACCGGGTCCGTCTGAAAAGTAACAACGTTCCGGCCAACGCCTCTCCCGCCCCAGTAAAGATCACATAACCGGGCGACGATCCCATAAACGTCCAGAGCAACCCCATCGGAGAAGACTCCCCGTAGGTTTCGCTCAATCGCCCCGGAAAGGGGGTTGGGAACTGTATGGGAAAGACCTTGAGAAAACCATAACTCAGCAGAACCTGCGCCAGGTAGTACCGGACAAGAATATTCAATCCGGCCGCCAGTTTCCCATAGGCCAATCGTTTCCCGTCCAGGAATGACCAACCTAATGTAACGACGGTCGCCAGCAGTAATAAGATGCATGCCGTGGCATAGCTAAACGATGTGTCGCCGGCCCCCGTCGCATGGAATGGCGTGTAGTATTTGCCGAACAGCAACGGCCCTGCGGTCTCTACCAGCTGCGCGAACAGGCTGTGAAGGGGTGTGAATACATACCCGGAAAAGGGAATGTAATACAACGGGAAGGGTAAGATGTAAAGCACCAGGTAGGAGAAAAGGAATCTGAAGACAATTCTTTGTGGAAGATTCCAATGCGGGCGGGAATTTTGTTCTATATCCATTTTCTAACGGGTTTGAACAAAATATACAAAAAAGATCTTGCAAACTAAACGCTGGCGTTATGCTAAGCCCTTACGCTGGAGCTCCCTATATCCTTATTGCTCCCCCCCATCTGAAGATCATTCATTCGATAATTTTAGGCTCTTTGCAGAAACCCTCGTAAATTTTTAGGCGCAAAGTCACTGGGACCGGAGACTTTGATTGCTCAAATCTGGATTTTAAGTAGCCACCCGCGAGCCGCCTCAAAGAATTCAGGTAGCTATGATACAATACCTGGTAGTTTTTAAGGTCGCCCGATTTCGTCTGGGGCTGACAGGTTAATTTTAGGTAACGAATTACTGGTTATGAAAAAAGTGCTCCTCACCCTGCTGTTAATGCCTTTTTGGGTATGGGGGCAGCCTGCTGCCGACAGCCTGAAGCTGCTGCTTTCTTCAGGAACACTAAAGGTCACGCAACGAATCGACGTACTCAACGGACTTGCCTACCAGATCAGGGTATCCTTCCCCGACTCGGCGACGGCTTATGCGCAAGAAGCACTCCGGCTCTCAAAAGACAATGCCTACGAGATCGGCAAGTGCAACGCCTATGTTGCCCTGGGTCTTATCGCCTGGTTGGAGCCCGCCGTTGAAAAGGGTATTGAATACGGTTTGCTGGCGTTACAAACCGGAGATGCGGCGGGTTATAAAAAAGGTATGATGGAAGCCAACCTGCTGCTGGGTTTGACCTACACGGAATTGGATAATAAAAAGGCCGAGGATTTCACCAGCCGCGGCCTCGCCCTGGCCCTGGAAATACAACATGCAGAAGGCATCGCCCGGGCATGCAATGCACTGGGAAATCACTGTCGAAGACGTGGCGATGGAAAAGAGGCCCTGTGCTTTTATGAAACGGGTCTTCGCCACCTCGCCAACCGAAAGGACGTCTCGATCAAAAATCTTTTGCTCTCCAACGTTGCGCTGTACTATATCAACCGCGATGAAGAAAGAGAGAAGACAAAGCTGTATCTGGAAGAAGCCTTGCAGATCGCGATGGCGTTTAAGAATAAAAGCGCAGAGTTGTTGACCCGCACCCGCATGGGCATGTACTACATGAATATAAATGATCTTTCCCGGGCGGAAGAGCAATTTACACGCTGTGAAAAAATCAGCATCGAACTCGGCACCAAGAGCGCGTTGCTGGAAACCTACCAGGGACTAGTCGCTATTAAAACAAAAACCGGTCACATCGCCGAGGCCCAGACCTACCTGCAAA
>DATDAV010000200.1:0-1168 GCA_036525235.1 Chryseolinea sp. | reverse complement strand
CATCCAGCGTGCCTTTCATCGCGGGAACGGTGGCCACCGCCAGCACGGAAATCAAAGTCATGACCGAAAGCAATTCGATCAAGCTGAAAGCGGCATGAAACCGGCGTTTCGCGCCGGTCTTCAACAGCCATATGAAAAGGGGGGACTTCATCTTTGGGTAATGAACTGAGATCAATCAACAATCAATCGTGTGATTTTTCAAGGGATTTTTTCAGGGGAAGGAAAATTTGACGCGGACTGGCCCGAAAGGGGCAGGGGGAGAACGAAGGCAACTTAGGCGCTTAACCCGTTGGTTTTCAAGCCTTTATTCGCGGTGATTCGCGTCCATTCGCCGTTTTATCCTACGGCTGGAAAAACGTCTCGGAAAGCACACGCCACTTGTAAAATTTGCCCAGGGGTTCCGCAGTGGTGTCCGTGGCGTAATCCGGGATATTGGTCGCGTTGGGATCGATGTAGCGTTCGATCATGGTCGCGCCGCGCAGTTCGGATGCCATCCGGTCCTTGCTCTCGTCCCAGGTCGCGGCTGGACCCGACGGCACCTTGCGCAGGGCTTGCACGCGCCAATGCACGGTGAACGTGTTGGATTTGGTGGTGACCCTGGAATAGAGGTGGTCGTAGGGTTGTTCGCGGGCGGTGTCCGAGGTCAGCAGCTTGCCACTCCAGAAGGACTCCACGTTTCCCGCGTTGCTTCCTTGCGGCACCAGCCACATGGAACAGATTTGGGAGGCGGAACGGAAAATGTTCCCCGAGTTGAAAACATCGCTGTCGAAGCGGTTGATGGTCTCGGTGGCGTCAATGGTGTAGCGGGTTTGGGAGCTGGCCATTCCCTTCACTTTGTCGTGCGATTTATAGTTGCGTGCCAGGCTGTTGTCGAGGGCGGTAAGCCAGGTGGATTTCAGCAAAGCATGCAACCCGGTTTTCCGGTTGATATAGGAGAACGGCATGATTTTGTAGTTGAGATTGATTTTTCCCGCCGTGGAAAATTCCTCGCTGATCGGATACGGTTCTGCCACAGGCATCCAGAACAGATCGAGAAATAAATAGTCAGCCGGGTTGCTCAGACCGGGATGACCTGATCCAGTCGCAGGATTCGGCGAAAAGAGCAAAGACTGCCATCCCTGAGTCTCGCTCGTGGGCAGGCTGCCTAAAAGTGTGATGGGCGAAGGAA
>DATDAV010000199.1:0-7952 GCA_036525235.1 Chryseolinea sp. | reverse complement strand
TATGGATTTTATACAAGACAAAACCATGGACGCCATTCATGGTATTCAGAATTCACAAGATTCAACTGTAGGTTATCCTGTCATAATGGGGGTTCCTGGTGATAATAATAGAATGACCAAAACCACTAAGTATAAGGGAGGCACCTCAAAAACTGATACATTAAATATTAATGTTAATAGTTATAATAATCAATAATCGAGTATGAGACGCATTTTGCTTGTTTTGTTATCAGCGTCTTTTCTCTTTAGTTGTGACAGAACTGAATTGAGTCGAGAATATTATTCCGATGGCCGATTAAAGTCGGAAGCCGAGGTGAAAAATGGGCTAAAAAATGGATTGATGTCAACTTATTTCCCAAATGGGACTATAAAATCGAAACAATTGTATAAAAATGATACTCTTAATGGGACAGGAACCTTCTTTAATATTGAAGGTAAAATAGATTCAATCATCACATATGAGAGGGGAAAGCTTAATGGGGAGTATCAGAAATTTTATCCAAACGGAAATATTGCAGGAAGAGGAAATTTTGTTAATGGGAAGAATCATGGACTTTACTACCAATATGATCCTGTTGATAGCGGGAGGGTATTGCGGGAAGCATATTTGATTCCAGTAAGAGGAAGTATACTGCATTACTATGTAAAAAAAATCAATCCGGCAGGTGAGGGTGTCGATGAATACAGGTCGATCGGAATTCACTTGCCGAGCGTAGTCAAATTGAAAGATACTGTTAATGTCGAGTTTAATGTACTCGATATGAACGCGCAAGATTCCGTGTTGGTTGTTGTTGGCGAATTTGATGATGAATTTAATTTAAGATCACGAGCAGACACAATCTCTATCAAAAAGGGCAGCGCCACCTACAGATTTGTTGTAAAAAAGTCTGGGATGCAACTATTACGAGGAGAAGTGATTAACTATACCACCAAAGTATATAGAGACTCTTCTGTAACATATACGGCCTATGGTTATTTTGAAGAGAAGGTAATTGCTAACTAGCACCCTGAAATTTGTACTTGCAATTCTTAAACTGTGTCCCCAAGTGAAAAAATGGGCTGAACAGAGGTGGAGGGATATTGCAATCCCAGGTAATGTAGGTGCTGTCATAAAATCACATGGATCGTTAAATGTTTGCTTTGTCAGCGTTGTTTCAAGCAAGGGTGTACTCGCTCGAATAGAAAGCATAATTGATCAAGCTGCTTGATCGTCGCCTGGGTGTTCTCACCGGTCACTCCAATCCCAAATACTTCCTAAAATACCCACACTCCTTGATCACCTCCTTATAATAACTCGTCCCCTCATACTCCCCTTTCAATTTTTTAAATCCCTCCCACGCCTTAAAATCCACATCTGTGTCACCGTAGAAATCTTGCTTCGCGTGATAGCGGCTGGTATAAAAATCATTGCGATCGCATTTGGCGAGCATATAAACGCACTTGGCCTTTTGTTCTGGCGTGCTAGCGGCATCCAACGCTTTTTGATAGTATTGGCGAGCCGGCGCACAGCCCAGGAGCTGCGATTGATGGGCAGGATCGATGTAGTTGCCGTATTGATTCATGATCGCACCATAATAGAACACCCGCGCATTACCAAAGTAAGTCATGTTGTAATAGCCATTGGCCACCAACAAGCTGTTGTTATAAACATCCTGTTTTATCTCAATAAACGTCAGCATCTCCTTCATCTTCTTTAAAAAAGTGACCTTTGTGTATTTCACCTTCTGCGTGGCTTCATGGTCGCAATCATGACAGTCTTTGATCTTTCCGTTAAACGGATTGCCCAACAATTCTGTGTCCTTCCCGTTTGGCGATTGCTCCATAAACGCGATGGCCGCATCCATCTTTCCAGCATAGGCGCTTGTCACAGCCTGATATTCAAAAATGTCCGACAGCGTGATCGGATACAGTCCCATGGCAAGCTGCTCCCAGGCAGACTTCCCTGGCTTCTGCAAAAATGCTTTCATGGTTTCCAGGTTTGCCGGCGTCTGATAGAATTTCTCCTGGCGGTTGAACAGCTCGGCCATCACCGTGTTCTGTTGGGTTTGGTAGAGCGACGAGATGTAATGCTTGCTCCATTCGGCGGCATGGTGATAGCGGAATGCGCTTTGCTGTCCTTTCGGGAGCATGTTGTAGAGCCAGATCAGGTCAGGCAATAAGGCCCCTTCCGCGTTGGCATCCAGGCGGTCGATGCCGCTCAGTGTGTTGATCAATTTCAGCAACTGTAGTTGTTGCTTTGCGATCTCGGTCTTGGGACTTGCCTTGTCGGCTCTGTCAAAAAAAGTAGTGGCCACGGCGTGGTTATCGGCCAGCACGTTGAGATATCCCGCAGCGAGGTGCCACAAGTAGGGCTTTATGGTCTTCCCATCATTTGCTACGGTAGTCACCAGTTGCAACGCGTCTTTGTCCGATCGTTCTTTCAGCATGCGGCGATAATCCGCGGCCGACGTGAAGGTGGTCTCATTCAGCTTTACCTCTGCTTTGTTCACGAGGCGCGTGAGGAGAAAGTCCAGGTGAGGACTGGCGGGATTCAGTTTGTAGATTTCTTTGATGGCAGTTTTCTCGTCGGCATAGTAGCCCAGCAACGCCCAGAGCGCTGCCTTCTCATTGGGTGTCTTGGCCAGGGCGAGTGATGCGTCAAAATCTTTTTGTTCTTGCGGATGGAAGTTATAGGCCGTCACCGTGCGCAGCGCCGGGCACTGGTCGAACACCACGCTGTACAAATAGTTGGAGGTCGCATATTCCTTGCGACTGTAATAGGCTCCCGCCACATAGCTCAGCCCCCGGTAGTAAAGCGTATTCCGCGGCACGGACGCTTTTGTTTTTTCAAAGAACGCCACGACTTTTTGCTTGTCGAGACTGTAGAAGTATCCCTTCATGGCCTGGAACCAGTAACGGTTTTTCAGAAACGGATCCGTGGTCTGGGTGAAAAGCTTCTCCATCTGCGCGGTAGTGACGGCATTGGCAGGATTGGATTTGTGCTCTTCATAATTCCAGGAGTCAATGGAGGTGGTGCTGGCGGCCTCAATGACTTTGGCATGGTAGAGAAATTCTACAAAGCTCTTCGTCTTTTCACTGGAACCCAGCGCGGCAAGGTTAGCAGGCAAAGGCTGTTTTTTTTGGAGCGCATTATAAGCGTCGTTGATGCCGGTCGTCGCCGCGTCATTCAGCAACATCGTGCTGATCTGAACGTCGGGTAACTGGCTGCCTTTCAGATAGGTGATCCAATCGGCCACCAGCGCGTCGTTAAAGCGCGTGGTGTACTTGTCTTCAAAGACAATGTCATAGAACACGTCCCGGGGAGCAAAAAAGAGCGGCGCGTACGATGCGTCCACATACACCTCGGGGGTGAAGCTCGAATCGTAGTCATAGCCCCAATCCATGTCGGCACAGGCAATTGCAATCCCATAAAACCCCAGGACAGCCAGGCTAAAAAGCGCTGCTAATTTTTTCGTAGAAGTCGTCTTCATGACGGTAGTGTTTCAGATTAAAGTTGTCCAGGTCGTAAAAAATGATCTCGCCCGGTGTTGCTGGCAACTCGCCCGACAGATCGCTGGCCATTTCGCTGAGGTCGGTCGTTGTAACCGTCTCAATTTTTATGCGGTCGCCCTGTTCGAAATAATGGTCAAGTTTAAGCACATTGTGAGTCACTTCAAAAAATGGCGCCGCTTTCATTTTAAAGTTCGGGTCGCGAAGAAAAACATTGTCGTCTACTTTGGTTAAAAGACCGATCACTTTGTTGCCACGGATGTGCAAGCCCCAGGAGAACATGGGCAGCGCCACGTCCAGCGTTAGCGGGTAGTCATGGAGATTTTGTGTATAGCGCGCTGCCGTAGTGCGCTCGTAAATAGAGTTTGACGAATCGGCGGCGATGTGCCCCATATTATAGAACATCAGCACAGCCCGGTCAACCGGCGGCACGCCGGTTGACTTCACATACTTCACCTGGTGCAGACGTATGGTAGCCGAGATAGTCTTCACACCGGCTGCTCTCAGCGCTTCGATAAATTTGAAATACGTCTCTTTACTGTCCAGTGACCAGTCGCAATCCACCTGGATCTCGGAGGGCGCGGCAAGGCCTTCGTGCGCATTGATCGAGCCCACGAGCGTCATTACTTTACTTGCCAAGTCAGCTATATCCAATGTGTTGGATAGCATTACTTCATTCTTTACATAAATCACTGGCACCAATTCCCATCCCTCGGGTTTACTAGCAAAGCCGACCGGCGACCTCGGCATAGCCTTTCCCTCCGACAGTTCCACGTCGAAATAGCGCACATAGAGCCTCTTCACATGATTTGCTTTCAATACGGCGCGCTCTTCCGGCGAAAGATTGAACACGGTCTTCCAATAATAGAAGGAAACAGAGGGCTTGGGCTGAGCACAAGAAGCCAATTGAAATACAATGATGCACCCGAGCACACCGTGCAACAGGAAAGATCCACATACCGATCGATGTTGCATAGGGATACGCATGGGGGTTTGGCGTAAATAATACAAATATACCTTTGTCGGAAGACAAGCTTAAAACCACTGCCGCCTTTGTTCGTGTCTTCGCCAACAAGACAAGCTTTTACACTTCCTCCAATCCGCACAAGCCGCTTTCCTCACGCCAACATCTCATACCAAACCTCCACCACATACCCATCCGGATCCTTAAAAAAAATATAAGGCGACCCCGGCACGAATTCTCCTTCATCCTGTATGATACCACCTGCCCGAAGAATTTTGTCGCGCATCTCGACCATCTCACCCGCCTCCCGCAACCGAAAACCAAAATGCGCGATGCCTCCCACCACACCAGCCTTCTTCGCCGGCCCGGGTTCAAAAACCAAAATATCATGACACCCCGGAGTGGTAAGCTGAAGAAACCCGGGATCATCATACATCACCTCCATGTCAAAGACCGCGCAATAAAAGTCTTTGGTGCGGCCGAGGTCGGCAACCGTCACCGCCAGATGAGTCAGACCGTAGGTCAGCGTTTTGCGCATAGATGGAGAAAAGTTGCTAACGAAGATAGTCGCGTTCGATGGAAATGTCCAGGGGTTGCTCGCGGCTTTCGGCACAGAAAAGCAATCGGAAAATGGTGTTCAAGCCTGACGCGAAACCACCGCCGCCGTTCTCTTGCGTCTCCGAAGCGCTCGGGGCTCAGCATCTGACTCACCAAGTTTTGTCAGCAAGAGATAAACAAACTTAGCATCCTCATAACCAGACCCCTATACACATACGCCGCAGTTCACCTCGCACAGAAACCCCCATTTTATCCCCGAAAAACCGCAGGATTTGTGCACCGATTGTGGATAACCTGTTCCACGACGTTCCACGATCGCTTGAGTTTTCGCATATATTTGCAGCCCGGCCTTTCCCTCAGACCGGATTTTTTATTTTTTAAACCGTCAACCAAAGTAAATGGGAAAAATCATTGCGATAGCAAATCAAAAAGGGGGAGTCGGTAAAACCACTTCAGCTATCAATCTCGCGGCAAGTCTGGCAGTACTGGAATGTAAAACATTGCTGGTAGATGCCGACCCGCAGGCCAATTCAACTTCAGGTCTCGGCCTGAACCCGAAGGACATCAGCCAGGGTATTTATGAGTGTATGGTCGATGGTGTTGATCCAAAAGACGCCATCGTAAAGAACGACCTCAAATTCCTGGACGTACTTCCCTCCCACATCGACCTGGTCGGTGCCGAGGTGGAAATGGTCAGCATCGAACGCCGCGAGGAAAAGATGCGCGACGCATTGGGCAAGGTGAAAGATGAATACGACTTCATCATCATCGACTGCTCACCGTCCCTGGGTCTCATCACCATCAACGCGCTGACGGCCGCCGACTCGGTCATCATTCCCGTGCAGTGCGAGTACTTCGCCCTCGAGGGATTGGGCAAGTTGCTGAACACCATCAAGATCATCCAGACGCGACTGAACCCGCGGCTTGAAATAGAAGGTATCTTATTGACGTTATATGATTCGCGTACCAGCCTGGGCAACCAGGTGGTGGAAGAGGTGAGAACACATTTTTCTAAAATGACGTTTAAAACCATCATCCCACGCAACGTGAAGCTTAGCGAGTCGCCCAGTTTTGGGTTGCCCGTCATCGTTCACGATGCCGAAAGCAAAGGAGCCATTAGCTACCTCAATCTGGCACACGAGGTGCTGGATAAAAACGGAATGTCGAAATGAGCAAAAAGAAAGCATTAGGAAGGGGCTTAAGCGCTTTGCTGAGCGACAGCCCCACAGACGAACGGCTGGAGGTCGATAGCATACCCGTGAACCTGGAAGCGCCCGAAACAGCGCGCGCCGCCCAGGCAGCACCGGCCATCCCCACCAGCGGCATGACGGAAATACCGGTGGCGGAGATTGAGGTGAACCCCTTCCAACCCCGCACGCACTTCGACCAGGAAGCCCTGCTGGAATTGGCCGAATCTATCACGGTGCACGGCATCATCCAACCCATCACGGTAAGACGCTTGTCGGACCACCAATACCAGCTGATCTCGGGCGAGCGCCGCTTCCAGGCCTCCAAACTGGCGGGCCTCGAGTCCATCCCCGCCTATATCCGCTCGGCTAACGACCAGCAAATGCTGGAGATGGCCCTCATCGAAAACATCCAGCGTGAAAACCTCAACGCCATAGAAATCGCCCTCAGCTACCAGCGGCTGATGACCGAGTGTAGCCTGAAACAGGAAGAACTCGGCGAGCGCGTTGGTAAGAACCGCACCACCGTAACCAACTACCTGCGCCTGCTCAAACTGCCCCCCGACATCCAAATCGCCGTGCGCGACAACCAGCTGTCGATGGGTCATGCCCGCGCCATCATCAACGTGGAGAACGCTGATCAGCAGCTCTATATCTTTAAGCAGGCTGTCAACGAAGACTTGTCCGTACGCAAAGTGGAAGAGCTGGTGCGCGACCTCTCGCAACGGACATCCACCAAGTCCACCCCAACCGAAACCTCCGCTTCTGCCCCAGCTTCCCGCGAAATAGCACAGCTCCAGACCCGCTTGTCGTCACACTTTGGCACTCGAGTTGTTGTGAAGAGCGATGGCAAGAAGGGCGATATCCGCATTCCCTTCCTCTCGGTCGAGGATCTGAACCGGATATTGGACATCCTCAAGATGTATTCCTAACTTGCGCATCCAAAGCGTGAAATGAAGAAATACCTCGTCCTGCTGGTCCTGGCATGCCTGGCCCTCACAAAAACTATGGCTCAAGATTCCCTGTCCGTCGACCACGAGAGCGATAGCCTTATCGTCGAAAGCCAGGATACCGTACTGCTGAAGTCCTACGCCACCCGCTACAACCCACGCAAAGCCATCCTTTATGCCGCGGTTGTCCCCGGCCTCGGACAGATCTACAACAAGAAATACTGGAAACTTCCCCTGGTCTACGGCGGCTTCATTGCCCTGGGCTACGCCATCAACTTCTACCAAACCGGCTATATCAAATACAAGAACGAACTGTACATCAACCTCAACATGGACCTCGACGGCGACAGCGACATCCGCCCCGGCGACACCCACACCACGTCCACCTATCGCAACGCGGTGGACCAATACCGCCGGCAGCGCGACTTCATGATCGTCATCACCGGAGGCGTCTACATCCTCCAAATGGTCGATGCCCTGGTCGACGCCCACTTAAAAGAATTCGACCTCAATCCCGCCCTGAAGGTCTCCTGGCAGCCCTCTGTAGAGCAAAACGCCCTTATTGGACGAACGTCGGGCGTTACGGTACTCTTAAAATTTTAATTCAGAACCAGAAGTTCGGCGACAAGTAGCCAGTAGTCAGTAGTCAGTAGTCAGTAAGCTTGACCCGTCCTGAAAAAAGTTGACACAATGAAGTCAACTATGCAAAAGAACAAAAAGATTGTAATTCGGTACAGCGAGGCTTTTAAGCATCAAGTAATCAAGGAAATAGAGGAAGTGGGCCTCAGCTTGGAGGAGGTACGA